>NZ_LIXM01000001.1 GCF_002608565.1 Vibrio sp. PID17_43
CCTGATTGATCATAATCCGCCGCTTTGTCCATTTACGAACGGATAGTTTGCCTCAGGTGGGTCAATTTTAAATCGGTGTTAGTGGGTCATTTTTACATCGGCGCTGACACCTTGGCGTGAGTAAGTTATGGATCCATTAACGCAGGGTTTACTGGGTGCATCGTTACCACAGTCGGCAAGTAAAAGGGGACAGTTGGTTATCGCTGGCGTTTTAGGATTGTTTGCTGGAATGGCTCCGGATTTAGATGTACTTATCCGTTCATCGAGTGACCCATTGTTAGTGTTGGAGTATCACCGACAGTTTACTCATTCACTGTTGTTTATTCCCATTGGTAGCTTAATTTGCACTTTGGTTTTACATCCGTTATTTGCAAAAAGGCGTGGACTCACGTTTAAACAAAGTTGGTTTTATTGCACGTTAGGCTATGGCACTCACGCGCTGCTGGATGCTTGCACCAGTTATGGCACCCAACTATTTTGGCCGCTAAGCAACCTACGTTATGCATGGAATACCGTCTCGGTTATCGATCCTGCATTTACATTGCCCATATTGATACTCGTTTCTTTTGCAACATTGAAGCGAAACCCTTGGTATGCTCGTATCGCTTTTCTTTGGGCTCTGGTTTACCTAACGTTAGGGATGATTCAGCGAGACAAAGCTGAAGTCGCAGGATGGGAGTTAGCGCAAGAAAGGCAGCATACACCGATACGGCTGGCGGCAAAACCTACGTTTGCCAACATATTGGTTTGGAAAATCGTGTATGAAACGGAAGGGCACTACCACATCGATGCAGTAAGGGTAGGAGCGACAGTCAAATCCTATCCTGGAGAATCCGTTGCCAAGCTAGACGTCAATAGAGACTTCCCGTGGCTTGACCCAAAATCACAACAAGCCAAAGACATCGAACGCTTTCGATGGTTTTCTAATGGCTATGTTGCGCAAGATCCTAGCGATAAACTGCGGATCATTGATGTACGTTATTCAGTCGTACCAAATGAGGTCAATGCGCTATGGAGCATTCAGTTATCACCAATCGCAACGGCCCATGCACACGCCGAATACAAAACGCATCGTGATAATAGCTCAGAATCACGAGAAGCTTTTCTCGGTATGCTCACCGACTTTGATTGATGTGGGTGTTAAATTGAGAGATGCAACTGTTGACGGAGCCCCATATGGAGAACAACTCGGCCCCCATTCTCTATTCACTGCACAATTGCCCTTATGCCATTCGCGCTCGGTTTGCTCTGCTTAAGGCGCATCAGAGCGTACTCATTCGGTCAATCAAGCTCGATAACAAACCAACAGAGATGTTAGAAGCATCACCAAAGGGGAGTGTGCCCGTTTTAGTCATGCCCAAATCCACATTAGGGAATAGAAATACACCAAAAGCAACTGAGGTGTTGGAAGAAAGTCTAGATATCATGATTTGGGCGCTTTCTCAAAACGATCCGGATGGCTTGTTACAAGGTGATAATCCAAAAGCCTTGCCTATAATGCGCTCTATAATCGAAGACTTCGAACGAACTTTCATCCCGGCACTCAATATCTTTGGGTGTGCTAAACGCTACCATGAAGACAATACGGATGAATTACGTAAAGCGTGTGAAATCGAACTTGCCAAGCTTGAAGCGCGTTTAACTGAGCATTCATTTCTGTTCTCGGATCAAGAGAGTTTAGTCGATATCGCACTACTGCCATTTCTACGTAAATATGCTCGCATTGATAAGCAGTGGTTTCGTCAAAGCCCATACGTGAAGTTAAAAGTTTGGCTGAATGGTTACATACAAAGTCCGCAGTTTTCCAGAGTTATGAAAAATTATGAGCTATGGGAGGGCAGAAATAAAGATGAGTATTTTTAATGCGTTATATATAAACTTAGAACGAAGGCGAACAATTGGTTTCGCCTTTTTAAATTTGGATTGTTTATAGCGAGCTTAAGCAAGTGTTAATCTAAATGTTTAAATTGCAACGCGACCAATCGCTGATACAACTCACAGCTTTGCATCAATGATTGGTGATTGCCGATATCAATCAGCTCGCCACCGTCTAATACCGCAATCTTATCCGCATGTTGGATGGTGGATAGGCGATGTGCAATGATCAAGGTCGTACGGTCTTCCATTAACGCCTCAAGCGCTTGCTGGACATGGTGTTCACTTTCACTGTCGAGTGCGCTGGTGGCTTCATCAAGCAATAAGATTTTCGGATCTTTAAGAATCGCACGAGCAATGGCAATTCTCTGCTTTTGGCCGCCAGACAGTCTTACGCCGCGCTCACCTAAAAAGCTACGATAGCCATCAGGCAGTTTCTCGATAAATTCATGCGCATGGGCTTTCTTTGCCGCTTCAATCACTTGCTCGTCTGTGGCGTCTGGGTTGCCGTAGCGAATGTTGTGGAACACATCGTGGCTAAACAACGCTGGTTGCTGAGGTACCAACGCCATTTGACGGCGAAGATCGTTTGGATCGAACTGTCGAATGTCTTCTCCTCCAAATAGCACTTGCCCTTGCTGCGGGTCGTAAAAACGTTGCAGTAACTCGAATAGTGTCGTTTTACCCGCACCAGAAGGGCCAACCAACGCCAACACCTTGCCTTGTTCTGCCGTCAGGTTTAACCCCTTGATAGCAGGTTGGTCAGGGCGAGAAGGATAGTTAAAGTTCACTGAGTGAAATCTCACTTCAGCAGGCATATCTTCGCTGATTGGCAAGTGGTTGATTGGCGCGCTGATATCGCTCTCCACTTGTAGAATTTCAATCAATCTCTCGGTTGCGCCTGCGGCTCGTTGCAGTTCGCCTAACACTTCTGAAATGGTTGCGGTAGAAGAGGCCACCATAATGGCGTAAAACACAAATGCGGCTAGATCACCCGCCGACATCTTGCCATTAATTACGTCACTACCGCCAACCCAAAGCATGCCAGCAATGGCACTGAACACAATCACAATAACGCCAGAGATCAGAATCGCGCGCTGCTTTACTCGTTGTCTACCTACCTCGTAGGCTCTTTCTACTTCAACGGCAAAGGCGGCTCTCTCATGTTGTTCTGAGCTAAAGCTTTGCACCGTTTTGATATGTTCTATCGCTTCACCCGCATAACTGCCGACATTGGCCATGGAGTCTTGACTTTGGCGCGATAGGGCACGTACTCGTCGTCCGTAAACCAAAATAGGAACCAACACGAATGGCACGGAAGCAAGCACAATCAACGTGAGCTTAAAGTTGGTCGCAAACAACATAATGATCGCGCCAAAACACATTAAGGCGCTGCGCATCGCCATAGAGAACGACGAGCCAATAATGCTTTGTAGCAACGTGGTATCCGTGGTGAGGCGCGACATAATATCGCCGCTGCTGTTGGTCTCAAAGTAGCTAGGGTGCAGTGTGATCACATGGTTAAACACCGCAAGGCGAATATCGGCGCTTACGCGTTCACCCACCGATGAAACAAGATAGAAACGGAAGAACGTACCTACCGCAATACACAGCGTGACACCCACAATAAACTGAATCGCATTAGTGAGCTCTTGCAATGATTGCTGAGCAAATCCTTGGTCAATCAGAATGCGTACGCCATAGCCAACCGATAAGGTGAGACTTGCCGTCGCAACCAGTGCTACTAAGGCAGCGGAAACCCGCCATTTATAGGGTGACACAAAGGCGCTGAGTTTAAGGAGAATACCGAGGTTCTTTTTATTTTTACTGCCCATGAGTGGCTCACAAAGCTTTGTAGGTACTTGGCATAGTATGCGACTTTGGAGAGTTAGACCAGTGAGCACCCACGATTAAGTGATGGGATGAGTTACTTTGGCTTGTATACATTGTTAACGATTTTTAATTTAGAATCCCTAGATCTTCAAATCGTTGCCTCGTCTACAAGCAACGCATTCTCGATGAACTTAGCATCTCGAGGTTACTTGGGGATAAGGCTTGATTGGCCATTAAGAACCGTTCAATTAAAAATATCGGTGTACGATATAGTCAGCATATTCGCTCGTAAATCCCACGCAGCTAAAATTGAGTATTTCGCCAGCATAGTAGGTGTGCTGATTTCCTTGCATCTTATCGAGTTTGTCATAAAACCCGTCGTTCATTTCAGCGGAATCGACATGAGGGAAGTATTTCCAATGAATAAATTGATGAATAGACTCTATCTCCCCGCCCATTTGGCGAACAAACGTTCTTAGGTTATCAGTGACATCTTTTTCGCTGATGTTTTTATCGGTTAGAACATAAAAAGAATAGATTGGCTGTCCGGCTTGTCTGTAATACCAGAAAACGGGATGACCCTCTCGCTCCCGAATGAAGTTCTCAGGTACGTAGCCTGTCTTTTCAACGAAATGGTTCACCGTGCAAAGAATGGTTTGATAATCAAGATACATGATTTTTTCGAATAGCATCTGCTCTTGATCACTCAAGTCCATAAATAACGCCGTCTCATCCAATGGTGAGGTAACGATAAGCTTATCGAACTCTTCTGCACCTGCCTGCGAATGAATGGTGATGACATCGCCTCGGTTGATTTGGGTAATCTCAGCCTCAAATCGGACATCATGCTCTTTTGCGACTCGTGTCCATAGCTCCTGGATACCATCGGGAAAGAGATAAACTTGGCTTTTTAAGTAAGCTACGATGGTCTTCCTGTTGACATATTTCAATACATAAGCCGTTGGCACATGATCGGAGTAGCAATAGCCGAACCCGGAAAGAAACAGACTGAAGATGTTGGCCAAGTCAGTCATTTTTTTCTCTTTGGCAAATTGGTCGAACGGCACAGTAATCTCCGGGGAAAGATTGTGAAACCCGGGTGATTCCAGCGCTCTGTATTGCTTGAGAATACGCCGGTAACGGAAAAACAGTTGCCAGAGCACTTTGAGCTTGAACGTCAGTGACTGTGTCGCGATTTGTTGGCCGTTTTTGTCGACATAAATACTTTGGCCGAAACGAACCTGCTCGATGGGGATCCCATATTGTTTGGCTAGCTGGAGCGGTACGGTGTTATTCTCCGTGACAATACCCGCCCCGAGTTCGTAGGTTTTTGAGCCGAGCTCGACACTCAGGCACTTTCCGCCAGCGTGATCGGTACGCTCGAAGACCGTGATGTGTTTATAGCCTTTTTGCTTCAGGGCTTCTGCAGCACTGAGCCCCGCCGCACCCGCACCAAGGATGGCAATACGCTGATTGAGATCTATCTTATTGTTTTGTGGACTGTCCATAGAAGGTTTTTCTTTAAAATTGTCGACGCGCACAGCAACCCTGCCATGGTGCCCCCCGCGATACTTGCTGTCATGACATCCTGCCCCGAAAGAAATAGTCCAGATATCGGTGTTTGAACGCGCAGGAACTTTTGCCTAAAGCGCTGCGGTGAATGGGCAATACCATAGATCTCTCCTTGCTCGTGGTACGAGAAATGACGCGTACTGAGTGGGGTAGAGACTTCGTAATAATCGACCTTGCCCTCAAGCTGCGGTGCCACGCGGTAGAGCTGCTTCAACATTTGCTGCGCTAATCGTTCTTTAAGTGCGTTATATTCTTCGCCACGGTTATGCCATTTGGTCGCTTCCCATTGTTTAAACCAGTTATAGGGCACCAAAATCACAACTTCAGCGGTGCTTTTTCCGGGATGAGTTTGTTCTGCTGATGGGTCTTTTGCCCAAGGGAATGAGACAAAAGATACTGGAAGCGTGGAGGCAAAATCCTTGTATTCGGCTCGCCCTTGATCATGATTGTACTGCTGCGGGAAAATCCAGTAATTGCATTTGGGTAAATTTAACGTTGAAGAGGACTCTTTGATACCAATATATAATCCGACATGCGCCGTTGAAGGTTCTAACTTGTCAATAAGCTTGTCTAACTGATGCTTCTGACACACCTCTTTGGGCAATAAATGCGAATAGGTGTTCACAATACCAGTGGCGCTAACAATCGTCGTGGCGTAAAACCTTTCCCCGTCATTCATACGCACGCCAACAGCTCTATTGTTCTCGATGATAATTTCACGCACGTCGGCCTGTGTTAAGGCCACACCTCCCGATTGCTCAATAATCGGAACGATGCACTCGGCAAGTTTCGATGCTCCGCCTACTGGATAAGCGGCCCCTTCGATATAGTGATTAGCAAGCAATGCATGCATGTAAAAACTGCTTTTTGACGGTTCTAAACCATAATCGCCATATTGACAGGTCAATACCCCAATCAGTTTGGGATTGTCGGTAATCCCACTTAATACTTCTAATGTGGTTTTGTCGGAGAATTTGAGCGTGCCGCGACGAAGAAAATCGCCAAAGAGATTTGACAGAAATGGAGGGAGGGTTTTTTCAATGTAATAACCGCTACCGAGTTTTTGTGCCTCATCGAGTAAAGAGAAGTACGTATCGATTGAGGCTTTATCCTGTTCTTCTGGGAAGTATTGCTTTAGCTTGCTCTTAAGGTTCTCTCGTCCTCTAGGGAACTGGAATTCATCTTTGCCAAAGACCGCTCGGTCATAAATGTCATCAAGGGGAGCCCATTTGAGCGTGTCTTTCGAAATATAGCGAAAGACCTTGTTTAATGTCGTTCCCTCGATATGAACTTGGCCCACATAGTGCAGACCCACATCCCAGGAATATCCCTTGCGGCCAAACGTATGGGTATATCCCCCGAGTACGTTGTGTTGCTCTAACAGAAGGACGCGTTTTCCTGTCTGGGCTAAAAAGGAGGCTGCACTCATGCCTCCGGTTCCTGAGCCAATGATAATAATATCAAAGGTGCGAGCGTCTCTAGTTTGAGCTGATTTAATGTAGTTTTTGTATCCCTTGCCAATCATATTGCGCACCTTTCGGTTAAGGTTGCATTATTATCAAAGTGCCTAGGGGCTAGGCAATTTCATCAATCAATACTAATAACGAAAAAGACATCCGTTCTAATAATAGCAGTAAAATTAGGAGGCTAGCGCAAAAATTGTAGTCAGCGAGCAATTCAAGAAAAAAATGCCAAGTCACCCCCAATGAGTGGCGAAAAACCGTTAAATACTAAGTGATACCAATTGAAGTACATAACTGCTCACCCTAGATTGCTGGAACGCGAATTCTGATCATGTACTTGCTGCGATAGGTATGAATGCTCTAAAACGGTGACTCCCCAAAAGCACCTTGAAATTCACATTAACGCCTGAGAAGGTAACTCAAACGCCCTCTAATGCTTACTAGAGAAGCGTTTGAGTGGGAATGAATTAAGCGAGGTGTTTAGCGAGTAGCAGATCTACTTTGCCTTTTGCTGTTTTGCTAATGGTCTGCATAAACTGAAAACTTGGCTTGGCGATGCCTGATTGCTCTAAGCCTTCTATCATTTTCAGCCAAAGGTTGGCGGTCATTTGGGCATCGGCTAAAGCGCGGTGAAAAACACCGTCATTGACGATGTTTTTGTAACGAATAAGCTCCCCCAGTTTGTGCGATGGCGCATCTTGGATCAATCGTCTTGCCACCAGCAAGGAGCAAGCGAACTCGCCGGAATAACCAGAGTGGATTCTCTCAAGCTCGGCATCTAAAAATCGTTTATCGAACGATGCATTGTGAGCGATAAGGTTCTCCCCGGCAATGAATTCACTAAACGATGCCATTACTTCATCACAACCGGGTGCAGTGCGTAACATGTTATTGGTGATACCCGTGTAATTTTCAATGAATGAGCTTACTCTGAAGCCAGGATTCATCAACTGCTGAAAACTATCGATAACCTCACCATCGACTAATTTCACCGCACCAATTTCAATGGCACGATCGCCCATATTAGGAGAGAGGCCAGTGGTTTCAAAGTCGAGTACGACCACGGAATTTGCTTGAGGCATGACGTTTTCCAATCAATCAAGAATGTGCAGAGTATCATCGAAAGCGATAGAAAAAGAAAGCTCACGGCGCACTCTTGAGGAGTCAACACCGCACTACTCAAGGCGGTCATTCAAGCGAGTCCAAGCGAAACTAGGAATCTCACACAGCGCGCTTCTAAGCTATCGATAAAAACTGTGTCCGGTATTTGATGACCGTTGCAACTTAACGCGTTCTTCCCGATAGATAAGTTGATTGATTCGGGCGTTTTAATCGCTTACTGAATAATGTGGCGAAATCTTATCAATATGAGAGCTTAATAACACGCCGTTGGCGACACTTAATGTATGCTTAGTCCAAGCGAAGAAGAGGATTCTATTAATGGCAAAAAGCGCCAAGCTTCACAATGAAGACAAACTGGTTAAAAAGGCACTAGAGATTGGCGGGAAGATGGCGAAGTTGCAAGGCTTTGATCTTCCTCAGTCACCACAACCTGTTAGAGTAAAAGCGATTTACCTATTCTTGGTCGATGCCAAGCAGATCACGCCATTACCTGATAACAAGCTCGACGGCGCAAACATCAAACACAGACTGGCTCTTTGGATTCATAGTGCGTTGCCAGACAATGACCCACTAAAATAAAATCATGATGAGTGGTGACAAGGCGAATCGAATGGTTCGCCTTGTTTGCTCTTGGCAAGTTCAACACGGTCTTCTAGCGCTTTCGGTATTATTGACTTACAAAACAGAATCAAAATAGCTAAAGATTAGTCTCGAGAAGCGCTACAATGCTCGTATTGCAATAGCATAACCAAGAATTCTCATTCACAGAAAACTTAAAGTAACCCTACATGTCTAAAGATTTCGAATTCACCACAGAATACACACTCGACAAGCCTTTCTTTGCGGAGTGTTATGATCAAACTAGTCAGCCACCTAAGTTCCCACAAGCTTATCTGAAAGGGATCCTCTTTCTTATCTTCGGTGTGGTGTTATTGGAATTTGAGCTGCTACCTAACGGTTACGTCGGTTGGTTCTTTATCGTATTGAGTGTTATTGAAGCGTTCAGTGTTTATTTTAAGCGAACTTGGTGGTTATGGCGACAAACCATCAGCTCAAACCGCGGCAAAAAAGTGGTGTTTCAAGTGAACGAGAACGGTGTGAATTACAAAAGCGGTAAAATCGATCGCAGCATTGCTTGGAAAGAAATCGACCAACTAGAACAAACCGATTTGGGCCTTATCCTCCATCTGGGTAAGCAACGTCAATACGTCAGTAAATCTTGCTTAAATGAAGAAGTGATCGGGTTCATGTTAGAGCAGCACGCGGCATCAAAAGCTAATTAACCTTATCGCGCGCAATGGGGCTTTACCCAAAACCGAGT
This sequence comes from Vibrio sp. PID17_43, assembly GCF_002608565.1. GTDB lineage: Bacteria > Pseudomonadota > Gammaproteobacteria > Enterobacterales > Vibrionaceae > Vibrio. The sequence continues at coordinate 9,187 of NZ_LIXM01000001.1, forward strand.
TTTGTGCAAGGCGAGTTATTTGGGTCGCCTTGTTTGATCTATTCTCGGGTATTCTAGCGAGTCTAAGCGAGGCAAGGAATATCAGAAAACGCGCTTCCAAGCTAATAGGCAAACTGAGCCACACAGTATGTGGTTAGTAGATTTTCAATCATGCTCGTTCCCTTGCGGTTCAGAATAACGAGATCCAAACAACTGACTAACGATGCTTGTACTTTCAACTCATATTTGCCCCTTTTCAAGCTTGCGCAACAGAACACTGATAATCCCTGTCAGAAAATAACCCGACTTGTGCTAATGGCAGACTACGCACATCGATGCTCGCTTTCTCCCATTCTCGCGCAAAATCGGCATTTCTAACCACCAAATTCCACCTGCATTGTTATGCGGTATCATTGATAAACAATATCATTGAAAGGCATAAATCGCAGTTGGATATATATGGATGCCCATGTGATTGCAAGAACTGATTCGGTTCGCTGACATATATCCGATGTCCCTATGAGCTTTTACTGCTCGCGCCATGATGTAATCTGCTCTCTGCTTCCTATACATTTCCACGGCATCAGTAAAGCCTTGTCCAGAATTAGGTTTTCGCAGAGATGTTGACCGTAAGCTTAAAATACAAGGACTTCTTCACTTCAAATGTCTGCCGCCATCAAGGTGCAAAGTTCTTCCTGTCATGTAGTGACTAGCCAAAACAAACTTGATGCCATCTATCACTTCCTCAAAGCCCGCCTCTTTGGGGATCAGTGCTTTTTGCAGAGCTTTGGACTTGTACGTCTCGTCGTCATGTTCATTGAACTTAAGCATGGCTGGAGAGATAGTATTGACTTTCACCTTTGGAGCCAGCATCGCTGAGAACGAAAGCGTCAGGTTGTTGAGTGCGGCTTTGCTTGCAGCGTAAGCGATGTGTTTCTTACTGCCTTTTTCCACAACGTAATCACTGATGTGAATAATGTCCGAAGTTTTATCGCCAGACATCAGATTGTCTTTGAGTGTTAAATTGACCAGATAAGGCACGGTAGCGTGAAGCGTCATCATCTGGCTCATGATTTGTGATGCGTTCTCAATGGGATTATTCTTGTTCTCCGACTTCCAGTCGGATGCATTATGTATGATGGCTCGAAGTGTTTTATATTCTTGACCAACGTAATGAAGAAAGCCCTCTAGGCTACCTTGTTGATAAAAGTCTACCTGTTGCAAGTCTGCCCCATTGTCGCGCAATAGTTGCAGTTGAGGATAGCAGCTTCTGTAGGTACCAACGACATTGTAACCGTCCGATAACAGTTGCTGCGCCAGTGCGAAGCCTAGTCGCTTTCCCACACCAGTTACTAGAATCGTTTCATTCATCGTAAAAACTCAGCTCTAGTTTGAGGATTAGTTTTGAAAATACCACCGAGAGCGGTTGTTGAGGTTTCTGAGTTTGCATCCATGACGCCTCTGGATTTAACGCAATAGTGAGTTGCTTTTATAGTTACGGCAACATTTTCTGTTTCAACTAGAGTCTGTATCGCGACCAGAATTTGCTGAGTAAGGCGTTCTTGGACCTGAGGGCGCTGAGCGAAGAATCGAACAATACGGTTTATTTTAGACAGCCCGAGAATCTTGGATTCAGGGATATAGGCAACTTGTGCTAAACCATCGATGGTGATGAAGTGATGTTCGCACGTCGATGTTAAATCTATGTCTGATACCTTAACCATTTCATTAAGAGACATTTTGTTGTCTATCACAGTGATTTTTGGAAAGTTATTGTAATCGAGCCCTGAAAATATCTCATGAACGTACATTTTTGCAATGCGGTGAGGTGTTTCAGCGAGACTGTCATCGGTTAAATCCAGTCCAAGAGTACTGACAACTTCAGTTAAAAGTCCTTTGATGCGGCTGTACTTCTCATCATTGTCCATTTTGCTTGGTGTCATCGGTGTTTCTAGTCCTCTTGCGAGCAAAGCTTCTCTTACTTTTTCAGCTTCAGTGGTTAGCATTTATTCGCTCCTTTTGAATTATTGTCGTGGTCTGCCTCATAGCTCAGGGTGAGCGAGACGGAGTCGGCAAAACGTAAAGCATGAGGTTTATCAATTCTAACTTGAGCGTATCGTATCCATGGATGATCTATACAAATGCTGAGTACGTCGCTGGTTAACTTTTCTAAAAGCAAAAATCTTCCGGATTCGACATGTTGAATAATTTTTTTGCAGATGTTTTTGTAGTTAAGTGCATGGTCCACATCGTCTGCGAGACAAAGGTTGTTCGCGGGGTAATGGATTTCTGCATTTATAATGATGTCTTGCTGCTTAGTTTTCTCTTCTTCGTTGAAACCTATAAAAGTTCTTAGTCTGAGATTTGTAATGGTAATAATGGCGTTGTGATTCATAGCAGTTTCCGATCCTTAGAAGTAAATGTCAGTCGTTCTTTCTTACGGCAGTTGCAAGGACTCAGTGAAACTGAGCTTAAAAGGGATAAGTTCGGTTTTCTGACTCAACTGATCGAAGTTATTCCAGATGTGCTGAAAAGAGATGTTTAGAGTGGGGTGAAGTTCTTGCGCGGCAACATCGACTAAAGGTCGAAGCACAAAAGCGTACTCGGTGATTTCGCATCTAGGCAGCTCGACTCCGTCGATAATGCCCACTTGATTACCATAAAGAAGGATATCGATATCTAGAGTACGTGAAGCATACGCTTTCGTCTCACGCTTGCGATCATTCTCTAATTCGATTTGATGTAAAACCTTAGCCAGTTGTGCGACAGGGAGGTCACATTCGAATCCAACGACGAGGTTTAGAAAGTTATCCCCTTCGAAACCAACAGACTGGCAATCGTAGAAATTAGAAATGCGCAGAGGTGCAAAGCGATTATTTAATGCATGGATAGATTCTGTGATGTGATGTTCGCGGTTAATGTTGCTTCCAATGCTTACATAGACGGTGGCCATATTATTATCATCCCCTTTAAGCAACTTTGTTGCGTATTTCGGTGATTGCGAGCGATTATTTACGGTTGATTCCGAACACCTGAACCAATACTTTTTCTCTTTCCATATTTTACTCTAAGTGTTCAGATTGTGCCAGAATGAGCTCTTGAAATGAGATAAGATTACTAATCTTGAACGATATAATGGACATAGGTTATTTATTAACACTGAGCGTTAATGATTTTATTTTCTTGAATTTAATTTGTCAGTTGCTATTGAAGAGAGCGCTTATTTTATTAAAGACGCGTCGATACTCTTAAGTGATGAAGTTTATAATCAGGTTGTTAGCTGTGGATTAGTTTCTTTCACTGATTATGATTATGGGGTAGAACGACCTGAGTTCTTAGTACCTCAAATATGAAGTCATACGAGACTAAAAACGGCACATAGACAAAAGGCGAACCATTTGGTTCGCCTTTTGTTATTCAAGTTAGTTTCCAACTTAGTTATCGGTTTCCAACTCGGTTATCACAGTTTCCAACTTGGTTATCTGTGATCACTGCAAAAATTAATCTTCGTAGTTATTGATGTTTGGGCACGAGCAGATTAGGTTACGGTCGCCATATACGTTATCTACGCGGTTTACTGTTGGCCAGTATTTCCAAGATTTGGTTGCTTTAGAAGGGAAGCAGGCAAGCTCACGAGAGTAAGGGCGATTCCATTCTTCTTTAGCAAGGTCAACTTGAGTGTGTGGCGCATTAACAAGCGGGTTGTTATCCAGCGGCCATTCACCGTTCTTAACCATCGTCATCTCTTCACGGATTGCGATCATCGCATCACAGAAGCGGTCTAGCTCTTCTAGGTCTTCCGATTCCGTTGGCTCAACCATTAGCGTGCCTGCTACAGGGAACGACATGGTTGGTGCGTGGAAACCGTAGTCCATAAGACGCTTGGCGATGTCTTCTTCGCTGATGCCTGTTTCTTCTTTCAGTGGACGAATGTCGATAATACATTCGTGCGCGACGCGGCCATTCGTACCACGGTAAAGAACAGGGTAGTGTGGGCGCAGCGTTTCCATCACGTAGTTGGCGTTCAGAATCGCCACTTTTGTTGCGTCAGTAAGGCCTGCTTCCCCCATCATTGCGATGTAAGCCCAAGAGATAGGCAGGATAGATGCACTACCCATATCCGCTGCCGATACTGCGAAGTTTTCGCCGTCTGCACCATTTTCAATGTGGCCTGGTAGGAAAGGCGCTAGGTGTGATTTCACACCGATAGGCCCCATACCCGGACCGCCACCACCATGTGGGATACAGAAGGTTTTGTGTAGGTTTAGGTGAGAAACGTCTGAGCCGATAAAGCCCGGCGTTGTGAGACCAACCTGTGCATTCATGTTTGCGCCGTCTAGGTAAACCTGACCGCCCGCTGCATGAACCATTTCACACACTTCTTTCACTTGCTCTTCATATACGCCGTGCGTAGAAGGGTAAGTGATCATGATGCTTGATAGGTTGTCTTTGTGCTTTTCGATTTTCACTGCTAGGTCGTCGATGTCGATGTTGCCCTCGTCATCACACTTAACCACGACAACTTTCATTGACACCATAGACGCTGTCGCAGGGTTCGTACCGTGCGCAGAGCTTGGGATCAAACATACGTTGCGGTGACCTTCGCCACGGCTTTCGTGGTAGCGTTGAATCGCGATAAGACCTGCGTACTCACCCGATGCACCAGAGTTTGGTTGCAGTGAGAATGCGTCGTAGCCTGTGATTTCACATAGCTTCTCTTTAAGATCTTTTGCTAGCGCTGCGTAACCAGCGGCTTGTTCTGCTGGTGCGAATGGGTGGATCGAACCAAACTCAGGCCAAGTTACCGGAATCATCTCTGCTGCTGCGTTCAGCTTCATCGTACAGCTGCCCAGAGGGATCATGCCGTGCGTGAGCGAGAAGTCTTTGTTCTCTAGCTGTTTCAGGTAACGCATCATCTGTGTTTCGCTGTGGTGCGTATTAAACACAGGGTGAGTTAAGTATTCTGTTGTGCGGCGCAGAGCTTCTGGAATGGCTGCAAACTCGTTACCTGCGATTTCAGTTGATAGTGCTACCACGTCTTCTTTCACACCGAATACCGCGAATAGGGCTTCTACGTCTGCCACAGTTGTGGTTTCGTCGAAGCTCACACCTAGCTGAGTACCAAGCTTACGCAGGTTGATGTCTGCGGCTAGTGCTTTCGCGTATAGATCTTCGGTTTGTGAACCTGTGTTGATGGTGATGGTGTCGAAGAAGCTGTTGTGAGCAAGCTCAAAGCCGCCTTTTGTTAGGCCAGCCGCTAGGATTGCTGTCATGTGGTGCGTACGACGTGCAATAGTGCGTAGACCTTCTGCGCCGTGGTAAACCGCGTAGAAAGAAGCCATGTTGGCTAGCAGTGCTTGAGCGGTACAGATGTTTGATGTCGCTTTTTCGCGGCGGATGTGCTGCTCACGCGTTTGCATTGCCATGCGCAGTGCTTGGTTGCCGTTAGTATCGATAGAAACGCCGATAACACGACCTGGCATAGTACGCTTGTGCTTGTCACGTGTTGCCATGAAGGCTGCGTGTGGACCGCCGTACCCCATAGGCACGCCGAAACGTTGTGCAGAGCCAATTGCCACGTCTGCGCCCATTTCACCCGCAGGTTTTAGTAGGGCAGAAGCCAATAGGTCGGTCGCGATAGTTACCAGCGTTTTATTCGCTTGTGCTTTTGCGATGATATCCGTTAGGTCACGAACTTCACCCGTTGTGCCAGGATATTGAACGAGTGCGCCGAATACATCTTGCTCTGGTAGTGAGTCTAGAGAACCAACTAAGACTTCAAAACCGATGAATTTCGCACGCGTTTTTACCACTTCGATGGTTTGTGGATGAACGTCGTCAGCAACGAAGAATACGTTACTCTTGCTCTTACCCGCACGCTTACAAAGTGTCATCGCTTCTGCCGCTGCCGTTGCTTCATCCAGCAATGACGCATTCGCGATTTCCATTCCCGTTAGATCCATCACCATTTGTTGATAGTTTAGAAGGGCTTCTAGACGACCTTGTGAGATCTCTGGTTGATAAGGGGTGTAAGCGGTATACCAGCCCGGGTTTTCCATCACGTTACGTAGAATCACGTTAGGCGTGAAGGTGTTGTAGTAACCCTGACCAATGAAGGTACGTTTAACTTGGTTCTGATCAGCGAACTTGCGCATTGCAACCAGCATGTCGGCTTCGCTTTTTGCTTCTGCCAGTGTGAGTGGTTGTTCTAGGCGAATTTGCGCTGGTACGGTTTCGTCGATAAGCGCATCAAGGCTAACGGCGTTGATCGCTTCCAACATTTTCTGTTGATCAGATTTGTTTGGTCCATTGTGGCGAGCAACGAACTCGTTTTGTGTGCTGAGGCTTTGAAGTAATTCAGTCATTGTCCTTTACCTACTCCTTGGTTCGGGTATCGGAAATGGTCATCTGACACATTTAATTATACGTCCGAACCTAGAAAAAAAGCTGCCCACTTGGTGTTAAGGGGACAGCTTTCGTATTGTCCTAATTACTCTTCTTCGATAGAGCTTAGGTATTCTTCCGCATCTTTTAAGTCATCCAACTCAGATGGGTCTGAAAGCTTCACTTTCACAATCCAACCACCTTCGTATGGTTCTTCGTTGATTAGCTCTGGGCTGTCTTCTAGTTCTTCGTTGATTTCAACGACTTCACCTGTGATTGGTGAGTAGATGTCTGAAGCGGCTTTTACAGATTCCACCAAAGCAAAGCTTTCGCCTGCTTCGACTTCATCTTCCACTTCTGGCAGGTCAACGAATACCACGTCACCTAGCATCTCTTGCGCGTGCTCTGAAATACCGATAGTTACTGTGCCGTCACCGTTGTCACGTACCCACTCATGGCTATCTGTAAACTTCAGTGTTTTGTCCATTGCTTAATCTCCAAATAACTTGTCAGGAATATTCTGATCTAATAAATCGTTTTATTGGTAAAGAGGGTAACGGTTGCAAAGTTCTTTGACTTGTTTGCGAACGCGTTTTTCGACTTCTGCGTCACCTTCAGGGTTGTTAACCAAACCATCCAGCACATCGCCAATCCAGTTACCAATGAGTTTGAATTCTTCAGCGCCAAAGCCGCGGCTTGTCCCCGCAGGCGTTCCTAAACGAATGCCCGATGTAATCATAGGCTTCTCTGTATCAAATGGGATGCCATTTTTATTACATGTGATGCCTGCACGCTCTAGCGCCTCTTCTGCTTGGTTGCCTTTCAAGCCTTTAGGGCGAAGGTCAACCAGCATGAGGTGCGTGTCAGTACCACCAGTTACGATGTCGCACCCGCGAGTTTGCAATACTTCCGCTAGAACTTTTGCGTTATTGATCACCGAATCAATATAAGTTTTAAATTCAGGACCAAGCGCTTCCCCAAATGCGACCGCTTTAGACGCGATGACATGCATCAGTGGACCGCCTTGTAAGCCTGGGAATACCGCTGAGTTGATTTTCTTAATGATGTCTTCGTGATTGGTCAGAATCATACCGCCACGTGGACCGCGCAGTGTCTTGTGTGTGGTCGTTGTTACGACGTGTGCGTAAGGAAGTGGGCTAGGGTGCGCGCCTGTCGCAACAAGACCGGCGATGTGGGCCATGTCGACCATTAGAATCGCGTTAACTTCGTCGGCGATTTCACGGAATTTTGCGAAGTCGATAGTACGTGGAATAGCACTACCACCTGCGATGATCATTTTAGGTTGGTGCTCAAGTGCCAGTTGGCGAACGTCTTCGTAGTCGATTTCGAGTGTTTCGCGATCCACGCCGTATTGCACTGCGTTAAACCATTTACCAGAAAGCGCAGGGCGTGCTCCGTGAGTGAGGTGGCCGCCAGCGTCAAGAGACATACCAAGAATGGTGTCGCCAGGTTGTAGCAGTACCAGTTTTACTGCGCCGTTTGCTTGTGCGCCTGAGTGTGGTTGAACGTTTGCGTATTCACAATCAAAAAGCGTTTTTGCACGTTCGATAGCAATGGTTTCCACAGTATCAACGTGCTCACAGCCACCATAGTAACGGCGACCTGGATAACCTTCCGCATATTTGTTGGTTAGGCATGTGCCTTGAGCTTGCATTACCGCTTTAGACACGATGTTCTCAGAAGCGATAAGTTCGATTTGTTCGTTTTGGCGAGCGAATTCTGCCTGAATGCCTGCAAAAACCGCATCATCTGTCGCAGAGAGGTTGGTAGAGAAAAAGTTTTCCAAGCTGTAGTTAGGGTAACTCTTGTTCATGGTAGTTGACCTTCCAAATTGTAAAATGAACCCGCAGTAGAAATAGTTGTTTGATTGCGATGGTGGCTCATTTATCCTCAAAACAGCTGAACTGCAAAGCAGAACAGAGTGAACTTCGGCCCGAAATAAGTGGGCACACGCCGTCGGATTGTGCTTTCTCGTATCCAATCTCTTACAGAAATGTGCATCTCCGCATCTAACAAGTTGGTAACATAGCGTTTGCAGTATGAATAATCAACCCGAAATTTCCTATAGGAAACAAGATTTCTGGTTTTGTTAACAAGAGCACGCTTTAATTAACGTGGTGGACTTTTATCCACTATAGGGTTCATGCACAATGCTAAATAGGAAGGGATAATGGAATTTTTAAAGAGGGATTTATGGCAGAAAGTGTATACGATGAATACCCGTCGATGACGTTGGCGAAAGAGCATAATGATAAGAACATAGAGCCGCTTAAGCTCGGTCAGCGCATTAAAGATATCCGCTCAAAACTTGGTATTACTTTAGAAGAGGCGAGCCAACGTACTGGTCTTGCGCGCTCTACACTGAGTAAGATTGAAAACGAGCAGATCTCTCCTACCTTCCAAGCAATGCAAAAATTGGCGCATGGCTTACAAATTGACATGCCGCAACTATTTGAACCGCCGAGAAAAAAGGTGGCGACAGGGCGTAGGGATGTCACTAAAAAGAAAGAGGGTAAACCGCACCCAACGCAAACCTATGAACATGAGCTGCTGGCGACGCAACTTTCCCATAAAAAAATGATGCCGTTTAAGAGCCAAATTCGAGCTCGCAGTTTTGATGAATACAAAGATTGGGTTCGCCATGATGGAGAAGAGTTTTTGCTCATCTTATCCGGTGAGGTTATGTTTTATTCTGAGTTCTATGAGCCTGTTGTATTAAGCGAAGGCGACAGTGTGTATTACGATGCGAACATGGGCCATATGTTGACCAGTGTGAGTGAGGAAGATGCGCACATTTTGTGGGTAACGGCCAAATAGTGATAAGTAGTTGTAAATTTCCTATAGTGAAAGCAAACGATTGCTATTCGTTTTGAATACGTTAATATTACGCTCTGTTGATGGTATATCACTCATAAAAGCGTATTTTTTGTGCGCTTTGTTGTGATAAAAATGTTAAAAATCACATTTTTGAACGTCGAGTGATGTCTTGTTCGTGCAAAATTGAATCAGCCGTGTTTATTATTGGAAATACAATGAATGCCGACAGCATCATCGGGTCTATCTAAATGGAGACGAAAATGACTCAAGAACTTCTGAAAACACCACTGCATGCACTTCATGTTGAAGCAGGCGCAAAGATGGTCCCGTTCGCGGGTTACGACATGCCTGTTCAATACCTACTGGGCGTAAAGAAAGAACATTTACACACGCGCGACGCGGCAGGTCTGTTTGATGTTTCTCATATGGGTCAACTTCGTTTGATTGGTGATGGTGCAGCAGCATTTCTAGAAACATTGGTTCCGGTGGATATTGTTGATTTAGGTGCAGGCAAGCAGCGTTACGCGTTCTTTACCAATGAGCAAGGCGGCATCATGGACGACTTGATGGTGGCGAACCTTGGCGATCATCTGTTTGTTGTTGTGAACGCTGCCTGTAAAGAGCAAGACATTGCACACCTTCAAGCGCATCTTCCATCTGGTATTGAGCTGGAAATCATTGATGATCGCGCACTGCTTGCGATTCAAGGTCCTAAAGCGGCACAAGTGCTGGCGCGTTTTGCTCCAGAAGTGGCAGAGATGTTGTTTATGGATGTACGTAAAGTTGAACTGCTTGGCGTAGAGTGCATTGTTTCTCGTAGTGGTTACACCGGCGAAGATGGTTACGAAATCTCGGTACCAGCTGACAAAGCAGAAGAACTTGCACGTAAACTGACGGGCGAAGAAGAAGTCGAGTGGATCGGCCTTGGCGCGCGTGACTCACTACGCCTTGAGTGTGGTCTGTGCTTATACGGTCACGACCTAGACACCACAACGACACCTGTAGAGGCAAGCCTGCTATGGGGTATTCAAAAAGTGCGTCGTACGGACGGTGAACGTGCGGGGGGCTTCCCGGGGGCAGACATCATTCTTAAGCAGATAGAGACGAAAGATGTGGCACGTAAGCGCATCGGCTTGGTTGGTCAAACTAAAGCGCCAGTGCGTGAAGGTGCTGAGTTGTTTGATTCGGACGGCAACAAGGTTGGTGTGGTAACCAGTGGTACAGCGGGTCCTAATGCGGGCAAGCCAGTATCAATGGGGTATGTGCGTGCGGATTTAGCCGCTATTGGCACTGAGCTGTTTGCAGAAGTACGCGGCAAAATGCTACCAATGACGGTAGAGAAAATGCCATTCGTACCACAACGTTACTACCGCGGTTAATTAGCTTAATTTATTGATTTATTAAACTAGTGTTGTCATTCCAGCGAGCTCAAGCGAGACTAGGAATCTACTCTCCACGCGCTGTATAACCGCCGTGTCGCACTCTCTGAAATGATAAATACATAAAAATGCCGAGCAGCAAGCTCGGCATTTTTTATGTTCGTTTGAAAGACGTTGATTAAGCGATTAACTCATCAATAGGGCAGCGTACTTCAATAACAATATCGCTTAGTTTCGCTGGCTGAAGCATGTCTTCTTTTGCGATGCCAAACTGGTTTGCCATGATCGTATTGAACAGACCTCAGTGATTGTTCAGCAATTTATCACGGTGCTGGGCGTCTTGTGGCCAGGTCTCTTGCATCATTGGGCCTCTCAGTGATGCTAGCGGGTTGTAATAAAGCCGTATCAGAACCATAGGAACCACTCATCAAACCGGTAAAGTTATTTGTCGTTAACGATCTTGTCGCGGCTGATATGGTCAAAGCCAGCTGTTCATCGATCTTGTCGCGGTTGGCGGAGTAACGACGTTTCTCGCACTTGGGTGATTAGAAGCTCCAACCTTTACGATTACGATTACGGCGGGCCTTGGTTTTTCTACCGTGCTGACACTGATCGTTGTGCCAGTCATGTTTGCCACTGTTCAGGATTAAACCGACCACTGCATAGAGAGCATAAGAAAAGGGCGACCACTAATAGTGAAAAGTGTGTCGCCCTTTGTGTTTTATGCACCCAATAAAAAACACCTCCCTAAGCCGAAGCTAGAGGGAGGTGTCGAATGCCAAATCGAGAGAGGCATTATAAAGGCTAAGCACTCGTAAACTAGGTAAGCATAAGCTGCTCAGTATTGATTAAGCGGCTGCTTGTTGTTTTGCTTCTGCTTTGTTCTTTAGGAATGCGTAAGTGAAACCCGTTACCGCTGTACCTGCTGCGATGGCTGCCAAGTACATCAATACTGGAGAGATAGCGTTAGGGATGAGCAGTACGAACAGACCACCATGTGGTGCCATCAGTTTTGCACCAAACAGCATTGATAGAGCACCGGTTAGAGCACCACCTGCCATACACGCAGGAATAACACGCATTGGATCTTTCGCAGCGAATGGGATTGCACCTTCAGAGATGAAGCACAGACCCAGCACGAACGATGCTTTACCTGCTTCACGTTCAGTTTGTTCAAACTTGTTCTGCGCAATAAACGTCGCCAGACCCATACCTAGCGCAGGGACCATACCCGCCGCCATGATTGCTGCCATTGGTGCGTAAGTATGAGAAGCTAACAGACCAACACCGAACGCGTAAGCCGCTTTGTTCACCGGACCACCCAAGTCGAAACACATCATTGCGCCAAGGATAATACCTAGTAGCACTGCGCTGTCAGAACCCATGTTGTTCAGGAAGTCAGTCAGGGCATTCATGATGCCAGAAACCGGACCACCTACGATGTAAATCATCACAAGGCCTGTAAATAGCGTTGCAACAAATGGGATGATCAGAATTGGTTTCAACGCTTCCATCGATTGGGGAAGTGTTACTTTATCTGCAAGGAACTTCGCTGCGTAACCTGCAATGAAACCCGCAGCGATACCACCTAGGAAACCCGCGCCAGTCGAGCTTGCTAGCATACCGCCAACCAGACCCGGAGCCAGACCCGGACGGTCAGCGATAGAGAATGCGATGTAACCAGCAAGTACAGGAATCATTAAAGCGAATGCAGAGTCACCACCGATTTTCATTAGCGCGGCTGCAAGCGTACCTTGTTCTTTAAACGCTTCGATACCGAATACGAAGGATAGGGCGATGATCAAACCACCAGCAACCACAACAGGAAGCATGTGTGATACACCTGTCATTAGGTGTTTGTATGCGCCTTTTTTCTCGTCTGTGGCTGATGAAGCGCTAGATGCGCCAGAGTGCTGGTACACGGTCGCTTGTTCGAATGCTTTATCCATCTCTTCTGCGGTTTTCTTCAGAGCTGGACCGGTTTTCGTGCGGTACATCTTTTTGCCATTAAAACGATCAAGCGGCACTTCGATGTCAGCCGCAATGATAACTAAATCCGCGTCTGCGATTTCTTGGTCAGTCAGTTGGTTTTTTGCACCTACTGAACCACGCGTTTCCACTTTGATTTGGTGACCACGGCGTTTACCTTCCTCTTCTAGCGCTTCTGCTGCCATGAAGGTGTGTGCAACGCCTGTTGGACATGCGGTGATCGCAACGATTTTCTTTGTTGCTGATGCGCTTTCTACTGTCGCTGCAACGGTGATTGCTTGCTCTAGCGTTGCTGCGTTTTCTACCGCAGTTTGTAGGAATGCAGATGCGTCTTTTGCAACGGTGCTGATATCTGCTTGGTAGACTTTTTTACCTACGAAACGAGAAGTATCAACTGGAGTGTTAGCCGCAATGACGATCACTTCTGCTTGTTCAATGTCAGCGTCTGTTAGCCGTGTTGGCTAAACCACGCTTGATTGACACTCAATTTTTGCGTTCCAACCCAACTTAGCTGCTGCTTGTTCTAGTAGGCCTGCCGCAATGATGCTGTTCGCAACACCACTTGGGCAAGCTGTAATAATGGCAATATTCATACTGATAACCTTCTGTTCCTTAGTTATTGTCTAAGTTCGTATTAGGGTAAAGCTCGGTTACTTGTGTTTGGAGCTTAATGTTCTCCAGTTCTTCCTGACTGGTTAGGCCAACGCCAACTTGGCTCACTGCTAGGGCAGAAAGCGCCGTCGCGAAGCGCAGCAAATCGTGTTTTGGCATCACCTGCATGTGGCCCCAGCACAGACCAGCAACGAGCGTGTCACCTGCACCTACTGTACTTACCACATTCATACGAGGTGGTTGTGCGCGCAGCCATTCACCTTGGTTTAGCCACATTACGCCGTCTGCTCCCATTGAAACCACGATGTTTTCGATGCCTTTGTCGCTTAGCGTTTGCGCGGCAGCTTGGCATTGCTCTGGTGTTTCTAGGTGATCGCCTACAAAGTCGCTTAGCTCTTCATCGTTTGGTTTAATAAGCCATGGATGAGCATCGATACCTGAACGAAGAGCGGCTTTGCTGCTATCGAACAACACTTTTTTGCCCTGTTGACGCAGCTTTTCAATCCACTCTGCACATTGCTCAGCAGTCACACCACCTGGTAGGCTGCCAGCAAGCACAAAGTGGTCGTGTGTTTCTGCAAGACGGAATAGGGTTTGTTCAAAGCGCACGATTTCTTCTGCGGTTACTTGAACGCCAGGGAAATTGATGTCACTGACTTGACCATCGGCTTCAACCAGTTTTACGTTGATGCGCGTCGCACCTTCCACCTCAACAAACTCATTGTTCACACCGATTTCCGCAAATAGCTGGTGGAAGAGCTCTGGGTTGTCTTTACCTAGGAAACCGGTCACCGTCACATCAGCACCAAGATCGCTCAGCACTTTGGCGACGTTTACGCCTTTGCCTGCTGCGTGTAGGTTGCTGTTTTCTACAAGGCTTACTGAACCGACTTTTAACGTGTTTAGCGAACCTGTTAGATCAAGCGCTGGGTTAAGCGTGATGGTAACGACCTTATTTGTTGCAGTTGTTGTTGCCGTTATAGAGTGAGATGTTGCTGTCATGAATCCGCTCCTTAACTTTCACCAAGACCAGACGCGATCGCTTTACCGATAGACTCAAGTGCTTGCGCTGCATCTGAACCGTCAGCAGAGAATTGAAGCTGGTGGCCGTGTTTCACACCAAGTGCGATCACTTTCATTAAGCTTTTCGCGTTGACGGCTTTGCCATCTCCATCTAGGTTTGCTACGCGAATGTTTGATTCGAATTTCTTTGCTTCTGCAACCAGCATTGCGCCTGGACGAGCGTGTAGACCGTGTGCGTTTTTGATCTTAAATGTTGCCGTGTTGCCATCTTCAGCTGTTTCGGTTGCCATTTCCTCACCTTTGAATAGCGCCAAAACTTGTTCTACAGTCGCATCCAGTAGTTTGTTGTGTTCGTTGTTGAACACAAGCTTTGAGATCGTACTTAGGATAGATAGGTGAGCATTGTTGCAAGCGGCGAATGCAATCAGCGCACGTACTTTCTCGCCTTCAAACTCACAGTCGTTAGCAGTAGAAACAAAAGAAACGCCAGTGCGAGTCACTTGCTTATCGCTACCGACTAGCCATAGACCTTGACCAAGATGCGTTGGTGTTTTGGTTACTAGATCAGCGACGAACTCATTACCGGTACAGCCAGTATTCTTTAGTAAACCACCGGCAACCGCGCTCATTTGAACCATGTCGCTTGCTGGGAATAGCAGCTGAATAAGGGAAGCATCGAAATCGGCTTCTAGCTGAACGTCACCATGAAGTAGGGCAATGAGCTCGTCTTCATTTTTCGCATTGCGTAAACGCGCTTCCACGCCGTCAGCACCTAATACTTTGGTTAGCTGCTTAAGAATGCCCAAGTGCTCATCGGATTTTGCCGCGATACCGATAGCCACGAAGACTTGGTTGCCATCGCCCCATTCAACACCTTCAGGGAAGTGATGAACGGCTACGCCAGTGGTTTTCACCATTGAACGTGTATCGGTTGTACCGTGTGGAATCGCGATACCGTTACCCAAGAATGTTGAGTTTTGGTTTTCTCGGTTTAGCATGCCTTCTACATAACCTTGTTCAACCAGACCTTTGTTAGTTAGGCTTTGAGCGATGCTTTTGATCGCTTCAAATTTATCTGTCGCAGATTGTGAAAGGGTAATATCGTTCTTATTTAGCTTAAGCATGGTGCTTCTCCAGCCTTAAGGTCTCTATTTCTAATTCATCTTGGTTACGCAGCGCGCAACGCCGAGAGTGTATTTTTTGCTGAACGTGTCTATTCGCTTAATATCAAACTGAATCGATTCGGCAGGTAATTAAATTTTTAAAGCATTCAGCGAAACTGTTTAAAATCAGATGTTAACCTGTCAGTGCTTAACGATTGATTTAGGTGACTCCCGTCAACTTTTAAGTTTTGCTGAATCCTTTCAGCTTTTATACTGAATCGGTTCAGCGTATAATTCAACTTATCTTAGGATCGTTGATGTATTAATATGATCCGGCGCACATAGTAAGGCTTAGGATATGACACTGGATGAAATAGCGAAATTAGCAGGGGTTTCTAAGACCACAGCAAGCTATGTAATAAATGGAAAAGCGCAGAAGTACCGCATCAGCGAGAAGACACAAAAGAAAGTGATGGCGGTTGTTGAGCAATATAATTACAAACCAGATCACGCGGCCTCTTCTTTACGTGCGGGGAACTCACGCTCATTTGGGTTAATCATTCCCGACTTAGAGAACACCAGTTATGCAAGGTTGGCGAAACTGATTGAACAAAACTCGCGTAAAGCGGGATACCAGATTTTAATTGGTTGCTCAGATGATGATCCGCAAACCGAAGAAAAGGTGGCTGAAGCTCTAGTGAGTCGCCGAATCGATGCGTTATTCGTTGCGAGCAGTATGCCAACCGCAAGTGAATTCTATTTGAAGTTACAAAACTCAGGCACGCCCGTTATCGCACTTGACCGCCCGATGGACGATGAGCATTTCTGCTGCGTGATCAGTGAAGATTTTGATGCGGCGTTTGAACTTACCGAATCGGTCCTCTCTTCTGATATTGAAACGATCGGCCTTATCGGTGCATTGGAAGAGCTACAAGTATCGAAAGAGCGTGAGTTGGGTTTTCGTTCAGCATGCCAGCAAGAAGGTAAAACCGTTTCGGTTGGCTACGGCCAGCACTTCTCTCGGGAAGAAGGTAAGAAAGTGCTCGAAGGCTGGATTGCACAAGGCAAGTTTCCAGATGCGGTTGTGACCATGTCTTACACCTTGCTTGAAGGTGTATTAGACGTGATGTTAGAAAAGCCGGATCTCATGGGAAAAGTGCGTTTAGCGACGTTTGGCGACAACCGTTTACTGGACTTCCTACCAATCAAAATTAACTCGTTGCCTCAGCAATTCGAACTGATTGCCGACAGCGCGATGGAGTTGGCTTTAAATGCATCGGCAAAACGCTATAAAGCGGGTATTGAGCTTATCCCTCGTAGGATTGTTAAGCGTTATCGAGATGCAATTTAAAGCTTAATCTCTACCGTCAGCGCCACAAATGCGTGGTCGCTGGCGTTCTTATCTCTCTCAAAAGACGGATTGATTAAGTGCGCATCAAGTACTTGGTAACTCGTCACTTCTGCAATCGATACATCTGCATGCGAGTTGAACTCTTGCGACAATAAGATGTAATCCAACACGTTTCCTTTTGCGAAGTGGTAATGGGTTGCTGGGCGTGGTTCTAATGTTGGCGCGATTTGCAGTTCCCAACCATCACTAAGCTTTAGGTCGATGACACTGTCACCGAATTTTTCGACTAAGACACGATTTACGCTTGTTGATGTGATGGGTTGGTTCATGTCGCCCATCAACACAGTCGGCATTGGGGTGAGAGCATATTGCTTTTGCATGGCATCGCGCAGCATTGCTGCCTCCCAGCCGCGTTGTTGCGTGGAAAGCCAGCGAGCAATGGGTCTGCTTGCTTCTTCTGGTGTGTCAGAATCGGCAGGGCGTTGCGATTTTAGATGCGTAACATAAACAGCGATATGCCCCATGATAGGGTGAAGGATGATTGCTCGAATCGGTTTGCGACTGAAAAGAGGCGCGTCGACTTCACCGAAGGCATCGAGCGTCTCTTCATCGAATGTTACCGGTTCAAAATGTTCAATAGGAAAGCGAGACGCTACTGCAACAACAGGGCGAGAGTATATGTAATCCCCTTCGATATGTGGTGTGTCTACCGTGGCAAAATATTCATAACCCATCTCAGCGAAAAATGTTTTGGTTTCGTCAATACTAAATACTTCTTGTAAGCCAATGATGTCGGGATTCAGATGGTTAACTTGTGATGCGGTCCAAGCGAGCTTGTCTTGCCACTGCTCAAATGAGTAGATGTTCTCAAAGTCATAATACGCATTCGGTGGTGCGATAAAATTAAACAGGTTCGCAGTTGCAAAAGTCATTTGGCAGGGGTTGGACAAAATTTATGCTCGTTCAAAGAGTTATTGGGTCAGTATATACTCAAGTAACCGCTAGGTGCGAGAATACGCCAAGATCACGTTTCTATTTGGCCGTATTCCGTTTAAACTCCGTGCATCAAGACAAATGAGTAAACAACATGACCCAAGATTACGAAAACGAAGAGTATTTAGAAGGCGAAGAGATTGAGATCGAAGCGATTGGCATCGACGTTGACGCGCACCCAATTGAGCTGTACAAGCTTTTCAAAATCGCAAACTTGGTCAGTGGTGGTGGCGAAGCTAAACATGTAATCGATGAAGGTTACGTGGCTGTAAATGGTGAGCTAGAAACGCGTAAACGCCGCAAGATGTACGATGGTGATTTCTTTGAGTTCAATCAAGAGTACTACGTGGTTGTGTGTGACGCACCAGTAACAGAACCAGAAACCGCAGAGCAAAAAGCACAAAAGAAAGCGAAGAAAGAAGCGCAACCTGCTCGTAAAGAAAAGCCACGTAAAGAGAAGCAACCTAATGTAAAGGGTACTGGCCCTCAATCAACGGGTCGTAAAGCGGCGGATAAAAAATGGAAAGAGCAACAAAACGCGTTGTCTCAATCTGCGAAAAAAGGCAAGAAAGCAGAAAAGCCTCAAGCCGTGCGCGATCCGAAGAGTGGTCGTAACTCGATCGACTTTTTCTAAGCCATTTTCTGCAAATCAAAACAAAAACGCCGACAACAGTTCGGCGTTTTTTATTTGGACTGGTATTAACGCCGATAGTTTATTGGTAAATGTAGGAGTGTGAGTTCTGCATCAAAGGCAACAACTCATGTGATTAGCGACTAAGCCTCATTACAAGCAAAAAGAAAAATACTAAGTACGCAGAAAATATGGTGATGATCGGTAGATATTTCATGGAACCTCCTCATAAGCTAGGTGTTCGTTATCTCATGAGAATCCCTTAAATTTAATGAATTAGACAAATTCATTATTGCAGGGTTTGACAGGGCAAATTTGAATTTCTCTAATTCATGGGCATTATGGTTTGCTCAATGAATAATGGCTTCAGTTAACCAAAACCAACAACTGGAGCGACCATGAAATCTAAACTAGCAACTCTTATTCCTACTCTTTTAATCGGACTATCAAGTTCTGCAGTATTTGCAAATACTGTGTTGGACAAACGTACTATTCCTACCCCGACTGGTGTTTCTAATGAGTTTTCCGCCCTAATAGAACAACGAGGCACTCAATCACCACTTAATGTTTCTGTACCAACCACAAAAGAAGAATGGATAAAGTTTCAAACGATGTATGACCAATCTGGTATCGAGCTTGCGCATTACGCGCTAGAGCAGACAGGGACGACGTTTGAAACGAAGCAGATTGGAGGTGTAGATACCTTCCTTGTGACCCCAAAAAATATAGCACCAGAATACAAAGATAAGTGGCTTGTCCACATCCATGGTGGTGCTTTTGTCCTTGGTGGTGGAGAGTCTGCAATGAGAGAAGCGATTTGGGTTGCAAACGGCTTAGGTGCTCAAGTTATCTCGATAGACTACCGCCAGCCGCCACATCACGCGTTCCCAGCGGCTATCGATGATGTGGTGACGGTATGGAAAGAGCTAATAAAGACGCAGGCTCCTGAAGCGACTGCCATGTTTGGTACGTCCGCTGGTGGTAATTTGACCCTGGCATCAACACTTAAGCTTCAAGAGCTTGGGTTGCCTACTCCAGGTGCTTTGTTCGCAGGGACGCCGGCAGTCGATCTAAAAGAGACGTCAGACACATGGCACACATTGAAAGGGCTTGATCCACTTGGCCAACGCGAAGGCGTGATTCAAGGCACATTTGATCTGTACGCCAATGGGGAGCCTTTGGATAACCCGCTGTTATCACCAATCAATGCAGAAATAGAATCTTTTCCACCAACGATTTTCATCTCAGGTACTCGCGATCTTCTATTGAGTGACACCGTTCGAATGCATCGATTATTGCGTAGTGCAGACGTTGACACGCACTTGCATGTATACGATGGTCAAGCCCACGGTGATTACATGAATGGCCTTATTGTGGATATGCCAGAATCAGACGATGCACTGAAAGAGCTTGGTTTGTTCTTCGATAAGTACATTAACTAGTGAGAGTTGAAGCTTTGAGTTCGACTAATTGACTTTTCATATCACAAGGACGTGACTCGTTTGATGGAGGCAGCCATGAAACAAGTACGTAAATTTTTCTCTTTTTGTACATCGACTTTATTAAAAGCGGTCAGCCATTATTCCACCCACCAATCTTTGATTGATCATGGTTATTCCATAACCCCAATGGAACAAGCCAAGGTACAGCCAGCCAATAATACTCAGGGTGCACCTAGCGGTGGTCTAAAACAGCCAGTCAACGGGGAGGAAGAGAAATAATGTTAAATCGTTATATTGCAATCTTATTCTATGCTTTGCTTATTTCTATCAGTTTATCCTCCCGAGCAAATGAACCGGTGAAGTTGGCTGACACATCGAGCCCAAGTGATACATTAGCCAGTTTTATGTACGCATCGGATGTGGTGATCAAACATTGGCAAGATGAGACCTTACAACTTCCTGAAGCTCAACAGGCTTATGCTCAGGCTCTAAGAACCATGGATCTCTCATTGGTACCTAACCGCAGCCGCACCGTCGTAACGATGGAAAGAATCATTTTACTGCGAGAGGTTATTGACCGATTTGATTTGGATGTTCGTGAAAGCTCGCCAGATCTTAATCAAGTCAGAGAGAATGATTTGTCGTATTGGCGTCTTGGAAACTCCGATATTGTTATCTCCAAGCAATTGAGTGGAGATAATGTTGACCAATTTTTGTTTTCAGCCGCGACGGTTCAGAGCTTACCCCGTTGGTATCGGACATTAGCTTCGAATGATTACGCCGTGGAGCCGAGAGATGATCACTATCAAACGTTTTTAGCCAGCCCAGGCCCTTTGATTTCTAAGCGGTACATACAGGCGTTGCCATCTTTGTTTAACCAGTTGTATGGACCACTTCCATTGTGGCAGTGGTTTGCATTAGCCTGTGTTCTGTCATTATGTAAAGTAATGATTAAAATCAGCTTTATGTTTGGCGATCGCTGGAACGATAAGTGGGAAAGTAAAGGGCTCAAGTGGCGAGTAGGCAGGTTAATTTCATTGGTGTCAGTGGTATTGCTACTGATGATGACCAGAAAGTTCATTGATGATGGTGTTTGGTTAACCGGGGGTATTTATCAGTTTTTCGCTACTTCTTTCTTAGTTGCGCAGTTCGTTTCTGTGTCTTGGTTGATCATGGCAATATTTAACTATTTTGCAGAGATCTATGTATTTAAAAAACACAATGGGAAGCACGTAGATTCTTCTCTCATCACTGTCTTGGCGAGAATTGTCGGTGGATTGACGATTGTGGTGCTTGGTGTTTATGTCATTGAGTATATGGGATTCTCAATCTCGCCCATACTTGCTGGTTTAGGTGTGGGTGGTTTGGCGGTCGCGCTTGCAATTCGCCCGGTGTTGGAGAATGTGATCAACGGGTTGACGCTCTATGCCGATGGTGGAATCAAAATTGGTGAACTTTGCCGTTATGGTGAAAAACTTGGAACAATCGAAAGCATCGGGTTGAGATCGACTCGGATCCGAACGTTAGAGCGATCTTTGATTACGATACCGAACTCAGAGTTCGCCAATATGGAAATTGATAATTTAGAAAGGCGCGATAAACGTCGGATGGATCATGTATTGAGGTTACGTTCGGAGATCAGTTTAGAGCAATTGCGCGTTCTGATAGTTAATATTCGGAGATTGTTACTCCAACATCCAATGACAGAAGCGGAACCTGTTCGTGTGAGGTTAATTGGAGTTGGGGAGTTCTCAATCAACATCAACATCATGGCGTATATTAGATGCCGAGACAATGAAGAGTTTATGGCCGTGCAAGAAGATATTCTTTTTGCCGTATTAGCGCAGGTAGAAAGTATTGGAGCGAAAATCGCACACTCCAACCAATACCAGTTAGTGAAGAAGCAGGGCTCGGATGATGAGGAGCGAAAGACAAAAGCCGCTCAAGTTGTAGCAAAATGGCATGAAGAGGGTGCGTTTCCGTTTCCTGATTTCAGCTATGAATACAAACATGAAATCAAAGACACCATTTTATACCCCCAAAAAACCTCTTCAGTTCGATAAGCTTCTGGCTTGTTATCTTCAAAAGAGTAGTGATTGCGTATCACTACTATTTTTAGCGTGTAGGTAAAATGTGAGTTCCAACGGTACTTTTTAAACCATGGAGGCAATCAGGCTGCTCAATGGAATCGAAGTAGCTTTGTATTGCTTGGTGTAGATGCTGGTTAAGCGGAAAGCCGCGCTTAGATTGCAAGTAACCCCCGTTAAGCTGAACTTGGTGCATTTCTTTAGGGAGCGTTGGAAGAGGGTAGCACTGCAATTCAGGTTCATTCACTGTCATAAAGGTGCTACCAAAACACAAAGCATCAGAGCTTTTGATTTTGTTAATTAAGACAGAGACACTGTGTGTCGCGAGTGTGACTTGTACTTGGTACCCTTTAGAGAGATATAGTTCTTCAATCGGTGAACGCTTGGTATTAATACCGTCTAGGAGTATTCGAGCGACAGGGATATCATGAATATCCTCCCAGTCTTGACCTTGGCTTAAGATCGGGTGATCTTTGCGTGCGACAAGGCTAATTTTGATGTCTTGAAGTTTGTGTTGATAGATATCTTGTGGCAACGGCATGCCTGCAAAATGAATTAAGTAGTCAATATTCCCACTAAGGACATCTAACAAACTGTGCTCTTGCCAGTACAGCATTTTAAAGCTTGCTTTAGGAAGCGCTTCTCTAAGTGCGCTAAATACCCCGTCACCAAATTGTTCGAGTAAAAAAACATTCATTGCAATGGTCACTTCGCCTGTAAATTCTAATGGCTCGAAGTGATGGTACGACTCAACGACTTTCATTATAGGGTTGAGCATTTCATCAGATGCCTCAGCAAGTTTCTCTGCCAGTTCCGATGGTTCAACACCATGTGCTTTGCGGATAAAAAGTTGGTCTCCAAATGTATCTCTTAATTTAGCCAGACCTCGACTCACGCTTGTTTGAGAGATGCCGAGCATATCTGCCGCTGCATGAGTATTTTGAGTCTCGACGACAGCTTTCAGTATTTTGAGAAGATTGAGATCCAAATCTTTTAAATCAATCATAAACCCTCACAGCAATAAATAGGAATCGTGCTTATTAGCATATGTGAATCGTTGACAAACTCAATGGTTCATTTTGTAAGCAATGAATAACAAAAGATGATGATAAATCGACAAGGTAATCACTGAAACTAGGCTGGGAGCAAAATTTAATGAGTGAGGAATTATTGGTTTGGTACTTGATAATCTATGAATTACAGCAGTTCAAATTTTCATGTTTTTCTTTTTAATTAAAAATACCCCGACGAATTATCGACGGGGTATATATGGTTTAATTATTTGGGTGTAATATTTTATGGAGATTCGTTTTTGTATTTTTAAAGTTACAGCAAATGATTTATTTCTAGAACGATTTCTTCAATGCCTAGAGTGAAGAACTGTACGCCCATACAAATTAGAAGAAAGCCCATGATACGCGTAAATGCATCAATTCCGTTTTGGCCCAGCGCTTTAAGTAGAGGGTACGCCATGGTTAGAGTAAAGGTCGCAATCAACGTAACGCCATTCTAATCTATCCAGATTTTGTTCTTCCGCGCTTAGCATGGTGCTTAAGGTGTCGACTGTTGCGTTTGAGTCGATTTTGAGTACTTCGCTTTTACAAATACCGCCTGCCGAGTAAAGCGGGTAACTTAACGCATCGCGTTCTTCATACTTCTATGCTTCTGGCAATGAGGCTCTTAACTGCACCTGTAAATCGTGAGGCAATTCTTTGATAAGCAATCGACGATCTGCTGAATGTATGTATTGAAACAAACAAATCGTTGTGCTCGTAGTGAGTTGACTCATCAAACTGACCAACTCCGAGTTAGAAAAATGATCGAGCAGATTGGCCGCTAAACTCGGGTTAACATCTATGAGCATTTCCCAAATCGCGATACGTTCTTCGTTTGTGAGCTTGTGGAAAATCGAGGCGAGTTGCTGAGACTCTGCCTGACTAATCAGTTGTGCAGTTTTTTCGCATTGTCGTTTTGTTGCCGAAGGCATCCGTACTGGTGAAGTTAGGCAGCACCAAACAAAGTAGCGCCAGTGGAATAATTGCTACCAAGTAGGCCTTGATGCCATCTAGATTGTAGGTTTGAGTGTGATACTTCAAACCTCCGATCAGCAAGGTAATACCTACAAAGCCATTCAACACTGCCATAACAACAGCAAACATAGTGTCCCTTGCTAAGTACGGGTTTGAATCACCGGTAAGCATGACGGATGAGACCATGATGACTTCGAGCAGTACAACGGAAAGGGTAAGGATGAGAGTGCCGTAAGGATCGCCTAGTTTGATGGCAAGCGCGTCAGAGTGGCGTACCACCGAGAAGATCGCGACCATGACCACATAGAACAGGACACCCGTTGTCAGTACGTAGGAAATTGGTGCTAAACCGCCAGTCAGAAGGTTGTCGCCAATAAGCTTAAAAAACAGTACGGCGAGAATACCTAAAGGCAATTTGTATTCTTGTTTGAGTAGGTTAAGCATGTTGAGTCTTTATTGCGTTGCCGAAGGCTCGTTATGTTCCTTTAACGAGGAGATATCGGATGAATACTGCAATTCCTCTGCGGTAAAACGATGTGGTAACAATAAAGGCAATGAAATCGTGTTGAAATGGTTTAGAGAAATTCATATCTGCATCATCAATTATGAATTTCTCTAATTCGTATCGTTGAAAAACAAAAAATAATAATAAGGGGGTAAACAACGCTTACTGAGGAAATAACTATGGAACGTGCCATCTACTTAAATGATAGAAAATACCGAATTTGTGATATCGGGGAAGGGGAATGCACTTTGGTCATTACCTATTCTGATGATGTCGAATCCTTGTTTTATAGCTATAGCCATTTGTACTTGGAGTTGGAAAGGGTATTGATAGTAGACATATCACGCTGCTGGAGTCAGAGGCTAGAGGAAATGACTACGGCAGAATGTGAATTATTGGCCAAAGACATTCAATTATTAGCAGATGTTTATTGGCTTGATGAGGTGAAAGTAATGACTGAATGCAAAAATGAATCCCTTGAAATTAGTCTTTTTGATAAGTTTTACTTTCGAAAATTACAGATGCTAAACACGCGATAATTGCTAATTGCTAATTGCTAATTGCTAATTGCTAATTGGAATAGGATGCTGATTTTTTCTCGATGTATCTAAAAAATAGGGATAGCCCGAAGCAAATGAGGAAATAAACCAATCCCACTATAAGCCAGATCTCAAAAATGTAGCCAGACGAGTTCGCTATTTCTGTGCCAACAAAAGTCATCTCCTGAATTGAGATCAGCGATACGATTGACGTGTCTTTCACCAAGGCGATAGTTTGCCCGGCAAGTGCGGGTGTAATGGCTTTTAGCACTTGTGGCGCAATGACAAAGCGGTATTTTACCCAGCGAGAAAGGCCAAGTGAATCTGCGGCTTCCCATTGGCCTTTATCGACGCTTTGCAATCCAGCACGCACGACTTCTGCAATGTAAGCAGAAGAAAGTAAGCCAACACATAACACCCCAGACGCGAGGTTTTCCCAAAGGTTAGCAGGACCAAATAAGAAGAGTTGAAGCGCGTTAGGTTCGCCACGATAGTTACGCAACCGATCTTCTAATCCGAGCAGGGGAATTAATTGGTTGGAAATAAAGAAATAGAAAATGAATACAAACACCAATGGAGGTATGTTTCTCACCAATTGAATGAATGTATTCGCAGGTGTGCGTAACCAAACAGAATCAGAAAAACGCGCCAAACCAAGAACGGTACCAAATACGACTGCCAGGGCAATGCCCCATAAACTCAGACGTAAAGTCGAAATCAACCCCTGGAAGAAGTAGGGTAAGCTGCCGTCTGCTCTTGGCGTCAATAGCAGTTCCAGCGCTTCCTTCCAATGCCAGATGTAGTTCACCCCTACGGTGGAGCGATGATAGAGCCAACCCCCAACTAATGCACAGATGGCAAGCAGCACCCAATCAAGTAGATTAAAACGACTCAAGAAAAAGCCTGATTTTACTTTGTTAGGTGCAAGGCGTGTGGTGGTTTGTCCGCTCAAAAACTTAAACTCCGATGTGAACGTGGTAAAAGAGTGGCTCGCTCAAACAACGAGCCATCAAGGGTTACTGACCTTGTGCGATTTGATCTTGCCAATCTAATGTAGAGAACCAGTATTCGTAACGTTCATCTAGCCAGCCATCTTGTGTACGATCTTCAATCCATTGGTTGAAGAGTGCTTTTTTATCTTCTTCACCTAAGCGAACCGCAAACGCTTCGTTCCCTTTTGATAGGCGCTCAGTAAACGGAATAAACAGTTTGTCTGCGTGCTTGATTGCTTCATGTTCTGGTTTCGGGCTTGAAGCAATGACAGCGTGAGCATTACCGTTCAGGACTTCTTGGAATGCTTGAGCGTCATCATCAAATTGAAGAATTTTCGCTTTCGGGAATGTCTCACGTGCGACTTGCACTGTGAACGCACCACGTCGAGCTGCAATTTTTACACGGCGAGAATCAAAGTCTGAAAACTCACTAAAGCCTGAAGCTAACTCTTTGTTTGCAGCGATTTGAACGCCAGAATGAGAGTAAGGTTGGGTGAACAATACGCTCTTGGAACGCTCTGGTGTGATCGACATGCCACCAATGATGACATCAAACTTTTTAGAAAGTAGAGCAGGGATGATCCCGTCCCAAGCGGTTGGTACAAACTCCACTTTCAAGCCCGAATCTGCGGCGAGGCGTTTTGCTACATCAATTTCAAAACCGATCAATTCGCCTTGTTTGTTACGCATTGCCCAAGGTACGAAAGTCGACATACCGACGCGAAGCGTGCCGCGCTCTTTAATTTGGTCCACATTTGGGGTCGTTGCTTCTTCTTGTGCAAGCGAAGGCAAAGCAATAGCAAGTCCCAATAATGCGATGATGGTCGCTTTGAATAACTTCATCGTTATCTCCTTATAATTTGCGCCAACTGGCTCCCAGTTTGTGTTCCAGCCAAGCGGATAAGCCAGATAGTGACAATGTGAGAGCAAGGTAGATTGCTGCCACGCTAAACCAAATTTCAAACGGCATCGCCGTCTCAGATACAATGTTTCTCGCTTCTGTTGTCAGGTCGAAAATCGCCATCACGCTGACGATAGAAGAGTTTTTAATCAGTGAAACTACTTCGTTCGTCAGTGGTGGCAGAGTACGTTGAAGTACCTGAGGAAGAATCACGTCTTTGTAGGCAAAGAAAGGGGATAGCCCTAAGCTTTTTGCTGCCTCAAACTGCCCTTTTGGAATGCTGTTTAAGCCCGCACGGAAGATCTCAGCGGTGTATGCCCCTTGGAAAAGGGACAGCGCTAAAACGGCGGTACTGAAGCGGTCTAAACCGATCACGGGTCCAAATACAAAATAAAGCAAATAGATTTGGACGAGCAGTGGGGTGTTACGAATGAGCTCTACATAGGCGGAGCCAATTGCGTTGCCTACTTTTGAATCGCTGAGTCGCAAAAGCGCCGTCACTAACCCGATGGCTAAGGTAAAAAAGAGGCTTATCGCAGAGATTTTTAAGGTGACGATTAATCCGTCAATCAATTCAGCGGGCCACCATTCGCCATCTTCATAAAAGGCAATGTAGTCCGGCACGCGCTCCCACTGCCATTGATACCCCATGGCCTGAGCGCCAGAATCGAGTACCCATACAATGACAACCAAGAGGATGGCCATTTGTAATATTGCTTGCAGAACCGGTTTGATGATTCGAATCACCATAGATTAGTAACTCAAAATTTGTTCAAGGAATGCTTGTGTTCGCGGATGTTGAGGCGTCTCAAAGAGCGCAACTGGCGAGTTCATTTCAATGATTTCACCCTCATCCATAAACACGACTCGGTTTGCGACTTTTTTTGCAAACCCCATTTCGTGTGTGACACAAATCATCGTCATGCCACTTTGGGCGAGTTCAACCATGACATCGAGCACTTCGTTGATCATTTCTGGATCAAGTGCTGATGTTGGCTCGTCAAACAATAACAAGTCTGGCGCCATACAAAGAGAACGGGCGATAGCAACACGCTGCTGCTGACCACCAGAAAGCTGAATAGGGTATTTGTTGGCTTGCTCTTCGATATTAACGCGTTTTAGATAATGGCGAGCACGCTGTTCTGCTTCTTGCTTGGATAGCTTAAGCGTGCGGACAGGAGCAAGTATGAGGTTTTCTAGGACAGTAAGATGCGGGAAAAGGTGGAAGTGTTGAAACACCATCCCAACCTTTCCAGGCTTTTGTTTTTTCGAGCCTGCGGGTTGTTCAAAAACGCTCACTTCACCTTCTTGAATAGATTCAAGATGGTTAATACAACGAATCAGAGTCGATTTTCCTGAACCCGAAGGGCCACAGACGACAACGATTTCTCCAGTATGGACCGAAAAATTGATGTCCTTTAGAGCGTGGAATTCACCATACCATTTGTTTACGCCGCTGAACTCAACAACGATGTTTCTCTCTTTCAAAGGCGACAACTTTTGCAATACGTTTCTTTTAACAATAACAACTTAATTACCTTATTGCACCTCCAAAAATAATAAAGTGCACGGAAAACATGAGCCGAGATAAACAGTTAACCAAAGTGAGGCTAAAAAGTGTTCAACGCCAATAAAAAGCGGCATTGCGTCCGTAAAGACACAATGCCGTCAGAGGTTTAACCGATAGTGATTATGCGACAGCTAGTTCGAGGATTTTACGGCTATTCTCTAGGTCGATAGATTGGTTTTCTCCTAGTATCGTCATGCCGTGTTTACTTAGCTGATCAATAATGGCATTGATTGCCTCGTCACGATCGCCGCCGTAGTTTTCTAGCTGTGTTGCTACGCCCAGTTGGTGATAGAAGGCTTCGATTGCTTCGATCGTGCGTTCTGCCAAATCACCACCGTCAGCCAATCCGAATACATTGCGTCCCATTTGTTCTAGTTTAGGACGCTTGAACGTCATTTGGTTACGCAGTAATGATGGTTGAATGATCGCTAGCGAACGTGCGTGGTCAACGTGCCATAGTGCGGTCAGCTCATGGCCGATCATGTGCGTTGCCCAGTCGTGAGGAACGCCGCTACCGATGAGACCATTTAACGCTTGGTTTGCTGTCCACATCAGGTTCGCACGCCATTGATCGTTGTCGCGTTCAGCGAACTGTTCACCCAATACTTGTAGGTTTTTCAGTAGTGCTTCTGCGTAACCGTCTTGAACCATCGCACCGGTTGGCTGTGTTAGGTATTGCTCACAAACGTGAACCCAAGCATCGACAATGCCGTTGATAAGTTGACGTTCAGGCAGTGTTTTCATGACATCAGGGTCAAGCACGGCGAATTTTGGCTGAACCGCAGGTGCCATGAAAGCCAGTTTGTCTTGCGTTTCTGCTTTAGTGATGACCGCACCCATGTTCGACTCAGAGCCTGTTGCTGGTAAAGTCAGAATCGCAGCTAGCGGGATCGCTTGTGTTACTTGATGTTTACCCACCATGATGTCCCAGCCATCACCATCGTACTTAGAAGATGCAGCAACGTATTTAGATCCATCGATAACGGAACCACCGCCTACAGCAAGAATGAAATCAATGCCTTGTTCTTTCACGATGGTAACCGCTTTGTCTAGTGTCTCTTTCGTTGGGTTTGGCTCAACGCCAGAAAACTCCAACCAGTCTCGTCCCTCTAGTGCTTGCATTACTTGATCGTATACGCCGTTCTTTTTGATAGAACCGCCACCATAGATAACCAGTACTTTTTGACCCATAGGAATGGCGTCTTTGATCGCTAAAATTTGGTGTTGACCAAAGAAAATTTGAGTTGGGTTTACGTATGAAAAGTTCATTGCTTTACCTATTTCTTCCATTGTGAGGAGAGTGAATGCATGCATATTAGTACGATGAAAGGGGAGGGAGTAGGTCGATTTCTGTAAATTTATTGCCTATTCCTACAAAATTGCAGGTCTTATGCTGGAACTCTATTCAGAACTCAAAGTATAGTGCCCCATAATCGATGGAGTAGCGCAATGAACACACTTGCAGAGCTTATGCAGCAATACGCTGAGAGTCATGACTTGCATGATCTCGAAGGTATTAAAGAAACCGCTTTAGAAGGCGTTTGGTTTTATCGAAGCAGTAGGGGCAATCAGCGTCAGCCCTTTATTTATCAGTCTGGCATCATCGTTCTTGGTCAAGGGGACAAAAATATCCATATTGGCACGACGCCAGTGCGTTATGGGCCTGATGACTACTTGGTTGTAGGGGTACCTATGCCGTTGGAGTGTGAGGCAATTGCAACCAATAATGCGCCTTTATATGGGATCTCGATAGATATCTCACCAGCACTTTTACAAAAGTTAGTCAAGAAACTCGAAGCGAAACGTTTTAGTAACGTTGTCGAGGATTCTGCTCAGTGCGGTTTGAAGTCGGTTCGTATGAACGATGCCATGCTTGATGCATGCAAGCGCTTGATGAGCATGTTATGCAATGAACTAGATATTGCGATGCTAGGAGATATGTTACTTGAAGAAATTGTTTATCGTGCACTTGTAAGTGAATCAGGGCACGTACTGTTTGAATTAGCACATCAGGAAGGATCTTACGCTAGGGTAGCAAAAGCGTTAAACCGTGTTCATCAGGCGTATCACGAACAACTGAATGTTCAAACCTTGGCAGAAGAAGCCAATATGAGCGTTTCTGCGTTCCATCAGGCTTTTCGTAATGTAACGCTCGAATCTCCATTACAATACATCAAAAAAGTAAGGTTAAACAAAGCACGAGAATTAATTCAACTGGAGGGAAGAAGGGTAAACGATGCAGCACGCTTAGTTGGATACAGCAGTCCTTCACAATTCAGTCGAGAATACAAAAGACATTTCAATGAAACGCCGAGAGCGACAAAAATTACTTGACCCATAGACCCAATATTGAACTTTGGTTAGATGTTTTTGTTTATTTGCGATCGACTTATTTATTCGGTCTATAAAATTACTTATCGGTGCAAAATAAGCCGTACTTTGTTGCAACGTTTTAGTGGAATGTTGAGAAGTGCTGTTGAAAATTTATAAATATTTAGTGTGAAATGGGAAAGTTGTACTTAAGTTATTTTACGTCAAAACAAAAGTGTGAATGCAGCTTATGCAATTCATATAATAACGTGTAAACAATAACTTAAGGAAGAGCGCTATGCACCTTAGAAATGGGAAAGCAGCAAAGAATGTTTTTACATTCAGCACTTTGACTGCTTCTTACCTAATGGCATTCAACAGCTACGCAGCCGTTGACTGTACCCCTTTAGATACTTGGGATTCGTCAAAAGTTTATCATGGCGGCGATCAAGTTCAGTTTGAAAACAACGCATACCAAGCGCGTTACTGGACGCAAAACAACAACCCTTCACAATCTGGCGAATGGGGAGAGTGGAAAAAGCTTGGCGCTTGTGATGGTGGCGTCATTGATCCCCCATTAAATGAAATACCGACAGTCACTTTAACATCACCTTCTGCGTCGGCTTCTATCACGGCAGGTGACGTAGTAAACCTAGCAGCAGAGGCTACGGACACTGATGGTACAGTCAGTAAAGTTGAGTTCTTCGTTGACGGCGCTCTGGTTGGTACATCAACAGTAGCGCCTTTCACTGCATCATGGACGGCAACAGAGGGTAATCACGAGTTCTCAACTACAGCTTACGACGACAAGAATGCCGCGAGCACAGTCAGTGCAGTCACTCTTACTGTAAACGCAGGTCAACCGGGAAATGAAGCACCAACGGTAGACGTGGCACTATCAGCAACTTCTGTTGAACTTGGTGGTACGTTAACGGTTTCAGCTAACGCGGCTGACGCGGATGGCACGGTTGCTAAAGTTGAGTTCTTTGCGGCAGGTACGATTATTGGTACGGCAACCGCAGCGCCTTACGCTGTTGATTTCACTCCGGAACAAGCAGGCAGTGTATTTATATATGCTAAAGCGACAGACGACGCTGGCGCAACAACGGATTCTTCCCTTGTATCGCTATCAGTAAATGGTGGTGAAGTGACTTCAAACTGTCGTCCTGACGGCTTGTACCAAACGGCTGGTGTGGATGTTCCTTATTGTACAATTTACGACGAAGAAGGTCGTGAATTAATGGGCACCGATCACCCACGCCGTGTCATTGGTTACTTCACAAGCTGGCGTAGTGGTGATGATCCGCAAGCGACTTACCTCGTCAAAGATATTCCTTGGGAGCAATTAACGCATATTAATTATGCATTCGTGAGCATTGGCTCTGATGGTAAAGTGAACGTCGGTGATGTCAACGATCCAAGTAACCCAGCAACAGGTAAAACGTGGCCTGGTGTTGAAGTAGACCCGGCTCTAGGTTTCAAAGGTCACTTCGGTGCACTTGCCACTTATAAGCAAAAACATGACGTTAAAACGCTGATTTCTATCGGTGGTTGGGCGGAAACTGGTGGTCACTTCGGCGCAGACGGTAATCGTGTAGCGGATGGTGGTTTCTACACCATGACAACCAACGCAGACGGTTCAATCAACTACACAGGTATCGAGAAGTTTGCAACGTCTGCCGTAGAGATGATGCGTACCTACAAATTCGATGGTTTAGATATCGACTACGAATACCCCACGTCTATGGCTGGTGCGGGTAACCCATACGATAAAGACTTCATGGAACCACGTCGTCCGTACTTATGGGCATCTTACCAAGAGTTGATGAAGGTTCTGCGTGAGAAGCTAGATGTTGCCTCTAATCAAGACGGCATTCATTACATGCTGACGATTGCAGCGCCATCTTCAGGTTACCTGCTGCGTGGTATGGAAACCTTCGATGTTACCAAGTACCTAGACTACGTCAACATCATGTCTTACGACTTGCATGGTGCCTGGAACGATCACGTTGGTCACAACGCGGCACTGTTTGATACAGGTAAAGACTCTGAGCTTGCTCAATGGAACGTGTACGGTACGGCGGCATACGGTGGCATTGGCTATTTGAATACGGATTGGGCTTACCATTACTTCCGTGGCTCTATGCCTGCTGGTCGTATTAATATTGGTGTGCCTTACTACACCCGTGGTTGGCAAGGTGTAACAGGTGGTGATAATGGCTTATGGGGTCGCGCAGCACTGCCTAACCAATCTGAGTGTGCGCCGGGCACTGGTGAAGGTGAGAAGAACAACTGTGGTCACGGCGCTATCGGTATCGATAACATGTGGCATGATACTGACCCTAAAGGCAACGAAATGGGCGCAGGTTCAAACCCAATGTGGCACGCTAAGAACCTAGAGAAAGGTATCTGGGGTTCTTACGCAGAAGCATATGGACTGGATCCAGTGAACGATCCTGACGACAAATTCGTTGGCTCTTATACTCGTCACTACGATGATATTGCAGTTGCTCCATGGCTATGGAATGCGGAGAAGAGCGTGTTCCTGTCAACAGAAGATAAAGCGTCTGTTGAAGTGAAAGCGGACTACGTCATTGATAAAGAAATCGGCGGTATCATGTTCTGGGAACTAGCAGGTGACTATAGCTGTTACGTACTCGACGCGAACGGTAACCGTACGACGATTGATGCAACTGAACAGGCATGTGCGGCTGGTAATGGTGAGTACCACATGGGTAACACTATGACTAAAGCTATTTACGACAAGTTTAAGTCTGCAACGCCTTACGGCAACAAGATCGCAATAGGTACTATCCCGACAGAAGCAGTCGACATCGCAGTGAGTATTGGTGGCTTCAAAGTGGGTGACCAAAACTACCCAATTAATCCGAAGATCACGTTCACAAACAACACGGGTCAAGCGATTCCTGGCGGTACAGAGTTCCAGTTCGATATTCCTGTATCTGCACCGGATAACGCCAAAGATCAGTCTGGTGGTGGCCTCAGTGTGATTGCGTCTGGGCATACTCGTGCAAACAACATCGGTGGTTTGGACGGTGTAATGCACCGCGCATCCTTCTCTCTACCTGCATGGAAAGACCTGCCTGCGGGAGGGAGTTACGAGCTTGATATGGTTTACTACCTACCAATCTCTGGTCCTGCTAATTACACGGTGATTTCTGGTGGTAAAGAGTTTGCGTTCAAGTTTGAGCAACCAGAATTACCAATCGGTGAGCTAAACTCTGGCACTGGCGGTGCGGAACCTGGTACTTGTGACACGGCTGGACTGGTCACTTACCCAGACTTCCCTCAAACAGATTGGCAAGGTAACCCAAGCCACGCAAACCAAGGTGATAAAGTGATTCATAACGGTGTGGTATACAAGGCGAACTGGTGGACAGCATCGGAACCAGGTAGTGATGGTAGTTGGTCAACAGTGTGTAATATCTAATCCAAATTAAATGGAGATGAAAAAGCGCGCGATGTACATCGCGCGCTTTATTTTTGCTGCTTTAATTCAGGCATCTGAAGCGCTAAAACTCGTAGTCCTCTGGTATTACAACAATGCCTTTCTCGGAAACATGGAAGCGTTTAGCATCTTCAATTTTATTGATTCCAATTTGGGTATGAGGTGGTATCTTCACATGTTTGTCGATGATGCAGCTAACCAGCTGGCAACCTTCTCCGACTTCAACGTTGTCAAAGATAATGCTATCGACAATAGTAGCGCTGTCGTTGATACTAACATCTGAAAAAATCACAGAATGTTGCACAGAGCCTCCGGAGTTAATCACACCATTTGCAATAATGGAGTTAATAAAAATACCTTCATTCCCCGTAGCGGAAGAGACGGTACGTGCTGGTGGAAATTGTCCCTCGTAGGTACGAATTGCCCAGTTGGGCTGATAGAGATTCATTGGTGGGACTGGCTCTAGTAGATCCATATTCGCCTCGTAGAAAGAATCAAGAGTGCCCACATCACGCCAGTAGCAATCTTTGTCTACTCGACCTTTACTACCACAGAATTTGTAGGCGTAAACGGACTCGGTATCGATCAATTTCGGAATGATGTCTTTACCAAAGTCATGGCTTGAAGTTTCCAATTTGGCATCTTCTTCCAGTGCAACTTGCAGAACGTCCATATCGAAAATGTAGATTCCCATAGAAACAAGGCTTTTCGTTGAGTCCTCAGGGAGAGTTGGTGGTTGATCAGGTTTTTCTACAAAGGACTGGACCAGACCATCTTCATTGATCCCCATGACGCCGAAGGCGCAGGCCTCTTCTACAGGAACATCCATGCAGGCAACCGTGAGTTTTGCACCATTCTCTTTATGCTCTTCTAGCATGGCTGCATAATCCATTCGATAGATATGATCACCAGAAAGTACCACGACGTACTTCGCATCATTACGAGATAACAGCCACATATTGTGGTAGATCGCATCGGCCGTCCCTTCATACCATGCACCACCTTTGCGCATCTGCGGAGGTACGGCCGTGATGTATTCACCAAGTTCAGGGTTGAATATGGACCAACCGTCACGAAGGTGTTTTTGCAGTGAATGTGATTTGTACTGTGTCAGGACGAGAATCTTTCGTAAACCTGAATGAAGACAGTTAGTCAGTGTGAAGTCAATGATTCGGTACTTACCACCAAATGGTACGGCAGGCTTGGCTCTGTCATCAGTAAGGGGGCTTAGCCTAGAGCCCATTCCACCGGCCAAAATTACTGCGAGTGCATCTTGCATAAATCTTCCCTTTCCCTTGTATTATTTTCGAAACAGCATTAAACCCGGGGAGTGGGTTTATCCTAAATCTGCACGATGAATTGGTAATCGAATGTCCATTTCTTAAACTTTAGTTCAAGAATCGAGCCATAGAGTGTATTAAGCAAAATCAATGTGGTAGAGAGGGGACATCAGGCAATTGCACTAATTTAGGGGGTGACCACCTTGTCTTGCACTGTATTGGGGCGATAGTTGGTGAGGAAGTCTGTGTTATGACGATCAGTACCCAAGTGCCTTGATGAAGCCACTTGGGTACAAAGCTATCCTTTAGTATGAACTATTAAAAGGAGAATGAATGGAAGAAAGAAATACTAGTGATCTTCTCTGATAGATTATGACAAACCAACAATATTGCCATGCTCGTCTAGGTCAAGGTTCATAAATGCAGGTTTATCTGGAAGGCCTGGCATGGTCATCACGTTACCGGAAAGCGCATAAATAAAACCTGCACCAGCGCATAAGCGTAGCTCGCGGATAGGCACAGTAAACCCGCTTGGCGCACCTTTAATCGCAGAATCTGTGGTGATAGACAATGGTGTTTTGGCAATACACACGGCGAGATCATCAAAGCCTAGTTTTTCAAAATCTGCCAGTTGCTTTTTAGCCAACTCACTCATCTCAATGCTCGATGCACCATATCCTGCTTCACACACGGCCATCAATTTCTCTTTTAAAGATTGGTCTTTGGTGTAAAGAGGGCGAAACTCAGAAGGTTGCTCACAAGTCTCGATCACATGTTGTGCCAGTTCAATCGCGCCTTCACCACCTAGGCCGAACGCCGTACTTACTGCCACTTTAACACCAGGATTGAAGCTGTTGATTAGGGATGTTAGCTCCGCCAACTCATCTGCGGAATCTTGTGGAAACTGGTTGATCGCGACAACGGTAGGGATACCATACTTATGTACGTTATTGATGTGCCATTTAAGGTTTTCAAACCCAGCTTCTAACGCTGCAGGATCCGGATTGAATATGGTATCGGGAATGGCCATTCCCGGTCGCAAGTCGTAGTGACCCGAGTTCGCTTTTAAACCACGTAATGTTGCGACAATCACCACACAGTCAGGTGCACGGTTGGCTGCCGTCGCTTTAATGTTGCACGCTTTTTCAAAGCCCATGTCTGAACCAAAACCAGCCTCAGTGACAACGTAACTAGAAAGTTTAAGTGCAATCTGGTCTGCGATGATGGAAGAGTTGCCGTGAGCAATGTTGGCAAACGGACCTGCGTGAATAAGAGTAGGGACGCCTTCAAGTGTTTGCATCAAGGTTGGTGCAATCGTCTCTTTGAGTGTTACTGCCATTGCCCCAGCAACTTGCAGGTCTTCTGTTGTGACAGGTTTTCCATCTAGATCGTAAGAAACAACGATACGACCGATACGCTGGCGGAGATCTTTTAGGTCTTGCGACAGCGCAAGAATCGCCATTAGCTCTGAAGCCGCTGAGATATCGAAACCTTCTTCGCGCTCAAAACCATTGATGGTTTTGCCTTCTTCGTTCAGGCCAATCTTAACCATGCGCAGCGCACGGTCGTTATGGTCCATTACGCGTTTCCACGTAATGCGCTCAACGTCTATTTTTAGTGCGTTGAGCCCGGTACGCGCTTCAAATGCATCGTAGCCTTCACGTTGCTCGTGGTATAAGCGAGCATCAAGCGCTGCAGAGGCAAGGTTATGGGCGGCTGTGACAGCATGAATGTCACCAGTAAGATGAAGATTAAGTTCGTCCATTGGCGCAACTTGAGAGTAGCCACCGCCCGCAGCACCACCTTTCACACCAAATACCGGCCCCATGGATGGTTGACGGATACACGCCATCACTGATGGGGTGATTTTTGATAGGCCCTGCGCAAGACCGATGGTTGTTACGGTTTTTCCTTCACCCAAAGGGGTAGGTGTAATTGCAGTGACCAGCACCAATTTACCATCTTGGTTGGTATTTAAGCGTTCAAGACATTGGGGATGAACTTTAGCTTTGTGTTTTCCGTGTGTATCGAACTCGTGCGGCAAAAGACCAGCATTTGCAGCAACGGTCACAATAGAAGACAACGGTGTGTTTCGGCAAATTTCAATATCAGACTGCATGGATACTCCAAAAAAATGGCTAACACGTCGCTTTCAACATAAACAATCGAATAGACAGTATTGTTATTGCGCAAACGTTTGCGTGGGGATGATACTGGTAAAATAAAAGCTGTAAAGCAGTTCATGCGCGGTAGCGTGCTACATGATAACAAAAAACACTAAATACTGCGTTAGATCAAAACAAAAAGGCCACCAAATGGTGGCCTTTACCAATTTTTTGCTCTAAGCACTTAGTTTTTAGCGATCCCAGTAGGTCTCTTCTAGGCTATCTTCACGCTCTGGTAGCGCTCGAGATAGACGAGGAGAGTGCTGAGTAAGCACTTCGTAGCTTACGCGGTTTGCGTATTTACAAATCTGGGATAGAGAAGAGTAAGTTAGACAACGTACTTCATGTTTCTCAGAGTTTGGTACTTCCTTCTGGTGGAAAGAGTTTGCTGCCATATCGTGAAGAAGTGCAGACAGTGCTGCATCACCAGCACCATTTGTGTTTTTAATCTCAAGTGGACCGCCAAGGTATGGGCCGATGTGAGAATACACTTTCATTGGCTTCTTACAGTCTTCTTGACGCATCGCGCGACTAAACTCGAATTTGTTGAACTCTTTAATGGAGCCTTCAAGAATATCATGTGTCGTTTCGCGTTTTACTATCTCGTCGGTGTAGCCTGCCATGTATAGGCCATCAGGCCCAGCGGTACACAGTACAAGATCAACCCATTCTAGTGCTTTGTCGGCGGCAGTAAGAGGATCAGATTCACCGGTTAACGCCGCGCCTTCTTCTTCATTCATCGCGACAACAGACACGTTTTCACGGATGTATTCCTGCCACCACTCAGCATTACCTTCAATGACGTACTTTGTGCCAAGCGTCAGAACTACAGGAACGTCATGCTTCTTAGCGAAGTTGATTGCACGCTGAACCGCTTTTGGCATTGGATCTTCTTCTTTACCACGCATAAGGTAAGAAGAAACAACAAGAGCAGAGGCTTTTTTGAATACTTCTTCTGGAATGCTTTCAGGAAGCAGTTGGTTCATGTGACCTTCGTTAATCGCGAAAGTTCGTTCACCATCTTGAGTAATGAGTGTATAGCAACGACCAATCGGACCATCAACCGTTTGGAGGTGGTTTAGGTTCATACGAGAAGATGTGCGGCATAGGTAGCGGTATGCAAATGAACCAACTTGGATGTTCTTAGACATCACACCTAGAAGCACCGATTTGCTGTCTGCCAATACTGAGTAGTTGTGCAGCGTGTTACCAATCGTGTCACCAGGGTACTGATGGGTAATCAGGCCTTTTTCGACTAGCTCTTCGTATAGTGCATCCGCTTTGCTCTCTTCAAGAACGAGCGAGTGTCCTTTGCTTAGTTTGTATTTTTCTAAAAACGCATCGTCAACGCGTGCTTCGATATCTACGATGGTTTGACCAACACCAACAACCGTTGGACGGTACAATTTCGGAGTTGGTCGAATTTGGTTAACTAATGGATCTCGAGCGTGAGTTGGGAAGTAGTGTTTAGATTTACGCTGACCAGGAAACTTCATGCTTGTTCTTTAATGAGAAAAAAAAGAGACGAAATTATATCACAAAAAAATGAAATTCATTACCTAAATCACAAAGAAATTTGCCCGCTGAAAAATGCAGCGGGCTGATGTTATTACAAGCGATTTAGGATTACTTTTCCTGTGTTACAGCCGGTTCTACGTAAGCTTTAGTGCCCCATAGTGGAACCGTTGATAAGCTGTGCTTAAAGCTACCGTCGGTCTCTTTGGTTGTGTAAGACAAATACAGCAATGTTTGGCTCTCTGGATCAAAGATGCGTCTTACTTTCATTGTTTTGAAGAAGATGCTCTTTGATTTTTTAAACACCACTTCTCCTGATTTACTTTTGTCGATTTTGGCTATCATTTCTGGGGTAATATCACCGGTTTGACGGCAAGATATGGAGCTGTCACTTGGATCGGATAAGCTTAAATTCGCTTCGATAGAGGCGATATGGCAAGTAACACCAGTGACTTCCTCATCCTGTAGGTGGCCGATTTTAATATCTTTCATCGTGAACATACCTAGCGATACATCACCAACCTCGTTATCGCCACATCCCGCTAAGACGGTAACTAAACTTAAAGCAAGCAAGCGTTTTTTCATTTTATATCCTTAAAATCGGCAAGTTATTAGTTCAATTTATCAGACAGACGAACTGAAAACAAAATTTGGCGTTACCTCAGGAGTTTAGCTAGGTTTGTTAGAGGCTTCATGCTAATGTACCTCTCAATAACGGGTAGTGTAATCAAAGTCCCGTATTTACTCGCTGCAGGTTGATGAATGTGGCACTTAAGGTAACAAAATGAATGAACAACAGTTAGATATCATAAAACGAAAAAACGCATGGCTACATGATTTAGTCGAAGTGGAGTTTCCGACAAAAGAAAGTCTCGAAGGGCGTGAAATTTACTTCCAAACTCTTGAAACGCTAAGCCATGAGGTTATCGATAAATCACTGTTACTTACTAAAGATAATGTGCTGGAAGCAAAGGATATTTTCCTTGTCGATTTTCATAGGCTGACGGTGATGTTCTCTATCCTTCAGTCACAACGTTGGGACGAGCAGCGCGATCAAGAAATGATCATTGAGTATTTGACCCAGATAATTTTGGTTCCTGAGTTTGAGTTGTATGTCGGATTTAGTGATGGAGAGGCGGTCGGTGCGGCCATTGTGAGTCATCTGGAAGGGAACACCCTAATTTCGGATATTGCTGTTTCTCAACACTTAGACAAGCAGCAGTTTGCAGCAGATTTAGCTAAAAAACTCGATAGAGATAAAAAAATGTGTGAGACGATTGTGTTAGAACACTGATTTTTGTGGAGTTCTGTCCGGAATTCAACATTTCATCGACGCAACATTTCTCTTAAGCTGGGTAAAACACGATTAAGCGTTTTGAGCCTGTAATGGCGCTGTTGTTGTGCTTAGGGACGGCAGTAGTCAATGTTCACGACTCTGAAAGGGGAACTCAAACGAATACTGGTTCTATATGCCTATGAACCATCTTATCAATGGACCAATGTCATGTAAAAGGCTTCGAGCAAACCGA
This sequence comes from Vibrio sp. PID17_43, assembly GCF_002608565.1. Taxonomy (GTDB): domain Bacteria; phylum Pseudomonadota; class Gammaproteobacteria; order Enterobacterales; family Vibrionaceae; genus Vibrio. The sequence goes on from NZ_LIXM01000001.1 coordinate 49,803, forward strand.
TAACGAAGTCAAGCTGTTTATCGAATATCTAGATGCACAGCGAATCCACTCTGATGGCTATTTACCGTAAATAGCTCAGTACATGTTATTCAAATCTCAAGACTATATTTTTGATGGCATTATCATTTCAGACGATACGGCGCTACCATTTTTTCAGCGTTATCTACCTAATTTTCAACGTGTTGCTCAGTGGATTGCTGTAGGAATAAATGACGAACAAGCGTCGTTAGTCAATACGACACACAGGCACGGTATTGTATGAATGCGATCGTGTAGAGGAAAATATTAAACTGATTAATCTTCTACGACCAAGTATTAAAAATCAATATTATCTTGCCGTTCGAAGTATGACTTCCGAATTAATTCGCCAGCGCGTGACCGTAGAAATGGAGAAGTTTCCTCAAATTAATTTTGTCGAAATTCGGGATGAAAGTTTATCAGAAGCGGCAGAGCTTTTGTTACGTGGAAGGGGCCAACATTTGACCATGCCTTGTGTCAACTCGTGTTTGATTATTTAGAACGTTTCGTTTAGGAGCGTTATTTATATCCAGGTTGTGAAGACTAACGATAAGGTTATGTTGTTTTATATCGCATCTTTTTTGAGCTTGAGGGCGCTTTCGGTGATCTTGTGCGAAAAAAAGTGAATTGCTCTTTGTCATTTTTGAGAAATGCCAACTCTCTCGTTTAAAGCGACCTAAACTTTAATATCATGTTGAAATCTGAGCAGCAGGTGGAAAAGACCAAGATGATTGGTTGACACAAAAATTAAGGTTTGGGGGCATGCCATGGCTATTAACGAGATTAAATGCATCATATTTGACTGTGACGGAACATTGGTTGACAGTGAGCGTTTGTGTTGCCAGGCCTTAGTTAACGTATTCGGTCGGCACGGAACAGAAATGACCATCGATGACTGTATCGTCCATTTCAAAGGCGGTAAATTAGCAGATATCTTGATTGATGCTAAAAAGTTAATGGCAATGGATGTGTCAATCGATGTACTCGAGCCACAATATCGAGAAGAAGTGCAAAAGCTATTTGTGCGTCACTTGAAGCCAATGGAAGGCGTGAAAGAGTTGATCGATTTTCTCGACTCACACCATATTGAATACTGCGTAGCGTCGAATGGACCTAAAGATAAAGTTGAATATGCACTTGAATTAACGGGCTTACTTGATATTTTTAAAGGTAAGGTTTTTTCTGCGTTTGATGCAAACAGTTGGAAGCCTGAGCCGGATCTCATCATGTACAGTGCGATGAATATGGGCTTCCTGCCAAGTGATTGCTTATACGTTGATGATACACCAAAAGGCGTTGAAGCGGGCCTTAATGCAGGCATTAAGACGGTTCAGTTGTATAACGGTGTACTTATTAATCTTGTTGACGATGAACGAGTCATTCGTATTAACCACTTGCACGAACTAAAAGAGCAGCTGTTAGGCTGCTCGGTATAGCGATGCGCTAATTCTTAATCTCGTTTAATGGCACACGTTACTCAAACTATGAACATGTTTGAATTTAGTTTGTAGATAGGGGGTGTGATGTACACGTTGGATGGAAGAAAAGTGTTTTGTATGGAACCCACATGAAGCGCATGTGAATTTTTCGCCATTGGATGAGATCATATACTCATCACATTGACAGAGTGGGCATTGAAGGTCGTCAGTATTTTTTGTGTTGTTGTAATTATTCATATTATTCACTAGCAGCAAAATGGATTTGGCATCATCAAGAATAGCTGAAGGCTTACCTTTAAGACATTTTTTCATCAAATACAGAAAATTATTTCGATTCACTTCAAAATAAAATGTGCAAGCAGGGCAGCTCACATGATTGAGAACAGGTATCACATCAAAGGTGAGTTAATGTTACTAGCAACGAAAAGGGCCAGTGTGGCGTCTTTTCGTTGAGAGTGGATTGGACTAACGGTTTACCTTCGTGCCTGCCACTTGCTCACGTTGTGTAATAAAACGGTGGCAATTCGTCGTCAATACAATGCATTCGTTTACTTATGACTCCTGTTATAGCTTTTTAAATTTTTATTTCTCACTGTTATATATGTGTCATATAAAGGCTATAAAATAGGAGTTGCTGTCACTGAAAATTAGGAATTGTGGCAGTGAAGTGTGAAGCAGATTTGCTTCAGGAGATGTAAAATACAGCAGGTCACAATGAGCGATCAATACCAAAAGGATGAATGCCTAGAGATGCTTGATGCACTTGAGAACGGTATATCTTGTCGGATTACATTGGCTCAGAAGACGAATAAGTACAATTAGTACTCCCCCGTGTCACAACAGACGTTATACTAAGTTCATGTAAGACGAGCTAAATGACCACTCACAGCGTCTAATGAACTTTCTAGCCCACCTGCATATTGCAGATCACTGTAATAGCCATTTAATGGGAAACTTGCTTGGAGATTTCGTAAAGGGAGATCCAAGCAAGCAGTATCAAACTGAAATTTCCAATGGCATAAAACTTCATCGCTTTGTCGATCGTATTACCGATCAACACGCCATTGTCGAAGAGTGCAAACCACACTTTACTGGCGTTGCACGCCGCTTTGCTCCCATCGCCCTTGATATGTTTTGGGATCATTGCTTAGCAAAACACTGGAATGCATTCCATCCTGACTCGCTTGACGAGTTTGTCTATTTCGCTTTTCAAAACGTCAACGCTCAAGTGGTTGACACATTACCACCTCGTTTTTTGCTGCTTCACAGCCGTATGTGGAGGGAGGGATGGCTTCTATCGTATCGAGCACTTGAGAATATTGAGTTTGCTTTACATCGAATGTCTCAGAGAAGCCCTCGAATGGCGGATTTAACCACAACATTTGAAGTGCTAGAAAATGAATATATGAGTTTAGAGGCGAAGTTTCCGTCGCTTTATCAAGATGTTCTGAACCAAGCGTACGAATACCATCAACAACTGAACAAATCTTAGGTTGACGGTTTCTAAAAGTAGTATGACTAAGGTGGCTCTGGTAAACTCTGCGCTCCAAAATTTATGAGGTTTATCATGTCCGTTAATTTCGCTGATCTTGGCATTGATCAACAGTTGGTAGAAACCCTAAGTGGTTTGAATATTGTGTCGCCAACACCTGTACAGGAAAAGTCGATTCCGCATGTATTATCGGGAAAAGATCTACTTGCTGCTGCGCAAACGGGAACCGGTAAAACGGCGGCGTTTGGATTGCCTATTATTCAAGCGGTACAGCAAAAGAAACTTAACGGAACCCCACAAGCGTTGATACTGGTTCCGACTCGTGAACTTGCACAACAGGTGTTTGATAATCTAGCGCAATATGCAGCTAATACAGAGCTTCGCATCGTATCTGTGTATGGTGGTACAAGCATTGGTGTACAAAAGAAGAATCTGAGAGAAGGGGCGGATATCCTTATAGCGACCCCTGGTCGTTTGCTTGACCATTTGTTTAACGGCAATGTAAACATCTCAAAAACAGGCATTCTTGTTCTTGACGAAGCCGATCGAATGTTAGACATGGGTTTTTGGCCTGACTTACAGCGCATTCTTCGTCGCTTACCAGAAACCAAGCAGATCATGCTTTTCTCTGCGACGTTTGAAAAGCGCATCAAAACGATCGCGTACAAATTGATGGATTCTCCGGTAGAAGTAGAAGTCTCCCCGGCGAATACCACAGCTGAAACTGTGAAGCAAATGGTTTATCCAGTGGATAAGAAGCGCAAACGTGAATTACTTGCGTATTTGATTGGCTCTCGCAACTGGCAACAAGTGTTGGTATTCACTAAGACGAAACAAGGTAGTGATGAGCTTGCGAAAGAGTTAAAGCTTGACGGTATTAAAGCGGTATCAATAAACGGGGATAAATCTCAAGGTGCCCGTCAACGTGCACTGGATGAGTTCAAAGCGGGTAAAGTTCGTGCTTTGATTGCAACAGACGTCGCAGCGCGTGGTTTAGATATTCAAGAGTTAGAGCAGGTAGTCAACTTTGATATGCCATTCAAGGCGGAAGATTATGTTCATCGAATTGGCCGTACTGGACGTGCAGGTAAGTCAGGTTTAGCCATCTCATTGATGAGTCGTGATGAAGAGTACCTGTTGCACGCAATAGAAAACTTACTCGATCAGCGCCTGCCTCAAGAGTGGTTAGAAGGCTTTGAGCCGAGTTTGATCGAAGATATTGAGCCCGAACTCAATGGTTTAGGACAACGTAAGAGTCGCTCATCAGAAAAGCGTAAGCTAAAGGCGAAACTCGCGATTCACAAAAATCGTGGGAAAAAGCGCCGATAAAAAGGTGATGATGGCTATCAACAATGTTGATTAAGCCGTTTTTGCTTTTTGAAATGCTTCAAGTGCTTGCGGCATGGCTAATAAGTAGCCTTGATACATATCGAAACCGAGCTTTTTAACTAAATTTAGTTGATGTTCGGTTTCAATTCCTTCCATGACTGTTTTTGAGGAGGTTTCTTGAGCGAGAGCCAATGCTTCCATCAAGCAAGAAAGATCTCCGTTTTCGTATCTTAAAAGTAAGGAGCGATCGATCTTAATGATGTTCGGCTTCACCGATCTTACTCGCTCAATTGTTGAAGCATCAATGCCGTAGTCATCTATTGCCAGTAAGTAGCCATTGTTACTTAAGTCTCTGGTTGCTTTATACAGCAGTGTCTCATTACGGGCATCCAGCTCAACCAACTCAATCACGATCTGGTCCCTTCGTAAGTTAGCTTGAAAGATCGTACGATTGAGTAAGTTACGATAAGCGATATCTTGCGCTAGTAATTCTGCCGCTGTCGGCAATACATTGAGAAACAGCTTATTGTTATTGAATTTTGATTGACTGAAATTGTTTATGTGAATCAAACGGCTTAGACGTTCGACATTAATTTGGTCTTCGGCTGGAATGCAGTTGGACTGAAAAAATTGATCTGGTCTTATCAATAACCCATCTTGATTACTGATACGGACCAATGCTTCGAGTCCGACAATGGAAAGATCTTTATGATAGATAGGCTGGAAGACACTTCGCAATGTCAGATGCTTGTATTGTGCGATGTACTGTCCATCTACTTGCTTTAAAATGCAGTCAAGCAACTGCGAGATGCTCATCATTATTGTTACAACCTAGACTAATGCTATTCATTCGTTACTTTACTGATTGTTTGCAATTAGTTTTACGACGGAGTAGAAAATTTTCGCTGACGAATACACCAAAAGCAAGAGAGTTTGTGTTAGTTAAATAGAATAGTCGACCCATATCAAACAAATCGATAAATAAGTTAATAACGGGTCCAGCGAACTTGCAGACTACCATTGTAACACGGCATACAATTGAAGATACTTTCTAACCAACTGTTGCTTATTTGAACGCCGTAATGGATGGCCTGACTTTATGTAACACGGGCTAATACCGAAGCGTGTATCAAGTGAATTGGTCAACTGAGACTCGCTGGTATACAAAGTGATGCCTTGTTCTGTGTATTCATCGATGGGTACGGGTAGTTCCCCCATCCACCAATGCAGTAACTCACGACTGGTTTTACTGCGGCTTATCCAGTGATCAGTCACCAAAAACAACAAATCGTTTGGTTGTAACGCATAGCCATACTCACTTTGCCATTCTGTGATAGAAGACAATAGATTCTCACGACAAGAATTACCTGCGCTGACCATATGATGACTCAGAACCCAAACTGTGCCTATTTCAGAAGAGATACGATAGTGATGAGGTAGATCTGGCGCATTAAGCACCTCAATAGGCTTGATGATACTGTTATACCCAAAATGTCGAAAGGTATGCTCCATACGTCTGGAAAAAGCGAGGCCTAAGTGATGTTCACTCATGCCTTGATTATGAACCGCAGGATAATGCTTCTCGCACAGTTTAAGACAATCGTCTTGAAAATCATTGACACTTTGGATGACTAAGTCGAGCAGCAAAGAATATACCTTCACAGTTAATAATATAAACTGCAAAAGGTTAGCATAGTCCTTTGAGGATAGACTAATTTAGTTAGGCAACTTCTTGATCTAAACTACAATTTTGGCACTATTACATAAGAGGGATGACATGATAAAACTAGAGAGAGCACAAAAAGAGGCGCTTGCAAATGCAATTCAAGATTACATGCAAGATGAGTTGAGTATCGATATCGGTCAATTTGATAGCGAGTTTTTAATAGACTTTATCACCGAGAAACTAGCACCACTTTATTACAATAAAGGGGTTGACGATGCAAAAGCGCTCATTGAACGACGGATGCTTGAAATGGCCGATGAACTGTATGAAATCGAGCAAGATGTTCAACTCTAACTATCGGTTTCTAGATAATTTGTGTCTTCTTCTAATTTTTCGAACAAGTTGTTTGAACGGGGGTTGTTGGCTGGGTGTAAATGATGGTAAATAATCTGTTTCATTCAAGGTTGGTAAGTTAATGTTATGTTTTCGAATAATATTAACTTAGAAAGATATCTAGGAACATGAAATGGGAACAGTAGTAAAGAATTACAACCTAACTGCACGATTTATGCATTGGCTATCTGCACTTTGCATCATCGGTTTGTTTGCTGTGGGTTTGTGGATGGTGGACCTTAGCTATTACAGCGAGTGGTATCGAACCGCACCACATTATCACCGATCTGTGGGCATTCTATTAGCCATACTCACTTTGGCACGCATCGTATGGAAGTGTGTGACAGCGTCACCTAAAGTGGAAGGGAAACCTTATGAAGTGGTTGCTGCAAAAGCGGTTCATGGTGTGATGTATCTGCTACTTATTGTTATCTTTATTTCAGGTTACCTCATCTCAACCTCTGACGGTCGTGGTATCGATGTGTTTAACTGGTTTACGATACTTGGGGTAGGAGAGTTATTTCCGGGACAATCAGACATCGCTGGGGAAATTCACTTTTATGCCGCTTGGGCTCTGATACTAATGGCTGGTGTACACGCCGTCGCTGCACTCAAACATCACTTTATCGATAAAGACAACACATTAAGAAAAATGCTAGGAGCTTCACAATGAAAAAGTCACTTTTTGCTACAGGATTAGCTTTCGCACTTGCATTACCATTCGGTGCAAATGCTGCGGATTATGTTATCGATACGAAAGGTGCTCACGCATCGATTAACTTTAAAGTTAGTCACTTAGGCTACAGTTTCATCAAGGGACGTTTTAATACATTCTCTGGTGATTTCTCTTTCGATGAAAACAACATTGCTGATGCGCAAGTAAACGTAGTAGTAGACACAACTAGCCTTGATTCTAATCACGCAGAACGTGATAAGCACATTCGTAGTAATGATTTCATCGACGCGAGCAAATACAGCGAAGCAACGTTTAAGAGCACTAAAGTGACCGATAAGGGTAATGGTAAACTCGATGTAACCGGCGACCTGACTCTACACGGTGTAACGAAACCAATTACCATTGAAGCTGAGTTTGTTGGTGCAGGTAACGACCCATGGGGGGGAGAGCGTGCTGGTTTTATCGGCCAAACTCGTCTAGAGCTTGCTGATTTTAAAATCCCAGTAATGGGGTCTTCAAGCTACGTTGATATGGAACTGCATATTGAAGGTATCAAAAAGTAATTCTTCATCTTTTATCGCTTAAACGAAGAAAGCGCTCATAACCAAGAGCGCTTTTTATTTTGTACCAACTTGTTTTGATAGTTTGTCGTGTTTATGCCGTTTCTAGGACTTTTTCTTCAACTAGATTTAGACGCTCTCCGTAAACAGGGCGTAGTGCTTGTAGAACCTCGTTACGAGTAATGACACCGACCATGTGGCCATTTTCTAGGACAGGCAGTACTTGTGGCTTGCTTACTTTCATGCTTTTCACTCGTTCTTCTAGAGAAAGAGAGGTAAAGCGAGTAGCCATGCCCATGCTTGTTGTTGGGTATAGTTGCTCTTTATCAATACATAGGAATTCAACAACATCCACCAATTGGTCACTTGCATCGATTGCGACAACGTCACGACTCATCAAATCCACCACTTTTTGCTCTTTAGCAGGGATGTAATCTTGGCACCACAATTCAACCATTACATCGTGGGCTGAGAAGAAACCAACCAAACGGTTTTCGATGTCAATAACTGGTGCGCTGATTAGATTTTGGTCCAATAGGGTATCTAGTGCGGTTGATACTGGCATTTCTACGCTCAGAGTCACTGGACTCGGGTTCATGATCTCTTTTACAATTGATGCGTTTTTCATAGTGCTTTCCTTAACTGACGTGAGTGTTGTAGTGGTTGTGATGGATGAAATTTTTGCTGCTTTTAGTTCTGGTCGACGATAGATACACCAGTTAGCTAAGCCAACTAATACTCCGCCACCAATAATGTTGCCCAGCGTCACTGGAATTAGGTTGGCAGTGATAAAGTGTCCTACATTGAGGTCTGCGTACTGAGCAGCCGACACGCCAACGGAAGTCCAGAATGATTCCGGTGCGAAATTCGCGATAACGATACCTAGCGGTACCATGAACATGTTGGCCACACAGTGCTCAAAGCCACTGCTGACGAACATTGCCACAGGCATGATGGTCATCGCTGCTTTGGTCATTGCATTTGCAGAACTGAACGTAAGCCAGATTGCTAGACAAACCAATAGGTTACATAGAACCCCTAGGGCAAATGCTTGTACCAATGTGTGGTGTAATTTGTGCTGTGCAATATTTAGTGCGTTTAAACCCCATTGACCAGCATCCATTTGGTATAAGCCTGCTGCGCTGACTAGGGCGAGCAAGAACATGGCCCCGATAAAGTTACCGACATAAACTTTGCCCCAAATCGACAACATCTTGCCAAACGAAATTTGTTTGTTGGCCCAAGAGATACTGGAAAGTACTGAGCTGGTAAACAACTCACCACCGCAAATAACGATGAGAATCAACCCCATACTGAATGCTAAGCCACCGGCCAAACGGTTAAGGCCCCAACTGGCTTCTGCACTCCCTGTTGTCACTGTGATGTAAAACAAGAATGCTAGACCGATGAATGCGCCAGCCATGATGGCTAAACCCAGTGTCATGCCGCTGGTTTTGTTCGCTTTGCTAAGGGCAAACTTCTCGGCTTCAGCCATCATTTCTTTTGGAGAGAAATATTGATGATTTTGAATGCTGGTCACCGTCATGTTGACTCCTTAGTTTGTGGTTTCATAGAAACTCCTTGGTTAATGAAATCGAGGTGTTTGTTGCGCTCGAAAGTGAAGGTGTTATTTGTTTTTGTTGCGGTGTTCCCGAACCGCATATCCAGATTACGCAGCTGAGCAGTAGAGGTAAAATTGATAATATTTAGAATCCTCATCAAATTATTTGATATGTTTTTCAGGCTAGGTAAAATGAACTTTATTGCGTATTAACGCAGTTATTTTTTGGGGACAGGAGTATGGGAAATACTCGCTGATTAGGGAGGACACTTTGCGCTACTCACTTAAGCAATTAGCGGTTTTTGACGCAGTTGCAGACACCGGCAGTGTAAGCCAGGCCGCGGATAAACTGGCTCTGACACAATCAGCGACAAGTATGTCGCTTGCGCAATTAGAAAAAATGCTTGGAAGGCCTTTATTTGAACGGCAAGGCAAGCAAATGGCGTTAACGCATTGGGGGATGTGGTTAAGGCCAAAAGCGAAGCGTTTGCTGCAAGACGCGCTGCAAATTGAGATGGGCTTTTACGAGCAGCATTTGCTCAGTGGACACATCCGACTAGGGGCAAGTCAAACACCAGCAGAACACCTCGTTCCTGACCTTATCAGTATCATTGATAACGATTTTCCAGAGATGCGAATTTCGTTAGGTGTGCAAAGTACGCAAGCAGTTATTGATGGTGTACTGGATTACAAATACGATTTGGGCGTGATTGAAGGCCGCTGTGACGATAACCGTTTACACCAAGAGATTTGGTGTCGTGACCACCTTACTGTAGTTGCAGCGTCTCACCATCCCTTTGCTCGTAACGATTCTGTCAGCCTAGCTCAGTTAGAGCATGCGAAATGGGTACTGCGAGAACATGGCTCTGGTACTCGAAAAATTTTTGATAGCTCTATTCATCATCTTATTGAAGACTTAGATGTATGGCGCGAATACGAACACGTACCCGTGCTCCGTAGCTTAGTTGCGAATGGACAATATTTGACTTGCTTACCGTACTTAGATGTAGAACGTTACATTGAAGCAGGTGAATTAGTCGCGTTAAAGGTTCCTGAGCTAAAGATGGATCGTACTTTATCGTTCATATGGCGAGCCGATATGGCGGAAAACCCGCTAGTAGATTGCATCAAACGTGAAGGTTTACGCATGATGAAGGGCAAACCTTCCGTGTTTTAAGTCATTTTCAACCTGATTTTTTAAAGGCTCTGTGTTTTTGCAGGGCCTTTTTGTCATTTGTTTTCCTGTTCGGTTCGGTTCGATTCGTTTTGATTTTATTATTTCCAAAATCTGTTGTTTTAACGATTGCGTCAAATGATCCATGCAAATGATAAAGCATTCTGCCACTTGGCGTGAACAGTGTCAGCAGTGTCACCAAATTGATGGGATAATAGACCTAGTATTGTCTGCCTGATTTTATATGTATGAAGGCAGTATTCGAACCATAGTGGTACGGTACTGACCAAGCGGGTAAGAATACCATGACAATACTTTTAACAATTGCAATTACAACAGGTATTCTGTCCGGCGTTTGGGGCTGGATTGCTATCACCTTTGGCCTACTGCCTTGGGCTGGTTTTCTCGGCTGTACTAGCTACTTTGCATCCCCGACGAGTGGTTTGAGAGGGTTGGCAGAAAGCTTAATCATTAATATGACAGGCGTGTTTGGTTATCTCATGAAAGCCGCAGGGCTTTGGCTACATGCGAAATCAGCGACTACTTCTTCGCTTTCCGAGCAAGTTCAGTAGTACCCCCGATATAATTTGTATCTATCGTGTATGGAGTTTGAGTTTATCCCGCTTAAATACTGGTAATCAAAATTACTGATTCTTGATACGAGCACACCCACATGGTGTGTTTTTTATGTGTTGCCGTTAGCCATTGTGACAACCCGCTTGAGCGTCCAACGTAACAGGACGGGTATGCACTCTTTGCCTTGTTTTTCACAATGAGAGACGATGGCTAAGGCGAGATCAGGCTTTGCTTGTTTCTTTAATACTCGATTGACAACTTTCTTTGCCGGTATTGGATGATCGTGAGGAACTTTGATGATGTCCTTGAAGAAAATTTCGAACCCATGGTTGTACAAGAAATGTTCGATGTCTTTGTCTGGTAGCTCTGTTAAGCGGTGGCGCTCTTGGTCATGAGCGAGCATTGACCTTACAGTATGAGCGTATTTTTTACCTGCCTGGTCACCATCAGTAACCACATGCCAATCAATATCAAATGCTTTTGCAACTTTGATTAGAGATTTTAATCCTGATTGCGCAAACTCGACGATCTGAACGCCTTCGGCGGCGAGATCGTAGCCACATTGACGTGCTAGTTCGTTAAACAGCCAAACTTCGGTTTCGCCTTCGACAAGTAACCAACAGCGAGCGAAGAGCGCTCCAGCCCGATGGAATCGAATATGAAAGCCAATCCGACGGAGTTGATCAACGCTAAACCTTGATGGATTGAGCGACGTTGCGTTTGTTCTGTCAGATAAACGCACAAGGCGACGTATCGAAGACAAAGGAACAGAACCCAGCAAGTGTGCACTGTTTGTTGTTAAGATTTTCTGCATTGGTAAGAGCTGTAACAATCCCCAAGCCCGTGATAGATGAGTGGGGTGCAAGCGACCTTCGGGATCTTCAATGATCAAAAGAGGGCGGGCGCACCGTCGCAAGTCAGTGGGCCCCTTTGCTTGAAGAAATGCGTTGAGTAACCCCATCAACAATAATCGTGTCTGTTTATTATTCGTTGCTTGTAAAAACTGCTGCAACCCTGTTTCTGAAGAGGGGTTGGCGTAAAACATACCATCGCGTGGCTTTCTTGGATCGCCTCGATAGTTTGAACGAAAAGAGAAATAGTGCTCAACTAAGGTTTGCATTGAGTCAAGGCTGCTGCGGATCTCGCCTTTATTGACGTGCCCAGGCATCGCGAGCAAACGGCGGCATGTATTGCTAATGCGCTTCTCGATGCGTGTATTTTTACTGTCGCCATTGACATGCTTTGGATGAGTAAAGCGGCGAGAATCACGCAAGCGGATCACTGGATGCAATGTCATCAACTCTACCGCCAGTTTTTCAGTGTGATGCAGTAATTTAGGCTCACCGTTACAATCAAGAAATGCGTATTTGGTTTTTATACTTGCGCCTTCTCTTGATGCACTAATGCGATAGTAGATCACATGCTCATTGTTTTCATTGATACACCAAGTGGGCTTGATTCGGCGATAGCGACCAGCGTTTGCTTCTTGTTTATCCTGAGCTTTGAAACACAAAATGATTTGTAAATGTTGAGTTTGTGGGTGAGAAATGGAGTAATCGACGTGGAAGTCGGTCATTTGGAACTGACACAGAGTGCCATCAGCGGGAAGAACAAGAGACAGCGCATCCAGAAGTGAAGATTTACCCCAAGTATTTTCACCAATTAAAGTCGTCAGTTCGTCAAAAGAGAGTGCGAGGCGCTTAATTCCCCGAAACCCAGAGATTTCAACTCGTTCTAACCTCATCACTCTTCTCCTTGCAATTATTTGAATTATTGTGATTTCTTGAGTCTTCCCTAAGCATATATGAATTTAATATTGCTGGGTTACGTTCAGTTCACAAAATGATTAGCACTCAATTTAACAACAAAGACTGCTTTATCCGGGTGTCACTTTCATCATGGTGTAGCAAAGTAATAATGATAACCAAAGAACCTCGAGGTGCTTGGTGCAGCGAGAATCACTTGGCAGGCAGGCAGCGATTTGAAGCTCGAATGTTTCTAAATTGAAATTGTGTTAACGATGTATGCAAACCAAGGCAACTCACCATTAGGGAGCGTGTCACTACAACAGCACTTTCTTTGTTAAATCGCATCGTCATACAACTTGGAAATAGCAACTATGATCTGAATCCAGCATCTTAAGTCACTTAGGTAGATCACTTAAAAATGAAATCAAATTTTCTATGTTTCATAAAATTCATGATTCTGTCATGATTCGCTTCTAATAATTATAAGGAATGAAAAGAGAGAAGATGATAATGAATAAAAATCATAAGCCAATCAGACTGAAATTGGCACACATCAATGACACACATTCCTACTTTGAGCCAACGTCATTACAGTTAAAGCTAAACGTGAATAGCGATCATTTCCTTGAACCATATGTGAGTGCGGGGGGCTTTTCTCGTATTGCGACTCGGGTAGAGCAGTTGCGAGATGACGCTCAACGGCAAGGACAAGGTATGCTGTTTTTACATGCTGGAGACTGTTTTCAGGGGACGCTTTACTTTTCATTGTTTAAAGGAATCGCAAATGCAGATCTGCTCAATGCTTTACAGATAGATGCCATGGTATTGGGCAATCACGAACTTGACATGGGTAATGAGCCTGTCGCGCTGTTCTGTAAACGCACTGAATTTCCATTGCTTGCCGGTAACTGGGATCTATCGAATGAATGTCAACAGAAGTGCCATCGCCTCAACAATTGTAGTAACGTCCTGAGCTATCAAGCGGAAACGAAAAGTGCGCAATTTCTGGTGAAAGAGTTCAGTGGAGAAAAGGTGGCTATCTTTGGCCTATCCATTGATAAAATGAGCGATATCGCAAATCCTGATGCCGACACGCCATTTGTTTCGGCAATTGAAACGGCAAAGTGGACAGTGAAGCAGATTCACAATGCAGGGATCAAAAACATTATCCTACTTAGTCATTTGGGCTACGAAGGAGATTTAGAGCTTGCTGCTCAAGTCGACGGTATTGGGATCATTGTTGGTGGACATAGCCATAAGTTACAGGGTGACTTTACAGCGGTCGGTTTAGGCGAAGATGACCCTTATGGTAGACGAGTAAATGACACCTACGTTGTGCAATCGGGCTTTCACGCATTAACCATCGGACATTGTGTCCTGGAGTTCGATGAAAATGGTAAAGCGACGATGTTAAGCGGCCAAAATGAGTTGTTATTAGGACGTCGAATATTCTGGGACTCAACATTAAGCGAACAACTAGACCGAGGCATGTTTGAAACTGCTTGTGATTTTATTCATGGTCAACCCAATGTAGTCGTGTGCAAAAAACACCCACAGATCCAAGCAATTCTTAACGACAAATATATCCCTAGAGTGCGTCAATTGCAGTCCCAAGTGATTGCACATGTTGATGCTAAAAAGCGACACGTGAGAGTGCCAGATGCGTTCGGTGGTAGCGATATAGCACCAGCGGTTGCACGTTCTTTTTTATATAGTTTGAATAAACGTGGTCAGCAGGTGCAATTTGCCATTCATAACGCAGGTGGAGTGCGAACGTCACTGAACCCAGGTAACATTACCGTGGCAGATGTTGCCGGTCGATTGTTGCCATTTGCCGTGCCGATCGGTTGTTATGACGTGCAAGGTGGTACAATTCGACATGCGTTAGAGGGCGCAATCAACAATGCGCTTAATAACGGTGTTGAAGGGACAGGGTCCGGCAGTTACCCATACACGCATAATTTGAGTTTTGATTATAATGCTGAGGCACCACGAGGTGAGCGTATAAAGAACCTTCAAATCTTTGATGGTCAACACTGGGATCATGTTCAAGATGAGCAATGGTATCGCGGTGCATCTTCCGCCTATACAATGAAAGGTAAAGAGGGCTACGAAGCACTACTTGATATGAGAGGTGAAGGAGTCATTAGCAATCTCTCTATGGCCGATTGCTTTATAGAGTTACTGACTGATGAGCCAAATTGTTTGAATCAAGATCATAAATTGTACTCGAAGAGTAAATAACCAATGTAGTTGGTTCCATTTTTGCTTTCTTTGTTGTTGCGGAACGTGAATGGAAGGGAAGGGAGCATGTGGAATTCAGATTGGGCAGATGCCGCAGTGGTCGTTGCTTGGATTGCTGTATGGTCTACGTTAGTTTATTTAGTACCTATTAACGGTTTTTAATTGGCTAACGTCATTGTGAAATGAGGAGCACCAAAAGTGCTCCTTTTTTGTTTTTTATAACAATGAATTCATAGAAATAATTGACGGCACGATAGGGATTCACGTTAGGTATCGATAACTATTTTTTGTTGGAGATCGAGGTTTGCAAGCGTATGATGGCGGCGTTTGGGGAGTAGTTAGCGCAAGTTTACTTATCGTCATCTCGTTAAGCGTCAGCTTATCCGGTAAGTAAAGGTGTCATTTGATTCGTCAGGTGATCACTTCAACGAGACCAACGCATTCATTGAACAGCGGGCACATGGCTAATGTGACTGCTAGTTTTTATTGTCTGCGGAAGGTCAACCTGAATATGTCCTTCCGCCTGGGAGGAAGCATGTCTCTTATCGAAAATACCACCCAATTAAGCCAATCCGTTGCAATGCAAGAATCACTGACGATGTACGGTGTATTCGGCCTATTTACTTTAGTTTTGGTTGCCCTTGATATCTATCAAACTCGCGGCGACACAGTAACCATGAAAAAGGCCATCGGATGGAGCATATTCTGGTTCCTGCTAGCGTTTGTCTTTGCAGGCTCTATCTACTTCTTTTGGGATTATTACGCGCCTCACAGTGGTTACACTCACGAAAAAGCAACGGTCTCTTTCTTAACCGGCTACTTACTTGAAAAGTCGCTGAGCGTTGATAACTTGTTTGTATTTGCGATTATCTTTGCTCAATACAAGGTGCCGGAACATTTGCGTCCTCGCGCTCTACTATGGGGGGTGATTGGTGCACTTGTATTGCGTGCAATCATGATTGCGGTTGGCGCTCAACTGCTAGCCCAATATCACTGGGTACTTTACCTATTTGCTGTGTTTCTAATTTGGACTGGTATCAAACTGGCACGTGATAAAGGCGAAGAAGAAGAGGTGAACCCATACCCAGAGCAGTTCATCCGCAAATTCTTACCAGTAACAGAAGAGTATCAAGGTAAACACATGATCTTGAAACAAGCTGGTAAGTGGGTAGCGACACCTATGCTGATCGTGGTTGGTGTGATTGCAGTAATGGATGTGATGTTTGCACTGGACTCAATTCCTGCAATCTTTGCAGTCACTCGTGAACCTTTCCTCGTGTTGGCTGCGAACGTGTTCGCACTGTTGGGCTTACGTTCTTTGTACTTTGTACTTCAAGCAATGCTGGATAAGTTTGTGTATCTAAAACCGGCACTGTCAGTGATCATGATGTTCATTGGGGTGAAGATGTTGTTGGTTGGCACACATTACGAAATTCCAACCGCTTGGTCACTAACGTTCTTGGTAACGGTAATGACAACCGCAGTTATTGCTTCTATCTATAAGAACAAAGAAACCAATACCACTAGCGTTAAAATTACTAATCAAAATCTTTAATGATTTTGTGGATTCAAAAACCTCAAAAAAGTTTGTGGTTAAAAATATGTTGCTTTTTAACTTGGCTCTATAGACGTAAGTCCAAGTTATTCAACTAAAGATTCGCCCTGGTGAATGGATATGCATGAAAGTTGTTTTTGTATTCGTGCAGTTTGTAAATGATTTGTTTGATTAGAAAAACTAATCTGAATAACCAAAATTTGTCATTTTTTGCTCAGAGAAAAAATGACTAATATACAACCAACGAAACAAATTACTGCTTTTAAGAGAGGCAATCATGGCACAAGCAATGCAAATGATAAATGTAGCTTTACCAACCTCTATGGATAAGAAGACCTACGCGGTTAACTTCAAAGGATTGATTGCTCACTTACTGGATATTCTTTTCGTAGATAACTCTGCACCTCGCAGTTACTACGCAGAAGACCTATCTGCACACATTCAGAAAGACATCGGTATGTACCGTTAATCTGAATGAAAAGCGAATTAAAAATGCCGGCTGAATCGCCGGCATTTTTGTATCTGCAATTTACACTTCCACTAAGGAGTCGTGCCCGCTACCTTTGCTCTTAAAGGGAGCGTTTCCAATCAGACAGAGCTTTGATGTGTTCTGGACCAATGCCGCAGCATCCTCCAACAACGCTTGCTCCGCGCTGGTGCCATTCTTGCGCGAAAGCTAGGTATTCCACTGGTGACAGTTCTCGCATCGATTGCAATGCGCTGTTGGCTTCGTGGTCAGATTTGATTGCCGTAAAGTTATTCGCATAAACGCCAATCGCTATATCGCTCCCATGTTTCTGCAAAACCGCTTGAGTTTCGCTGACGGCTTTTGCCATCACTTCTGGTACAGAGCAGTTGAAGTAAATCCCAAACGTATTCTGATTTGCCAAGCTTTGTGCAATATGCTCGATTGCGAGTGTGACAGTTTCTCCTGAGCGAAGAAGCGCCGTCTCCAATGCGTCATCACTAAGAGAGAAGGCGTACGCTACAGGCTTGTTGTTAACTTTGAATACCTTTTGTAAGCATTTTAGTTCTTCTATGCTGCAAATGGTCTCTGCTATCCAGATGTCGACGAACTCGTCTTGAGCATTAAGTAAAGAGCGGAAGATTGCTTCGCCTTCCACTGGTTCGAAGAGGTCAGGGCGGTAACTACCAAATACTGGTGGAATACAACCTGCCACTTGAACAGGGTTCGGCGACTTATCTGCACATTCACGTGCGATTTGGGCGGCAAAGCGTGCTAGCTCTCTGCCTTGTTGAGCGTAAAGGAGTTGTCCTAGATGAAATGGTACACAAGCGTAACTGTTGGCGATAACGATCTCTGCACCAGCCTGGATAAAGTTGTTGTGTGCTTGGTAAACAAATTCTGGCGATTCAATCAGAGCTTGCGCGCTCCAAAGCGGTTGAGAGAATGGGGCGCCCATGCGTTTGAGCTCTCGTCCCATGCCGCCATCAAGGATAGTTAACTTCTTCATACTACAATCCATCTTATTTTTTCCTTTTAGAACCTTAATCGAAAATGGTTACGAGCGAAAGCGGCGAATTACGTAGATTAATTGGATAAGGAGAAAAAGAGAGGATGCAAAAACGAAAACGGGGTTCCAATTGGAACCCCGTTTAATATCGAAAATAATGTTGAGATTACTTCTTACGGCAGTACTCAGCGATCACGTACATAGACTGACCACCGTTTGCCTTACCTGAAACAAGTTTAGGATCATCACCAAGGCTGATACCGCGAATAACAGTACCTTGCTTAATTACTTGGTTTGTCCCTTTAACTGGTAGGTCTTTGATTACTGTTACGTCGTCACCTTTTTTCAGTTCAGTGCCGTTGCAGTCAACCGTTTTATCGTCAGCAGACATACCTTTCATCGCCCAGTTCATTAGCTCTTCTTCCATGTACATCATGTCAAGAGCGTCTTGAGCCCAGCTTTCGGTGTTTAGGCGAGTTAATTGGCGCCATGCCGTTACTTGAACAGCAGGAACCTGACTCCACATGCTGTCGTTTAGACAACGCCAGTGGTTAATGTCTTTAGGTTCTTCGATCTCACCGTGGCACTTGTCACAAACCATGATAGCGGTATCAACGGTGACGTGGTCGTGTGGTGGTACCGCGTATGCGGTTAATGGAGATTCAGAAGAACACAGTTCACATTTTGACTCGCAGCGAGCAAGCAGAGTAGCTTCGATAGACATAAGGACTCACCTTAGTAATGTTATTTCGTGGCGGTATTATCCACTTTATCTTGAGAAATAAAAGCGTGTTAGCGAATTAAAGACTAGATTTTACAATATTCCAACCTGAATAGGTTTAAGATGTAAATTATTGGCTAAACAATTAATGCCAAGAATATAAATAAGACAGCCAATTACTTTGAATGACGAATTGATTTCATCGCCACTTTCTCCAGTCATGAGCCAACCATTGGCTTGCGAGCAGCCTAAGAATACCTTCCACATCAGCAGAAGGCATGCGGTACCCCCAAAATCTTAAGGCAATTTAGGCATATCATTAACGTTCTATAATTTGCACAATTTCGTCTTTAGCAATGCTCATTTCTTTACCGTCTACATCCTCATACTCATACATCCCAGTCTCTTCATTAAGATCAGGCTTTCCATAAGAGGTGATGACCTTTCCTTCATTTGTTGACATAAGATATTGGCTGCTGCCGCATGCGGCGAGGAGTAGTGCAGTAACAATAACGGTCAATATGCGCATATCGCTTCCTTTTTTAAACGAGTGAGTTAGATATATAAAGACAACGATTTAACTATAGCAGAGGAAGTATGAGTGGGCTTTGGTGATACAGAAAGCAAAAAGCCCAGTCGAAACTGGGCTTTGTTTTGTTTAGTTGTATTTATTTGCTTGCGTCCAACAAGCCAGACGTAACGGATAAACTGCCATCACTATTACCGTTCGTTAAAGTAAACTGAACAATTTGAGAGTTCATTTCTGCATGCGCAGGGTCTTCTTCAGCCGATCCAGGAGTGATGACTGTAGAGTGCTGTGCATTGGAAGACTCGTCGAAATATGAAGCTACTCGCGGACCTGATGAGTCCAGAGCGGTGTTTTCTAGCCCTAGCTTACTAAATAGTGGTTCTGTACCTGCAGTAGGTGTTGTGGATACACTATTTGGGATCGTGTTGTCCCCATTAGCTTGAATGCCTAAAACTGAACCAGTAACTTGAGATGCCATGTTGAAAGGATCTACGTTATCAAGAACGGTTTGTGCAGCGTATGTGAATGAGGTTAGCGTTGCATCAATGATAGCTTTTGTAGAGGCGTCGGCGATTTCATCGTAAAACTTGTTGTAGCAAGTTCCAGGATCGATACCCTCTGCAACACACGTTGTAGCGTAGTAGCTTGTATATGCTTCTACTGAAGATGCGACGACGCTGTGTTTAATTACAGGAGCGAATGAGCCAGATTCAAGCAGAAATGGCGCAATGCCGCCACCTGGGTTTGCTAATGTTGCTGTTGTATAGCTAAACATTGGGTCAACCGGGCTGTTAAGTGAAGTATTTGCAACAGCGTATGAACTGATACCCGTAATAGCGCCAATTGAATGACCAATGAGTGAGACATTATCCTCATTTACAGTCGAGAACGCCGCTTCTGATGGCGCCACATAATTCATTGCATATCTTAATCCCATTCCATCTATCGCACCTTGACGAATGTTATCGCGCGCTACAGGCAGATATTCTAGGTTCATGAACACTGTAGGGTTGGATGGCGTGGTAACGATTTCTTCAGATAGACCTCGCTGACCATGTAGAGGTTGGTCAATAGCTATTAAAGCATACGGAGTCTTACCAGTTTGCACTGCAGTGCTGATATGGCTTAGAGCTAAAGCATATGTGCTTTCTTTAAGGTTTGTAATCCCATGTTGGTACTGAAGTAATGGTACGTTGTCAGTACCCAACCCTTTTGGTACGAACATGATGAAAGGCACTTCTTTGACTGCTCTAATTTGAGGAACCGCACTATATTGTGTAAGGATTCGCTCAGCGTCTAGTTGATTACCATTAGCTAGCGTCAATTCCGAGCCAACCAGTAGGGCCTGATATTGAGGAATCAAAAGCTGATCCGGCAATGACGTAAAGCCTAACGCAATCAGTTGTTCAGAAATTGCAGCTTTGTCAGCATCGGAGCCTGAACTTAGAGTGTTAAGGATCTTGAAAATGCTAGGCATACCACTTCGCCATGGCTGCATTTTCCACGCATCGCCATCAACTTGATCGCTTAGGAAATAAGGAAGTTTTACGGTTCCACGATAGACTTCAATAGAGTCGAGAGTTGGAGCCATAGTCAGCGCATCATAATTCGCTTTCAAAAGAGCCGCGCTATCGGTTCCAAACGCACTTGCAAATAGAGGATCGTTTGTTACGGCATCACCAAAATTAACGCCAGTATCATCGGCATCAATGGTGTATAGGCTATTCAAGTCATCTGTTGAAATGTTGTTAGGGTTAGCAGTGCCTTTCCATACCCCGGATGGTTTTACTTCCGGGTTAATCGAAGTGGCAATAGCTGCTTTAGTCCCTTGCATCACGTTACCAGCAGAAGCGGTTGTAAACCAAGATGAATAGATGATTTGGTCTTTACTTTCTACTTGTCCGTTGTCTGCAAACGTGTTTTCTATGTTCCAAATTACTTGTTGAGGCGCAGCAAGCGTTCCCGTTTGTGCCGTGGCTGTTTTCAAACTCGCGTATGAAGTAGATGTACCAAGACCCGCATTGTTACTGTCTTTGATTGACTCAGTAAGTGCGTAAATGTAGTTGGAGGCAGGATCAAAACCTTTCAGAGGTATAACATTAATACTCTTTAAGTCTGTGCTAATAGCAAGAAAGTCAACGCCGGGAGTCAGAGGTTGGAAATTGCTGATTGCACCCGTTGAAAGGTCTACATCAACTTTTGCAACACGTACCCCGCTGTTTAAGTTTTGACTAAAAGGTGAGCCGTTTACTAAGACGATGTCATTTAGTAGCGTTACACCTTCCTTAAAATTTAAATCAAACGAGAATGGCATCATTGTGCTCCAACCGTCAGATTCACCCATTGCTACAACAGGGTTATCCAACTCAGTGGACTCGCCTCTTGGAACTGGAATATTAAGAGTATGATCTGTTGTGTCAAATAGTAGGAAAGAAGGCAAAGGTACTGCTGCATTCACACCTTGAAGTACAAAGTCTATCGAAGCGTCACGCTCTAGGAGTTCTTGAACACTATCTTCAAAAACTGGTTTATCTGATGTCCCAGAGCTAGAGGTATTATCACCACAACCAGCAAGTAGGATCGCAGAACAAAGCAGTGATAGTTTAAATGTATGTTTCATTGGCTTACTCCATTAATCCAATTACTTGAATGTGTAGTTCATCTGTACAGCACTGATGTATGCCGCTCCTTCTGAATTAAAGGTAATTTCTTGATCCAGAGCATTTGTTTCAGTAAATGACCCTGATTTACTCTTAACGAACGCAAAACCGGCATCAAAAGTGAGGTTTTCACGCATTGCATAAGTCACGCCTGCGCTGTACCAGAAGCGATCGCTGTCAGGGATGCTCAATGTCGCTTTACCCGCTTGCTCGTCATAAGCGATACCTGCGCGCAGTGTCCATTCGCTATTCAGGGTGTAAGTGCCACCAAATGAGTAACGGTTGTTGTCTTCATATTTTTCAGGCTTGTAGAAACAAACGCCGTCAGCACAATCTGAACTCGTTGCTTTGAGTTCTTTAAAGGTGCTCCAATCGGTTTGTTGCCAACCGTAGTGGATAGCCCATTGCTCATTGAGTTGGTGGAATGCGGACAATTCGATGATCGATGGGAGAGAGATTTGTAAACGTCCATCAACTTTTGGTGCGGTAGCAATGCCGGAGTCATAGCTACTGAACTCACCGTTATCGAAGTCAAGGTCAACTTGTGAACGATAACCAAACCCGAATCGGTTGCTTTCGTTGAGCTCGAAGAGAGCACCAATATTCCAGCCCCAAGCAAATGTATCACCGACCATGCCAATCAATTTGTCTGATTTTTTCCCACCCAAGACACCAGCGAGTACGCCTTTGTGACGAGTGAGTTCTGCATGTGCATAAACAAGATTAATACCACCACCGATGCTGAATTGCTCGTTGATACGGTATGCAACGTTCGGGTTGATGTTGACAGAAAGTAGGGCGGTATCGCCTGCCATGTCACCAGCAGAGATATCATCCGGGTAGTCGGTAGCTACTCCATAGGTGGTGAACATGCCAATACCCCAAGCCCACTGGTCATTGATTGGGCTGATGTAATAGCCAGCAGGGACAACTTGTAGAGGGGCAACGTCATCAGCGTGTTCGTCATGAAAAGTATCATAAACGTTTACTTCCGGATCGACGATAGAAAGCGCTCCAGAGAACTGAGCTTCTTTAAAAAGAGTCATTGCAGCAGGGTTACGCGCTAGAACGCTTGCATTATCGGCGACCGAACCTTCACCGGAAAATGCCCGACCAAGACCTGATGCTGAGTGCTCAGCAACCTGAAAACCTGCAGCATGGGCTTTACACGCTAACAATATTGAAATTGTAAGCAGAGAGCAGTGCTTCTTGTTCATCCTTGACCCTCCTAGGGTGTCATTATGCTAGACCGAAGTCTTTGTAATTATTGGGTGGCGAGTACATCAGCGTTTATGGAATAGACTTACAACTCTAATGTAACGGATATGTTAATTGTCCATGTGCTATTTTGTCAAAGATTGCACACCTTTTACGTTTTAAATATGATGCATAGGTCAAGTGATGATTTTTAATGTTATGTTTTTAAGTGAATTTTTTATCTAGATTGGTTAGACCAGATTTATTTTGACACTTTAACGAGAAATGAAGTTAAAACACGTCGAGTTAACATGCTTTGTGTTCTTTTTTATTGCAGGCATAATTCGCACTTTGTGTTTGTCGCATTGGAAACCGCGTTGGAACTACTACACATAGAATTTTTAGGAAGATCGCTTAGGCTGGAAGGCTCAATGGCGGGGTGGCAACAACTTTTTTGGGATAACACTCTGGTGTCCCAAATCGATGCCAGTGACGATGAGTCAGGTGTTACTCGTCATCAGTTTACATTGTCAGCAGGCGAAGAGGTTTTACACTGTCAGCTTGACTGTGAACTAAATTGGCAACCCTTTGACTTTTCATATCAAGTATCAGTCAACGATGTTCCGGTAACAGAAGGGGTGCGCAATGAAAAAGACATCGAACGCCAAGTACCAGTTGAAGCGCCACCAGCAGAAAAGCGGTTCAGCTTAATTGGACTCGTTTCCCTTGGAATGAAGGCGCTAAAAAGTGCCAAAGTAATAAAGGTGGCGTTGGCATCTGCTAGCTTAGCCGCCTACTCATGGCTGTTTTCTATTGAGTTCGCATTAGCGCTTGTGGCGTGTTTAGTCTTTCATGAATACGGCCACATTCGGGCGATGAAGTATTTTGGCATGAAAACCAAGGGCATCTACCTTATTCCGTTTTTAGGTGGTTTAGCCTTGAGTGATGAGAAGATAAATACGCGTTGGCAAGATGTGGTTATCTCCATCATGGGACCGTTTTTTGGTTTGGTGTTAAGTATTGTCTTTACCGTGTTGTACTGGATGACTGGTGAGATGATCTTTGCTGGCCTTGCGGTATTTAATGCTTTGCTAAACCTCTTCAATCTCTTGCCAATCCTGCCTTTGGATGGTGGTCATGTACTTAAGAGCATCACGTTCTCGATGAATACATGGGTAGGGCTGGCTGGAAGCATTGTTGCTGCTCTGCTTGGTATCTATATCAGTTATACCTTTGGTTTAACGCTGCTAGGCTTCTTATTGATGATGGGGATGCTAGAAGTTGTGATGGAGTGGCGAACGCGGCACCATAGTCATTTACTGCCGTTAACGCGATATGGTCAACTGTTCTCTTTTGCTTGGTACCTATTCTCTGTGGGTGGGTTTATTGCCATCATCTGGTATTTTGCGGGCTTAGGAGACAGCTTACTCAGCTTGCCATTGCAAATTCTTGGTACCTAAGAAAAATGAAAAGCGCCATTATGGCGCTTCTTTTTATCTTAATCGGTCTTTGTTTATCAACCAAAATCACCCCAAAAACTAACCGCATTTAGGTGCTTTTACATTGTAAGCTGGTAATGTTTTGATCGTTGCTTGCAAATCTTTGATGCGCGTGTTGTGGGATGGGTGAGTTGAAAAGAATTCAGGTGGTTGTGAGCCACCAGAGGCTTTACCCATATTTTTCCATAAGTCCACACTTTGATTTGGATCGAAGCCCGCTTTTGCCATGAACTCAAGGCCGACAATGTCCGCTTCTGACTCTTGCGTTCGGCCATATGGCAGGATGACTCCGTATTGGACACCTAAGCCAAGTGCAGACATGGTCAATTGTTGGTACTCTTTGTATTCTGAAGCGCCTAACGCAACGTTTGCTAGTGATAGACCCGCGTTCGCCAGTTGGCTTTGAGAAAGACGCTCGTTACTATGATCAGCCAAGACGTGCGCTACCTCATGGCCGATAACTGTTGCTAGTTGATCTTGGTTTTTGGCAACGTTTAGTAGACCAGTATAAACACCGATTTTTCCGCCGGGAAGAGCAAAGGCATTGACCTGGTTACTGTCAAACACGACAACCTCCCAATCTTTAAACCCCGCTTGAGGAGGAATGGTATTGGTGATCCGTTTCGCGACGCATTGAACATAAGCGTTCACTTTTTTGTCTTTGTTTATTGGGATTTCTTTCTTCATTTGCTCGAAAGAATTTGCGCCCAGTGATGACATCTCTTGATCGGAAAACATCAAGATTTGGTTACGTCCAGTGGGTGAAGCACTGCATGCAGTAAGCCCGGCAATGGTCAACAATGTCGAGGCTTTAATCCATGTCCTCATAATCGGCTCCCTATATATTTTCTGTGTTGTTACAGTAGAATAGCGTTAACAAGTGAGATGTTAAGGTATTTAAATTGAGTAGGTCAATATATCACTTTAGCTTGAAGCCTATCTAGAAGAAAGACTATCCTGAGCACGCTTGATAAGGGTGAAACCGCCAGTCCACAACTAAGTTTGATAAGAGCAAACAAAAATGAGTATTTGGAAAAAGCCAATAAACTTGGACATTCTTAACGCGACGTCCAAGAATACAATGATGGAACATCTACAAATTGTTTATACCGATTTTACGAACGACTCACTCACCGCCACGATGCCGGTTTGTAGTTTTACCCATCAACCACTTGGCATGCTGCATGGCGGAGCGTCCGTCGTTTTAGCGGAAACGCTTGGCTCTTTAGCGGCGAATTTCTGTGTTGGTGAGGGCAGTTACTGTGTGGGATTGGATATTAACGCTAACCACGTTCGTGCGATGCGAAGCGGTAAGGTGGTCGGTACCGCAAGACCCGTTCATTTAGGGGTGTCGACCCAAGTTTGGCAAATCAATATCACGGATGAGCGAGAGCGTTTGGTTTGTACTAGTCGCCTGACCATTGCCGTTAAGCAGCAAAAGACAAAGGCTGAATAAAGACAGATGGTTATCGAATTCTCAATTGGAAAAATCATTGCAACACAACGAGAAATTGTCATCAAGTTGTCAGGCAATAGCATGGTGACGTTGCAAGCGCAAACGGATGCGATTCAGTTACTAGGGCGTGGGGCCAACGTTGTGCTAGCGCATGGCGCAGAGAGTAAATGGTCAATTAAGCTTGATGATGAAGCGCAATTACGCCAAATAGCACAAGAAATTGGTATCGATATTCAATAATTTAGCTATCGATGTTTGCACTTTTTGCCAAAAATGAGGAAACTTGGTTTATCGTTCAGAAAACTAAATTTCCTCTTTATGAGTAGCCCACGTTTACGTGTTCAATTCGAAACACTTTTTGAAAAATTTTCTGGTAATGATACAGAAGTTCAACTCGAAGATATAACCGAAGCGTTATTCTGTACCCGCCGAAATGCCCGAATCGTTCTAAATAAACTGGAAGAAGAGGGGTGGATTGAGTGGCACCCTGCTGCCGGTCGAGGTAAGTTATCCAAGCTTGTCTTTAAACGTAATCGTAGTGATGTAAGCGAGAACCTTGCTCGTCGTTATCTGGATGAGGGCAAGATTGGTCAAGCATTAGAAGCACTAGATAATGACGCTGGTAAACTGACTCAGGTTATCCAAGGTTATCTTGGTTTGCGACACAGTCAAGGTGAACAAGTCGTGCGTCTGCCTTATTATCGTCCGCTTGCGATGCTCAACCCACAAAAGCCAATGCGTCGCTCTGAACAGCACATCGCACGCCAAGTCTTTAGCGGGTTAACCAAATTGGATGATAGCGAGCAACTTCAGCCAGATTTAGCTCATACCTGGGAAGCGCTTTCTGATACCCATTGGCGTTTTTATTTACGTCGAGGGGTACGTTTTCATAATGGTGAATTGCTCACTACGGATTGCGTCATTGAGAGTCTCTCAGCGCTCGGCAGTTTAAATCTGTTCTCACACATCGAAAAAGTGCTCACTCCAGAGCCTTGGACGATTGATATTCACCTTGTACGCCCTGATAAATACCTGCCATTAGCATTGAGTGAGTCACAAGCAAAAGTGTTGTTGCCAACAGCGCTGCGTTCAGAAGAATTTGATAGAAAACCCATTGGCACAGGGCCGTTTTTAGTCAAAGTGAACGACGATAAACGCTTAATTCTTACTGCCTTTGATGGTTATTTTGGCTTTCGTCCGTTACTGGATCAAGTGGAAGTCTGGGTGATCGATGAAGCCTATTCATCTATGGTCTATCCGAGCTTATCTAAGCCACAGATGGATAAGCAAGCATCCAGCGATGAGGTAGAACTGGATCCTGGTTGTACATTTTTATTGCTAAATAAAAATACAGGGATCGCAAAAGATCCTCGCTGGGCAGAGTTTTTAAGCCAGGCGTTAAACAGTTATCAAGTTTACTCACTCGTTCCTCAAGATAAAGTCATTGAGTTAGGGGTGCTGCAAGCATTCGGATTAAAGCCGGGCTGGATAGACCTTAGGCCGGTGAGTGCTGGGGATGCGCCACAACGCGAGAAGTGCATTTGTGTGGCATACCAAAAGAAACACCCAATGTTTCCTGTCATTGCAAAGGCCATTAAGACTTTACTCAAACCTCATGGTGTTGATGTGGCGTTTATTCGTTACGATACCCAACCGCCATCCCCAGAAGATGTCGATATTTGGATCAAAGCCATGGGAATTGCGACCAATCGTAATGACGCATTGGCAGGATGGCTATTAGACTATAGTGATATTGACAAATTTAGTGCTGAATACGATTTTTCTCGTTGGTCGACGCTGGTGGATCAATGGCGTGCCGGAAAACACAGCGATTTTCCTGCACGTGAGTTAGGCAAGCAATTGGTGAAGAGCTGTCAAGTTATACCCATGTTCCATTGTTGGCTTGGTGTGAACAAGGACCACAGTGGCGCACTACAAAATGCCAAGTGCAATGCGCTAGGTTGGTTTGATTTCAGTAATGTGTGGGTGAAGCCCGAAATAGAGTACGATGGCAAAACCGAATAACAAACAGCCGACGAGAACGGTCGAGGTATACTGTGCCAAATGTAAAACGCAGCTTTTTAAGTACCGAAAAGGGGGCAAAGGCGCGCTGGTTAAATGCTTCAAAGAACGCATTGTTGAAGATTGCACCCAAGAGCCTTGCATTTGCCCGAGTTGTGGACAAGAGTTTGCACGAGATACGTTAGTGAGAGGAACCCCTGCCTATAAAATGATAGGTGGCAAGGTTACGATGAAATAGAGTCCGAAATGAGCGAACAACACGAATACTGCATGGTCTTGAGTACCGCGGGTACTCAGCAGAACCGAGATGAAATCATCAAAGGCTTACTAGACGAACAGCTTGCGGCTTGCATTCAAACGATGCCGATTGAAAGCCACTACGTGTGGAAAGAGCAGATCTGTAGCGATAACGAATGGCTATTGATTATTAAAACCCGAAAAGATTTGTATGCGTTAGTCGAAGACAAAATAAAAGACCTACACGAATATGAAGTCGCTCAAATCGTGCAGGTCCCATTTGTAGAAGGTTTTAACCCGTATCTAGAATGGCTTCGCCAGTCGACGCTGAGTTGTCAGTAGAAACAGCGACAATATCGCCCCTATGGTGTCACACAACATGTCTTTCTGGGCATCCCAAATATCGTCTTGCGCTCCCAGAAAGGCAATCCCTTCATCTCCGCCTACAAGCTCCGCATACCACCATTCAATAATCTCATAACCTGCTGCCAGCGACATGATCGCGAACAGTGCAAACCAACACGCTAGACTTGCACTCACTTTCTTCTTATTAATTAAGTATTCGGCAATAGGGTATGCATACAGACCAATAGAAAAGTGTGCGACACGGTCGAAGTTATTACGCTCAGAGCCAATCAGGTTGTTAAACCAATCAAACGGAACCTCGGCAAAGGTGTATTTTGCGCCAATGGTATGAAGACAAAGCCAGATGAACATCAGCACGTAGGCGGTATGACTGAAATGATAACGGATAGATAACACCCAAATCGCGATTAGAATGCCAATGGCAGGAACAATCTCAGCAAACCAAACCGCGCGTGAACTTGGCTCTAGCGCAGAGTATAGAAACACGATAGCGTAGATGATCGTTAAACCTAATAAAGTCGAAGTACTTCCCATAGAAACATTGATCCTTCAATTGAATGCTGCGGTTATGATTACACTTAATTGTACAGTGTGAATTGTTTCTTTTATCGATGTGATGCTCACTTTTTATGTTGATACATTGGTAAACTGCGCAACAATAAAACGTTTGCATGTAAACATTTCATTAAAGTTTGATTTACAACATGGCCATCCATAGAATTTACGGCTCAGTCTAACAATAAAGAAGTAAAGTCATGAAACTGGAAACGGTCGATTATCTCGCTGACGATGCTGCTCAACAGTTCGTTACCTCATTGCGCGAAACGGGTTTTGGTGTTCTTAAGAACCACCCAATCCCACAAGAGCTGGTTGAGTCTATTTATAAAAACTGGTACGCGTTTTTTTGCTCAGAGCAAAAGAGCGATTTCTACTTCAATGTTGAAACACAAGATGGTTATTTTCCACCATCCGTTTCTGAAGTCGCGAAAGGTCACTCAGTAAAAGACATCAAAGAATACTTCCATGTGTACCCATGGGGACAAATGCCTGAACAGCTAAAAGCGGAAATCATGGAATACTATGAGCGTGCCAATGCGTTTGCTCAAGAATTACTTGGTTGGGTAGAAGAATACGCACCAAAAGAGGTTCAAGAGAAGTTCTCAGTTGAGCTGTCTGAAATGATCAATAACAGTGATAAAACGTTGCTGCGTGTACTTCATTACCCACCAATGACGGGGGAAGAAGAACCAGGTGCAATTCGTGCAGCTGCGCATGAAGACATTAACTTACTGACGGTTCTTCCTGCTGCCAATGAGCCGGGCCTTCAAGTGATGAGCAAAGAAGGAGACTGGCTAGATGTACCTTGTGACTTTGGCAACTTGATCATCAATATCGGTGATATGTTACAAGAAGCATCCGGTGGCTATTTTCCATCGACCACTCACCGTGTGATCAACCCAACCGGTGAACGTCAGGAAAACTCACGTATCTCACTTCCGTTGTTTCTGCACCCGAAACCAGAGACGGTGCTTTCAGAACGCTATACAGCAGATAGCTATCTAATGGAACGCCTGAGAGAATTAGGCGTCATTTAACCTAACGTGTTCATACCGGCAAGGCCGATAGTTGATGACTATCGGCCTTTTTGTTTTTATGGTTAACTCGTTTTATACAAAACACATCGCACGAGGACACATGGACGAACGGAATGATGTTTGCCTGAGCCAACAGTATGAGTTGGAAAATCCACTACTGTGGCCGATTCTTGAAATTCTACGCAAACAACCATCTGGTTGGAAAGTGCATACCTTGGCGCATAAACTCAGTGAGCAAGGCTACATCACATCGCTGGACGAGTCGCCAGACATAGATCTTTTTAAACGAAATTTTCTGTTGATGAATGGGTTATACCAGCTTCAAGGCATTTTGCATCCTGATAGGTGGTTACAAGTCGAAGCGATGCATATTGTGTTGATGCGAGCCACTGAAGCCTCTCACCATGTTATTGATGAAAGGGATCCGCTACGCGATTACTATCTTGACTGGCGACACTATGAAGCAGAGCAAGGGGAAGTGCGTCGGTTGCTGAATGATTTTTGGCGTCGATACCAACGATTTATTGGT
This sequence comes from Vibrio sp. PID17_43, assembly GCF_002608565.1. Taxonomy (GTDB): domain Bacteria; phylum Pseudomonadota; class Gammaproteobacteria; order Enterobacterales; family Vibrionaceae; genus Vibrio. The sequence continues at coordinate 80,520 of NZ_LIXM01000001.1, forward strand.
GGCGAGTCTGCTTCCGATATCGACCGTAGTAAAGCGCTGGGTTTGTTTGAACTTAACAAAGATGCGTCAACAGGTGATATTCGTAAACAATGGCGAAAGCTCGCACTGCGCTGGCATCCTGACCGAGAAAATGGCGATGCAGAGCGTTTCAGAGTGTTGTGTGAAGCATGGAACGTGTTGAGAAATACTTAATGGATCGAGTGGAAAAAAGGCAGCCACTCTGGACTGCCTCTGTTCACTCTTCAATGCGACATCAATTAGTGTGATGGCTTAAATTGAGATTTACGCATACGGCTTAACGCAGCCATTACATCTAGTGTTCGTGGTTTCGCCAAGTCACCTTGTTTTGGCAAGCTTGCATGCCACTCACCAGCAAGCATTTCTTCGATCTCTTTTGCTGGGTTATTACACCAACCAGGAAGCTGTGCTAGCTGGAACCACAGCCAGCCAATCGCATTGACTTCATCTGCAGACTCTAACTGCTCAAGAGCACTCAAATCGGTAAACTCTTTACCGAATCGAAGAGAGTCTTTACCTTTTGCACTGACACGGAACTTACCATCAGTCAGGATGTTCATCAACGCTACACGATTCAGTGCTCGAGGACGGAATGTTTGTAGGCTTTCCTCTGACTCGTTGTGACGTTGAGTAGGGTGCTGAGCAATCACCTGTTTCGCTTTTTCAGTCACGTCTACCGCTTGGTAGTCATGCATTTGAATCACAGTGTCTGCTACGTCTAGGTAATCACCTGAACCACCCATAACAATAATGGTAGAGATTTCTAGCTCATCACGTAGTTGACCAATACGATCAACCAGTGGTGTGATTGGTTCGTCGCCTTTGGCTACCAATGCCTGCATACGTTCGTCACGAATCATAAAGTTGGTTGCAGAGGTGTCTTCGTCAATCAGCAGCGAGCTTGCACCAGCTTCGATTGATTCTTGTAACCATGCCGCTTGAGACGTGGAGCCTGAAGCATCCTGCGTAGAGAAATCGGCGGTATCTTTGCCCATTGGCAGGTGGTTAATGTAGTTTGAGAGATTTAAGTGGTGTACACAGCGACCATCTTCAGCACGGATCTTCATTGCATCACCGTCAGTGACGATGTACTCGCGACCATCTCCAGGGATGTGGTCGTAGATAGAACGCTCAATCGCATTTAATAGCGTGGATTTACCATGGAAACCGCCACCAACGATCAACGTAATGCCTTTTGGAATCCCCAAGCCAGTTACATAGCCTTTATTTGGCGCGTGTAGCGTGACTTGCAAAGACTCTGGCGCTATAAATTCTACCGCTTCTTTCATTGGTAGGTCACAGTTACCTGCAATGCGTGGAAGAATGCTGCCATTAGCAACGAAAGCAACCAGGTTATTAACTTCAAGTTGCTCACGTAGCGCCGCTTGATCTTCTATTACTTGGCAGTGTTTGATCAGTGTTTCTTTATCTAGCTCACGTTCAATCGTTGCGCGGCGAATAAACTTAGGTAGGTGGAAGGTTAGAATGTTATTGGCTTTTTTCCCAAGAACAGAGCGGCCATCTGCTGGTAGGTTAACACGAAAACGAAGCTCTATGCCTTCTTCTGTAAAAAGCACAGATGTGTTATCTAAAACGGTTTGACCACTTAATGCGATAGACACCGAGTTTTCTTGCTTAGCGAATTGATTGAAGCTACGTGTAATGAAATCACGTGCTGCGCGTTGGAATGCAGGTGATTCGTCTTTCAGCCATTCAAGGCCAGTCAATGACCAAGCTCGTGTCGCACGCAGGCGAGAAGCAGAAGCGTATGGGTCACCTTGCACATAATCGATGTACAGGTTGAAATCATCAAAGTCGTATTGCCCCTTGATTTGCTGATAAGCGCGATAGTTCTGCTTTTCGATTTTTTTTAGCGTGGCAGTCAACTGATCCATTAAGATATTGGCCTTTTTATTGGAAGCGGGCGGCGATTATAGGAACCACCGCAAGCAGAGTAAAGAAAATGCTTAGGGAGAATAAGTATATTGACCACCTAATAGGTTTTGATTAAACAAACTTTGTTCGAATTCATTGCATGGCATAGGTTTCCCATAAAGATATCCTTGCCCAATGTCACACCCTTCCTTAATTAGAAATTGCTCTTGTTGCGTGGATTCTATTCCCTCAACTACAACTTGTAAGTCCAGCTTTTTAGCAATATGAATAATGGAACAGATAATGGCACGATCGTCATCGGAGTTGTCCATTTGGTGAACAAAACTCTTGTCGATTTTTATGGCATCAAAAGGGTATTTCTTCAAATAACTAAACGAGGCATAACCCGTACCAAAATCATCAAGCGACAGTGTCACTCCGATTTCATGCAGCTTATTCAATGTATTGCGAGCAATCATCTCATCCGCTATTAACGCACTTTCAGTCACCTCCAACTCTAGAAATTTTGCCGGAAGGTGAAATGTTTCTAACAGGTGTTCGATCTGCTCAGCGAAGTTTACATTTTGCAATTGTATCGGTGATATATTTACAGCCATTTTAAAGTTATCCACCAACTCGGACCATTGTTTCGCTTTGTCGATAGCATTGCGTAATACAAATGATCCAACTTCGAATATTAACCCATTTTGTTCTGCCATATGGATCAATGCTTCGTTAGAAATGTCACCAAGAACAGGGTGACGCCAGCGGATCAATGCTTCTGCTCCAATCCATTTGTGAGTATGAGGAAGGACTTTAGGTTGAAAATACAGCATTAAATCGTCATTACGTACAGCTTGAAGAAGATAGCTTTCTAATTGGTTATGGTTATGTAACTCGTGGGTATGGTTTTCATTGAAATAACAGTAGGGCTCACCGGACTCTTTACACAGTAGCATTGCGTAGCAGGCGTTTTGTAGTAACTGTTTCGCACAACTCCATTCTTGTGTTTGTACAATGCCTATATACGAATGTAAGTGAACTTCAGTGTTATCTATATAGAAATTGCCGACACTGACATGGGTAATGTCGTCTAATAAATTTTGTACCTTGGATTCGATCTCCTCTCCCCAAATCAATATTACTAAATCATTAGAACTTGGACGTCCGGTAACAAAGTAGCTTGATTCGCTGTGACCGAGACGAAATCGGAACTCTTTAAGGACATCGTCAAATGCTTCAAAGCCATATTTAGTCTGAATAGTGCGCGCGTTACTAAAGCCAATGTTGATAATAACGAGGGATTGAGTGTTATTGCCAAAGGATTCGAGAGTTTCATCAAGTATGGCTTCCAACGCGGCTCGATTTAAAAAGCCAGTCCCTTGGTCGTGTGTCTTCTGGTAGTTGACCTGCCGTTCGGCGGCTTTTCTGCGGTCTATCTCTTTGGTTAACGAATAACTCATTTGAGCAAGGTCTGAGGTACGATTTTCAACACGATTTTTTAACTCATTGTTTAGCCGCAATAATTTATGCTGCTGAAAAACTACGGCTAATTGAGCCTCTATCGAGTATTTAAACGTGTTGAGAAGTTGTCGGTAAGTGTCTGTATAGTGATTCTCTTTTGAGTCCAGCATACAAATGGTTCCAAACGTTTCACCATTTGGCCAGTATAGAGGTAAGCCGCAGTAGGAAATCATACCGAGCTTAATGTCGGGGTTATTAAGCCAGAACTTATCTGATACAGCATTTGTAACGATGAGTTCTTGTTTGTGTTCAATGACATATTCACAGTATAAACCGTGGCCTAGTTCCTCAGTATCTCCAACCGTATATGGATTATTTTTCGTTTCGCTACTTGTACTCACCTCGATGTGATTTTTATGAATTCGCATAATCAAACACGTAGGAACGTCCGCAATCGTGGCAATGAGATTAACGATATTTTGCCAACTTTTTTGCATCGATTCTGGGATTTTATAATCCAAAGTTTGAAATGTACCCATGTAGGTATCCTTTCCCGAAAATTCACTTCCAGTGAAAACAAAACACATTCTGAGTGATGAAAAAACTTAATATTTAACCGTTCATTTAGCTTAAGTATAGGGTGAGGTGGTTATGTGACAAAAAAAAGTCCTGAAAACCTTTCAGGACTCCTTAATGTTAGACATTTTCTCTTTGCTGAGACGGTGATTGTCTTCGACTATGGCTTAAGCGTTTTCAAGGATTTCAAAGATATTTCTTGCGAGTAATCAACGTTTTCAAAGTTGAACCCATTCAGTTTCATGAATTCGTCTTTAAATCCTTCGTAGTCACCGATTTGTTTAAAATTGCACTCGTTCATTTCATCAAGTAGGTGGCTTACTTCTAGTTGAACATCGCTAGCAAGTTCTAACTCATCGATTCGTATCAGGCGTTCGCTGTCAACTGGGATTTTTTCTTGTCCATATAGTTTGGTGGAAAACAATCGCTGCATCTGTTCAATGCAGCCTTCGTGGGTGCCTTTTTTCTTCATAACACGGTACAGAGCAAGTAGATAAGGGCTCAATGCAGGAATAAACACACTCGCTTTAGTTACCAATGCCTTACATACAGTGGCGTAGGCGCCACCATCAAAGTTGGCAAGCTTTAGATTCAACGCATGGCTTGTTTGGTGTAGGTCAACCTTTGCGCGGCCAAGTGTACCGTCTAGGTAGATTGGATGGGTCACTTCAGGCCCCATATAGGAGAAAGCAATCGTCTTACAACCTTGAGCAATGGATTCGGAGTTAATCAAGGTATCGATCCAGCTCTCCCAATCATCACCACCCATTACTTTAACAGTGGCCTCAGCTTCTTCTTCGGTTGCAGGTTCTAACGTTGACTCAACCCACTGGTCATTTTCTAAAATAATAGAAGCACCTGAAATCGACTCGCCAATTGGTTTGATAACGCTGCGCCAAAACGTGTCTGAATTTGGTTTTGGACGAACGCCGGTCGCCAAACTATAAATCACCAAATCGACTTCACCTTCAAAGTAGGTTTCAATCGCTTCAATGACTTGATTGCGAACTGAATCTGAGAATGCATCTCCGACGATATTTATTGCAGTGCGGCCGTGATGAATCGCTTCTTCTTTGAAGTAGATATTATTGTACCAACCAGCACTGCCAACCCCTTTGTCTGAGGGGCCACGTTCAAATGAAACACCGATAGTATCGGCTGCAGCACCCCCGAAGGTAAGGGCGATACGAGCGGCCAATCCGAAGCCTGAAGAAGCACCAATGATCAAAACACGCTTAGGGCCTTGTTTGATTTGTGGGGCTTGTTTTACGAAATTAATTTGCTCTTTAATAGCAGCGTGGCAACCATATGGATGCGCTGAACGAGCGACAACACCTTGAATTATTGGTTCTATTTGCATTTTTATTATCTGACCCTGGTGAGTGGAATAGGATGAGATTAACGTAAAATTAAGTAAAACTTATTGAGCTAGACCATTAAAATTAGAGATGTTTAATCAGTTCTTGCGCAACAAAATCAGCGATCCAGGGTTGTGCTTCCGATTTAGGGTGTAAACCATCTGGCATCATCCACTCTGGTTTTATGACAAGTTGCTCTAAGAAAAATGGCATTAATGTGATTTTCTGATGCTCAGCTAATGTAGGGTATATGTTATAAAACATCTCGCTGTAGCGCTTACCATAGTTAGGTGGGACACGAATTTGCATCATGATCACATTCGCACCGGAATCTTTGATCATCGTAATCATTTTCGACAGGTTTGACGTAATAAGTTTAGGAGGGAAGCCTCGAAGACCATCATTGGCTCCTAGCTCAATAAGGACGAGGTCTGGAGAGTGCTGTTCAAGGAGTTGAGGTAAACGCGCTAAGCCATTGCCGGTGGTATCTCCGGAGATACTGCCATTAACAACGGTTACATCTTGGCCATGTTCTAACAATGCATCTGGGAGTAAGCTAGGCCAACTCTCTTCAATCGACATTTGATAGCCAGCACTTAAGCTATCGCCTAATACAAGAAGTTTCTCGCTCGCTTGTGCTGTAGCGGAAAGAAAAAAAACGAGAACTAAGGAAAGTATACGAATCATGCAAACACCTGTACTCAAAGCGCCTATTGTTCAAGCGAATTTAGTTTCTAAACAAGTCTCTACTAATCAAGAACAATTAACAATCCTTAAAAATGTAAATGTTGACATTAGAAAGGGAGAAAAGATTGCCATTGTAGGGACATCAGGAGCAGGTAAGTCAACGTTGATGACGTTGCTATCTGGCCTTGATACACCTTCGGAAGGTGAAATTACATTGCTCGGTCACCCACTGTCTAAACTGGATGACGAAGCGCGGGCAAAGATTCGTGCAGACTCTCTTGGCTTCGTGTTTCAGAGCTTTTTATTAATACCTAGTCTCAGCGCGCTGAGTAATGTCACTCTACCTTGTCTTTTACGTGGAGAGGCTGAAGATGACGCAAGAGCAAGACAATTGTTGAATGCCGTTGGGTTAGCAAAGCGTCTTAACCATTTACCAAGTCAGCTTTCAGGTGGAGAACAACAACGTGTTGCACTCGCTCGGGCATTTATGACCCAGCCTGAACTTCTATTTGCCGACGAGCCGACTGGAAATTTAGATCATCAGACGGCAGAAAAAGTGATTGAATTGCTGTTTGAGCTTAATGAGCAGCATGGCACGACACTGATTCTCGTCACTCACGATAGCCATTTAGCAAGCCGTTGTGATCGTATTTATCGAATGGAAGCGGGTGAAATTAAGGAGGAAGTGGTATGTCCATAGTGTCATCGAGCGAATCCACATCCCCTAAGCGTGGGGGCCAAACAAAGTGCTCCCCCAATCAAAGCTTAATTCGTTGGAGTTGGGGCGAAATCCGTCAAGGAAATCTTTGGCCTATCATTATCGCATTGGTCTTGGTCATCGCTAGCATTTTTGCGCTTTCTGCACTGGCTGAACGTATGGAGCAAGTCATCGTTAAGCAGGGGAAGGATGCTCTCACGGCCGACGCCGTATTTGTGTCTGCCAATCCGATTCCAGCCCCCTTGTTAGAGTCTACTGCTGAACTAGAGCGTTCATTGATGATCCGCTTCGCGTCGATGGCATTTAGCGAAAGTGGTATGCAGCTAATTTCGGTTCGAGCAGTGGATGAAGCGTACCCACTGATGGGCGATTTGGTTCTAGGCAATGAAACTGCTGGGCACGTGAAACCACAGCAATTGTGGCTTGATGAACGAATTATGGCGCAATTGGAAGTAGACGTTGGTGACACTGTCACGATTGGCGATGCTGACTTTACAGTGTCAGGTGCGGTACTGATGGAACCAGGGCTCAGCTTTAATCCTTTCCAACAAATGCCTTCGGCTTATATTCACAAGAGTGATGTGGAAAAGACCGGAGCAATCCAAGTTGGTAGTCGAGTACAATATCGGCTGTTCTTAAAGGTTGACGACCCAACGTTGGCCCAATTGCAGGACAACATAGAACTGACTCCAAGTGATCGTTGGCGCACACAAGATACCGCCAGTCGCAGTAATGAAGTCTTTGAACGCACTATTCAGTACCTTTCTTTGACCGTTGCGATTGTCATCATTATGGCGGCAACAACCTTGGTATTAACCTGTCAAAGTTACGTTAGCAGCCGTACTCAAACGATAGCGATGCTGAAAAGCCTCGGTGCAAGCCGGCGCTGGATAGAGAAATGGCTGTTCATTCAAGTCACGATATTATTGTTAAGTGGGAGTCTTACCGGCTTGTTGCTTGGCAGTGGCTTGGAGTTCTTACTTAGAATTCCACTTAAAGATTTGCTGCCTAATCCGCTGCCAGGTTACGGCGTCACCCCGCTTTTGGTGGCGGTCGCCTCTGCGGTATTAATTACCGTGCCTGCACTTGGGATTCCTTTACTTGGATTGATAAAAACGCCTGCAATAGAAGTCCTTCAGCAGGGGGGGAGCCAACGTTCTTGGAAACGGATGCTTTTGATACTCGTCCCCTTAGTGCCGTTACTGTTGCTATATGCTAACAACACGTTAGTCTGGATAGTTCTTGGTGGAATTGCCGTGCTTTTTGTTGTTTTGGCTGCAGTGAGTGTCGCATTGACGAAATTATTTGCTGGAGTGTCTAATCACCCAGCACTAAACCTTGCGCTTAGTCGAATCAACCGTACTCCTGTGACGAGCGGTTTACAGTTTGGTGCGCTTGCGCTTTCGTTAATGTTATTGTCCATCATTTGGCTCGTTCGTAGCGATATTTTGGCCGACTGGTCGAGAACACTTCCTGCTGATGCGCCTAACGTGTTTGCACTGAACATTGGGGATTACGAGCTTGGTAGCTATTTGGAAACGTTAGACAAAAATAATGTAATACGTTCCCAAGCTTATCCAATCATTCGAGGCCGCTTGACTGAAATAAATGGCGATAACGTGAAAGAGATAGACTATGGAGGTCAAGGCTCTGACGCGATTCGTCGAGAGTTGAATCTAACTTGGGGTGATAAACTCCCAGAGTACAACGATGTGATTTCCGGTACGTGGACAAATCAAGCCAGTGTCTCTGTAGAAGCTGAGGTGGCCCAAGATTTAGGCATTGAACTCGGTGATCGCTTAACGTTTGTCATTAATAGCCAAACCTTTGAGGCGAAGGTTGATACGATCCGCCATGTAGAGTGGCGAGATATGAAGCCGAACTTCTATTTCATTTTCTCAAAGGACGTGATGGCGAGTTTACCTGGCTCATATCTCATCAGTTATCGTATTAATGAAGACAATCAAACCTTACTGACTTCTATGGCTCGATCTCATCCGACGGTGTCGATATTAGATATACGAACGATGGGGGAAAAAATTCAGGCCTTGATTCAACAAATTGTGTCTGCAATTACCATTTTAGCTTTATTAGGGGTGGCTGCAGGCCTCCTGCTCATCTTTACTTTATTGCATTTGAGCTTATCTCAGCGACAACAGGAGATTCGACTGTACCGAACATTGGGAGCAAGTAAGAAGCGTATCAATACAACGCTGTGGGTGGAATACGGTATCATGGCTTTAGTTGCAAGTGGCGTTGCTGTGATTGCAGCCGAAACCTGTGTGGCTGCAGTGATGCACTATGGCTTTGATCTTAATGCACAGATTCACCCTGAATTGTGGATAGCTTTGCCTTTGGCTACCTTCGTTGTATTGGCTCTGGTTGTTATGAGTTTAATAAAAAGATTGCTAACGCCGGTAAGCACTTAATTCATCGTCGGTTAGAAATTCAACAAGCACGTCACGACGATTTTATTCCAGTTATCCACAAAAACAGTGGATAACTTTTGGGATAACTAAAATGGCTAAAATGGGGTGCGTTTCCGGAGGCTTTATTCCATGTGGCATGGCGCAAATTTGTTATTCACATTAGAGTAAAAATTCGTTTTCCCAATCGTCTCGTCAAGTATTTTTTTCGAATTATTTTGCTCTTGAATGCAATTTTATGCGTACATTTATTGCAAACGCAAACCCATGAAGTTTTTGGGATTTTAATCACTCCCAATCCCGAGTAGAATCCACGATTATGACTCGATCATTCCCGTAGAATTACGTCTCTTTGGATGAGCAGGGAATGACCCATCTCCTTAAATATTGTCAGTGAAGCCATGAAGTCTGAGTTTCCAAATTGTAAACATAATCACATCGCCGTTGTAGGGGGGGGGGTTGCAGGTGCAACCGCAGCCATTCACTTTGCAGAGCTAGGCTTTCAAGTATCCGTAATCGAAAAAGGCGTGTCGTTAGTTAATGGTCCTCCCATCTGCCATCTACATGCTGGTGGCAACTTGTATCGTGAAATCTCCGAGCAGCAGTGTTTAGATTTACTCAATCAATCTATTGATACGATTCGGTTATATCCGCATTCATTAAACATTCGACCAACGGTCATTGCGGTGCCGCATTCAGATGGTGGTGATCCTGAAGCACTGATTCCTCGTCTCAAAAGTATCAAGAGCGCTTACCAGGCCCTCGTATTAAAAGATAAAGCTAACCAAGTACTTGGTGAGCCAGAGCAATATTATAAGCTTTACTCGAAAGATGATTTGATGGAGTTGGCGAAGCGAACTCAACCAGAGAGCCCTAACAGCTTAGACGAATGGTGCATACCATTTGCACAGCACGCTAATCTGGACGCGTTGAAATACCCGGTTGTCGTTGTTCAGGAGTATGGTTGGAGTGTATTTCGTTTAGCTGCAATAGCCAATTTGACTTTAGCGCAACTACCAAATGTACAGGTATACACTGAAGCAGAGCTGAAACATACCGATTGGCAAGGCAAACACTGGGAATTAATGTTTGATAATAAAGGCGTTGAACAAACAATTTGTTGTGATTATTTAGTGAATGCCTGTGGCTTTGAAACGGGGACCGTTGATAACTCGATTGGTGCAAAACGAGATCGATTGGTCGAATTCAAAGCTGCATACGTCACCCAATGGCATGATTGTACCCAACAATGGCCAGAAGTAATTTTCCATGGCCCCCGAGGCACTGATAAAGGGATGGCGCAGCTAACGCCCTATGGAGACGGTTATTTTCAGTTACATGGTATGACCAAAGGCATTACTTTGTTTGAGGACGGTTTAGTCGGTAGTACGGGTGAGTCAGCGCAACCGGCTTTGCCAACTCGATTACTGACTAAGATCCGTCAAGGTTGGCGAGAAGAGATCTTGGAAGAAAGAACCGATAACGCTATCCAACATATGTCTCAATTTGTTCCGGGTTATCAAACGGCCGTAAAGGGAGGCAAAGCGTTGTTTGGCGCACAACAAATTCCTGGTACTGACCCCGTGTTAAGGGCGGCAGATGTGACCTTTGAAGACAATCATTACGCTCGTATTGAAGTGGTGAAAGCGTCCTCAACGCTACTTGCAGCGCAAAAAATTGCTCAGCGTTGGTTTGATATTGAACCTAGTGTACATATTGAAAGGCAGCACCCGATTGCGGTTCATTGGAGCGCAAAGGAAGTTGAGGAGTTCGCGATTACGTTAACTCAACAGCGAGGTTACCCGAAGGCGCTGGCTGAACGCTACGGAATGTAGTATTCAACCTACAGAGGCGGGGCTCAGTAGCCAAAAAACTGAGCCCATTGGCACCACACGTCTTGCAAGCCTTCTCTATCCCCTTTGATAAAGCTTACCATTTGGCCAGGCTTTGCCTGCGCTAGCCTTGGTAAATCGATCCTTGCGACGCACCCCAGCTTAGGGTAGCCGCCGATAGTCTGGTGATCATTGAGTAAGATGATGGGGTTTCCATCACTAGGTAGCTGTATTGAACCAAGTGCTATGCCTTCTGATAACATCCTCTCATAGGGAGGCACTACCGACGGACCTTTAAGCCGATATCCCATGCGATCCGAGTTTGAGGAAATGGTAAATGAGCCATCATAAAACGCCTGCTTAGCCTCTTGAGAAAAATCGTCACACTGGTAACTTTCAATGACCCGCAGTTTCATTGGTAAGTTGTAATCCGGCTTAAAACGAAATGTCATTTGCCTTGGTTTGGTTGTCGGCAGCGAGTGAGAGGCAAAAGGCAACACATCACCTGTTTTCAATGCACTGCCTTTTTGATCTAATCCTCCTAGCGATTCTCGTGCAACCGTTGCGGTACTTCCCAAATGCTTTGTAACGTGAAACCCGCCTCTTACGGCGAGGTAGGCGCGCAAGCCATTTTTAGCGAGACCAAAACGCAGCGTTTGGCCTTGTCTCAAACAAAAATCAGACCAGTTTGGAATAGGGGTGTCATCTATCGTGGCATTCAAATCACCGCCGCATATGGCGAGATGGCAATCTTCAAGCGCCTTAAAACTCGCGTTACCTAGAGTAATCTCAATGACCGAGCAGTTTACAGGGTTATTTAATAAGTGATTAGACCAACTGTATGCATAGTCATCGACTGGGCCGCCTTGCGTTATACCAATATGTGCAAGACCGAAGCGTCCAAAATCTTGGATTAAAGATAATGTACCCGGTTTTTCAACCAATAGTGCCGGCTGGCTCATAATTTTCCTCCCAAATGAATAAATTCTTGCCTCGATATTGGCCTAAATGTGACGTTGTCACCAACCTCAAAAGGGATGAATGGCGGGCAATCAGAAAATAGATTCATTGGGCTACGACCAATAATGTTCCATCCGCCAGGACTGTCTGACGGATAAACTGCGGTTTTAGAATCCGCGATGCCAACGCTACCGGCGGGTAAATGTGTTCTTGGCGTTTTTAACCTTGGCATATGCAGTTCGTTGATAACATCGGATAGATAAGCGAAGCCCGGTGAAAAACCAATTGCAGACACGGTATAAACGGGCTTTGTATGGGCTTCAATCAATGCTTCAAGTGATAGGCCTTTACTTATAAAACGATTTAGGTCCAGTGCGGTTTGTTCAGAATAATAGACCGGTATAGAAATCGTATTGGGCTGTTTATTATCCAAAGATTGGACATTGAACTCATTAAGCATGTGCTGGAGTTGATTTAAAAGATGGGATTCTTGAATTCTAAAAGGCAGATAGTCAATCAATATGGTCCGATACGAAGGGACCACATTCATAATAATGGCACTGAATTTTTCGACGATTTGGTGGGCTACTTCACCCACATGCTCGACGGATACACTGCTATCAAAACGAATCAATATATTACATTCCGATATTGGTGAGATAAAAAACAGCCCTTGTTTCATTAACTTCCTCCAGTATAGAGACTCTGGCGAATCTTTTGGATTAACGCGATGGATTCTTCGTTATCCCCATGAACACAAATCGTATCGGCCTCAAGCAATATATAACGGCCAGAGGTCGTTTTAACTCTTCCTGAACCAGCTAACATTTTCACTTGCTCAAGTATCGCATGCTCACTGTTAAGAACAGCATTTGGGTGCGTGCGTGGTGTTAGCATTCCATCATCTTGATACAAGCGGTCAGCAAATGCCTCGAACAGAAGAGGGACATCAAAATCGTCTGCAATCTCTAAGTATCTCTCATTTTCTTGTGAGGCAAGAATCATCAATGGCACTTTAAATTGTGCCGCAGCCTTAACGACCGCGAGGAGCACTTTATCATTTGCCATCATGTCGTTGTATAGCGCGCCATGAGGTTTGATGTAACTAATATCGGTGTATTGAGCACGGCACAAAGCTTGTAGAGCCCCAACTTGGTAAATGATCATATTAGTAATTTCATCATTATTCAGATTGAGACTGCGTCGCCCAAAACCTTGCAGATCTGGGTAGCCGGGATGTGCGCCGATATCGACGTCGAACTGATTCGCCAAAGCAATCGTGTTATGCATGACATTAGGATCAGAGGCATGAAAACCACAGGCAATATTGGCCATATCGACATGAGGCATGACGTTCTCATCAGCTCCCATAGTCCAGCTGCCAAAACTTTCGCCCATATCGCAATTTAGTGTGAGTTGCTGTTTATTCAATGTCATACGCTTAATTATTGGTTAAAAATGCAGGAAAAATGGTTTGTATTCCGTGACAAAGTTCGCTGTTTGTGAAGATGGGTTCTAATTTTCAGTCTGCACATTGATATCAACCTAATTATCCAATAATTCATACGGTAACACACTAATTTCTGGGAATTTTAGCTTCATTTCGTATCATGTCATGTTAATCTATTGGCTTATTAGTGCGATAGTTTGCATAACAATTCTTATGTGGGTTTAATTGTTTTTGCAACAGGAATATATATGTCATTACGAGCAAAGCTAATATGGCCAATTCTTATATCCATTGCGGCCATCTTTGTTACAACACACGCTTATACGTTAAACATCGCTTACCAGTCTGCAAAGAAGGAAATGTCTGAGCAGACGAAACTACTCATTAGTGATGTTTCACACTCAATTAAAGCTGCGCTAGCCGAAAAGAACAAGCAACAAGTCTATTCGCTATTGGTCGGTCTGTTGAATGATCCCAACGTATCGCTCGTTAAGTTATATGATCAACATGATCAGCCTTTTGCCATTTTCGATCTCAACGGGGCATTTCCTCCAGCGCACAACATTCGTGACATCAGCCGCTTCGACACGCTTCTTAACGCATTATCAGCTCGTTACCTCAATATTTATGAACCTATCGTGTATCAAGGGCAGCGGATAGGGACCGTGCGTATCACTTTGTCTGATCACTCAATCTTAGATCTAAAAGATTCGATTGTTCAAAATGGCGAGCTGTTTTTGATCATATTGATCGTTGTCGTCGTTCTATTTTACATCACCATAGAAAGAAAAGTCCTACGCCCACTTGTGGCGCTTGACCGTGCAATGCAAGATTTTGCTGATGGACATCATATGCGTGGTCCAAAGGAACGGGGTTCGAAAGATGAAGTTGGGCGATTGATTGCGTCGTTCAATACCATGACAAATTGCCGCCAAATGAGAGAAACGCAACTTCAAAAACGATTAGATGCATTAGAACAACAGAAAACATTTTCTGACGCGGTGATTGATGCCGTTCAATATGCATTGATTGTGACCGACAATGAAGGGCGAATCGTCCACTGCAATGTCGCCACACATACCATATTTAAGATAAGCGCTCATAATCTAACCAAATACAATATCAGCGATTTAATCAAAATTAAAACGGCGATCAAATTGAACCAAATTTTGGCACACGGTTTAGAGTACGATGACGTTCCGATTCAAAGTGAGAAAAAAGAACAGCAATTGAGCTTAACGAGCCGTCGGTTAACCGATCACGGTTATTTGCTTTTTGCTATTCAAGACATCACGGAAATTGAAGAGGCAATAAATCGTGAGCGTGTAGCAGGACGAGTGTTTGAGAATAGCCAAGATGGTCTCGTCGTTCTTAACGGTCAAGGGATAATCACAATGGTGAATCCGGCCGTAACCCGGTTTGTCGGACTTGATGCGGAACAGTTAATTGGTCAGCCGTTTCTTAAGTCCATTCGTTGGCGTAAGCTTCACACCATGATGCCAAGCATTATTGAGTCAATTCATAACTATGGAACCTGGCAAGGGGAAGTGATTGAAAAAGATCATAATGGCCGCTTGATCCCGATGTTCGCTAAAGTGAATCGTATCGTAAAAGGAGAAGACCCTCATGTGTATGACATGGTCATTATCTTAACCGATCTCTCTAGCGTAAAAGAAATGGAACGATTAGAACATTTAGCCCATCACGACGAACTCACCGGGCTTGCGAACCGCTCAAAGTTTCATATTGAACTGGATAAGTTATTGCAACAATCGTCATATTTACGTGACGAGTTTACTGTACTTTATCTCGACTTAGATGGCTTTAAAGGCATTAATGATACCCATGGACATGACGCTGGCGATGAAGTACTTAGACAAGTCGCTGAACGTATGACTTCTGTCACTCGACACAATGACCTAATTGCCCGTCTGTCTGGTGATGAGTTTGCTATGATCGTTAATCCTACAGATCAAAAAGTAGTAACTCGTGTTACAAAGAAACTGATCGCCAAGGTGTGTGAACCCATCGAATATAAAAACGAGCAGCTGAAAGTCGGGGTGAGCATTGGCGTTAAGCTTGTTGGCGTTAAAGAGCGAGATGCACTGCAAATTCTGAAGAGTGCGGATACCGCGATGTACCAAGCGAAAAAAGCAGGAAAAGGTCAAGCCATTTTTATGAGACAAGAATCATAAATGAGAGTTTAAAAATATTAGTTAAAGCTTTAGACTATTTAGATTCGCGTCAGAAGGAATAATTAAATGAAAGTACTTGTTACGGGTGGTATGGGCTATATCGGCAGCCACACTTGTATTCAAATGATTGAAGCTGGCATGACGCCAGTGATTCTCGATAATTTGTACAACAGCAAAGCGAGTGTTCTAAAACGTATAGAAAAAGTCTGCGGCACAAAGCCTGAATTTATTCAAGCAGACATCCGTGATAAATCGGCACTTGTAGACGCACTAAAAAAGCATAATATTGAAGCGGTGATTCACTTTGCCGGTTTAAAAGCCGTTGGGGAGTCAGTGGCGAAACCACTAGAGTATTATGATAACAATGTAAACGGTACATTAGTTCTTGTCGATGCAATGCGCGAAGCGGGCGTTAAATCCATAGTATTTAGTTCTTCTGCAACGGTTTATGGCGATCCTGCATCAGTTCCAATCACAGAAAACTTCCCAACCAGCGCAACAAACCCATATGGCCGAAGCAAACTGATGGTTGAAGAGTGTCTTACCGATTTTCAAAAAGCGAACCCGGATTGGAGCATTACGCTATTACGTTACTTTAACCCAGTTGGTTCCCACCCAACTGGTGAGCTTGGTGAAGACCCACAAGGCATTCCAAATAACTTGATGCCATTTATCTCGCAAGTGGCCGTTGGTCGCCGTGAGTTCCTGTCGGTATTTGGTAGTGATTACCCAACCGTAGATGGAACAGGGGTCCGTGACTACATCCACGTAATGGATCTGTCAGATGGGCACGTCGCGGCTCTAGACAAAGTGGGTAAAAAAGCAGGCCTTCATATTTACAATCTTGGTACTGGTAACGGTTACAGCGTACTGGAAATGGTAAAAGCCTTCGAAAAAGCGTGTGGTAAAGAGGTCCCTTATCAACTGGTAGCGCGTCGACCTGGTGATATCGCAGAATGTTGGGCGGACCCTTCAAAAGCGATGAATGAGCTGGAGTGGAAAGCCGAACGTTCGCTAGACGAAATGACGAGTGATACTTGGCGTTGGCAATCCAATAACCCGCAAGGTTATCCAGACGCTTAAAATAACCCGAACTACAAATTTGCAACAAAAAGGCGCTCCGATGCGCCTTTTTTGATCTAAATCGAATAAATTCGTGAATTTCTGGTTAAAAGGTAGCAAGTGCGAATATAAATGATAAAATAATTATCGTCCTAATTTTGTTCGTAAATTTGCTTTAATCTAACGGAGCCTTTCATGGAGCTTGGTCTAATCATCGCTTTTATCGTTGCTGCGGCAGTAATGGTGAAAAAAGAGATGGCAAAACAGTAAGTTTTCATTTTTCATTCTTTTCTTAACATTTTTGAAATGAAAACTTTTGTTAAAAGTCAGCATTAAGCTGGCTTTTTTGTTTTGTAGCGCAAAAGATACGTACCTATGCCTAAAAAACGGCCTAAATTGCACCGTTACATCATGAAACTAGAGTCTTTATACTGTGACGGATACTAAGTCACGGAGTGAACCAATATGCAAAGCCCCATCACTTTAGAAGCACTTCATATACTTGATGCAATTGACCGAAGAGGCAGTTTTGCTGCTGCGGCGAATGAGCTAGATCGAGCACCATCATCACTCAGTTATCAAATTCAAAAACTTGAGCAAGACCTTGACATCATGATATTTGATCGCTCTGGTCATAAGGCGCATTTTACACAAGTAGGCCAGTTGATTCTTGAGCGAGGTAGGGCAATCTTACAGGCCTGCGAAAAGTTGGTCGGTGATGCGACATTGCTTGCGAATGGATGGGAACTGGACATTACCATCGCTTTCGACGGTATCATTCCAATTGCAAACTTCTTTCCTATGGTGAATGCGCTAGCAGAGGTCAGTACCACACGAATAAGGTTACAAGAAGAGATCCTTGCAGGCAGTTGGGAGTCATTGAATACTGGTCGAGCGGACTTACTCATTTGTCCTACGCTCGACTCACTCCCTCACGATGTGAAAGCTGAGAAAATTGGCAAAATGACAATGGAGTGGGTAGCAGCAAGTGATCATTATGTACATAAGCGCAATGGTCCATTCAATGCAGACGCACGAGAAAAGTATCGGATTATCGCCATAGCAGATACTGCGAGAGAGCAACCTGCGCTTTCAATAAATATCACTCAAAAACAGCCACGACTCACAGTCACTAACTTCCCAGCTAAGGTAGAGGCACTGACTTCAGGATTAGGCATCGGTACTGTTCCTTGTCAAGTTTCACAGCCCTTGATTGATTCAGGTGCATTAAAGCGCATAGAGGGCTCTGAAGATCATTCGATGGACATCATTTTGGCATGGCGGAGGAACACCATGGGGGAGGCGAAGTCATGGTGCGTACAATATTTGAAAAAGAATTGGAAATTAAAGTGACAATGTCACATGTTGAGTGGTAAAAGAAATAAAGGATGCCGAGCCGCATCCTTTGTAAAATCCGCTTAGTTGAGGGTAAGAACCATATCAGCGGTACCATCACCAAACTGAACATCAAGTTCAAAACCTAAGCTTTGTGCCAGTGATAACATTCCTCGGTTGGTTGGCATTGTCATTCCTGACATTTGCTTAGTCCCTTTGATCTTGCAATAGCTGATGATTTTTTGCATAAGCAGTTTGCCAAGGCCTTTTCCTTTTAAGTCAGATCGAACCAAGATTGCAAATTCAGCATCACTGTTATCTGGTGTAATCAGGGCTCGGGCAACGCCAATAATCAAAGGCCCGCTCTCATCAAATGCCACTGCAACAAATGCCATTTCTCGGTCGTAATCAATTTGAGTTAAATTTGCTAAAGCTTCGTGATTAAATTCCCCAACATCAGAGAAAAAGCGGTTGTATAGATCTTCTTTCGACACGCTGTTGATAAACTGCGCATGGGTTGGTTCGTCTTCGGGCAGAATAGGACGCAATAGGATAGGTTGACCATCACGCAAAGTCACCGTTTCAACGAATTCAGCAGGGAATGGACGAATGGCTAGCCTTTGTTGAGCATCCCCCTCATATTTTGATAGCGTAACATCGGCATCGATGATGGTCAGCTCACTACCAGAAACAAGTACTGGATGAATATCCAGCGATTGTATTTCAGGTAGTTCAACCGCCATTTGAGAAAACCGCACGAGAAACTTTGAAAGCGCGGTAATATCAAGCGTATCTTTGTGCTTCTGCAGCCGAATTTTACCGGACTTTAAGGCAATAACGATTAAGTAACGCGCAAGCGCCATATTGAGTGGCGGTAATGCTGCAACCGCGTCCTGGGTAATATTCCAATCCGAACCGCCTTGCCCAAGTAAAATAACGGGGCCAAACACCTTATCGACTTTAATACTAACCCTCAGCTCTTCCGAGCTGCCAAGCTTTGCCATCCCTTGAACCAGTAAGCCTTGTACGTTAGCTAACGGATAGCTAAGTTTTGCAGTATCCAATATCGCTTGTGCTGCACTCGACACCTCTTGGCTATTACGTAAGTTCAATGCCACGCCATGCACATCTGACTTGTGCGGAATATCAGGTGAGCGTAATTTTACCGCGACTGGGTAGCCAATGTTCTCCGCCATGTGAACAGCTTCAGATACCTCAGAAGCAATCCACGTCGGTAATATGTTAAAGCCAAATTGCTCAAATAAAGGACTATTTTGATGAGTGTCTAACGATACTGTATTTTTATCCAGTAATTGTTCTTCTACCCACTGTCTTGCTAAATCGACACTGCCGGAGTGCAACGGTTCTGCCGTCGTTGGCGTTTGCATCAGCTGCTTTTGGTTTCTTCGATACTCCACAAGGTGCATATAAGCGACCACTGCACTTTCAGGCGTTCGATATGTCGGAATGCCAGCATGAGTAAAGGCCAACCGCGCTTCTCGTGAGGTTTGTTCTCCTGACCAATTGGTCAATATATTGAAGTGCCGGTGTCTTGGGTGAGCTTTAATCGCTTCAATTACTGCTTTTGCGGTCTCAGTTGCATCAGAAACGGCGGAAGGGCTATGCATGATCAAAATGGCGTCTGCACAGTCGTTGTTCATTAGTGCGGTAATCGTTTCTATGTAGCGGGCTTTGGTCGCATCTCCAGAGAGGTCGATAGGATTAACACCACGCCACTTCTCTGGAAGAGCCGATTTTATTTGATCTACTGTTGCGTCATCTAATGTTGCTAGTTTCCCTCCTCGCTCAAAAAGTGTATCGACGGCCATAACTGCAGGGCCGCCTCCATTTGTGATGATCGCTAGACGCTCTCCACGAAGTGGAACCGAGTGTGTGAGCGTCTCTACAGCGGCAAACAGCTCGTGGGTATTGCTTACTCTCAGCATTCCCGTTCTTCTAATCGCTGAGTCATAGATGATATCCAAAGTATCGGCACCTTGGAGACCAAGGGCGTGAGCTTGTGGAGAATGTCCGGCCTTTAATACCAGAATGCGTCGGTTACGCGAGGCGGCTCGTGCTGCAGACATAAAACGACGAGCATCTCGAATGGTCTCAACATAGAGCAAAATGGCTTCCGTATTGGCATCCATACTTAAATAATCGAGTAACTCAGCAAACTCGATGTCTTGGCCTTCGCCGATAGAAATAAATGCTGAAAAGCCAATATTCTTATCATTTGCCCAGTCAAGAACGGTTGTACACACCGCAGAAGATTGAGAAATAAAAGCGATTTTTCCTGGTTTAGCAGCAACAGGCGAGAACGAACAATTAAACCGATGCCATGGCAAAATGATGCCCAAGCTGTTTGGGCCAAGAACTCGAATGCGCAAACCTGTCATATCGAGGTGTTCGATATCGTCAGAGATAACAATAGCGAACTCAGTACCGCGCTCGTCGAGCTCTTTCAAAAGCTGCTTATTGCGTAACACGTTAGTACAGAGGATTGCAATATCAGGGGTGTAGGGAAGGGAGGCTACATCTGGATAGGCGATAACACCAGAAACGGATTTATACTTTGGTGTGACTGGCATAATCGCACCAGCAAATCCACTTTGCAACAGATTACGCATGACAATTTGCCCAGCACGTAGCTCCTTTGGGGAAGCGCCAATCACTGCAACAGAATTCGGTTTAAAGAGTTTTTGTAATTTGTTCATGGCGATTCCTTCGCGGTGACTGATGACATATCATCTTTTCATCATAAACGAATAAGTTACGCTTTAAATGTGGTTCGACCTTACATTTGCGCAAATCTAAACCAGGCTAGTAGAGATTGTGTTACTCATCACATCAAAATTGCAGATTATTGTGTTTGGTGCTTGATAAAGTAGACTGCTATCGGCATGATTCGACGTCATATTTATTCAGAGCGTTTGTTACTTCATGAAAAAAATCGCAATCATTGGTTTGGCAACACTACTTTCTGCTTGTGCATCTGAAACCTATATTACAGAAGTTACTTCAGAATCCTACCGAGAAGATTACCAATCTCAGACAATACCTAAACCAGTAATGTCATCTGAAAACGCTGTAGTAGAACAAGACGTTGAGCCAACTGTCGATAAAATAACAGCGAAACCTGAAGAGAAAAAGGTCGTAAAGCTTAGCCCTCAAGAGCAGGCAAAGCCGGTTAAGATCATTCCACCGAACGAACAACAAGCGGCAGTTCAACGCTTTGGATATACAATTCAAGTTGGTGCTGTAGGTAGGCAAGCGAAAGTGGACCAATTGGCAAGTAAACTGCCACAAGGTAAACAACCAATTTGGGAAAACTACAAAGTGGTAAATGGAACCAAGTGGTTCTCGGTACTTTATGGTGATTACGCCACCAGTGCTGAAGCAAAACAGGCAATTTCGACACTACCAGCCCAGTTTAAACAGCTAAAACCTTTTGTTAAGACCATCGATTCTATTAAAAATTCGGCTTATCCAACACTAAACAAATTGAACTAATACACCCAAGCATCTCGCGGTTACTTGAGTATAACAAGGGAGCAAATCGCTCCCTTTTTACTTTGCTCAAATCCTGCTCGAACAGTATTCCTCACAGTAAAATAACTGTACGTAACTACTTAAAGGTTTATCATATTGGATAGTATCTTTTGTAGATCACGGAAAGATTGATTCATGACTAAAAATATTCTCTTACTATGCGGCGGCGGCTCATCTGAGCATGAGATTTCACTATTATCTGCGAACTTTGTTGAGCAGCAGTTAAATTTAATTGAAAACGTAAAAGTCACACGCGTAGAAATCAAAACGGAAGGTTGGGTTACCAACCAAGATGAATTGGTATATCTAGACCTCAATACCAAACAACTGTGCTCCAATGATACAAGCCTAAGTGTCGACTTCATTGTACCTTGCATCCATGGCTTCCCTGGTGAAACAGGCGATATTCAATCCATGTTTGAAATTGCAGGCATTCCTTACCTAGGGTGTGGGCCTGAAGCAAGCAGCAACAGTTTCAATAAAATCACGTCGAAGCTTTGGTATGACGCGATCGGCATTGCAAATACGCCTTACTTATTCCTTACTCGTAATGACGAAGCAGCGCACGAGCAAGCGCTGCAAGCATTTGATAAATGGGGTAAAGTATTTGTCAAAGCGGCACGACAAGGGTCATCCGTTGGTTGTTACAGTGTCACCCAAAGAGAGGCAGTGTCTCAAGCGGTGAATGATGCGTTTGGATATTCCGATCAAGTACTGGTTGAAAAGTCAGTTAAGCCGCGAGAATTAGAAATCGCAGCTTATGAAATGAATGGCCAATTGAATATTACCAAACCGGGAGAGGTTATTGCCCCTGATGGTGCATTCTACTCCTATGATGAGAAGTACAGCAGTACTAGCCATTCATTAACCGAAGTGGAAGCGAAAAACTTAACCGACGAACAGATCGAAAACATTCGCAAGGCATCGGAGACGGTATTTAAACAAATGAATTTACGTCATTTATCACGTATTGATTTCTTCTTAACCGAAGAAGGTGAAATTTTCCTTAATGAAGTCAACACCTTCCCAGGGATGACGCCGATCTCTATGTTCCCCAAAATGCTGCAAAATAATGGCCATAAGTTCCATGAATTCTTAGAAGATTGTATCAATAGTGCAATCTAGCTAACGTTACCGTCATACGTTTTGTGTTAAAAATAATAGCAACAGAACTTTATTCTACCGAACAAATATTCGTTATTATTTAGATATTGTTCAGTTGTTATTATGATTGGATAAACAAATAGAAAAGACAATTCAGTGTCATGGCAATTTCAAACTACAGAGGTTTTACTCTCCAATCTGGAGGCCCTGATGGCAGCATTTGGAAAGTCAAAATCAAAAACCACGTTTTACAAGGTAGTTTAACGGCGGTAAAAAAAAGCATTGATTGGTGGTGTGACACGGCATCAATTATTGACCCCAAAGAGTTTTCGACTCTTGGTCAGCGCCTGCAAAGTAATGGCAACACACAAACTGATGTATTTAACGGCTATACAATAAAGAATGATACAGGAGAACCCAATGCTTGGTACTGTATGTTCAATGGCAAGTTGATTAAAGGTGGTAAAACCGCGATTCAACGCCATATTGAGGCTTATTTGGTTGCAAAGCAAAAAGCAATGCAAGCTCAACAACTAAAGAAATAGAAGTATGACTCTCGTATATTCAACAGAAACTGGTCGAATCAAACCAGAAGAAGATAAAGTCGAGCGTCCTAAGGGCGACGGCATTGTTCGAATTCAACGCCAAACTAAAGGCCGTAAAGGCAAAGGCGTTTGCATTGTATCAGGCTTGGATCTGGATGATGCTCCTTTAAAGTTACTTGCAGCAGAACTTAAGAAAGTTTGTGGCTGCGGTGGCGCAGTGAAAGATGGCAACATCGAAATCCAAGGTGACGCTCGAGATAAGATCAAAGCTCATCTTGAAAAGAAAGGCATGACGGTTAAGTTAGCTGGCGGCTGAATTACATTCACCAACAGAATTGAAAAAAGCGCTCATAGTGAGCGTTTTTTTATGCCGGTCACTAAACCCAGAACAAGTCGTTCAAACAATGATGACAACCACAACAACTGATAAAAGCTAATAGCAGAGCAAGCAATCGCAGATTGATAGATCCATATTAGCTATTTTATGGTAAATAGCGATTATGTTTAATGGTATACACAGAACCCCCTTAATTTTTAAATCTGAGAGGGATAGGAGCCTAACCAGGTAATAAATACGCATACGTGTATATCATATTTAACATAATATACATAATGCGCACTTTGGGTGATGGCCCAAAGTTAGAATGTCTCTTTTGTGCAAAACTAAAATGACCCGTTTTTACCTATCTTAATTCGTATCTATTTGGTTGATACGAGCTTTAAATGAGCTTTATGTTCGTAATACTGAGAATGATTTAAGGTACTGCGCAAATCGACACCGTTTTGCCAGAGAGTTCTAAGCACCAAAACGTTTCTCACGTAGGGCTGTGAATTGTTCTTTATCATTTCATAATGACGAGTATAATCCGCTCTTCTTGTTGCTTCATACAAATCACTTAAGAGTCATAAAATGTCAAAATTGTTTTTCAAAGGCAGAATCGAAACAAGGCAAAACCACGTACTTTCAGGGTATAACGTTAACCGCGAAGTTAAAGCTGGCACGGACGAAGCACCAATTTCAATCACGGTAATGTCGCAAGAACGAAAATTAGAACTTGAGATGATTGTTGAAAAGCATGCTATCGTTGCCAATATTGTCGTTGATCCAATGAAAGACGAAAATACAATCGAGCTAGATACGCTGCTAAACAAACCAACGACAACGGTATTTGATAAAAAACCAAATCGTAATGACCCATGTAGCTGCGGCAGTGGTAAAAAGTACAAAAAATGCTGTGCTTAATCTGAATTACCGCCGTCAAGCGGCGGTATTTTGCGTTTATTCGTTTTAAGTTGGGCTTTAAGACAACAGCCATTTAAGCGCTTCATCCTGCTCGTGAAAAGAGCGCACTTCGCCATTCATAAACCAATTCGATACTTTTGCCGCAACGTCTTGCCATTTGTGTGAGCCCAGAAGCGCAACCTTATCAAACACTGAGCCATGACTGATTCCAATTTTTAAATCATCCCACGCAGCTCGAAGTTCCCAGCCCTGGAAATCCGTCGCATCAAACAATACTCTTACTTTTGGATCTTCCACTTTTTCTAGCACTGAATCGAGCATTGGTACGAGTCGCTTGTAATCATCGTGCGTGAGTTTTCCTATTGCTTTGATAGAAACAAACACTTCATTGTCGGTTCGTTCAAGGCCAATCGTAATACCGTGTGTGATCATAACTCCCCCCTTTGTAAAAGTAACATTGCTTCTACAGTATAGCGTTGTAAATAAACATAGCTGCATAGATAAGTAATCAGTTGAGAGGACGGGTATAAAAAGCCGAAACCATCGCTAAGTTTCGGCTTTTAAGGTTTGGGGTAACATGGATAAACAATCAAGATACACATAAAGAATACGAAGTAATTTCGCCAAACCTGTCGGGGCCAATCGACAGATAAACAATATCCCTTAATCACGTTACGCGGTCATGAATTAGGTAAACATAAACCTACGCACTAACGAGCGAGAAGTGAAAATTATTGATCATTGCTCGCCTATCTTGGGCAAATAAGCTCATGCAATATATGCCGCCGATACACTCATTAACCTAAAGCTGCTGATTAATTGTTTCCATGTCTGTAGGTGTCTGCAAGCGCTCACTGTCTTTATCACGCCATACATCATTACCTGATTGAGGAAAATTAATAAGTGACAACGTCAAATTTTGATTTTTACAGGATAAAACGCTGGCTAATAAAAGCAAAAGACCACCACCGTAATAAAATTACAACACTAGACTGGTGAAGCGATTGCTTTAGACAAAAACACTTCGGTAAGCTATTGTAATTTAAGGTGTTATCAATAATTTGTGGCAGTGTGCCCCGCATTGATTATCGTTAACGTAGTGGTGGTTAACTTAAGTTGGTAAAATTTTACTAACAACCAGCACAAGTGACAGTGTTTTTTATCAGAACTGAGGTGACGCGGTAACAGTAATTGAAGCGGAGTATGGTTGGTGTCGCCAGTAGAAGTGTGATAGGTATGAAAAAGCAGGGTCTGTGCCCTGCTCTTTTTAATTTGCTTCGTCTTGTTGTTTTGCTGCGTAATCAGCTCGAATTTGCTGAGCAACAATTTTAATGGCTTCTGCGGTACTGGTACCTTTTGTCATTAACTCTTGAATGCGTTCTACAGCTTGTTGTTGTTCTTGATGTGACAGAGGTGGTAAATCGTCAAACATAAAAAAAGCTCCTCATATTGAGGAGCTGACTATAACGATTCGCTTAGTAGGTCGCAAGGAAATTAATCGATGCACCCATTGCGTTTTCGTTGGTGTATTGCGCGGCGATATCAAGTTCGATGAGATTCAATGGAGATAAACCAATACCAGCGGTGATTGTCCCTTCATCGTTTGTTCGTGCTAAATTCTTCATGTAACCACCACGTAACGCAAGTTGACGAAGCACATCAATTTCAAAACCAGAACGGAGCATTTGCGTGTTGTCATCAAACGTTGAAAACTTTTTCTCTTCATTCAAGTCATAATCGATACTTGCAGAAAAATAGTCTGCAACAAAGCCTGCCCCTACCGTGTAGACCGGACGCATACTGTATTTTTCTGATGCAATTGGCGTTGTACCATTGTACGTAAACGCTTTAGTGTGAATGTCGCTGCCCATTAGGTTTTTTGCCGAGATGCCTAAGCGATACGGGCCAAAGAACCAAAGTGCACCAGCGTCTAAGTTGAATATGGTGTCGGCCGTTTCGTTCTCACGCAGATCTTTGGTGTCGAATGCCGCAAAGCTCGTTGCATAAGAATAAGTGTAAATGCGCTGTAGCTTAGGCGTAATACCGAACGACATGTGTTGATTCATGAAATTAGTGTACTTAGCAAGGGAAATGCCCGCTTCAGCAACCCCTATCGAGACGCCTTTTACATAACTGTTGTTTAATGCGTTCACTGGATCGTTGGTATCAACAACAGGCTGAACAAAGGATTCTGTGTATAGCTTACCGTAAGCCGTTGCAGACAAAAACTGGTTTGGTATACCAACAGCGACAACGCCACCAATATCAAAGTCCATCGTTTTGTTGTTCAAAGCGTCAAGTTCTGATATTAAATTTGGGTCAGTTGGTGCCATTTTTCCGATTCGATCAATCGAATCAATGATCCCGTTTTGATCGTTATAGTTGATACCAAAGCTTGGTACGATCATACCTGCATCATCATTGCGGCGGTAAATCGCGGTAAGCGCTGGGTTGAAAAATGGCGCGGTAAGGTAGGAGGCAGAAACGGTGCCAACGCCACCCATTGCGTCACTGCGTGCTTCTATTGCATAGGTCGCGGCTGAGGCCACGTTTGAAAATAGTGCTGCGGGAACCGTCGTGGCCAAAATTTTGAATTGTGTTTTCATACTACACTTGTGGTTTAGTTCTTCCTGATCTTATATCGGCACAAGTGTTATTTCTTTAATGATTATTCGAGGGAAACATCATAGGTTCTGCTGATAGTTTGCGCTTGTTCAACAATTATTTCGCCCTGCCAACGACGACTATCAATGCTTACCGCTAACACATATCGATCATTAGGAACGCCACTTAACTCTAACGCATTTGGGTAGTTTGATTCGTAAGTTTTGTTCCACACCTGATTATATTGCCCATCAACGTAATCATATAGGCCAACTTCCAGTTGTGGTAAGGGGCAATGCGGGTTTCTTAACGCGCTCTTTTCTACCTTCCAATTCTCTTTTGATGTCCAGCGTACATACTGTGAAGAACCGGAATCCCCCAAAATAACCCAGCTACGATAGGTGCGCTTATCTTTAGCATGTACTGTTAGATGATACAGTCCAGCGTCCATTTTACCGGTTAAGTTATAGCGCTTAAGGTAGTTTCGCTCGTTCGCAATTTCAATGCCTTGGCTCTGCGTTTCATAACTGAAAGAGCTGTCTCCGGAAATCGAGGTATCAACCCAGCGTCGAAATGATATATCTTCAATATCGGTGGTCGCTCTAAGCTTGACCACTAACCGATAGGTATCACGTCCAGGGCTCTGAATAGTCTGACGAATGACGTTAACACCACTAATCCATTCAGGGAGAGTGACACTTGTTAACGACTTACCACAATCTTTAGCTAAAGACTGCCCTAATAAATCGTTAAGGTGTGGAATAATTTGTTTATTAGGCTCACTTTGCCAAAGTTCGACAAGGGAGTTAAACAGTCCACCAAGATCATCTTCGAGTAGATGCTGGTGAGCCTGAGTTAACGGTGTGTTTGATTGAAACCAGTCCATAGCAAGAACTGGTTTCGTAATCATCAATGATAGAACTACAGGAAGTAGTGATTTCATTACTAACTTATGCTTTCATTTTGTAGCCAACGCCACGTAATGTTTCGATTTCTAACCCAGGTAATTTCTGACGCAATTGAAGTACGTGCGTGTCTACCGTACGCGTTGTTGGGAAGTGGTTGTAACCCCAAACATGATCAAGCAATTCATCTCGAGTAAACACTCGGCCAAGGTTTGACGCTAAAAAAAGCAGCAAATCAAATTCAGTACGAGTGAGTGTGATCATCTCCCCTCTAAAAACAACTTCACGGGTCGCACGATCAATTTCAAGATCTTTTGCCATCACTTTATCTTCGTTCGCTTGGTCTGTCGCATCTGGAGCACGTAGTTGAGCACGAATTCGCGCAAACAGTTCCGCTTCAGCAAAAGGTTTCGTTAAATAGTCGTTTGCACCAGAGTCCAGCCCTGCCACTTTATCTTTAACGGTCACTAGCGCTGTTAATAAAATAACTGGGATATCTTTGGTTTTCTTCCATTCAGGAAGATGCTGCACTGAGTCACCATCTGGAAGTTGGCGATCCAAAATGACGAGATCCGCCTTTTTCCATTGTGGTTCAACGTCTGAAATACGTTCCACATGTAAACACTCGTATCCTGCTTGTTCTAGGCTCACTAACAGGCCATCAGCTAAGTTTTTATCATCCTCAACGAGAAGCAGTGTCTGTTTCACAAGGTATCTCCAATATAAAGGTTGTAGGGGGGCCTATTAAGGACATTTTTCCGCCCATGCGGCCTACCATAGATTCAACAATTGTTAAGCCAAGTCCTAACCCGCTCTTACTCACAAACGGCTTTCTTAGGTTTGCCCAGTCTTTGGCAGTTAAATTGCCGGCATCTTGGACTTGAATTACGATTTTTTCTGCACTGGTAACGACATTCAGTTCAACTGGTGCAACACCATATTTGAGCGCATTGCGCAACAAGTTATCGATACAGGTTCCGAGCCAATATACGTTAAGTTTTGCTGCAACGTCTTCATTTAGATTGAACTGTACAGCGTTATCAAATTCTTCTTCTATCTTATATTCTAACCATTCAGCGACAGACGGCACCCAGTCTGTTGCAAGCATTTGATTATCTGATTGCAAATAATCTTTACTGGCCTCTGCTAGCTGACGTAATCGACGTGTATCTTCGCACAATCGACGGAATTCATCGTAAACGCTCTCGGGAAGATGTTCAAATTCTCGACGAAAGCCTTCCACAGTCAATGACAGCGATGCAATTGGGGTTCTCAACTCATGGGTCAAGATCTGAAGCACAAGCATTCGGCTACGGAGCTCTTCTCGCTTGCTATTCCATCGATATACTGTCCAACCAATCACCAGCAAAATATTGGCAATGACAAGAACGATCATACTGATCTGAAGCAATTGCGATTGATCTTCCACATCCCAACAGATGTTTCCGCGTTTTACAAAGCAACTGCGACTTTCAGACGCTAACCTATATGCGAGACCCGCTTTCTCGACGTTTTCCTGCCATATATCTTGGGAAAACACAAAATAATGATCACCACGACGTAACCATAGCTCTTTATCTTCGATAAACATACTTGCGCCGGCGATGAGTGCGTTGATGGCTTCATCGTTCATATGTTTTAGGCTTGCTAGTAACTCGTCCCCTTCTTTATTTTCTCGTTCTTTTATGTGCATGTACTGCGCAAGCTCGGAATGAAGCTCAGGATATTTGTTTACATAACGCGCCGCATAACTACCGCCTCCCGGGTGGATCAGTCCACTGCGGGAAAACCATCTAGGTGTAAGTTGTGTCCCTTTACATAAGGCACGTGTAAACACTAAAGGTTCAGTAATTAATGGGCTTAAAGGCAGCTTTCCACGGCATGTATTCGCTAAACGATATAATTCCTGAACGTCTTTTAGTGGGTAGTCAGCCGTCTGCGGTAGCATAGAATCTGGAGAAAGTAACTTTGTTGGATAATTAGACTGCAGTATGCGTATGTCATACGATTTAATGGCCGTTTGATAATCAAATAGCTCTGTAAATGTATCAATCCGTTCTGGTAATGAATCTGCAAAAGCGGGAGCCGAAATAAGTGGCAGCATTAACACAGAACGAAGCAAAAACTGTTTAATCAAACTGTTACCGTTACTTTTTAAATTAGTGGGAACTATACATTAATCTATATGTAAAAGACATGAGGTGGGCTAAGGATTTGCAATACTATAACAATGAGCTGAACAAAGAAGGGCCAGCGATTGCTGACCCTGGTTGGTCTATACGGTTGGTTTATAGTGCTTTAAAAATAGCTTCAACACTTTCTTTTGCATCACCAAACAACATTGAGGTGTTTTCTTTAAAGAACAATGGGTTCTGAACCCCTGCGTAACCCGTATTCATTGAACGCTTGAATACGATAACGTTTTGTGCGTTCCAAACTTCCAGTACTGGCATGCCTGCGATTGGGCTGTTTGGATCTTCCAGCGCTGCTGGGTTTACTGTGTCGTTTGCACCAATGACCAGTACAGTATCGGTTTGAGGAAAATCGTCATTGATCTCGTCCATTTCTAGCACGATATCGTACGGTACTTTCGCTTCTGCCAATAGCACGTTCATGTGGCCAGGTAGACGCCCCGCAACTGGGTGAATGCCAAAGCGTACATCAATGCCTTGTGAACGCAGTATCTCGGTAATTTTCTGTACTGGGTACTGAGCTTGCGCTACTGCCATACCGTATCCTGGAGTGATGATCACTGACTTTGAATTCTTCAGAATCTCAGCCACTTCTTCCGTACTTATCTCAGTGTAATCGCCGTGCTCCTCATCACTTGAAATCACAACTTCTTGTCCGAACCCGCCAGCAATAACGCTGATGAATGAACGGTTCATTGCTTTACACATGATGTAAGAAAGGATCGCACCTGAAGAACCAACGAGTGCACCTGTTACGATCAATAGATCGTTTGCAAGCATGAAGCCCGCCGCCGCCGCTGCCCAACCTGAGTATGAGTTCAGCATTGAAACTACAACTGGCATATCTGCACCACCGATGGACGCGACCAAGTGGTAACCGAATGCAAAAGCTATCAGCGTCATTAAGATAAGAGCGAACATGCTGCCGTCCGCTTTTACGAAGTAAATCATAAGAAGCGTAGAAACGACGATGGCCGCCAGGTTCATTTTGTGTTTATGAGGTAAGTTCAGTGGCGAAGAAGAAATGGTGCCGCGTAGTTTGCCAAACGCAACCACTGAACCAGTGAAGGTTACCGCACCAATGAACACACCAAGAAATACTTCCACAAGGTGGATCACATGCTCAGCGTGCATACCAGCAAGGTCAGTTGATACCGCGACTGGTGGCTCTAGGTAGCTGTTGTAACCTACCAATACCGCAGCCATACCTACAAAACTGTGTAAGATTGCAACCAGTTCTGGCATTTGTGTCATTTCTACTTTCTTCGCGTAGTGGATACCGATGCTACCACCAATAACCATCGCAATGATGACCCACACGAACCCTTCCGCATTTGGGCTAAAGATTGTCGCAATAAGCGCAATCGCCATACCCGCAATACCGTAGTAGTTACCGTTTCTTGCCGATTCTTGTTTTGAAAGTCCCGCGAGACTTAAGATGAAAAATAGCGCAGCAATTATATAAGCTGCTTGTACTAATCCTGCAGACATTGGTTACTCCTATTATTTATCTTTGCGGAACATTTCAAGCATACGTTTGGTCACGGTAAAGCCACCAAAGATGTTTATGCTTGCAATAAGAACAGCAATGACTGATAGGAAGGTAACAACACCATTGCCTTGACCAATTTGCAGCAGTGCGCCTACTACGATAATCCCAGAAATTGCATTGGTTACCGACATTAAAGGCGTGTGCAGTGCGTGTGTTACATTCCAAACCACGTAGTAACCCACCACACATGCCAATACAAATACGGTGAAGTGAGATAGAAACGCCGCCGGAGCAACAGAAGCAACCCATGCAAATGCACCAACACCAACGGCTAATGCACCTAATTTCTTCACTGGTGACGTTGGTTCTTCAACTTTTGGTTGTGGTTTAACTGGGTCTTGTGGTTTTGCTTGAGGCTGCGCTGAGACCTGAATAGGTGGTGCAGGCCATGTAATTTCGCCTTCTTTAACGACAGTTACACCGCGTAGTACAACATCTTCAAAATCAATATTGATGTTGCCATCTTTCTCTTTACACAGCAGTTTGAGAAGGTTTACAAGGTTGGTCGCATATAGCTGAGAAGATTGTGTTGGCAGGCGGCCGACCATATCGGTATAGCCAACGATTTTTACGCCATTTTCCGTTGTGATGACTTGGTCTTTTACTGTGTATTCACAGTTACCACCGTTTGCAGCAGCAAGGTCAACGATCACGCTGCCCGCTTTCATACTATCGACCATCTCTTTGGTGATTAACGTCGGTGCCGGACGACCAGGAATCAACGCCGTCGTAATGATGATATCAACATCTTTCGCTTGTTCAGCGTATAGCTCAGCCGCTTTCTTGTTGAATTCATCAGACATCTCTTTCGCGTAGCCATCACCTGAACCTGAGTCTTCTTTAAAGTCTACGGTTAGGAACTCTGCGCCCATCGATTCCACTTGCTCTTTTACTTCTGGACGTACATCGAAAGAACGAACGATCGCGCCAAGACTACCTGCCGCGCCGATTGCAGCAAGACCTGCTACACCTGCACCCGCAACCAGTACTTTCGCTGGCGGCACTTTACCTGCCGCGGTAATTTGACCTGTGAAGAATCGACCGAATTCATGAGCGGCTTCAACCACTGCGCGGTAACCGGCAATGTTTGCCATAGAAGAAAGTGCGTCTAATGCTTGCGCACGAGAGATACGAGGAACCGCGTCCATTGCGAGAACATTGATGTTTTTACTTGACAGTTGTTCCATTAACTCTGAATTTTGAGCTGGCCAGATAAAGCTGACCAATGTCGCGCTATCTGGCAGTAAAGCGATTTCGTCGATGCCTTTTTCTTCATCTACGATTGGCGCATTTACCTTTAGGATCAAACCTGATTTCCATACTTCTTCACTAGATACAACTTTCGCCCCTGCAGCTTCATAAGCGGCATCATCGAAACTTGCTAGCACCCCTGCACGAGACTCGATTACGACATCGAACCCCAGCTTAATTAACTGCTCAACCGATTTAGGTGATGCAGCTACTCGCGATTCACCCGCGAGTATTTCTCTAGGTACACCGATTTGCAAAACGCATACTCCTTGTATACATATTTATAAATAAATCCTATAAACAGAGCCTTACTTATTCTTTTTAATTCTGTATTGTTACCACGCCAATAATATAGGTAAACAAATACATCTAAACACCAAGTTGAACAGCAATGACTTGGTTAATGGCCCTGTTGTCATTCTGTTGTATCTAACGTCCAATACGACTTCAAGCATTTTGTAACAAAAATTCAAAATTTCATTACATATAACGACTCGTAATCAATAATATTCCATTTGCTTTTGAAAAATAACCACAACCAAACGGACTAGTTAGAGGTCCAACCAGGCTGGAGTTAAATACATATTTTACAACCGCTTAAAGCTTAAAAAGAAAAAGAGCCATTAGCATATACACTAATGGCTCTCTTTTAGATGATTCGAATCAAGTTGAAGTGAGTTCTTAATCGAATATTTTTTCACCCATTTGGTCAATAAACATCTGGGCCTTTTTTAGCATTAATTCGTTTGCATCTTGCTCTGAACCCAGAACATCGGACCGAATAAATCGATGAGTTTTCACCTCACCTTCAATGTCCTTTTCAATGCGACCAGCGATGCGATATTGGCCGCCCTCTGCGATGCTTTGCTGGTAAATCAAAAAGCCTTTGTATTCGACTGGTTCAACCTCGTTAACTACTGCCGCCTTCTCGTTGCGACCAAACAAGCGCGAAAAAAATCCCACGACTCCTCCTTGGGAATACTTATCCTTGACTTCACAAGGAACAAGCATTGATTATTTTATATTGACGTTGAGGATCGGTTTTTCGAACCAATCCAGTTCTTTGTCCTCATCATAACGGGTATGCGAGAAAATTACAGGCATATTATTGTTACGATTCATTCGTCTATCTTGTTGAATCATCACAACGGCATTCTCTACAGCGACATCGACGCTTGTCTTGAACTGCACAAGTTTAACCTCTGGCAATGCTGATAAAAAATCAATGTCGTGTCGGATATATACGGGTTTTAGTTGAATTAATGCGAGACAGGCAATATCAGCTAACTGTTCATTGTCATAATGTTCCGCATATTTATTCGAACTGAGCACTTGACCAACCAAGGTTTCCATATAATTGTGTACATCAGAACTGATTTGCATCGACGGTCCTCCATGGTTCAACAAACTAAGTATAGCACTGGGTCCTCGAGACAACTTGTTGATTGCTCTTAATTTAATCAACTTTATGTTTATTTACCCGTGGTAAGCCTCAAATTACTTGGAAAATGAACAAACACACGTATTGTTGTTAATTTTCATAGTGTCAGTTGATATAATGATGATTTGAAAATACAGACATACACGACTTCTAGGTAAAATATAGTAGATGGCATCATCTTTAATGACATCATCAGGCTTTAGATTTCTATTCCCGCTGTTATTGCTTGGAGTGGTCTGCCTTAGTATGGAAAGCATCATATTGATGACTCAATCTAACTGGGGCATTGCTGCAAATATGCCATATATTTTGCTAATTTGTGCATTAATCATGTGCTATTCATTTAAGCAAGGTCGTGAATCAATGCTATGCATCGCATTGTTGCTTGCATACTTCGTAATACAAAATCGGCTTCAAGTTCCGCTGAGAACCGGGACAACCCTTCTTGAACTGGCCATTTTAGCGACTCTCCTTCCTGTCTCATTTCTTGCCGTTTTTCTTTTTAATAAAGATGGCTTTGATTCTAAATCGACTTTAACTTACATTTTATTACTGCTCATGTTTGTGTTTTGGTCATACGTGACCTTGACGTACTACATTGAGGGGGGATTTGAAGAGTGGACGAGTGGCATACTATTTATCGTGCTTAACGTCTCTCACTTACCATTAGTTTTGGTGTTGTATTGCACTGGTATTGTTTGTTTTCTTGGTATTCTTGTATTGAGAAAGAACAAAATCATTCATGCGATGGCATATTCAGCAATGGTGTTAGCGTCTGCGACATTCATCTTTTTTGATATTCAGTATATCTCTAGCACCATGTTCACCATTGCTGGCCTCGTCATTATTCTCTACTCAACTTCTGCAAGCCATCAACTCGCCTTTACTGATAGCCTAACTTTAATTCCTAGCCGACGAGCTTTAGATTTAGATCTAAAACACATGGGTAGAAAATTCACGATTGCGATGCTTGATGTCGACCATTTTAAAAAGTTTAACGACACTTACGGCCATGACACTGGCGATGACGTGCTAAAAATGGTGGCCTCTCGCTTATTGAAGACCCAAGGCGGTGCAAACGTTTACCGTTTTGGTGGTGAAGAATTCACCATTGTTTTTAAAGGTAAATATGCTGACGAGTGCAAACTGCATTTAGAAGAAATTCGCAAACAGGTCGCGCAATACGAAATGATTCTACGTGATCAAGACTCTCGCCCGGAAGATAACAAACAAGGCCGAAAAAAGCGCGGTAGCGCAAATGCACAAAGAAACACGGTGTCGGTGACCGCAAGCTTTGGTGTGGCTGACAGTCGAAGTGAGCGTAACCCTGCCGATGTGATTAAACTCGCTGACGAAGCATTGTATAAAGCGAAAAAAGCAGGTCGAAACTGTGTGAAGTACAACCATGCTTAACCGCGTTGTTGATGGTGAACTGTAAAAAGGGTTATCGTCACAAATACCTTGTTTACATTGGTGACACTGTAACATGCCCGCGCTTATTTTCGGCAGTATATGCATCAAATATCCAGATAAGTGCTATATTTTTTTGTTGAATGGTCACGTATTCAAATAGTTCTTATAGTAGCTATTTGATGCATTTGGTATTAATATTCCCGCCTTTTGTAACGAGAGACACAGCATGTCAGAAGCAACTAACAACGAAAGCAAAAAAATTGATCTAGCAACCATTTCGCCTGAACTACGTAAAGTTATCGAATTTGACGAAGTTCCAGAGCAAATGTTCGAAATGGTTACCTCTATCCATGAAGTTTCTGAAGAAGCTGTACGCGCATCTTGGGATGATATGCCTGCAAGCGCACAAAACATTTTGGACAACTTTGAGCAATTCCACGCTCTAGTATCAGTAGGCCAAGCTTTTGCTGGTCTAAACGTAATGGAAGAGTTCCCAACGCTAAATCTGCCTGAAAATATGACAGATGAAGACAAAGAAGAGTACCGTGCTCAGTTGCTTGATAATGTTCTTCACAATTGTGTGAAAGACATGGTTAAGCAAATGAAGAAAGCACGTCGTGACCCACTTCTTAAACGTGAATTCAAAGAAGTATTCGCGAAGTAATTTCGACACTCTCTGTAATACGCTAATAATAAAGGCCGCAAACGCGGCCTTTTGTGTATCTACGATTGGTATCAGTGAGGAGAAAACGCGATATCTCGTTGTGTGACACTGACCCCTTTTACCTGCGCATATACCTCATCGCCAATTTTTAGGTTTAGATCATCTAATGCCCAAGGCGTAATGGTTGCCCATAATAAGCAGTCATCATCAAGACGCAATGAAACGGTGATACTCTGTTTGTCTTCACCGGGATTAAACGCCTCTATCGAAGCGACGGTTGCGGATAGCACATTACGAATTGAGGTGGCGACGGGTTTTTCTAGCGTAATAGACACATCATTTGAACGTACTTGTAAGCGAATGGGTGTTCCCGGATCACCATCGATCTTTTGTACCCACAAACAAGCCTTAGGAGCGAGTTTGACGCACGTAAGCGCGTATTTGCTATGGTGTCCTTCAATCTTACCTTCAAATAAGCTGCTGTGGTCTGAAAAAGACTGCCAAGGACGCATAGAGTGAGATGCCCACACTTCTTCTAACTTTCCGGACGTCATGATTCGCCCTTCATCTAGGATCGACAAATGTTGAGCAAGGCGTAAAATCTCTTGTAAGCTGTGCGTGACGTAGATGATAGGGATATTTACCTGCTCAGAGAGTTCTTCTAGAAAAGGCATCACTTCCCGTTTACGGGGCATATCCAAGGATGCAAGCGGTTCATCCATTAAAAGCAGGCTCGGTTTCGACAGCAATGCTCGTGCGATAGCAACACGTTGCTTCTCTCCGCCTGACAAAGAGACCGGAAAACGTTTTAACAGAGGCTTGATCGCCAATAACTCTGTCACTTTATCAAAGTAGATGTCATCTTTGTTTGTCACGCCATAAAGTAAATTTCCGTTAACTGAATAATGCGGAAACAACCGAGAGTCCTGAAATACATAACCAATCTTGCGCTTATGTGTGGGTAAGTTGATGCCTTTGTCGCTATCAAACAACACATGTTCGCCAACGACGACTTTACCATGTGTTGGTGTGACAAGACCGCTGATGACATTGATAAGTGTGGTTTTTCCTGCACCAGAGCGACCAAATAACGCACTTATTCCGTTACCCGGTAACAATAAGTCTATATCAAAGTTCGTTTCACCAAGTGATTGTTTAAATTGTATTTCTATGTTCATCGCTTGGTTCCTAAACGCTTAGCTGACTTACGATTCAACCAATCAGAAATCATCAAAGTAGACAGTGCCAACGCAATAGAAATGATACAGAGGCGTGCCGCTTCCATCTCGGCACCTGGCGTCTCTATGAAGTTGTACATTGCCAATGGGATGGTTTGTGTTTCCCCGGGAATATTAGACACAAAACTGATGGTTGCGCCAAATTCCCCAAGGCTACGCGCAAAAGAGAGCATCGTCCCTGTAATAATTCCCGGAATGGTTAACGGTAGCGTGATGGTAAGAAACACTCTTAAAGGAGAAGCCCCCAGAGTTGATGCCGCATGTTCTAATTTGGGGTCAACGTTGTCTAAGCTCAAACGGACAGATCGCACCATCAAAGGCAATGCTACGACGATACAAGCAACAACCGCCCCCTTCCAATTAAAGCTGAAAACTAAGCCAAAGTGATCATATAACCAACGGCCAAGTAACCCCTGCCGTCCTATTGAGATCAACAGCAGGTAACCGATGACGACAGGCGGTAATACTAATGGAAGGTGAATTAAACTATCGAGAAGAGATTTTCCAAAGAACTCTTTTCGAGAAAGTAACCAAGCGAGAAAAATGCCGACAGGAATCAACCAAAGTACGGCATAACCGCCAACTTTAAGGCTTAACATTAGGGCTTGGTATTCAAGTTCTGTCACACTGTCCCCTTATTATTGAAAACCATACTGCGCAAACACGCGTTTGGCGTCATCAGACTTTAGGTATTGAAAAAAGCGCGCAGATTGAGTCGAATTTTTTACCAGTGCAGCAGGGTAAACAATGTCTGCGTGAGTATCATCGGCAATCTCACCTACGATTTTCACTTTGTCAGACAGTTGTGCATCCGTTTTATATACAATGCCAAGTGGTGTCTCATCTCTTTCTACGAATGTTAACGCTAAACGAACATTTTTTGCTGGTGCAACTTGTCGCTCCACACTTTTCCATACACCTAGATTACTGAGAGATTCTTTTGCATACATACCTGCTGGCACTGTGGCGGGATTGCCAATTGCTAAACGGTGACCATTCAGTATATTTTCCCAGGCGCTGACATCTGATAAATCGAAAGTCTCTACCTTTGAGGTGTTTGGCGTAATCACAACTAAACTATTACGCACCAAATCAGTGACATTGTCACCTTTAACAACTTCGGACTTCACTAAGTAATTCATCCACTTAGCATTCGCAAGAATTACAACATCAGCCGGAGCGCCACTTAGAACTTGCCGAGCAATCGATGAAGAACCGCCATAGACTGGTGTTACCGATATATCGTATTGGCTCTCAAAATCTTGTGCAATTGTGTCAATCACGTTCGTCAACGACGAGGCGGCATACACTTTAAGATCCATCGCGGCGTTCACTGTTGATGAAACGCTCAATATTGCTGCAAGGCAAGCATAACGCTTCCATGCTTTCATAAAATCACTCCGGTACGAGA
The DNA here is from genome assembly GCF_002608565.1 of Vibrio sp. PID17_43. GTDB lineage: Bacteria > Pseudomonadota > Gammaproteobacteria > Enterobacterales > Vibrionaceae > Vibrio. The sequence goes on from NZ_LIXM01000001.1 coordinate 119,591, forward strand.
CGGGGAAAAATTAGGCAGTAGATCAGAATCTCTACTTACTTTTAAACCGTTAAAAACTGATTTCATTTGAACATAAAGTCAAGATTTATATGTTGCTCTATCGCGTCCGCGATACGATTAAGGCCCTGCTCTTTGAGTGCAGCAAAGTCTTGTTGTTTGATTTGAGCACCATTCACCCATTGTGTGACTGCCGTGAGTGCCTCGATTTCATCGAAAAGCCCATGTAGGTATGTACCCATTATATGTCCACAGTGACTTATCGCCCCTTCGAGTTCACCGGATGCTAACTTAAGCGGTTGAGTGCCTTTCACTTCACTTTGCCCCACATGGATCTCGTAACCTTTCACTTTAACGCAATGATTATTTAGGTGTAACTCACCTTCGGTATGAGTTAATCGCTTACTGTCGGTAAGCACGGTTTCAATATCGAGTAACCCCAGGCCTTGACTTGTACCCGGAGCCCCTTCCACACCAAGAGGGTCTTTAATAAACTTGCCTAACATCTGATACCCGCCACAAATGCCGATAACTTTACCGCCAAGCCGAATGTGGCGTTGGATATCTTTGTCCCAACCTTGGCTTCTTAGGTAATCCAGATCATCTCTCACAGATTTAGAACCCGGTAGGACAATCAAATCAGATCTACCCAAAGCTTCACCTTTTCCAATGTAGCGCAGATTAATATCAGGATTGAGGCGAAGCGCATCAAAATCAGTATGGTTGCTTATACGCGGGAACACCGGCACAACTACATTAAGTTTTACGTCGTTAGCCAATATTTGCCGGTCGGTTATGGCATCTTCTGCTTCTAAATTAAGGCCATGCAAGTATGGTAATACGCCTAACACTGGCTTACCGGTTTTCTCTTCCAACCAATCCAATCCCGATTGCAGCAAGCTGATGTCACCTCGAAATCGGTTAATGACGAAACCTTTTACTCGGTCTTGTTCTGATTTAGAAAGCAGCGCCAATGTGCCGTACAAGTGAGCAAAAACACCACCTCGATCAATATCCGCCACGATGATCACCGGGACATCGGCCTCCTCGGCAAAGCCCATATTCGCAATGTCATTGTCTCTCAAGTTAATTTCAGCCGGACTACCCGCACCTTCTATCATGACCGACTCAAACTCTCGCGTTAAATGAGCGAAAGAATCTAACACTGTCGTCATCGCTATCTTTTTATAGTCGTGAAACCCCACCGCATCCATATTGGAGATCGCTTTGCCTTGTAAAATGATCTGCGCGCCAGTGTCACTGTTCGGTTTGATTAGTACAGGGTTCATATGAACGGTTGGCTCAATATTGCATGCTTGGGCTTGAACCGCTTGAGCGCGCCCAATTTCACCACCATCTTTGGTTACTGCGCTATTGAGTGCCATATTTTGTGGTTTAAATGGGGCAACCTTTATCCCTTTTCGCGCTAACACACGGCATAAACCTGCCACAAGAACACTTTTTCCGGCATCCGAAGTGGTGCCCTGTACCATTAACGATGGGATGACTACTTTCATGACTGTTTTTTAGAGAGAAAACAAAGAGTGCAATCATAACGTTATGTAGGTATCTCACTCAAGAAAATGAATCGAATATGAACGTTTACATCAGTATTGGTTCAAATAAGGTTTGTTTTAATAGCGTCATCAAAAACAAACACCTACATTGGAAACATACAGAATGAAAAACACCGTTATCGCGACTATTGCTGCACTTACTATTGCCCCTACCGTTACTTTTGCTAAGGCTCACAACCAAGGACAATCAACCGTTCAGTTTAACGGTCCTGTTACAGTAGAAAAAGTCGACGCCCTTATTGCTGGTTCAACTATGTTCACTGAGAAAGACGTCATAGTAGAGGGTAACTTTCTTCGTCAAGTCCGCGCAGACCAATTCATCTTCAGTGACGGTTCAGCCGAAGTGTTGGTTGAACTCGAAGATGATCTCCACCTAACGACGCCTATTGACCAAACGACTAAAGTTCGTCTCTTTGGCGAGTTCGAAGGCGGTAGCAAGCCAGAAATTGAAGTTGAACATCTCGTTGTTTTGTAATCACAGTGTTTGGGGGAAATGTTACTTCCCAAAACAATGATCATGCGCACTTTGTCCTAGTGCTGTAGGTGACGGGAATCACCTAAAATGATACTTTGTGAATCTTGGTCTGCATTTTGCAGACCTTTTTTCGTTCGTATTATTTTTCTTACCCGGAGACACCCATGCTAGGTAAAGCTCTAAAGGTCGCGGCCTTTGGTTTGTGCGCTGTTTTGCCACTTTCTGCACACGCAAATAATTTCAACTACAACATGATGGAGTTCCGCATGGGTACCAGCCCTGGTACGTTTGGTGGTGAGGTCACTACATACTTTACTGAGAACTCCCACTTTATCGGTCGTGCTGATAGCGAATTTAGTGGCGACTGGGACATCGCCGGCGGCATCGGTTTCAACGGCCCAGCTGGACAACTTTCTGATATTTATGGTCAGATGCTGATTCACAATATTAAGAAGAATGGCAGTGACAAAGTCGGTGATGAGTGGAAAACTGAAGTCAATATTGGCACTAGAGTGTGGTTCATGCAGAACGTTGAGCTACACGGGCGTATTGGTCAGTTGATCGATAACGATGATTCGAAAACTGTCTACAACTTAGGCGCACGATTCCATTCAACACAACAATTGTCTTTGGGGGCAGACCTTAAGAACAATGGCGTTTACGGTCAACAATTTGTGATGTCAGCACGCTTCGCATTTTAAAGCGAGAATGCCTTTCGTAACATGAATAAAGCCTCTCGTTCGAGAGGCTTTTTGTTATTTCTATTTTGTATATCTACTTTCTATTTCTTTTTCGTTTTGCTTGGCTGATTCTGGATATACTTCTTAGAAGCATCCACCACCGCGATATCACGGAAGAAGCTACGGCCTAATAAGATTGGAAACTTCATATGATCACGTTCAGTCAGAGTAAATTCCGTCTGCTCTTTTAAATCACCTACTTGTATATAAGCCATCACCACTGGACGCTTATCTACTTCTTCAGATGATGACTGGCGCACTTTAGCCCAGCGCTCAACCGGCAGTTTGAACTCTTTGCTTGCTTTGCCATCGATATCGACGTTGAACTGAACCCAATCTTTACCATCACGTTCGAATGGAACGATGTTGGTCGCACTGATTGAAGATGTTGTCGCCCCGGTATCTATACGCGCTTTGTATGTCTGGTCGATGGCCGGTACATACACCCACTCTTCTGACCCCAAGATAAGCATGCCGTCAGGTGTCTTTTGTACCTTTACGGGTTTCGGCTTCGTTTCCTTCTCTGGTTTAGGTGTTGGCTTTTTCTCCGGCTCGATTTCAGGTTTGGTTTCAACCTCTGGCTTTACTTCTGGCTCGACTTTAATCGGCTCTTCCACCTTTGGCACTTCAGGCACTTCAGGCTCTACAGGTTCAGTCGTTGGCGTAGATGTACAAGCAATCAAACTACCACTCATAATAACTGGTAGAAGCAATTTCCAGTTTTTCATCCACTCTCCTGATTTAACGTTGAGAAACTTTTTGAATCGCATCAGCTACATAAGGAATGTGCGTTTCCGTTAGGCCTGCAATGTTGATTCGACCATCTCCCACACCATAAATTGCATAATCTTCACGTAGTTGAGTCATTTGGTTTTCACTAAAGCCTAGCACAGTAAACATGCCTTTGTGACTTTCAATGAAATCAAATTGATCCGTATTATGGTTGTTTCTCAATTCGTTACATAAAACCTGACGTAGAGAAACGAGGCGTTGTTGCATTTCATTTAGCTCGCGTTTCCACACACTGGTTAAATGCGCATCCTGAAGAATAGTTTTAACCAAAGCAGCACCATGATCCGGTGGCATAGTGTAAGTTGCACGAGCAAGAGTCAGGATTTTACCTTTCGCATTCGCCGCTTCTTGTGCATTTTTACCCACAACGATTGCTGCGCCCGTGCGTTCACGATATAAGCCAAAGTTCTTCGAACATGATGTGGTAATTAACATCTCATCAACGTTGTCAGCCATATAGCGAAGGCCTTTGGCGTCTTCTTCTAGACCATCACCAAAACCTTGGTAGGCGATATCAACAAATGGTGTGAAACCATTTTTCTGTGACAGTTCTGTAATCAACTGCCAGGCTGCGAAGTCGATATCCGCTCCTGTTGGATTGTGGCAGCAGCCATGCAGAAGAACAACATCTGAAGGACCTGCTGTTGATAAATCCTCAAGCATTCTTGCGATATCAACTTGCTTAGTCTCTGGTGAAAAGTAATGGTAGAACTTAACTTTCAGACCAGCGGCTTCCATTACCGGTTTATGGTTTACATAACTAGGGTTTGAGATCCAAACCGTGGTATCTGGTTGCGCCACTTTCATCAAGTCACCCAACATACGTAATGCGCCACTGGCACCTGGTGTTTGAACTGCCGTAACGCGGTCCATGACTGATGTGCCCGCTAGTACAAGTTCAATCATACTTTGGTTGAACTCTTCGCAGCCGGCGAGCCCTACGTAAGATTTGGTTTTTTGATTTTCAATCACGACATCTTGCGCCATTTTTATCGCTGTCATGATCGGCGTTTCGCCTTTGCTGTTTTTATAAACCCCAATACCAAGGTCAACCTTGTTCGGGCGAGGATCGTTACGGCATGCAACGGAAAGAGATAAAATAGGATCTAATACTGGTGTTGGTAGATTAGAAAACATGAAAGTCATAACCCTTTGAAATTCAAGTATCGAACCTCACGTTAACATTTTTGTTAACGATGGCGAAACGATTTTTCACACGATCGGCAAATATTAGTAGAAACCGCCAAGTTTTTGCCGCGCTTAAGTGATGGTGCGGTGAAAAACCGCTCAACTTCCGATTTAAAGTTCACCACTATCCCTCTCTCGAGACTGTTTTCTAAATTCACGAGGCGAGCACCCTGCCCACGCCTTAAACCGAGTACTAAAGTTCGCGCTCATAGGATAGCCTACGATTTCTCCCACATGTTGAATTGACCACTCTGTCGAGCGTAATAACCGACTCGCATATTCCATCCTTAAACGAGTGAGATGCGCAATCGGGCTGCGCCCAAAATATTCTTGGCTCAACCGATGCAAATGCGGTTCGGAACAAGGAAATAGCTTTGCTAACTGCTCAACAGTCCAATCCTTGTGGAGTTGACGTTGTACCACATCAAAGACACGCTTTAACTTTACTTGATTACGTGAGAGTAACTCTGATTCGGGCATGTTCAATAAATGTTCGAGCTGCATAACACTATGCTCTGCAATTACGGCACCATCATCAAGAGGTAGATTCCGACTCCTGAGCAAGGTTTGAATGCAGGAATACATGACTTCAGTGGCGGGAGAAAGTTGATAGCTAATTTCATCCGGGATCACATTCCATTTTTTTTGATGAGATAAAAACACCCACGCAATTTGCCATGTTTCATCCTGCATACCAAAGCCATTCTCAACACCCGCAGGCACAATGACGACAGAGCCTGGTTCTAATTCATATCGACAAACACCACTTTCGAGCCAACCTTTTCCTCTGACGGTATAGAGCAACATATGTTGTTTCTGATTCTTTCTGTACACAGAAAAAAACTCACTGCACGTTGCAATGCCACATTGAACAATACCCCGCTCTTCTAACGGTAACACGTGCGTTTGATCGATAAACTCTTGGCGAGTCTGTTCTGATATCACATACCGTTCTTGTTTTTCTTCCATCTAATGGCTACCGCCTAACATTGATCGATTGTCTTTGAGAAATGTCGAGAGTTTGACAAAGGTTTTGGATTCCTTAGAAAAATACAGCGTCAAGCTACTTGGATAAACTAGCCTCGTTATTCACGAAGGAGAAATGCGATGCTGTTAACACGTCAATATGTTGATAAAGCATTCTGGCACAAGATGGTCACCATAGGACTGCCAGTATCATTGCAAGCAATGTTGTTTTCATTACTGGGTGTCGTTGATATTTTTATGGTCAGCCAGTTGGGGGAATCTGCAACGGCCGCGGTCGGGGTGGGTAACCGTATCTTTTTCTTTAACTTGGCGATTGTTTTTGGCCTGTGTGGGGCGGTTACGGTCTTAGCCTCGCAATATTACGGTGCGGAAAACACATCCGGTATTCGAAGAATCCTTGCCCAATCATGGTTTTTGTCTGTTGCGGTAACGCTTCCTTTCATTGTGCTGTATTCGGCGTTTGATCGTGAGATCGTCTCTTATATTTCAACTGGGCCACAGTATGTCGAATACGCTAGGGATTATTTGGTTGTCACTGGCATCAGTTTAATTTGTACTGCGTTGGTCGTACCCATTGAATCTGTCTTACGCGCAGTTGGCGAAACAAGGCTCGCAACACATGTCAGCATCGTGGCGATCATCGTTAACGTGTTTTTAAATGCTGTTTTTATCTTTGGTCTGTTTGGTTTCCCACAATGGGGAGTGTTCGGTGCTGCCATGGGCACCCTATTATCACGTATTGTTCAAACTTGGCTGCTTGGTCATTTCTTTGTGCGTCGCTATCGGCATATGTTACCAACCAAATCTGACTGGTTAGACGGTGCAAAATCAGCCTATCGCAAGCGGTATTTCAACGTCTCGTTCCCCATGTTGATTCATGATGCATTATGGACTGGTGGCTTACTGATCTATAACGTCATCTACGGTCAACTTGGTGTCACGGCGTTGGCAACAATCTCTTTTCTCTCTCCCATTGAAGGCGTCTTGATTTCAACCTTTATGGGCTTTGCGGTCGCCGCATCAGTGATGTTAGGTAATGATATTGGTAGGCAACACTATGACCGCGTCGAAAAAACCGCCTGGTGGTATGTATTAACCAGCACCCTATTGGCGATTGGATTATTTGTTCTTGTTTGGATTTGCTCACCGCTGATTTTGAGCTTAATGGAGTTCACGCCTCTAAGTGATAAACAAATGGCACTCAATGTGTGTTTGGTCATGGCGCTAGGAATGATACTGCGCGTGTTCAATATGGTCGGAATTGGGGGTGTGTTGAAAAGCGGAGCGGATATTCGCTATAGCATCTTTATCGATACATTTGGTCAATGGGCGGTTGGGATCCCTTTAACTTATTACACTGGCATCGTATTAGGACTGCCACTACATTGGGTCTTGATGTCCCTATTGGCCGAGGAGCTGGTTAAAGGAGTATTAACCACGCGACGAATTCAATCAAAAAAATGGGTCAACAACATGGTAGAAGACGACTTCAGGGTGACGGCGTAAAAATATAATTCTACGATGATTTAGGAGTTCACACCAAAAGGGCACAGCCGTATTATCGGATGTGCCCTTTTCATGTTTTATAACAACGCGTTCTGCTGAACGATTAAATATCCGTGAAGCGATGGATAATTTGGTTAGAGCTGCCACGCCATTCTAAATTAAGATCTTTCTTGTCTTGCTCGAATTTACCATCAATCAGTACATCGATGTATTCGATGACCTCACGCTGTGCATCATCCAACTCATCAAGGGTGTAACCAGTCCAAACCCAAATGTCCTTTCCTGGACACTCCGCTTTTACACGTTTCACTAGCTTCAGAATATCTGGCACATTCGCTGGATGAAGCGGATCACCGCCAGACAGAGACAAACCACGGCGCTTAATGCGGTTGTCGTTTAGATCGGCAATGATTTTGTCTTCCGCTTCTTGCGTGAACAACACACCAGAATCCAATCGTTGCGTAGACTGATTGTAACAACCGCGACACTGATGAACACAGCCAGCAACAAACAGTGTGCAGCGCGTACCTGGGCCGTTTACAACGTCGATTGGATAGTATTGGTGGTAATTCATAGTCGCATCTCTTTATTCTTCGCCAAAAATGAAAATCAACCCGTTACAGGTTGATTTTCAAGATATTGATTCGAGCAGGCTTTAACCTTATAGGTGCTTCACTCGACGTTTAACTTCTTCTTGCTTACCGAAGTTAAACGGACGTGCATCTGGACTGCCTAAGTAGCCACACACTCGACGTGTTACGGATACTTTTGTCGAGTCATGGTTGCCGCAACTTGGGCAAGTAAAGCCTTTACTTGTACAGTCAAATTCACCGTTGTAACCACACTCATAACACTCATCGATTGGCGTATTCGTACCGTAGTAAGGAACACGGGTGTAACTGTAATCCCACACGTTTTCTAGTGCTTCAATGTTGCGTTGCATATTCGGGAACTCACCGTAACAGATGAAACCACCACTTGAGATTTCTGGATATGGCATCTCAAAGTCGATTTTATCGTATGGGTTTACCGTTTTTTCCACGTCTAGATGGAAACTGTTGGTATAGTAACCTTTGTCTGTTACGCCTTTAATCACACCAAATTCTTTCGCATCAATGCGGCAGAAACGGCTACACAGGTTTTCACTTGGTGTGCCGTATAGGCTGAAACCATAACCCGTTTCGTCCGTCCATTTGTTCACTGCATCTTTCATGTACTTGATGATGGCAATCGCTTTTTCACGTAGTACTGCGTCATCGTATACGTGCGCTTCTGTGCCGAATAGCGCGTTGATTGTCTCGTGTACACCGATGTAACCAAGCGAGATCGAAGCACGGCCGTTCTTAAAAATATCTGCAATTGAGTCGTCAGCTTTCAGACGGACGCCACACGCCCCTTCCATGTATAAAATTGGGGCTACGCGTGCTTTCACATTTTCTAGGCGTGAAATACGCGTTTCTAGTGCCTTACGAGCAAGACGTAGGCGGTCATCCAGCAGTTCATAGAACTTCGATTCACTGCCCTTCGCACGAATGGCAATACGAGGTAAGTTCAAACTTACTACGCCAAGGTTGTTACGACCTTCGTGAATCAGCTCGCCATTTTCTTCGTACGTACCAAGGAAGCTACGACAGCCCATCGGTGTTTTGAATGAGCCGGTAATTTCTACGACTTTATCGTAATTAAGAATATCTGGGTACATACGTTTAGAAGCACACTCTAATGCGAGCTTCTTAATGTCGTAGTTTGGGTCTTCCGTTTTATGGTTCAAACCATCTTTAATACCAAATACCAATTTAGGGAATACCGCTGTTTTACGGTTCTTACCTAGACCTGCAATACGGTTCTTCAGAATCGACTGTTGGATCAGACGAGATGCCCAACTTGTACCAAGGCCAAAACCGAAAGTAACGAATGGCGTTTGGCCGTTCGCAGTGTGCAGCGTGTTTACTTCGTATTCTAGCGATTGAAATGCGTCATAACACTCTTTCTCGGTGCGTGCTTTTGCAAACGCTTCAGGCTCTGCAATGTCCCACTCTTTCGCAATTTCTAAATGCTTCTCATAACTTGTGATTACATATGGCTCTAGTACTTCATCAATACGGTTGATGGTTGTGCCGCCGTAGATGTGACTCGCAACCTGAGCAATAATTTGTGCCGTTACTGCAGTCGCAGTTGAAATTGACTTTGGCGTGTCAATTTCCGCATTACCCATTTTAAAGCCGTGTGTCAGCATGCCTTTTAAATCGATCAGCATACAGTTAAACATCGGGAAGAATGGTGCGTAGTCTAGATCGTGGTAGTGAATGTCACCCACTTCGTGTGCTTGAACCACATCACGTGGAAGGATGTGTGTTTTCGCATAGTGTTTAGCCACAATACCCGCTAACAAGTCACGTTGTGTCGGAATAACTTTACCGTCTTTGTTCGCGTTCTCGTTAATTAGATCTAGGTTGCTTTCTTCAATCAGGCCTTCGATTTCACGTGTTAATGCGCTCTGCTTTTCACGTGCAATATCACGGTCATGACGGTATTCAATGTAAGAACGTGCCAACGACTTGAAAGGACCTTGCATGAGTTCGTTCTCAACCAAGTCCTGAATTTCGTGGATGTGAACTTCATCGTGATCTTGTAGTTGCAACTCAACAGCAAGCGCGACATTTAATGCATAAATGGCGACATCTTTATCATTGTTTTCCGCTGCGGCTTCCACTGCTGCTTGGATTCGATCCCTATTAAACGGAGCCCTTGAGCCGTCACGTTTGATTACGATTGGTTTCACTTTTTCTCCTTACCCAAGAATACTCACAGAGTTATCCACAAATACACTATATAGGGCGATTTATTATTCTGCTGACACAATATATTGTGGCGTATTTAACGAGAAGCACCATTTGAAAACATTGATCTTGATCAACAAAACATAGCTAGAGGATAAGAACAAATCGATCTTATTGCTGCTGATCTCAGTTGAAAATAAAACTGTGAAAATTGCAAAAATGGAGCTTAATTCTCTTGCTTTTTAGAGAGGTCTTATAGGATAAAGGTTGCAAAGGAATTCACCTAAATAAAGGAGTGCAATGGACCGCTATGCGATCACTTTTTGTTACGGTAATATTACTATTTAGTTCTTTTTCGTTTGCTCAGGATTCCGTCAATTTAACTAGCTGGAATGTGGAATGGCTATCTATAGATGACGGAAAGGTATCACGAACCTCACAAGATTTTAAAAAGCTCGGCAAGTATGTGGATAAAGCGGATGCCGACATTCTCGCGTTTCAGGAAGTCGATAGCAAAGCGGCGATTCAAAAAGCGGTTGGAAATGACTACACCATTTATCTATCCGACCGCGCCCATCGCTCCAACCGTGATCTTCAATTCAACGATACGAACCAATACACTGGATTTGCGGTTCGCAAAGGTTTGAACATCTCCGATAAGCCAGACTTTTCCATAACACGTGGCAACAGTAAGCTGCGTTTTGCCAGTTACATCGTATTAAACCCAAACCAAACGAATGAAACCCACCTACTCTCTGTGCATTTAAAAGCCGGGTGCAGTGGCGCCTATCGCAACAACCGCGATTGCAAGATCGTTAAACAACAAGGCCAAGCATTAGCGAAATGGATGAAGGAACGCGAAACTAAGAATCAACGCTATGTCGTGCTAGGTGACTTTAATCATAACCTCGCTTATCGAGGTGACTGGTTGTGGGAAGTAATATCGAAGAATAACGATGCAGAGCTTGTAACCAAAAACACCAAAGCGGAATGTAAAGTGCGTTCTAATCGCAATTCGAATAAAACACACCAATTCCGCTCGGTAATTGATCATATTATTGTAAGTGGCCAACTAGAGGCCACTGCTGGCGTTCAAACCGTCTTCAACACGCAAGACGTGTTGGATTTCAAATTAAGTGACCATTGTCCCGTAAGTACGACGGTATCCTACTAAGACTTAGGGACTTACAAGAGGCCTGGGTTCAATATCACCACCTCTCCCTGCATTAACCCAGTGCGAACTCGGCCGGATTCACCTAGCTGTATCAGCCGAGTTTCCACCTCCCCGTCTTGTTTCATCACTTTGACGTAATCCAATTGACCTACTTGATACACAGCATCCTGTGGAACACGCAGAACCACATCTTCAGTCAACGTTAAGAAAACTTTGGCGAATGAACCAGGAAACACCAACTTTTGTGGTGTGAACTGCAGTTTAACCAAGTAACTGCGCGAATTGGCATCGGCAGAAGGCGTAACTTGTTTGACGCTTGCTAACGTCGCAATATTGTAAGAGGGAAAGCTAACCTCGACTTGCTTGTCGTAACTGACGTAGGGCATGACGGATTCAGAGAAATTAACTTCAATTTCAAGTAACTCTGGATTATACATCGACAATAATAATGCCCCTGGCGTGGCAGTATCACCTTTGTTCATCGGCTTTTGTGTAATCAGCCCATCAAAAGGCGCGGTAATGATACTGTAACCAAACGTGGTTTCCGCTTCTGCTACCGCCGCCTGCGCTTGATTAAAATTCGCTTGAGCCGTTCGTAATGTGCTCTCTGCCTGATCAAACTGGGACTGAGGTATCAGCTTTTTATTCAATAGTGTTTTAACCCGTGCAAATTCTTTTCTTGCCGCATTGAGTTGTGCTTGAGCAGAAGACAGCGCCTGTTCACTTTGTCGGACTCGCGCATCAAGATCATCGCTTTCCAACCGTGCAAGTACATCGCCTTGCTTTACCTGATCGCCAACATTGACGAGGACTTCAACGACAGAGGCCGTTAAGCGCGCAGCAATATCTGCTCTTTGCTCTGCTACAACAACGCCAGGAAACTCTCGAATCACAGGCTCACTCGTAAGCATCAACTGGTGTGTTTCTACCATGTCTGCATTCCATTTTCTCTCAGTCGCCGCACGCTCTGTTGGTAGTTTCTCGCTAAAAAATCCCGCCATGTAGAGAAAAAGAAGGATCAGCAGCAGAAATAAAAGCGTGCCTATCCATTTGTTATCTAATTTCATTGTTCAACCTCCAACTCTGGCAGTCCATGCCCTTTGGTATTTTGGTATGCGAGGTTATACACCACCGGCACAACAAGCAGCGTGAATACTGTTGATGCCGATATACCAAAAATAATCGCCCAGGCCAGACCATTAAAAATAGGATCAAGAGTGATGACAATGTTCCCTAGTAATGTTGTTCCCGCCGTCAGAAGGATCGGTCGCATACGAACCACGCCAGATTCAATCAACGCATCTTGCAATCCCATGCCTGCTGCCAAAGATTGTTGAATGAACTCGATCAAAACCAAGGAATTACGTACCACAATACCTGCTAGCGCAATCATGCCAATCATCGCGGTCGCGGTAAAAAGAACCGGATTTGGGTAAGTGCCAATGTCGCTGCTTAACGTGTTCAATAGCCAGAAGCCAGGCATAATACCGATCACGGTAAGTGGAATAGCCAGCATGATAATACCTGATACCACCGGTAAACCGGTCTGAATTAGCATCACGACAAATACCCCTAAAAGTGCCGCTCCATAGGCGATGCCTAAATCTCGAAACACATCGACGGTAATTTTCCATTCACCTTCGCCGCTCCACACCACGTCTATATTGTCTGGAACATGCCAAGCCAAACCTGCGCCATTATTTAAGTATGTACGCTCCTCCCAAGGTTGTTGTGCTTCATTTGACTGGTGGCCATTTTTGTCTGCGATCACATCGGCAATAATCTCACCGGGAACGCGGCCCACGACTTCTGCATAGACATAAACGACAGGGTTGAGGTTTTTATGGAGAATCGGTTTGTCTGCGGGTCGTTTAACAAATTGGCCCAGCTCTGATAATTGAACCGTTGGCTGAGGCGCATCAACCACCGCGCCATTGTGCTCAGTTTTTGCAATGCCGGGTCTACCCCGTACGTAAAGCTGCTCTAATTTATTGAGATTGTCCCTATCCTCCCTGAGTAGCTGAACTTCAATAGGAAGCGGGTCGACTTCACGCGGAGCCGCAATGTAGCCAAGCACTTTTGCATTCGCCGCAGAGATCAGTGTCTTGTTGATGTCTGCAACTGAAATGCCAGACAGCGCCGCCTTTTCTTGGTCTACAATAAACTGCCAGGTTTCTAGGCTCCCTTGAATACTCGTGTCCACTTCGGTCACAAACGGTTCTTTGCTTAAGCGCTCTGCTACCTTTTCGGCTTGTCGCATCAATTGCTCGTAGGTCGTTGCATCATCACCATAAACCTCAGCGGTAATCGTCGCGATCACTGGGGGACCCGGCGGAACTTCGACCAATTGGATATCCGCCTGATAGCGTTCAGCCATTTCCTCTAAGCCTGTTCTTAATCGGGTCACGATTTCATGTGATTGCATCGAACGACGATTTTTATCCGCCAATACGATTCGTAGCTCGCCTTGATAAGGTTCACTGCGCATAAAGTAATGACGTACCATGCCATTAAAATCCATTGGTGACGCGATACCAGCAAACCCGGAAACACTGGTGACTTCTGGTACTGTCATCAAGTAATCGGTGAAGGTGGTCAATGCATTTGACGTATCAACAAAACTTGATGTTTCGGGCATGTTTAACACCAGTTGAAACTCATTCTTGTTGTCATAGGGTAAGAGTTTAAGGGGAACCAAACGCAACATTGGCAGCATCGCGGCGACGACAAACAAAAATGCGACTACAGCAAGAAATACCCACGCTTTTCTACGGCTTTGCAACAGCGGGGTCACTAGTGAACGATAAAGTCGATATATAGGTGAAGAGTAAAGCTGGTTACTTTCGCTTTCTTGCTGCCTCGACAAGATCTTTTTAGCCAACCAAGGCGTGATCATAAACGCGACGACCGTACTGAACACAACACTGATTGGCACGTTAAAGGCAAGCGGTGCCATGTATGGCCCCATCATCCCAGTAATGAAAAACATCGGTGTGAACACAATAACAATTGCGACGGTCGACATCAGTAACGCACTGCGAATCTCTGTCATCGCCTGAACAATTGCGTCATTTCGAGTGATATTTTTTCGCCGTAAGAATCGCTCAATATTGTCGATACTGGCGATCGGATCATCGACGATTAAGCCTAATGCCAAAATCAGTGCAAACAGCGTTACGCGGTTGATTGAATAACCAAACAGCAAATCCATCCCCAGCGCCGCACCGTAACTGATAGGAATTGCAATACCAACGACCAGCGCACTTCTCCAGTTCAAGAACAAACCAACAAAAACCACAACGGTTAAAATTGCGATGCCGAGGCTTGATACTAAATTGGTCACTTTTTCGTTTGCTGTTTCACCATAATCACGGATAATTTCAACTTGTACTTGAGGAGGAAATTGGTCCGCTTTAAGTTGCTTCAGGCTGTCTCGTACCGATTGAGCCACATTGACCGCATTAGACCCTTTCTGCTTGGCGACCGATAGGAATACGGCAGGATAAGCCTTGTTATCACTCTTGCTTCGATACCAAGTGTCCGAAGTGGCTTCACTCGCACCATCATAGATATTTGCCACATCCTTCAGATACACTGGTTTGCCATTCAACACAGCAATCACCAAATCACCGACCTCTTGAGCATTTTTTAAAAACTGCCCCGATTCCAGCGTGTAGTTACTTCCATCGATTTGAAGGTTTTTGCCTTGAACTTTGCTGTTACTCAACCGGATGGCTTGTTCAAGATCATCTATAGTGACATTGAAGTTCGCCATTGCGACGGAGTCTAGCTCGATTTGAACCTTTCTCGGTTCTCCGCCAATAACCTCGACTTTGTTGGTGGCATCAAGAGATTTAATCCCTAAGGTTGCTTGGTCCGCAATTCGTCTGAGTTGATGCCGATTGAGAATAGAAGGATCGGTTGAATAAATCGCGGCAACGACGATAGGTACATCATCAATTTCAACGGGTTTGACTACCCAACTTGCCACTGTTGGAGGAACTTTATCTTGGTTGGAATAGAGTTTGTTGTAGAGTTTTACGAGTGCGTCTTCTCGGTTCTCTCCAACATAAAAGCGCACGATAACCTGAGCAAATCCCTCCATTGAAGAAGAATAAACATATTCCACGCCGTCTATTTGGCTAACTAGCTTTTCTAAAGGTTCGGTAATTTGGTTCTCAATTTGAGAAGCACTAAGCCCAGGAGCCGAAATCAGAACATCGGCCATAGGGACGACAATCTGAGGGTCTTCTTCTTTTGGTGTTAACCACAATGAGGCAACACCAATGGAGAGCGCTAACAAAATCATAATCGGAGGGAAATAGCTGTTCATCACTGAGCGAACAAAACTTCGCTTTACTGTTTTGGGCATCCTTTTCCCTCCAATTTGTGCTCTCTTCGTTTATATTTGCACGTCTTTCAGCTTATTACTGTTTAACTTATCGAGAGCAAATGTTGCACACATTGAACCGATTAACATGGCGGCGACAAAAATCACAATACCGATATTGCCCATAGCGAGGCTCGCCACCGCTGGGCCCGGACATATGCCGACCAATCCCCAACCGATACCAAATATCGCGGCACCGGAAATCAACCTTGCATCAATACTAATATTGGTAGGCGTACAAAACGCTTCACCAGTAACCGCCTGTTTTCTCGGTTTGATGATCAAAAAATAGCTTGGCATAAACACAGCAAGTGCGCCGCCCATCACAAAAGCTAAACTCGGATCCCATGTGCCTGCAATATCTAGAAATCCAATGACTTTATTGGGATCGATCATGCCAGAAATCGCCATGCCAATACCAAATAGCACACCACTGAAGAGCGCGGATAAACGAAAAATAATCTTGTTCATGGGTTCTCTCTTAAACCAGGTGTAGTCGTACAAAGACGGTGAGTCCAGCCACCAACATAAAAACACATGTCGCAACAATTGAACGTTTAGATAAACGACCAATACCACAAATACCATGGCCACTGGTGCACCCATTACCCAACTTAGTGCCGAATCCCACTAACAGTCCAGCTGCGATAATGAGGCCTGTCGATATTGTGGTGGTACTTGGGACAACGACACCAAGAAGTAACACGCTCACCAAACCACCACCGATCATGCCCGCGACAAACAGTAATCGCCACGAGTAATCCCCTTTCTTCGGTGTCATAATGCCACTCATGATTCCACTAATGCCGGCAATTTTTCCGTTCATCAACAACAATATAGTGGCGGAGATACCCAATAAAATGCCACCAAAAAAAGATTCCCATGGAATAACGTCTAACATTATTAACCTCAATACTTCCTAGTTACAAAATACACTGTGTAGCGCTTTGATTAATGACTCAACTCTCGGTTCAGACAATGAGTAAAAGACCTGTTGTGATGATTTACGCGCACTGATTAAGTTGTGCTTTCTCAGTACGCTCAGATGCTGTGAAAAGGCTGACTGACTCAAGCAAGAACTTTTTTGTAGCTCGCCTACGCCGACTTCACCTTGAGTAAGCTGACACAGCACCATCAATCGCTCTGGGTGTGCCATCACTTTAAGAAGATCCGCTGCTTCTATCGCGCTGCCTTTCATTTTCGCTACGTCTGTTTCTGTATAGCTCATGATTCACCTCAACATTAAAAGCTACATTAGATATTACTAAATCAACATATTTAGTCAACCCTAATTTAGGGATGGTGAATTTAGACAAATAAACATTAGACACATCTAATATTAGTAGTTATAGTGGTGAACATACGAGAGTAAGGTGCTCACTCAAAGCGTACCAAGGAGAACAGTTATGACATTAGACAATGCAGTAAGAGTATTTGCAGGTATCATGATTTTGCTTTCGGTCTTATTAACCGTGTTCGTCCATAGCAACTTCATTTGGTTTACGGTCTTCATTGGCATCAATCTCATTCAAAGTGCGTACACTGGTATTTGCCCTGCCGCTTATTTTTTAAAGAAATTTGGTTTTAAATAAACAAGGAAATTGACCTATTCGGCTAGCTAACGGCGCCAATAGGGTCAACATCTCGAATGTGGAGAATAAAATGACTAAGATCTTAATCATTGGTGGTGTCGCTGGTGGTGCATCCGCTGCTGCACGTGCTCGCCGCTTAAGCGAAGACGCTGAAATCATTATGTTTGAGCGCGGTCCATTTGTTTCATTTGCTAACTGTGGTTTGCCTTACCATATTGGTGGCGATATTAAAGAGCGAAGCAAGCTACTTCTTCAAACACCAGAAAGCTTTTTAGCTCGTTTTAATGTTGATGTTCGAGTCATGAATGAAGTTGTATCCATTAACCGTCATGACAAAACTGTAACGGTTAAAAACCTACTCGACGGTTCTGAGTACGAAGAAGCTTACGATTTTCTTCTACTGAGTCCAGGTGCGGGCCCCATTGTTCCTCCGATTCCTGGCATTGATAACCCATTAACCCACTCTTTGCGCAATATTCCTGATATGGATCGCATCATCCAAACTGTTCAGATGAACAAAGTGGAGCGTGCGACTGTCGTTGGTGGTGGTTTTATCGGCCTAGAGATGATGGAAGCGTTCCACCAGCTTGGCATCAAAACCACACTTGTCGAAATGGCCGATCAGGTGATGACACCTGTCGACCGTGAAATGGCAGGTTTCGCGCATGCCGAAATTCGTCAAAAGGGCATTGACCTGCAACTTGGTGTCGCTCTCGAAGCGGTTGAATTTATCCCGAACAAACACGTGGCAAACGTTGAAGCAGGTGAAAGTGAAGCCCACCAGCATATTGATGGGAAATTAAAACTCAAGCTTAATAATGGCAAAGAGCTAACAACGGATATCTTGATCATGGCGATTGGTGTCCGCCCTGAAACCAAATTAGCGCAAGCGGCAGGTCTTAAAATTGGTGCTCTCGGCGGGATTTTCACCAACGAATACATGCAAACCAGCGATCCATATATTTACGCTGTTGGTGATGCTGTTGAGGAAAAAGACTTTGTTACAGGCGAACAAACACTTGTTCCATTAGCAGGTCCTGCTAACCGTCAAGGTCGCATGGCGGCAGACAACATGCTAGGTCGTCAAGAAACTTACCAAGGTACGCAAGGTACAGCTATCTGTAAGATCTTTGATTTAGCCGTAGCATCGACAGGTAAAAATGAGAAACAATTAAAACGTGACAACATCATTTATGAAAAAGTCTATGTACACACTGCAAGCCACGCGAGCTACTACCCTGGTGCAGAAATTGTTTCATTCAAAATGCTGTTTGACCCAACAACGGGCAAAATCCTTGGTGCACAAGCCGTTGGTAAAGATGGTGTCGACAAACGTATTGACATAATGGCGGTGGCTCAACGTGCAGGAATGACAGTAGAACAACTTCAGCACCTTGAACTGACTTATGCGCCACCGTATGGCAGTGCTAAAGACGTAATTAACCAAGCAGCCTTTGTCGCAAACAACATCATCAAAGGCGACGCTACCGCGATTCATTTTGATGAAATTGATAGCCTAACAAGCGATCAGGTGCTACTTGATGTGCGTAATCCGGGTGAGCTGGAATCGGTAGGCTTTATTGAAGGCGCGCTCAACATTCCTGTCGATCAACTCCGTCAACGTATGGATGAATTGCCTAAAGACAAAGAGATTGTCATTTACTGCCAGGTTGGGTTACGCGGTAACGTGGCATATCGCCAACTGGTTAACTCTGGCTTTAAAGCACGTAATTTGCTTGGAGGTTATCGAACTTACAAGTTTGCAAAAGCGTAATTGCTAAAGTTAAGAATAACAAAGGGGGATTCAATGCCCCTTTTCTTTTATTCCTCAGATTCAACCAAAGCAATAATCTTGTTTGCTTTTTCAAAGTAGTCGAGTTGATGAGTTTTAATCCACCAAGTCGCCGCGTCCATCAATAGCGCCGGGTTATCATTCTTGTTGGCGAAGAAAAAGTAAAATGATACGCCTATATTCTCGCCTTTCTGTTCAATCTTCTTCCTACACTCCTTGATGATTTTGTTTTTCAACTCAATGTTCATTATCTTACTTGTTGTAAAATTAACCAAAAACACAAGCACTGTATTAATATACAGGCATTATTGGTAAGGCAAATAAACATAATCATCTAGATGAATATTCGTGCGCGAAGCCCTAATACCCAAGTACTGCCTTTATTGGAGAATGCCGGGTCTTTAATGTACTGAATATCCGGAGTGATCTGAATATAGTCATTCAACTGCATGATGTAATAAAGTTCAGCTGTAAACTGTTCAGAGTCCCCAACGCCATAGGCTTGTTCTAGGTTGTCGTTTACATGACTCCAGTTCACCGCAAAACCTAGGTTATTGGTCGGTTTCCCCAATCCAAAGTAACCAACGCCAACCGTTAGAGAACGATCATAAAGTGCCACATCACCTTCTGAGAAACCACCACGAACGAATGGCATCAATTGCTCTGTCGCAAAATAACTTGCTGAGAAATTAATCCCTTGTCCGCTTTCTTGGTTGGTTAAGTTGTGTTGAGTTCCACCGTCAAGGTGCCATGCGGTAATATGCACATTGTCGGTATAAATCTGTTCCTGTGATGCCGCCCAACCAAGCTCAAAAGAAGTAAATAGATTATGATCATTAAACAAAGTATCAAAACCATCAAATGGCTTATCAGAGCGTCCCTTACCATCGGCGACACCCGCAATCATGTAGATGTTGTCCGTTAGCATATGGCCAACAGCCAATCCTAAAATACCATCATCCGGCAAACCAATGGCTCCACCACCCGTACTGAATACCAAATTTGTAAACCCCGTCCAAGGGCTTGCTAGTGCATAAGCATCAACATAATCTGATGTATCTAAAAAACCAGCAATAAACGTTGTCTCACCACCGTTGAGGCTCTGCTTCCAATACAAGTTAGTTAAACGCATGCCTTGATCACTGTACGCCGAACCAATCATACCGGCGTAACCTAAGCCATCACCAATAAAAGCAAACTCTTTTGGCGCTAACTCACTGTATGAATGACGATGTTCAACTTTCCATACTAATCCCCCTATATTACCCGACTGCAAACCAACCAAGTTCCAAGTACCGTAAAATCGAGCAACTCCAGAACTGGCCGAGTCGTCTCCTCCTGTCACAGGATCTGTGGCAGATAAACCTAATGCTTGATAATCTAAGCCAAAAGTAAGGTTATGATTTTGTTCCAATGCCTCTCGCCAGTTTTGTTTTTTATGTTTTGTCTCTGCCAAAGTATTACCAACCGTATTGGGACTACCAAAATTGGCTGCATACAAAGAAGACGATGCGACAACGGACAGCGCAAGTAAACTAAGCCTAGGGATTGATGCGTTCATTAAATGGCCTCATTAAGTTGATAGGTAACAATCTTAACGATTCACGAAGCTGATAATTGCCATTAAGCAACAATTGCACATTTCTATCATTTTAACTGTCATGAATTGATTAAGCGGATTACTGATAAGCTCGAATAGAATCGGCATCCATTTGGTATACCGTCTCAACATCCATAGCCCCGTCGACGTAGGTAACGTCGGCTTTCACTTTTTCAATTTCAAATTCGCCTTTCACCCAAACAGGCTCATATAGAGACGTGAGCTTCAAGCCTTTCGGGTAGCTGACTAACACTATTTGATTGGCAGGTGGCGGTGGCGTATGGACACAAGCCCCGGAGGTAGGGACAAGAAAGAATTTTGTGACAATGTCACCATTAAATTCTACGGGCGTAATAAAGCCAGGAATTTCATAACTTTCGGCAGTGAGATCGGTATTAGGTTGTGTCGCAATCTTGCGGCGATAATCGGTGATCTCTTGCCTTTTCGAAAACAGCCAATCAACATCAACCCCTTCTTCACGAAGTTTTGCTTCAATCTCTTTTTTCGTTTGAAGCTGCGATTCATTCAACGCTTTGGATTGACGATACTTGGCGAGTGTACCTAACTCAAATAATTGCTCATCACTTAACGCAAGAAACGGGTCTTCAATTGGTGGGATCGCTGGGCGTAATTGTTCCCAGCTGATTTGCTCTGCCACTGCAGTCGATGAGGCTGCGAATAACAGACCTGCTAATACATACTTCTTCATACTTTACCCAAATACTAAACAATGAAAATTTAAAAGTTGGGAGAGCTTTTTGGCCCCCCATTATTTATTACAGGGTATTTTTATGAATCTTGCCGTCTTTCATGATGACTTTGAACTTATCTTCGTAATCATTAAGAATAGTGATATCTTCCAGAGGATTGCCATCCACGAGCACTACATCGGCATAAGCCCCTGGTTCTACAACGCCGAGTTTACCGTATTTGTATGGATTCATATCGCCAGACCAACTTAATACCTCCGCCGCATTTGACGTACCCATTTTCATAATTTGATATGGGGTAAAGCCCACTTTTTCCATCCAAACCATGTTGTCTGCTTGGCGCGTATTGTACGCCGGACCAAACATATCTCCGCCCGTTACAATAAGTACATCATGCTTACGAGCCCATTCAAACATCTGTTTAGCGCCCGCATTAACCTTAGCTGCTTTGGATTTTTGATCAGGGCTAAAGAACGTAATTTTTTCTGGTTCAGCAAACGCTTCTAAAGACATTACCGCTTGAGCAGAAAGCGCAACGCCCTCTTCTTTCATTCGTTTGATCGTATCTTCAGAAACCAAGAAATTATGCTCAATCACTTTAACGCCTGCATCAATCGCTCGGTTTACGGAACGATCATGATAGGCATGGGCCATTACGTAAGTGCCATAATCTTCTGCAACACCCACGATGGCTTCCATCTCTTCTTTCGAGAACTGAGTCATGTGGATCGGATCAAATTCACTTGCGACACCACCACCAGCCATGATTTTAATTTGTGTAGCACCAGATCGAAGATTTTGGCGAGCCGCACGACGTGCCTCTGTAACGCCATCAACGATGTAACCAAATCCATGACGCTCTAGATCATCAACACGCCCTGGTACATCGTTAAAGCTACCGGTATCAGCATGACCACCAGTTTGACTTAAAAAACCACCAGCAGGGAATAATCGTGGCCCATCAATCAAACCATTGTTGATCGCTTTTGCCATCCCCAGGATGTTACACCCTGCATCTCGTGCAGTAGTAAAACCTTGATCGAGATACTGCATCATTGATACGTGCGCACGCGCACCCATTGCCATTTGATCATAGCTATCGCGGCCAACTAACATCCCCTCTTGAATACACATATGAGAGTGCATATCGATCAGGCCGGGAATCATTGTCATTCCCTCTCCATTGATCGTTATGGTTTGTTTGTCCGTTTTAATCGGTTTTGCTGATATTTCTTTGATAAGGTTGTCAACAACAAGCACATTCTGATTCTTATGAATCTTGTCATCCGTACCATTGAAAACATTAACATTTGTAAACAGTGTTGATGCTGCATTCACGTTTAACGCAACCGAACACGATAACGCAACTAAACAGATCTTCGTCATAGAGACTTTCATTATTACACCTACGTACTTATGATTTGTGAAGTCCATTTCCCATAACTTCCTTGAAAAGAAATGAGGTGTTATGAAGCCAACCCATTCAACACAAAATACCAAACGCATATGAAATAGCGGGCTTATAATCAAAGCGTAGAAGTAATAATAAAAACTTCAAGCAGCCAAATTGCCTTTAGGCGACAACGTGTTGAATCAGCTTTTAAATGTAGACAGTGAAAGCCTCTACGAAAACAGAGACTTTGAATTATGACAAGGATTGGCGATAAGCTTTCGGGGTGGTATTCATCATTCGTTTAAAAGCACGAGTAAAGTGTGCCGAGTCCGAATACCCCGTTTTAAGCGCAATATGTGTGATGCTCAGTTCTCTATCTGCGAGTAACTCCAGCGTTTGCTTTAACACTAAGCTTTCGATAACTTCTCTGTAAGTCGTGTTCTCATTTGCTAACCGCCTTTGAATCGTTCTTACATTCATGTCTATAAGTTCTCCAGCAAACTGAATAGAAATTTTGCCCATCGATAAATAAGGCGTAAGTGCACGAGCAAGCGCGAGGCTAAACTTATCAGCTTGCTCTATGGAATCAGTGCTAACGCCCGTTTTGAAAGGGGTAAAAGCAATAGGCTGATCGATTATAGAAGCTGAAATGTGGATTGCGGTAACTGGTCTTTCCGTATAGAACTGAGCGCACTTCATACCCGGTAATTGATGAAACGGTGTTGCATCTGCATCTTGAATGCCGACATCTGTCAGCCGCCAATTCGGCCCTGTCAATTTTTTCAAAAGCTCATTCATGAACATTACTGAGAACATTTCTGCATAACGAAACCATTCTCGATCAGCCTGCTCTTTTTCTCTCACTAACCACCACCGGCCTGCTCTTTCTTGGGTAGTCAGCTTTACACTGTCTGAAACCTGAGCCAATAATTCAGCAATCTCTTGTAATGCCGCTTTTAGCGAATGTACTTGAGTCACTCGATTTGCAAATCGAGGCACATAGATATCATGACACAACGTCCACATCAGCAAAGCGAACTTCTCGGGAGGCGCGTTTTCCCCTAATGTTTGAAAAACAGATTTCAATGCGCTTTCAGGAACAAATGCATTTAGTGCCTTATTGATAAGAATATCTTGCGGCATTCGCGCGGACTCAAGCAAAGCGTGAATGTCGCCATCAATTTCTTTAAGCATGATAGCAAACAGTTTTACTTCTTCCGAATGAACTAATGGGATATCAGTATTAGGCATGCGTGCGAACATCCTCATCACGTAGAAAATTTACAAGTGTAAGTGTCATTTATCGCGGCTGTAGTTAGAGCATTTATCGCTTTACTAGGAAATTAAGCGTTATACCAATTTGGGTAAGTACTATGTTTGCAAAAATTTCCACTGCCGAGTTTCTAACAACAGAGAGGCAAAGATCATATAGCAGCTGACCACCACAAGTTGAAAGATTCGGACAAATGTATTGCTGTCGATATCACCAGAGCTCATCAACGTGCTACCGATCAATACCAATAACGTGCTGAATGCGGTGGCAAAGATTGGTGCCTTTTCCGGGACAGTGTAAATTTTGGTTCCAATTAACACCGCCAATAAAGCAATAAAAGCGGTGTAAAAAAATAGGTTTGGAACGATGGCGAGTATCGTAAATGCCAGTATCGCCAATAGACCACCAATCCCATTGCTGATAACCAAGAATACACTTAATTTTACGGATTTTTCTGATGTAATCATCAGTGACAGCAGCGCAACAAACATCATTGTTAGCAACGCTTCTGATATTTGAAAGATAAAGAAAAAGCACACCAAAGGAAATGAAATCAGCATCGCTCGAAATGCCGCATACCAGCGTTGTTGTTTAGACATTGGTGGCTCTGCATAGCCCGCGAATTCACTGCTCGGCTCCGGTAAATAAATATGCACCAGAGCAAAAATAAGCACCGATACTGCACCTGATGTTGCCAAGCCCCCAGCAAGAAAAACTGAAACCGCAGGATTATTTATCGCCATAAATGGCAACATTAATACCGCTATCATGAGTATGGTCGCAAACAAATTCCATTTGGGGTTTGTAAACAAGTAATATCCCCACAGCATCATCCATCCGACCGCCATTAGCAACACGATGGGGTAGTGTGTGATCCCCCCTGATAAGAGCAAACCTAATCCCATCGTGGCAATTAAAGCCAACAATAGCTCATACACGGTTTCTTTATGAAGATTTGGCTTATCTATCAGAAACTTTGCGGTAAACACCGGCGCGACAAACGCCAGAGCCCAGTTAAGCCAAGCGGCGAGAAACACCGCTAAACCAACACCAACGGTAAAGCGTAAAATCCGGCGTTGTATCGCGGTATCTAAGCGCAAATTATCGGACATAAGAAAGCACACTTAGCAGTCGAATCCATAACTTGCCTATCGTATTGAATACGACATTATCTCCACTATAGACGATGACATCGGCTTGACCACCAACCCGAAGCATACCTTGTACTTCTTCTCTATCGAACTCTATCGCAATGGGTAACATTTGTGTTTGACGGAGCCAACCAGTTTGTTGGTTCGCTTGAGCAAGTTTGCCGGCTTGCTGGTTTTGCCCCCAATCAACCCCCCAATCGATGCTACTCACTTTTCCCTTGAAGACCTTACCCGGAGCGAAATCTAAGGCGATCTCAACCTCATCACCGATACTTACGTTGCCTAAGCTATTCTCACGAAAATAGGCTTCGATCCAAATATCCTCTGTAGAAACAAACGTCATTATCGGTTGACCTGCCGATGCGTAGAAGCCTTCGGTTAAACTAAAATTCGATACCCCGCCTTGTGTTGGTGCACGAATGACTGTACGTTCTAAATTCAGTTGTGCTTGTTCAAGGGCGAGCAATGCCGCTTTCACTTGACTATTCTCTTCTCCTTCCGCGCCCAATTGCTGTTTCGATTTTTCAAGATCCGCTTCTGCATTCACAACATTTGCACGTGCTGTTGCCAATGCTGCTCTCGCTTTGTCTGCATCAGATTTTGAAACGACCCCTTTCTCGGCCATCGCCAAAATACGATTTGCCTGCGCTTCCGTATTTTGGCGCTCGACGATTGCAGAGGTGAGTCGCGCTTGAGCCGAAGCAATAGAAGCGGTTTGGGCTCCTACATTTTGACCTGCGATTTCTAAATTCTCTTCCGCTTGTTTGACCGCAATCTCGTAATCTGATTTATCAAGTATTGCAAGCTCATCCCCCTCTTCTACCAATTGATTTGGTCTCACTCTAATATCTAATACATTTCCAGAGACTTGAGGTTTGATAGGCACGATATACCCTTTCACACGCGCGTTATCGGTGATAGGGATAATACGGTCAGAAACAATGCTAAACATGAGCATCGCAACGATAAACAAGAGGAAACAATTAGTCACCATTTTCACTTTATCTTTCTTATTTTTATTCTGGTTCGCAGCGATTTCCATTGGCTGTTTTTCTTGTTCGTTCTCGGACATATCATCCCCTTGTCATAAAGTAGATAGAACAACTTAAGAATATACCGTCCTTATCAGGGTTCAACTCATAAATTTGTGGGCTGAATGAATGCAACGAAAGTAATTTGCACAACTTTTACATTATCTGAAGCTTGCTTTCATAACTGACCTTGTAAGAATTGAAACCAAATAGAAAATCGTGCGACTTTCACACCGGGTCAATAAGTTATGACCAGATTTCTGACCGATTATTGCTTTCCAATTTCAGCAACAATTGTAATATTTTAGTCAAGTTTAAGCACAACGCCTCAAGTCCCTAAAGCCCTGCGGTTGCATGACGAATACATAGTGTTGTATCACTATTATTCCAAGCCAAACAAAGAATGGAATACTGATATGCCGAAATTGAATTTAGACAGTAAAAGGAGTCATTCCACACTCTCTAATATTGAAACCTGCGAAAAAGTACAATCGGCATTAGAACCGAAATACCATAAAGTAGTAAGAAAACTGTGCTTGAGTGCTGGACTGTCTGACAAACTGGTTAACCGTCGCTGGAACGTTCTGGCGTCCATAACGGACAAAGATCTCCTGCTCGATCCTTTCACACAATCTCATTACGACGACTATGCAAATAATATTGAGCACTTTATCGGTACCGTGAACGTTCCTGTCGGAGTTGCAGGTCCTCTTCGTATTAACGGATTGTTTGCCAATGACGACTACTTGGTTCCGTTAGCGACAACAGAAGCGGCGTTGGTGGCATCTTACAACCGTGGTGCCAATCTCATTACCGCTGCTGGCGGCGCGAGTACACTGTTGATCAGCGAGGGAGTGACTCGAACTCCGGTCTTCGCCTTTGTGTCAATAGCGGAAGCGGCTCAATTTGTCAGTTGGGTCGTGACACAATATGACATATTGCGCAAAGAAGCGGAATCTACGACGACGCACGGCAAACTCAAAGACATTAATGTCAACATAGAAGGTAATCATGTTTACCTCGTGTTTGAATATGTAACAGGTGATGCCTCTGGCCAAAATATGGTGACCATCGCAACGCACAAAGTATTTCACTATATTTTGCAACACTGCCCTATCGCCCCCGTCGATGCATTCTTAGACGGTAACTTATCTGGTGATAAAAAAGCGAATGCGCATACGCTGCGCTCGGTTCGGGGGAAAAAAGTCTCTGCAGAAGTGACTATCCCTGCGGAATTAGTGAAAAAGTATCTCCACACCACGCCAGAAAACATGGTTAAGTTTGGAAAAATGAGCATGGTTGGAGGATTGCTTAGTGGTACCATCGGAATCAATGCGCACTATGCAAATGCCCTAACTGCCCTTTATATCGCTTGTGGCCAAGATGCCGCGTGCGTGGCTGAGTCTGCCATCGGAATTACTCGCATGGACATAGACCAACAAGGTGACCTGTATGCATCGGTAACATTGCCCAACATCATGGTCGGCACCGTAGGTGGCGGGACGGGACTACCTACACAAAAAGCATGTCTTGATATTTTGGGGTTACATGGAAACGGTAAAGCCAAAGCCTTAGCGGAAGTGGCTGCTGCGCTTTGTTTAGCGGGAGAACTCTCTATCGTTGGTGCATTCTGTGCGGATCACTTCTCACGAGCTCACCATAAACTAGCAAGAAAATAATCCGTGAATCAACGAACAAAAAAGGGAGCGTTATGCTCCCTTTTGATTACCTACAGTATTGATTATGCTTCATCGCCACGAGGACGCTCATTACATAACTTGATTGCACGCTCTAAAAGCTCCAGTGCAGATTTATCGCATTCTGGCAGAGCGGCATCACTTTCCGCGACAGGCGTTACGCTGTCTCCCCACTTCAGTACCGTAGCACCCCATGTTAAACCAGCGCCGAACGCCGCGAGTAACATGTTGTCGCCCGGTTTCACCCGGCCTTGCTCTACAGCCTCACACAACGCAATTGGCACGGTCGCAGCAGAAGTGTTGCCATAGTTTTGAATATTCACAAACGCTTTGTCTTGCGGAATGCCAGATAAATCACACAATGTTTGAATAATACGAATATTCGCTTGATGAGGAATAACCACATCAATTTGATCAGTGGTTAGCTGCGATGCTTTCAATACAGTTTTCGCCGCTAAGCCCATACCTTTCACTGCGCGCTTAAATATCTCTTGTCCAACAAAGTTAAAATCCCAGTAACCATTATCTTCTGCGAAACGATCCATACAAGTACCAAACTTAGGTACAGAGAGAATGTCACGACCTTTTGCATCACAGCCAATTTGCGATTGCAGTAGACCTACTTCTTGCTCAGTGCGCGTTAGAACCACAGCGCCAGCACCATCCCCGAACAATACGGCGGTATCACGCATTGCCCAGTCGATATAGAAAGAAAGACGCTCTGCACCAATGATAATGGCATTACGGTAGTTACCTGATTGAATCAGACGCGTGCCCGTTTCAAGACCGTATACAAACCCAGTGCACGCTGCGTTTAAATCAAATGCGGCAGCTGAACGAATGCCTAGGTTTTGCTGCACTTTAGAAGCAATATTTGGAATAAGAGAATCGGGTGAGCATGTCGCAACAATGATCAAGTCAATATCGCTCGCCTCTACACCTGCACAGGCCATTGCATGCTGTGCTGCCACGGTGGCCATATCCGACGTATTTACATGGCTAATGCGACGATTTTCAATGCCAGTGCGGGTACGAATCCATTCATCTGATGTATCGAGAAAAGTACTGAGGTCATCGTTAGAGAGCGTGGCTGGTGGGAGACACTTTCCCCAACCAGTGATTTCAGCATAGTAATTTGTCATCACAGACCTATTTATTGTTGTATTTAAATGAAATTTCTTAGAACCTAATCAGGTCCCAATACAAACTTGCCGTTCCATTTTTCGGCAAACTATACCCAAGGGCGTCGAACTAAGTCGCTTTTCTGAGCACAATTTCTCAGTAATTCGGATATAACATAATAAGTATACAAATAATGAGGCTGGCTGATAAGTCATGTTTTCATCAAGTTGTCATAAAGGAAGAAGTCATGTCATCGTTTAAAACTCGTTGTCCGTCTTGTGGCGGTTTAAATCGTGTTCCCAATGAGCGAGTCGCAGAGTCAGCAAACTGCGGTAAGTGTAAGGCTGCGCTGTTCGATGGCGCGCCAATTGAGGGAACGCTCGAAAACTTTTCTGCGCTGTTACAAAGTCGCACACCAGTCGTGGTCGATTTTTGGGCCCCTTGGTGTAATCCATGCGTCGGCTTTGCCCCTGTTTTCTCTGATGTCGCTCAAGATCGAGCCGGAAACGTCCGTTTTGTCAAGATTGATACAGAATCAGAGTAACAACTCGCTGCACAATTTGGCATTCGTAGTATCCCAACAATTATGGTTTATAAAAATGGTCAACGCGTCGATATGATCAATGGCGCATTGCCAAAATCTCAATTTGAACAGTGGTTAAATCAAGCACTTAGTAAATAACCCCATTCGCCAGTCTGTTTACGGGCTGGCGTTTTTATACAGTAATTCTTTATAGAATATCGATAAATTTCTTTTGTCGACACGAAAGAAAATTATCGTTTTACTTGCCTATTAATTAGACTCATATTCGCGCCAATTAACCCCTAAATTTTACTTAACTTATAGGCGCAAAACATTGGAAAACACAGCCATTCCTGCTGCATCGCCACGAGTCACAGTTCCTGTCGTAGCACTGTCTCTTTATGCAGTGGCGTCAGGCTATTTGATGAGCTTGATCCCTCTTATGCTTGGTGAATACAACATCTCTGCTGATTATGCGAGTTGGTTGGCGAGTGTGTTTTATGGCGGTCTACTGATCGGTGCAATGTTCTTTGAACGCATCGTGCACAGTGTTGGTCACCGCAAAGCGTTTGTAGGTTGCTTAGCGGCATTCTCACTAACTATCGTTGTATTGCCTATTGTACCTAACGGTGTAGTTTGGCTTTTTGCACGTTTTGTTGCTGGTATTGCCGTCGCTGGTGTATTTGTTATTGTTGAATCTTGGTTGATGGCCGGTGATGAATCATCACGTGCAAAACGATTAAGCCTATACATGCTGTCACTGTACGGAGGCTCAGCACTAGGTCAGTTTGGCATTGGGATTCTTGGCGTTAGCGGCGGTGTGCCTTTTATTGCGATCATCACACTGATCCTAATGGCAATCTTGGTATTGATGTTCATCGATTGTGAACAACCAAATAGCCAAGAATCAACAGCGCTATCACTTAAGCAAATCTCTAAACTAAACCATGCGGCGATCATTGGTTGTGTGGTTTCCGGCCTAACACTTGGTGCTATTTATGGCCTAATGCCTGTAGAGCTTGCAAACCGTAAAATTAGCCACCAAGACATTGGCACTTTGATGGCGCTCGTGATCCTAGGCGGCATGTTAGTTCAACCTATGGTGACAGCGTTAAACAAATACATGAGCCGTACCGTGCTAATGGCGTTTTTCTGTATTCTTGGTATTTTCTCTATCGGCCTGACATTCATCTCATCGTCAGCGGTAGTGCTTGCGGCATCACTATTCTTATTGGGTATGGCAACATTTGCACTTTACCCGATTGCGATTAACTTAGGTTGTGAGGGTTTGGATGAGCGCTTTATCGTATCAGCCGCTCAGGTGATGTTATTTAGCTACAGCGTTGGTTCTGTCGCTGGCCCTGTGGTTGCAGATAAATTTATGGGGCAAATGCACGGCTTATTGGGTTACCTATTCGCTGCTCTGCTTGCGACCTGTATCTACATGTTATTGGCAGCGACGAAATCAAAACATCAAATGGCTGCAGGCCTATAATCTTAATTCAAACGAAAACGAGGGCTCAATGCTCTCGTTTTTTTTGTGCTGCTCTTCTGTGGCGATTCGATGCATTGGCAATAGGTTTTTCAGGAACGCTCCGCTTTTCATGCACCAAATGCCTAATCGCTAAAATGGGATGGTGTATTAGCATCCGCGGTCCGGAGTAACGCATCACCAAACGCATCAGCTCTTTCGGCTCCGGCTTGTAACAATGAATCGGACATTTATTGCACGCAGGCTTATCTTCACCATAAGGACAGCGATCTAAGCGAACCTCTGCATAATCCAACAATTTACGACACGCTGAGCACAACTCGCCTTTTGTGCCATGATGATCGTGGCAATACACCTCAATCATGGCTTTTACCGTTTTCAATTCTGTGGCAAGTTTGCCTAATAAAATCTCGCTCATTAACTAACCTAGATTCACAGTTTCATCGAGTAAAGTTGTAACGTCCGTCCATTATCGTACTGCTGTTCCACACGCTGATACTGAAAGCCGAGCTTTTTAAGCAAACTGATACTACGAATATTGTCATTTTTGGTGATAGCAACAAGGTTTTCTATATTCATTCCATCGCGGGCAAATTTAACGACAGCTTTCGCCGCTTCGATTGCATAACCTTTGCCATAAGCCGTTGGCAAATATCCGTAGCCAATATCAAGAGCAGTCAATGTATCACGCTTCACTAACCCGCATATACCTATTGGTTGGTTGTCATCTTTAGTTTCAACCACCAGCAAGCTCACGCCTTTAAGTTTTTGCATATGTAGCATGTTCAATTCGATGTAACGTTGTGCTTCATCTAAGGTACGAATTTGCTTGTCACCGACAAAGCGATAAAAATCTGGATGGTTATAGAGCTCTAAAATAAACGGCGCATCTTCTACACTAACAAGACGTAGTATTAGGCGCTCTGTATTAAGTGTTCTCATAGGGTATCCATTAGGCTTGTAACTTAGCGGAAAAATCACTATTCTGCCCCGCTAAATTAAAGGACCAACACCATGAACCGCAAGAAGAAAATCAACCAAATTTTAAAATCAAAGCTAAAAAAGCAGAATTCAAAACTGCACAAAAGCAACAAGCCCCGTTACATCTCTAAAGCTGAACGTGCAAAAATGGAAGCAGAAGAGCAAAACCAAGCGACTGAGCAAGGTGCTGATAGTGCGGTAGAAAGTGAGGTTAGTGAGCAAAGTTAATGACTTTCGTGAATCCGTAGAGCTGACCGAGTGTCGACTTTCCTTAGTTCTACGACATCACAGAGGTGAATTGCTTGTGCGAACAATTCACCTCTGTTCTTAAAATGCATCACCGCAAATAAGCTATTACAGAAAAAGCAATTACAGCAAAAAATCATTTTCTATTGCAATAAAGCTGTCCGCCGCATCTATGAGAGTCTGAGAAGTGAGCTTAGGTACGCCATAAACGGTGACTTTCTTATTAAAACGTTGCTGGATACGTTCAACTAACATCGTAAAATCACCATCACCAGAAACCAGTATCACTTCGTCTACCTCTGGAGCAATCTCTATCGCATCGAGCGTGATGCCAACATCCCAATCCCCTTTAGCGCTACCATCTCTACGCTGAATAAACGGTTTTAACATCACTTCAAAACCCACACCACGTAAAATATGGTGGAATTGACGCTGTTTAGGATCATTACTAGCAATAGCATAAGCGCGAGCACTGACCACATGTTTGTCTTGTGTCGCCACATACCAGAACTGGTTGTAGTCAAAATTTGCTCGATACGCTTCTCGGCAGGTGTAATACACATTCTGCACATCAGCAAGAATCGCGACTGTTTGTTTATTTTCCGAACTCATCTATTTCGTACACCTTATCTTTTGCTGCATACCCTAAGCGACTTTGCCCAAAAGCACAATGAGCGATTTCCACTAAACTTACGTATGTATACAAGTAATCTCAAGGTGCTCTGCTCATAGATTCAGTTCAGCTAGAGTAACTTGGTTTACAGACGTGACCAGACCTGTTGTTCACGTTTATAGGAGTAATGCCATGATACACAAAGTACTCGCTCTATTGGTTACGTGCCTAGTGTCCACTGCTGCTTTTGGCTATCCGTCACATGATCAACACTGGCCGCATCGAAGTGTGCTGTATTTTGCGCCGAGCAATGATGACCACGTGAAGCAGTTTTTACTCGAAGCCTTAATGAACGAATGCGAACTCGAAGACCGTGACATTGTCACACTGGTTATTGCTGAAGATGGGTTTACTCAACCGGCATGGTTAAAAGAAGAATTCGATTTGAAGATGCTTGCCAAACTCTACCAAGTAAAACAAGGACAGCACACCGCAATTCTATTAGGAAAAGACGGTGAAGAAAAACACCGCTGGGGCGCAAAAACCGATTGGCAATTCATCAATAACCTCATTGATGAGATGCCAATGCGAAAAAGAGAAATGCAGCAGAAACGCAGCCCCTGTGCCATTTAATACTTAACAATGTCGAAGCCAAGTTATTATTAGACTTGGCTGCTATTAAGATTAGTTATTATAAATTTCAGTATTGTGAAGATTAGTGATTACGAGGCTTGGTATTATGAAACTTAATGTTTGCAGAACCAATCCAATTTATTGTGTAACTGAGTAACACTACCAACCACTATCAACGCTGGGCTTACGGCTTTCTCAGCCATATTTGCTAATTCACTCAACTTCCCTTGGAACACACGTTGCTCTGGTCGCGTACCATTTTCGATGATAGCGCACGACATTTCTGGATCTAAACCATGCGTGATCAGCTTATCCATGATTTGACCACTTTGTTTTAGTCCCATGTAGAACACAAGTGTGTTATTTGACTGTGCCAATGAGTGCCATTCAATCTCACGACCATCTTTTTGCACGTGTCCTGTAATAAATTGAACACTCTGTGCGTGATCGCGATGCGTCAAAGGAATACCCGCATAAGCTGTCGCACCTGCAGCTGCCGTAATACCCGGGATCACTTCGTATTTGATGCCAAACTCGGCTAACTCTTCTAGCTCTTCACCACCACGGCCAAAAATAAACGAATCGCCACCTTTTAGGCGCACCACCCGCTTACCCTCTTGCGCTTTTTGTA
Source organism: Vibrio sp. PID17_43 (assembly GCF_002608565.1). GTDB lineage: Bacteria > Pseudomonadota > Gammaproteobacteria > Enterobacterales > Vibrionaceae > Vibrio. The sequence continues at coordinate 153,677 of NZ_LIXM01000001.1, forward strand.
CCAAGATTTGGTTGATTTGATCTTGTGGTACGCAATGAAAGTCTAGTTTTTTACCTACATAGATCATCTCTGCTGATGCGTGCGCTAGCTCAAGAATGTCTTTCGACACTAATCGGTCATACACAACAACTTCAGCCGCTTGAATCGCTTTTAAGCCTTTGACTGTGAGCAAATCAGGATCGCCAGGCCCTGCGCCCACTAGTGAAACAAAGCCGTGGTTTAAAGATGAATGAACTGTAGTCATATCAATGCCTATCGGTAAATTTAGATATAAAAAGTAACACTCACATGATCCAATTAGGATTCAAACTACTCTAAAGAGTGATTACTTTTTATCGCCAAAACAATTAAATAACAGATGAAAGTTAAGATTAAAGCATGGCCCCATCTATCTAAAGGTGGGGCTAGCACAAGCGAATTATTTCGCCATTGAAGGTTCTGCTTTTACTTCGTCTTGCGCATTGATAGATGGCGCAGTTTTAGCATGAGTTAGGTACAGTGGAATACATGTCATAACTAAACCACCAACAATGTTACCTAGGATTGTTGGAATTAGGTTGAAGTTCAACCATGTCGCAATGCCAAAATCCGCACCTAGAATCATACCCAGTGGGAATAGGAACATGTTTACTACTGTGTGTTCAAATACTAGTGCGAAGAAGATGAAGATCGGGAACCACATCATCGCTACGCGACCAGAAACTGAACGCGCTGTCATGTTGCCGATAACACCTAGACACACCATCAGGTTACAGAAGATACCGCGCACGAAACACGTGATCCATCCGTCCATACCCATATTCTCGAAACCAAGGCTACGTGCAGTAGAAACAGCGACAAATTTCTTCGCTACTGCATTCAGTTCTAGAGAAAAGTTGCCTGTCAAAGAGATAGCCACTAGGTAAGCAACGATCAGAGAACCGATTAGGTTACCCAAACCAACAAGCCCCCAACAACGGAAGATGCGACTCCACGTTATGCCAGGACGATTTTCGAACTTCGCTAATGGTGCAAGGCCGAAAACACCTGTCACTAGATCGTAACCCATGACGCTGAGAATCACAAAACCGACAGGGAAGACCAACGCTCCCACAAGGCCTATACCCGTTTGTACCATCGCTGTAATTGCGACCACAACCGCCAGAGAAAGAATAATACCAGCCATCGTACCGCGAAGAAGAAGATCGCGAGTACTAGTGTTGGTTTTCGCTTCACCCACGTTGATCATGGTTTGCACGAATTCTGCAGGCTTAAAGTCAGTAGACATGAATGTGTCCTTATTCAAAAATGTGAAAGTTAAAAATTAAAGATTGAATAGAGAAAGACTTACCGATGAGTAACACCTAGCTTCCCTGTCCCCGTAGATGAACCACGGAAAGTCTTTGCCTATTAAATCTAGATTTCGGTTAGTTCCCTCCCCCAAAGAGGAGGGAACTCAAATCGAGCTTATGCAGAAATTTCCACTTCGCCGTTAGTCACGCGCGCTTTGTACGCTTTCACGTTGAAATACTCGTCTTCCATGCAAACACCGGTTGCTAAATTAAATCGTTGCTTTTTAAGTGGGCTTGCAACCCAAAGCTCACCTTGGTGCTCACAGATCAAACCACGAGAAAGCACGTTTGATTGAAAAAACGGGTCTGTGTTGCTGATAGCCAGAACTTCTTCGGCTTCAGTCGGACGAAATACGGCAACTTGCTTTCCACCAAGCAGTGCACAAATGCCAGTGCCCGGTACGATATCGCTGATTTGGCAAATCTTTTCAAATGACATATCAACTCTTCCTTATGCTTCAGTGATCGCTACGTGTAGGATGTCGCCTTTCACTTCAGGGTATTTCTCCGTGAAAGTTGCAGGGCGGTGCTGTTCACGCTCTTGTACAAACACAACGTTGTCATCGCGTTTGTCAGAGTTGATGAAGTGTGCAAAACGTTTCAATTGTGATTCATCATTGATGGTCGCAGTCCACTCACACTCGTACTCGTCTACAAGCTTCGCTACGTCTTCTTCTAGTTGAGCGTTGATGCCAAGTTTGTCTTCAACAATCACTTCGCGTAGGTAGTCAACGCCACCTTCCATGTTTTCCATCCAAACCGATGTGCGTTGTAGTGGCGCGGCAGTGCGGATGTAGAACATCATGAAGCGGTCGATGTACTTAATTAACGTTTCTTTATCTAGGTCACTTGCTAGTAGGTCTGCGTGACGAGGTTTCATGCCGCCGTTACCACATACGTACATGTTCCAACCTGCGTCAGTCGCGATGATGCCAAGGTCTTTACCTTGTGCTTCCGCACACTCACGAGTACAGCCAGAAACACCGAACTTCATCTTATGAGGGGTACGAATGCCTTTGTAGCGGTTCTCGATGTACGAGCCTAGACCGACAGAGTCTTGAACGCCGTAACGACACCACGTCGAGCCAACGCATGTCTTCGCCATACGAAGCGCTTTTGCGTAAGCTTGACCGGTTTCGAAACCAGCATCGATAAGCTTGCGCCAGATCTGTGGAAGATCGTCTTTTTGAGCACCAAACAGACCGATACGCTGTGCGCCTGTCACTTTAGTGTATAGGTTGTATTCCTCAGCAACCGCCGCTAGAACACCCAGCGCTTGAGGCGTTACTTCACCACCTGCCATACGAGGGATAACAGAGTAAGTACCGTCTTTTTGGATGTTACCCAGGAAGTTATCATTGGTGTCGTGCAGCTTAACCAATTGAGGCTTAAGAATGTGCTCACCCCAACAAGAAGCCAAGATTGAACCAGCCAGTGGTTTACACACTTCACAGCCGTAACCTTTACCGTACTTCTCTAGAAGCTCTTCAAACGTTTTGATCTCTTCGATGCGGATCAAGTGGAATAGCTCTTGACGAGAGTAAGCAAAGTGCTCACATACGTCGCTCTTCACTTCGATACCCGATTTCGCAAGCTCTGCGTTCAGTACTGAAGTCACGAGAGGAATACACCCACCACAACCTGTACCTGCACCTGTTATCGCTTTGATGTCACCCAATGTGTGATGACCATCAGCCACCGCTTGCGCGATCTTACCTTTGGTCACATCGAAACATGAACAGATAACTGCGCTCTCTGGTAGTGCGTCTGCGCCCAGAGACGGTTTTTCTGCGCCTGCGTGTGCTGGTAAGATCAACGCGTCAGGGTGCTCAGGTAGGTCGATTTCATTCAGCATAAGCTGTAGAAGATCACCGTAGTCAGACGTATCGCCAACCATCACTGCACCAAGCAATTTCTTATTGTCTTCTGATACGATAAGTCGTTTGTAAACTTCTTGCTCTTCGTTTTGGTAAACGTAGCTCTTACAACCTTCTGTGCGACCGTTCGCATCACCAATAGAGCCAACTTTCACGCCAAGCAATTTAAGTTTCGCAGACATGTCTGCGCCTTGGAATTTGCTTTCTGTATTACCCAGTAGGTGATCAACCGCAACTGTCGCCATTTTGTAACCAGGCGCCACAAGACCGTAGAACATTTCGTTCCAAGACGCACACTCACCGATAGCGTAAATGTTATCATCCGATGTTTGACAGTGGTCATTGATCGCTACACCACCACGAGGAGCAACATCTAATCCCATTTGACGAGCAAGTTTGTCTTGAGGACGAATACCCGCAGAGAATACGATGAAGTCTGTCTCTAGCTCAGTACCGTCTGCAAAGCGCATAACGTTACGAGCGCTTGTACCTTCTGCAGCAATCTCAAGCGTGTTCTTGCTGGTGTGAACGTTCACGCCCATACGCTCGATCTTTTGGCGAAGTTGGTTACCACCAGCAAGGTCAAGTTGCTCTGCCATCAGCTTTGGTGCGAACTCAACAACGTGTGTTTCTACACCCAACGCTTTCAGTGCGCCTGCCGCTTCAAGGCCTAGCAGGCCACCGCCGATAACTACGCCTGATTTGCTCTTCTTCGCACACGCTTCGATCGCTTTAAGATCTTCGATAGTACGGTAAACAAAACAGTCTTTGCTTTCGTGACCTTTGATAGGTGGAACAAATGGGAATGAGCCAGTAGCAAGAATCAGCTTGTCGTATTGAACTTCACGGCCAGTGCTTGAGTAAACGATGCGGTTTTCACGGTTGATGTTAATCGCGCGTTCGCCGATCAACATGTTAATACCGTGCTTCTCGTAGAAACCTTCTTTTACTAAGGAAAGCTCGTCTGCAGTATGGTGAGAAAAGTAAGAGGAAAGGTGTACACGGTCATATGCGACACGAGGTTCTTCACAGAAAACCGTAATGTCCATATTAGAAACATCGGTTTTGTCGACTAAGTCTTCGATGTAACGGTGGCCTACCATGCCGTTACCGATGACAACTAGCTTCAACTTGCTCATTCTAATTCCTAAGGGTTAGGTTCTTATCACTGAGCGCATTGTTAATTATGAAAGAAAATTAATACATGATGTAAATCAATTACAGAATCAAACTACCCTAAAGGGGTAGGAGCAATATTTAACCATAAGACAAGCCTTAACTTTCGTAACTTTGGCAAGAATCGTGTAATTTAAACAAACAAACAAAAGCAACGTATTTTTCATATTGTTTCACAACAATAAAAAAAGAACCCGTTTTGATAACTCTCTATTCGGCCCAGACAATAATTGATAAAGAGTGGATTATTGTGCAGTCAGACTTCTACATCCGGTAACCTCTAAAGATTTGGGTGCGTCAGTTGGCTATTTTGAATATCTGAAAAAGCGAATTAGTTTAAATTCTCCCCCGCAGAGTCACTTCCGTGTTTTTCATACTCAATAGGTTACTGTTAAACGACTTGTGCTGAGACAGGCAGGATCTGCTAAAAGCCCTATTCTGGCAAACACGGAAGTTATGGAGGGAAAGAAAAACCGGGCAAAGAACAAAAAGCCTGGAAACATCCAGGCTTTTTAACGCCATCATTTAGTTACTTGGTACAGGACAGATATTACAATCAGCAGAGGCTGTATCTGTGCCCTTAGTGCCATCAATCTTCAAGAAGCCAACCGCTGTGACCGTGTCTCGGAATGATTGCGTTTGTGAATTGCTAAACGCTTTAGGAATATAGCTACCACTGTATGAGCTACACTCGTTACCACTATTTGGAGGCCCGAGCACGACATTGCTCAGTACTACAACGTCATCTGAGGTATCACTCGGCGTGCCTGAGTCATCCACAACAGAAACGTTAACCAACGTCAAATCTGGCGTTGTATTGCAAACCATGCCAGAGAAGCTTACTTCGGCAACAATGCCACTCGAGGTTTGTTTGAATCCGCTGGTACATGATTTATTCACACTGATCATTGCTGATAACGGTATTTTCTCACAAGGATCGCTGGCAGTATCCGTAATCGTTGCTTGTCCACCAGGTGTTGCGGCAGCGGTGACTTTTACAGTGTTGGTTAGACCATTACTTGTACTCTCAAAGCTTCCTGAGTAGCTTGCACTCTGACCTGAGGCAATACTACCAAGACTGTGAGTGGTACCCGCTTCCAGATCTTCAACGACTACGTCATATAGTGTGCCTACACCATCATTAATAACGTTACCGCTATAGTTATAGATATAGCCGTCTTCAGTCGCGTTCACAATCGCTTGATTACACGTTTTGGTAATATCTACACTACATAACTCAAAGTCTCCAACGACAAAGTCTTTCAACTGCGCTGTAACACTACTTGATGCACGCGTCTCTGCGGCAAAAGCACTAAAACAGGTGTCCGCTTGAAGAAGCTGTGTAATATTTACGCCCCCTTCGAAGAAGGTTTCCGGAGGGAAAACATCGTCTACACCATCTTTAGGAGTATACGGCCATGGCGAAGTTGCATCAGACGTATTTGTAGAAGCACAAACCAATTGATTTCCCGGAGCACATAGTGCATTGGTTCTAATTTTTAAACGAAGGTTTGCAGCTGCACACTGTCCATCTTGTGGATTATTACTCGCAGCTTTGTTACAAGTTGTATCCCATTCTAGAACCAAAATCTCAGGTCCAGCATTCGCCGATTGTAAGTAATTTACTTGGATAAGTAAGTCACCCGCGACGTGTTCACCGGAAAACGTACCGTCAGGATTCGTTCCAACAGAATCTTGATAAAACCAAAATCCTAAAAAGGCGTCGCCGCTATTGCCGAAGCGGTTTGCACCAAAGGTTAAGATAAGTTCATTGTTGATAATATAAGCCGCTGCATACGCATGATGAATGTCCCCTTTATCGAGGACAGACCCGGTCTTCCAACCTAACTGTGGGATGTCTTGTATGTCTTTTTTACCCCCGGTAAATATCGTGTCTGGGGTGGCGGTATCATCTTCAAAGCTAAAGACTTGTGCAGAGCCAGCGAGTGGCGGAGTTCCCCAATCGTCGGGTGCACCAACTCCTGAATCATCAACAGCGTTTGCGTTTGGCTCTAGCTCAAACACCCCATCAGTTGGTGTCGCAAATGCAGAACTACCAATCAAAACACTCGTAAAAGCTGCAAAAATAAAGCTCGTCATCGTATGCCAGAGATCTGGCTTATCAGGTTTCATAATCTACTCCTTAGAACACTTCTAAAACTTGACGAAGGTCCATATGTCATTCATTGCCTTTAAAAGAGTGAAAGCGTGATACGACTTTCGTTTCACCATCACTAAGGCATAGAGCATGCCATCGGTTAAGTTATTGATTTATTAAAACTTGAATATGTAATAGAAGAGCTAAGTGGACACATTGTTCAGTCACAATCGCAACGAAAATCGATTAGGGTAGAAAATCAGTAATAAATAGAGAGACTAACGAGTGAAGAGTATGATGTTACAATTTGATACAGTCTAGTTCACATATGTTACAGATTAGTGCTTTAACTGCGATATTAGGTAGATTGAAATCAGGATGAATAGAAATGGAGGCGCCTCCCGGAGTCGAACCGAGGTCCACGGATTTGCAATCCGCTGCATAGCCACTCTGCCAAGGCGCCATTTTGTCGTTTCTAAACAGAAACATTTGAAAGGTATCTTCGAGGCTACCGCCTTTCTGATGCCGCGTACTTTAACGATTTATGTGGGATAGTCAAAGAAAATAACGCCCTTTTAATCCGTTTGGTATAAAAAACAACAAATTGCTGCTTTATCGAACCAAATGGGACAAAATTATCTAGCTAAGCGTATTTCTCGCAAATTATACCTAATAAGCCATGGCCTAGTAGCACTTCAGTGTGATATTCCAACTTGCTTAGCAATTTGCTTGTTACCTTTAAACAACGCCCAGTCAGCAGCTGTCTTCCCTTGCCGATCTTTTATCGTTTTATCAGCCCCGAGTTTCATCAATAAGTCTACAGCTTCAATGTGATTTTTTACCGCCGCATTCATCAGTGGTGTTCGTTGGTCATGATCAAGAGTATTAACCTCTGCCCCCGCCTGAATCAGCTCGGCAAGTACGTTAACGTTACCTCCTTGAGCAGCCCAATGTAATGCGGTACGTCCTAGCGTATCCTTCGTTGCTATTTTACTTCCTTTTTGTATAAGTAAGCGCACCAACTCAGAAGATCCTGTCAGCGAAGCGGCCATTAATGGAGTGAGTCCCTGTCGATCCGAAAGCTCAATTTTGGCGCCGCTGTCCAACAGCAAATCTACCGTATCGTTTTGATGATTTCCTGACGCTAAGAGAAGCGCGGTTGCACCATTTTGGTCTTGCCAATCCAGGTTAACTCCAGCAGAGATCAATTGAGCAGAGGTACTCGAATGCCGTCCTGCGATAGCATAGAACAACGCATTCCATCCTGGAGTATTCACCTTGTTCAAATCGACTTTGTTCTCAAGCAGTAATTCAGTGACCCCACTGAATCCCCCACCAGCCGCCATCATCAAGGCAGTGACTCCACCTACATTCTGTGCGTTTACTAGGGTATTTTCTAGACCCAATAGATAACTGACGACAGCGACATGACCATTTTGAGCGGCCAACATCAGTGGCGTAAAATTATGACGTTGCATACTGTTAACCTCTGCCCCCTCTTCGACTAATAATCGTGTAGCCGCAAGGTTTCCATTCATCGCCGCTAAGTGCAAAGGATTGTAGCTGTAATTGTCACGAGGCTGAATATTAACACCTTCTCTCAACAACATGACGACCAGCTTGCCATCACCTTCTTCGGCGGCATAATGAAGCGCCGTCCGTCCTTGTGCGTCAGGTCCGTCAATTTCGGCTCCGGCCTCAATCAACAAACTGGTGATTTCGGGACTTTGTCTAGCAATAGAGGCCGCTAACACAGTTTGTCCTTTATCATTCTGGCTGTTAGGCTGCGCGCCCGCCATTAATAAATCTGCAACCAAAGCTTTATCGCCATGCTTGACCGCAATAAACAATGGTGACTGCCCTTGGTCTGCTGCTAGGTGCACGTTAGCACGCATATGAATAAGAACCTTGGCCACTTTATTATGTTTTAATTGGATTGCGGTATAAAGTGCCGTTCTAGAGCGTTGGTCGCGTTTATTTAACGCTGCACCTAGATCAATCAACTGCTTAGCAAGAATCTCATTCCCCACCTCGGCTGCAAGCATCAACGGCGTCTGCCCTCGGCGATTTACAGCGTTGATGTCTGCCCCATATTTTATCAAGCTCCGAACAGCGGATTCGTGAGCTTGTAAAATTGCACTCCCCAGTAGAGTTTGTCCTGTTACAGGGTCAATCTGGTTAATCCATTCTGGCTGATTGGAAACTAACTTTTCTAAGGTCGCGAAGTCTTCGCTATATAAAGCATGCTTTGTCTTTTCGTATTCACCACTAACCGGTTTTCCCGCTTGTTGCTTATAAGTGTGGTCACTGCCACCTTTTGGCTGAACTGTGGTGGTAGCTCCCGCGAAACCGATAGAGAACAAGAGCAAAACAGTCGTTACGACTAGTCTTATCACTAAGTTGTTCCCTATCGCCCGACAGTAGCCCATACTGCATGATTCATTTACATAGCTGCTCATAGTATGACCTTTTATTATTGTAAGTCATCCCAGTTGATAACCAATTCAGCGTTAAAGATCTTCACCGCTTTCTTGTCCCCTTTCACGTAAACAGCAAGATCAAAGTCTGGAGTTAATGGCAATCCGTTTATTGAGACCCCATTCGTCGCGACTGGTGAACCATCGGCTCCAAGATTAATGCTATTTTGACTCGCATCGACCCATCCTCGACTCGTTGATAGTGGTGACACACCTTTAAAATCCAGAAGATCAATCGTGGTTGTTGTGTAATCTCCCGTTGAGTATTTTTGATCCTCCTTATCAAATGGTGGCGTAGTACATTCGCTGCTGGTATTTGCAATCTCGAGGCTTGGCACATCCTGCCCATATTTATTGGCTTTTAGACGCCATCGCGGTCCAACTACAGACTCAACCGCTTCAAATGGGTCACGGTCGATACTGGTATACCAAGCATTGGTCATACCGGAAATTAAATCGCTAGAAAACGCATCCGACTGTCCAAAAGATGCATTTTTGTACAGCGTACCCGCAGGAATAAAGTCACCATCACCTTCATAACAATCACGTACCGACTGCCAGTTTGAACCGATGGCTAGGTAGCTAGGTAGCCGTCCAGTTGCTGCTTCATTCTCCATATCTTCTGGACGAATCTGGTCGTTCGGATTATTTGTGATTGAATGGGTAATCGTCAACGTTGCACTGCTTACTGGGTAAGCGGTTTCAGGGTTATCCTTCCATAATTGTGGCAATGCCATTCTGGCATAAAGGCGAACGTCGTTAGGCCGCTTTATTAAGTTCCCCCAGCGATATAACGGTTTTCCATCATCTTTTAGCGTAATGGAATAATCCTTACCTACGGCAATATCGTGCTGAACCGTTGACTCATTAGCGTCCATTTGCTCCCCTGGCACCATCGATGTTAATACTTCTTCCGTCACCTCAAAATTACGTACGATCTTCAGCACATCACTCAATTTATTATTCACGCAATTATCGACAATCTGACCGGTAGCAGGATCAAGTAGATCTCGCTGGATTTCTGTTGTGGAGTAAGGCACCGATACATTACAGCTAAGCACATGTTCCATCACCACATAATGTTCAGATGAACACTTCACACTTGACCCACCAACCCCAGAACACCAAGTTCCGTAACCATCTCGAGTCTTAAATAAGTTCGTTTCGACATTAGCAATAGCAACGCCATCACCATAGGTGTCATCGTTAATATTCCCTGCAAAGCCTTCGGCGTAGTCTTCATCAAATGTACGTGGTGCTGCACCAACAAAATCTGATACAACGTATCCAAAATTACTCTCAATAGGATAAAGTGTAATCCCCTCGTTATCCGTTACCTGTTGTGCGGCACCATCTGGGCATACGCTGTACGTACTGTCAGTCATACCACATATAACGGATTGATCCTCTGCGTAAGTGGCATTGTCCTTACCCCCCTGCACATCCATGACACTGAATGTGTGTCGTTGAACAAACGTATTTTGCGCCGCCAGTAGCCCAGGTGTGACGGTAAGGCACAAAAGGCAGGTAATGGTATTAATGCTAAATTTATAAGCCCTCATCGCTGTCACCTCCCAAATTTACTGGGGAATAATCTATATTTAGTGTCGCATTGTAGATTCGAGTCCCTTTCGCATCCCCTTTGATATAAACCGCAAGATCAAAGTCCTCTGTCAAAGGCAATCCATTGATTGACGTACCATTTCCTTCATCGGTTCTATTTGAGGCGCCGATATTGACCGAGTTTTTGCTCGCATCCACCCAGCCTTCACTGGTACTTAACGGCGATTCTTCACCATCACGGTAGTCCAATAAGTTAATGGTTGTCCTAGTTTCAGTTCCCACAACGTATTTATAGCTATCGTGGTTATAGGGTGGCGGTGTGCAGGATGCAAATGGGATCTCTAACGAAGGCACATCTTGACCAAACTTGTTCGATTTTAGTCGCCAGCGAGGCCCAACATTAGTTCCGCTATCAAATGGATCTCTATCGATCGTGGTATACCATGCATTGGTTAGACCTTTAGTAAGATCGGCAGAAAAACCGTTTGAATTGGCAAACGCGCTATTTTTAAAGAGCGTTCCTGCTGGAATAAAATCACCGTCGCCCTCGTAGCAATCGCGAGTAGAAACCCAGTTTTCGCCAACCACCGAATAAGATGGAAGTCTGCCTGTCGCCGCTTCGTTTTCCATATCTTCTGGTCGCAACTGATCGTTTGGGTTATTGGTAATTTCGTGGATGACGACTAACTCTGCTTTAATTACCTCATAATTCGCCCCTGGGACTTTCCATGCATTCGGCAACGCCATACGAGCATAAAGTCGGATATCGTTTGGACGTTTGACTGCATTCCCCCATCGATATAACACTTTCCCGTCGTCCTTTAAGCTGACACTGTAGTCTTTACCAAGCGCTAAGTCTTGACGAACGCTCGATTCATTCGCCGCCATTTGCCCTTCAGTAGGGTCATTGCTGGTGAGCTGCTCTGTGGTCACAACACCATCGCGAACAATAAATAATTCATCATCCAAACGCTCGTCACTACAACTGCCAATAATTTTATTTGGGCCAACCAATTCAGGATTCGGATCAACAAGGCTACGCTGCTCTCCACTAAGTGGATCTAGGAGTCTCAAATTTAAAAAATCAGTAGTGGCATATGGAATCGATTCATAGCAGGTCAGAATATGCTCCATCGTCGTGTAGTGTTCTGTGGAGCATTTCACTAAGCTTCCCCCTAATCCTGAACACCAAGTCCCGAGTAACTTAGGTGCCTTAAATACACCTGTTGGGGCATTCGCCACCATCAACCCCGCTCCGTTAGGCAATAGATTGATATTGTTAGCCCAACCCTCTGCATAATCACCATCTAGCACTTTAGATGCTGCCCCCACAAAATCTTCGATAACGTATCCAAATTCGCTATCGATCGGGTACAGAATTTGGCCTGATTTTTTTTCAATCAGTGGCTGCGTATTGTTGCAATCAGGACTTTCAGTCGTGATCCCACAAAGAATTGCAGGATTTTGGGCATACGTACTGCCGTCAAATTGACCGATAATGTCATCAACACTGAATGTATGAGTAACCGAATAGTTTATGGCTTGAGTGTCTTCGTCTTGGCAACCCATTAGAATTGTAGGTAGGCTTACGACGGAAATTAAAAAAAGCACAAGCGCTGTCAATTTGCTCGTAGCAACATGCCGTCGGCCATAATACGAGGAAAATTTCATGCTGCCCTCCTTATAACTCGAATAAATACACTTCTTATCGATAGGTATAGGACAGAATGAATGCTCACATCGTTGCTTATAAGTTTATTTTACTTTCACTTGATGCATATCAATGTCGGAACTAAAAATGCACCTCAGCGTACACTCAGAACAGGGTTTATTTAATGAAAATTGCAGATGGTTTGGGTTCACATTTGTCCAAATGCGTCCCATTTTTTAAAGCATACTTGAGGAGGTTGTTTGGATAAAACGACAAAAGCCAGTCATTAGACTGGCTTTCTAAAAGAATGGAGGCGCCTCCCGGAGTCGAACCGAGGTCCACGGATTTGCAATCCGCTGCATAGCCACTCTGCCAAGGCGCCTTACCGAATTGTTGTTCTCGTATAATTTAGATGGTGCCCCGGGCCGGACTTGAACCGGCACGACGCGAACGTCGAGGGATTTTAAATCCCTTGTGTCTACCAATTTCACCACCAGGGCAACGCAATCATGCGATGGACGACACCATCTTCTCTTCGGCTGTTGCCGTGAGAACGAGACGTACTTTAACGGATTGAGATTATAGGTCAACAGTTATTTTATTCTTTTTATTCAAGTGATTAAAAAGCCAACTTACATGTACATTCTCTACTCACATTGCTCAATCAACCTTCAATTAAACACTTGATCTGTGGTTTTGCATTATACCAATCTACAGCAGTCTCCATTTATCGGGCCAAGCTAAGATCATAAAAAACACCGAATTCTTTACCTCTTACGATTTAACTTAGTGTGTTCGTCTTTAACTGTACGAGGAAGCATTGCAAAACGTTCCCGAACTCGTTAATGAACTAGATCATTTTTCTATAGAGCGACTTGCTAGATGCAATTGATATTTTGTTCTAAACAATTTTTCATCGAAATCTGCTAGCCACCTATTTCTTCAGGTAGGTAAACCATTAACTAAGGCATTTTTTGAGGAAAATGTTGAATACAAAAAAACCAGCACTAAGCTGGTTTTTTCGAAATAATGGAGGCGCCTCCCGGAGTCGAACCGAGGTCCACGGATTTGCAATCCGCTGCATAGCCACTCTGCCAAGGCGCCTTACTGAATTGTTGTTCTCGAATCAAACACTGAGATGGTGCCCCGGGCCGGACTTGAACCGGCACAACGCGAACGTCGAGGGATTTTAAATCCCTTGTGTCTACCAATTCCACCACCAGGGCAACGCAATCATGCGATGGATGACACCATCTTCTCTAACGACTAGCGCCATGAGAACGAGGTGAACTTTAACGGATTGAGATTATAGATCAACAGTTATTTTATTCTTTTTATTCAAATGATTAAAAAGCAATCTCAAAAGAGCGTTTCATACTCAAATCGCCTAATGAACCGCCAGCTCTGCGGTGGCAGAAAAAACACCACTCGCCTTCTAAACTTAATATATGCTGTGCAATTAAGGAGCATCATGACACTACCAGCCAGACACAAACTAACACTAAGTTTGGACCCAGATGCAGATCTACATTTTTGCGTCCCGGCCTTCCTTCTTCATGAATTCAACTATGCACGTTCTTTAGAAGAAGGACTGGCATTGAGTCTCGACCCCGAATTTAACCATCAATATCGCGTCGCTCTGAGGCGAACCAGATCGCTCTGCCTTTTACTAAAAGAGACCCTGCCTCCTTTTGAATTAAGCATTCTAAAGCCGAGTCTTAAACTATTAATGAAGCAAACCAATAAATTAAGGGATCTCGATGTGTTCATCTTGGGTAAAGCCGCTTATTACGCGATGTTGCCAGAGCGCAAAGAATCACTACATAAAGTCTTTGCTCATATAGAAGCACGCCAACGTATAGAACAATCAAGAGTTAGTTTATGGCTACAGAGTGATGGTTACCAGAAAACATGTGTCTTACTGAGTAATAGCTTCCATCGTGCAATAAGTAATGACGATGATACGCTCCAAAACTCCACACTGGCGTTTTCAAATAGCAAAGTACTTAGTCACTTTACAAAGGTCATCAAAGCCAGTAAAAAGCTCTCCCCCACCAGCCCTGACGATGCCATTCATCGCCTAAGAATTGAGTGTAAAAAACTACGCTATCTTCTTGAGTATTTTTCAGTTTTCTATCCCGATGAGCGGCACAAGTCCAACGTAAAACATCTCAAGTCTCTCCAAGACAGCTTGGGGGATTTCAATGACACATCATCCCAACTGGCTTTCTTTAGGCAGCAACGTGAATCGAACGTATTTGGAAAAGAGGAACTGAAAACTGTTAAAACGTTGCTAAAAAAACTTAAAATGCACCACTTTGATGCTAGGTTATCCGTTTTAAATCACCTTAAAGATTTTCAGCGCGCAATCCATCAAAATGCGTCACTCAGTATTTATTGATGCTAATGAGTAAGTACATTCGAAAAAAGATTTTTTGATGAAAGGTAACAGATAAGAGCATATCTCCTAAACAAAAAAACGGATTTTGGATTGAACTATAGGGAAGCAATTTCTTTATCAAGTTGGTATTTGCTGTCAGTAACGATGCGCTCTAGTACTTCTACGCGCTGCTTTAAGTCTTCAACCTGCTTTTTGAGGCTATCTCGCTCTTCTTTGGCCATCTGATTGCGGTCTGATATTTCTAATGCCTTCACTTCCTTACGATGGTTCAGGATCAGTTTAACGATACCACCACCAAATATTGCCCCAAATACAATAAATACTATCAGTACGTCTTCCATAACGTCTTATTCCTTTTGTGTTATCTGCATCCAAGTCATTATAAGTAAAGCATTTAAAAGGCAAATATCAAATCTAAATTCCATCACGCAGGGGGAGGATTTGAATATCGTCGCACATGAGTAAACATCGTAAGCTTATGCACAACAATTGCAATTGCGCTTGTAGCGATCCATCATCCCTATTCCTGGGTTGAACATATTGGTTGGATCCAATTCATAGTAAAACGCCTGCAAACTGTTTTCTGCTTCATACAGATGACCAACATTATGTTCCGCGGGATATTTCGCTCCACGTGTATTTAGGTGCTCTAACATCAGCTTCTTCATACGTTTGGTATCTGTTCCTTTTTTAAAAATATAATCTTGATGGAACACATAACACATGAAATGCCCATAATAGAGAGACTTAACGAGGTTCTTACTTACTTCCTCAGGTAATGTTTCTAACCATTCCTCATCGTTACGTCGTAACGCAATATCGAGAGCAACAATGTCTTCCACTTCCTTGCGGTGAATGGTTTCGTATCGAATCGCAGCACCTGCCGCTGCAAAACGGTGTAGATACGCTTTCTTACCCTCTTCTGGCGTACATTCGAAGAAGTCACTGTCGTGCTCAGCCGCCCAAACTTCTTTGAGGTATTTCTGCGCTTCTGCAATACCGCCATCGCTCATTTTAAGTACAAGATGGTGTTCGTACTTATCACGGTATTCCAACATGCGCTTAGGAAGATGCTGCGGAAATAACTTGCTCGCGTAGTAGAGAAGAGTATCTGGCAGGTATTTACTGACTAAAGGTACACGCTCTAAGAAGTTTTCAACCTTGGCTTTTAGCGAGAACATCTTAGGCAGATTGTCCGTGCCTAACAAATCGATAGAAAGGAACACGTCTTTACCATATTTCTCCGCCATGTTGAAGATGTCACGGTGAAGGTACTCACCCATTTCTGGCAAGTTGTCAAACTGTGTAAGGAAGTCTTTTCTCAGCTTGGTAAGTTTATCTGGATCGTTAGTACCTAAATAGAACACCTGCTCTTTCTCTGGGATTGGATAGCTGTCGACTCGAACCGCAAACACACCCAGTTTACCCGCACAGCCGCTCGCCTCGTACAGACGTCGCTCGTCGGCATTAAAGCGCGATGGAATATCAGAAGTCACATCGCGGACACGTTCGTCGTACTCTTTGTCTGATGCCATGCGCTCATCATGAATCACTTTATCTGGATCAAAGTTACCATCTTGGATGTTTTGTAAGATCTCTTCAGGCGTCGAGCCTAAGCCTTCAATACCAAGATGGTTAACAAGATTGAGCTTACCCTCTTTGTCGACTTGAGCGAATATGGCTAATTCTGTATAGGCAGGACCACGTTTAACCAGAGCGCCACCAGAGTTATTTGCAATACCGCCTACAACGGTTGCGCCAAGAGAAGAAGAGCCAATCACCGAATGCGGTGCACGGTTAACTGCTCGCAACTCTTTTTCTAACGAATGCAGACTCGCCCCCGGAAGACAAATCGCTTGCTTGCCACCGTCTAACAGATAGATTTGCTTCATCTTGGTGATATTAATCACCACCACATCACGGTCGTAATCACTACCACTTGGCGTAGAACCTTCTGTCAGCCCCGTCTTAGCCGCCTGCATAATGATGATGCAATTGTTGTCCACACACTGTTTAATCACCTTCCACTGCTCTAGCAGAGTATTGGGAAAAACCACCGCCAACGCCGTGCCGCTTCCTGAGCGAAAACCGCTGCGGTAATACTTGGTTTTGATTTCATCGGTAAGGACGTTTTCGTCTCCGACAATGGTGACAAATGCGTCGATGAGCTGCTTCTGTTTCATATCCGTATCTCTAGTTATTATGCCTAGCCAATATAAGTAGTCCGAACCTGAACGTTCATGCCTCAAACGTCCGGCAACGACGCTCAGATGCAATCGGCCACATTAATTACTCATAGATTCATGAACTTACAATTTGCAGAACTTTATAATCAACAAAGAAACTTATCGTTCCCAAAAAGAAACAATAGCAAAGTACATTGTTAACAAATGTGCACCATATCGAAGAACAAGAAAGTTCACACTTGGCTTTTAAAGATTTCTCCAACAAGAAAGGCGAGCTAATGACGCTCGCCTTGTTATTACTCGATTAAGTAATTTTTCTGAACGGTCTGTTTACTTCGTAAAGTGAATATCACTGATTTCAAACTCTACGCCAGCTTGGGTGTTGGCCCACGCAGGGAAGATAGTGAACGTCTTAACGGTTTGAGCCCAGTACTTGTTATCAAACTTCTCTGCGATGGTGGTCATTGGCACGGTCACTTTTATATCCGTATTCAACGTAATGTTCTCCCCATCCAATTCAGGTGCAAAAATGTCACCGGTATCACCATCAGCATTCCCTAGCTTAAACACCAATCCGGTTTGATCGTTGTCAGACTTTTGTGCCCCCAATGTCGATACGTTAACCGTAAACACCAGCGAACCCGCTTCGGTGAAATTTTCTAAGTTTTGGACATCAAAGTTAAAATGCAGCAATCCCTTGTAAGCCTCTGGACTCGCACTGTTATAGACGACCAACGCGCCATCAGCAGCTTGCGTTGCCGTCATATGGGTTTCACCATCAGGAATAGGCTCCCATCCATCCGTAGTATATTGGTCTGAAGTATTTATTTGCGCGTTAAAGTCAGTAAAGATGTTGTACATGTCTCCCGTCAATGGAGGGAGCGCTTCATCTAGCATATCTTCACAACTTACTGCATCCGAAGGTAAGCCATCTGGATTCGGAACGTAACGAATCTTGCCTAGATCAAACTCCACAGCTTCAGTTGAATACATCATGAAAGGTGTGTTCAATATTTGGAAGCTCATGCCTGTGTCTTTCAAACATTGGAGCGGTACTTTGATCGTCGTCCAGACGCTATCGGATGGCTCAGGCAATACTTTGTTGATCTTGACTTCGCCACGGCAAGGGTATTCACAGTGAGTCGACAACACTAAGCTCTTCGGTGCTGTGGTTACCATGCGAATATCAAACTCCACGGTCGAATCGGCATTCATGTAACTGTTGTAGTCTGCCCCCTGTTCATCTGGTGTTTGCATGTAAATTTGCGCAGCTGAATTGCCAACGAAATCGCCAGTTTCGCCCGAGAATTTCACATTAATTGCCGACTGCTGCATGCCATCGTAGTTGATGCCTTTCGTCGTTACTGAGCCGATTGTGGTGGTGTCTTTGCTGATTTCAACGCCAGCCCAACCATTTGCACTACCGGACATTCTTGCAACAAACTCACCTTTTGCGTCTTTACCAAAGATCTCTAACGGGAACTCAGCAATACCATTGTCTGGCTCGCCCATCCCACAACCATAATCACGCGAATCGAGTGGAATGTCGTTTAAGTCTTCATAAAGCGCCGGGACATCAGTCTGATTAGCGTAGTTCAAACCATAACCGTACGGGAATAACGGCTTGTGTTCGCCTTCAATATCCTGCTCAATCAACTCACCGTTTATGCCATCAATGGGTGTTGTATAGTTAGGGATATTAAGAGCTTTGCGGTTGATGGTGGTCGAACACTTCTTAGCGCCCCACGAGTAAGAGAGCTTACCTTTGAAATCCGCGCCATCTTTTGCGAACAGCACATCAGTAATACCTAAACCTTCCGTTCCCGGTAGCCAAGCCGCAACGAACGCATCAGAGTTGTTGATCTCTTCATTAACGTAAAGCGGACGCCCAGAGAAGAATACCGTGACGACTTTGTACCCTTCTTCTTTTAGCGTTTTGATCGTATCAAGATCCTCTTGATAAGAGGCTTTTAACTTTGAGAATTCAAGTGTTTGAGCTTTGCTAATGTCGCCAAACATTTCTGCATAAGGATCTTCACCAATAACCACAAGCGCAATAGCATCTTCAGGTGTTGTAGCTGAAGCATCCGTAAAGACATTTTCTTCACCAACTTCTTGTTGCATTGCCATAAGCACCGTTTGTGCGTTCGGGAAGTCTTTCTCTATCGTGTTGCCATCACCTTGCCAAGAGAGCGACCAACCACCCGTTTGTTTGGTGATGTCGTTGGCAGCTGAACCTGTTACCAAGAATTTCGCATCTGATTTCAAAGGCAGAATTTGATCCTGGTTCTTAAGCAACACTAAGGTTTCTGAAACCGCTTGGCGCGCAATAGCAACGTGTTCTGGCGCGCTGAGCACGGATTGGTCACCCGCTAACGAACGCTCAGATGGCTTAGGTTTCTCCCAAAGGTTTGCACGCATTTTGACGCGCAGAATACGGGTTACGGCATCATCAATACGAGACATTGGGATCATACCTGCGTTAACTTGGTCAATTACATTCTGATAGAACGCTTGCCAATCGTTACGCGAGGTCACCATAAACACGTCATTACCGGCGATCACTGCTTGCGGACAGTTTGCGGCGGTACAGCCATTGATTTCCCCTTGTCCGTTCCAATCTGTAACGACTAAACCGTCAAAACCTAATTTACCCTTCAGGACATCAGTGATCAGGTATTGTGAGCCGTGGATTTTCTGGTTTTGCATGTAATCGCCACCATCCTCAGCACCGTCGATACCGACCATAGGATCATAGTTGACATCGTTCCACCATGAGTTAAACGAAGACATCACCACTTGCGCGCCCGCATTCAAACCTCCTATGTAGCCCATTGCATGGATGTTACGTAGGTACTCTTCTGTGTAACGGTTCTCACCATGGTCAACGCCGCCCAACGTACCACCGTCACCTACCCAGTGCTTCACGTTAGAGATTACGTTGGTGTCCCCTTTCAAGCCCTCTTCGCCACCCTGAATACCTTCCACCATGCGCTTCGCATATTCATATACGATTTCTGGATCTTCAGAGTAACCTTCGTATACACGCCCCCAACGATAATCGCGTGGCGTCGCAACGGTCGGTGCAAATGTCCAATCAAGACCTGTCGCAACAACCTCTCTTGCGGTCGCTTTTCCGATTTCTTCAATCAAATCTGGGTTGCGAGCTGCCCCCAAACCGATGTTATGAGGGAATACCGTCGCCATAAAAACGTTGTTGTGGCCATGAACTGCATCGGTTGCCCACATAAAAGGAATTCGAAACCCTCTCTCTGCGTAAGCTTCTTCTAATGCCAGCCAAAACTTATCCGCTTCATCCGCCCAATCTTGTGCGGTTGAGTATTTATCATCATTTGGGAAGCCGCCGCCACCATTTAGGATAGAGCCCAGCTTATAGGTTTTCGCCTCCTCCGGTGTTACTTCGCGAAGATCCGGCTGAATCATTTGCCCCACCTTTTCTTCCAGCGTCATTAACGCAAGAATCCTCTGAATTTCAGCCTCCATTGCATCATCTTTTTGGATGGCACTGTCGACATCCGTCCATTCTGCAAAATAAGGAATTGGACTGGTTGAAATCGTGTCACTATCTGAGTCATTGCAGCCTGAGATCATCGCCATTGAGACAAGAATACTGACGATTGTTTTCTTTGTTCGTAGCACGTTATAGCTCCTGAAATATTTTGTTATCCAACGAAACCACACGTTAAAAACGTGCAAGTCACGGCTTATTTTTCACTACAGGGGTTTTATTTAGACTACTGAAATAAAAAACAAATAATGCTGTTTTAGTCACAGAAATGGCTCGTTTAGTTAGAAATGTTAGTTCATGAAACAAATAAACAAATTGCCGAATTTTGCTAAGGTGCGATACCCCATATGACAGAAAGCGACTGGTACTTTTGAATGATATGAACGTTATTTTACAGATTCATAGAAATGTGATTTATTTAAAGTCTTAACAAAGTGCACTAGTGATACGCATTCCATATTCAACAAATTAAAATTGAGTGAAGTTGCATAACTTTGAAGTATATTCACACAAATGAAGTCGATTATTTTTCACCGCGTTTTAAGTTCGACATTGAGTACAAATCCAGAGAAATAAGATTTGATGATTTAGCTTACCGAGAGGAATTTGAGGTATAAAAAAAGACGCCATAAAGACGTCTCTTTTAAGAATTTGGAGGCGCCTCCCGGAGTCGAACCGAGGTCCACGGATTTGCAATCCGCTGCATAGCCACTCTGCCAAGGCGCCAAATTGTCAACGCTTGCGATACGGTACTCGCTGCGTGCGTTGCTACTTTACGGATTAAAGCATAATAGTCAAACAAAAATCTGTGCTTTTACGTGCGTTCGCTTTGTTTTGAATCAAATGGCTGGAGATTTGATCTATTTGAGCAAAAATAGGGCTACATTAATGACTAATGACTCCCTACACGGTTAAGAATACGCCCGACCACGTTGCGATGATAAGACCAAGAAGGAAGACGCTTTCGCTAGCTTGTTGATACGCTCTGAAAGAAGTGCCTATTCTGCTTTGGATGCAAAAGATGGTTGAATCATAGAAGCTCTAGCTGTCGAACTGAGGCTGTATATAATTTTATACATTTACTATCACTTTGTTACTAGTGTATTTTTTGTGACCCCCCTCTTATACCAGAAGTTTTTGCAGGCGTGCGGGAGCAACCATAGCTTTTATTTATGAGATGTAGATCACTAAATAATCTGATTTAGCAAGAGTACGAAACCATTTTCTTCTTTTGTTTCCGATGGTTTGTGGTTAATGTTCAACACATGTCAATGCGCGGTTACATCTAGGATTCACAGCTGCATGAGTAATACAATTCATAAATGGAAGCAGATTTCTTTAATTGAAGAACAAGTTGAACTTCCTACTGGTCGGATGATCACACATACCACTATCCAACACCCCGGTGCTGCCGTTATCTTACCTATTACATCAGATGGCTACATCGTTCTTGTTAATCAATTCCGCCCCTCTCTTAACAAATGGCTGCTTGAATTGCCTGCTGGTACGCGTGAAGGTGATGAAGATCCGTTGCATTGTGCCCAAAGGGAATTAGAGGAAGAAACAGGATACAGCGCTGACAAGTTCACATCGCTTGGTCAAGTGACTCCGCTTGCTGGTTTCTGTGATGAAATCCAGTACTTGTTTGTTGCCGAACAGCTGAACAAGACCAATCGATACGAGTGTGATGATGACGAAGTGATTGAAGTAGTAACATTGTCACGAGAAGAGCTCGAACAACAAATTATTCAAGGCATTGTTACTGATGCCAAAACTATCGCTTGCCTAAGCAAAGCTCGTCTTTGCGGTTATATTTAGGTCTTTTCGACCGAGGAGAGAATTATGGACTTTCGTTCTGATACCGTTACGCAACCAACCCAAGCCATGCGGGAAGCCATGTTTACCGCGCCTGTCGGCGATGACGTATACGGCGATGACCCTACCGTAAATGAATTAGAACAATTTGCAGCCGAGCTTGCGGGTTTTGAAGCGGCGATGTTCACCACTTCTGGTACACAAGCTAACTTACTTGGCTTAATGGCGCACTGTGAACGCGGTGACGAATACCTATGTGGTCAGCAAGCACACAACTACAAGTACGAAGCTGGTGGCGCTGCGGTACTCGGCTCTATTCAACCTCAACCGATTGAAAACAACCCAGACGGCACTCTGCCATTCGATAAACTAGAAGCAGCGATTAAACCAGATGATGCACACTTTGCGCGTACTCGCCTACTAAGCTTAGAGAACACCATCAACGGTAAAGTGATTCCTCTTTCTTACCTTGCACAAGCTCGCGAATTTGTAAACAAACATAACTTACAGATGCACCTAGACGGCGCTCGCGTATTCAACGCAGCCGTTGCACTTGATGTTCCTGTAAAAGAGATCGGTCAGTATTTTGATTCGATGACGATCTGTCTGTCGAAAGGTCTTGCTGCCCCTGTAGGTTCATTATTGCTTGGCAGCAAAGAGTACATCGCTAAAGCACGTCGCCTAAGAAAGATGGTCGGCGGTGGCATGCGCCAAGCAGGGATTCTTGCTGCAGCGGGCAAACTGGCGCTTACTGAACAGGTTGAACAGTTAAAACAAGACCACATCAACGCAAAAATGCTGGCTGAAGGCTTAGCTGAATTGCCTGGTTTTTCGGTAAACCCTGAATTTGTTCAAACCAACATCGTATTTGCAAAGCTTGAGCCTGAAGTAGACATCGTTG
The DNA here is from genome assembly GCF_002608565.1 of Vibrio sp. PID17_43. GTDB lineage: Bacteria > Pseudomonadota > Gammaproteobacteria > Enterobacterales > Vibrionaceae > Vibrio. Next base: position 176,682 of record NZ_LIXM01000001.1, read on the forward strand.
GCATTGCTGAAAAAATGAAAGAGCAAGGCATTACAATCACACCAGCAAATCCAATTCGCTTCGTGACACACAAAGATATTTCGGCACAAGACATCGATATCTTCCTATCTAGCCTTAAATCTCTACTTTAACTTGATTTTGATCATTGAGCTTCCCCTTAGGGGAAGCTTTATTATATCTCGATCCCCGTAATTTAATTCGAGAACACTCCATGCTTAGATACGTATTTTTGACGTCTCTTCTTCTTTCTTCCTCTATTATGGCTAAACCTTTCGGGGATGCCGATAAAGGCAAAGTAAAATCACCAAGCTGCGTGTATTGCCATGGTGCTAACGGCATGACCAGTAACGACACTTACCCTAATCTTGCCGGACAAAATGCCAAATACCTCTATGATTCAATGAAAGCTTATCAAAATGGACTGCGCACAGGTCCATTAGCAGAAATGATGGCAGCACAGTTAAAAGTGCTGAATGACGACGATCTACGCGACGTCGCGGCATTCTATGCAAGCCAACCCGTTCAATTTGCCAAATAGCACGCATAAACTGAATAAATAACCTGAGCTCGCATATTTATGCGAGCTTTTTCCTGCCCAAAAACACAACAAATCTTCAATACATTTAACCTATAAAACACTGATTTATAAATTAAGGCTCTCCAGATCAAATTATTGATGAATTTATAGTTCACAAACTCAGTTATTATTGACTTTTTATTCTAATTTATCGATATTTCATGCTTTCCACATTCAACGTGAAATAGGTTATGTCTCACACACACGCTCAGCCATCGGAATCGGCGGCAACACCAAAATCATGGCAGATGCCTGATACTCTCATTTTAATCTTCATTGTTGGTATCTTTGCTGCGATTCTTACCTACTTAATCCCTGCTGGTCAATTCGATAGCCAACAAGTAACTTACATGGTCGATGGTGCAGAAAAAACACGCACCGTTATCGACCCTGCATCTTTCGCGTATGCTACCAACGAGAACGGTGAACTGGTGTACAACACCGTTGGCCTTTTCGCCTCTGGCGGTGGCATTGGTCTAATGAACTTCCCATTTGAAGGCTTAGTTTCGGGCTCTAAATGGGGCAGCGCAATCGGCGTAATTATGTTCATGCTGGTTATCGGTGGCGCATTTGGCGTTGTAATGCGCACTGGCACAATCGATAACGGTATCTTACGCCTTATCGACAAAACGAAAGGCAACGAAGCGTTATTCATTCCTGTTCTGTTCTTGCTGTTCTCTTTAGGCGGCGCAGTATTTGGTATGGGTGAAGAGGCTGTCGCGTTTGCCATTATCATTGCACCACTGATGGTTCGCCTCGGTTACGATGGTATCACAACCGTCATGGTGACCTATGTTGCGACTCAGATTGGTTTCGCAACATCTTGGATGAACCCATTCTCAGTGGCAATTGCACAAGGCATCGCGGGGATTCCTGTCCTTTCTGGCATGACGGTACGCATGGGTCTATGGGCTGGCTTTACATTAATTGGTATTGCTTTCACCATACTTTATGCATCTCGCATTAAAGCGAACCCAGAGCTTTCTTACAGTCGTCGTACCGATAAATACTTCCGTCAACAAGAGCTAAGCAACCACGACTCACGTTGGAACCTAGGTGATACGCTAGTGATCCTTACGGTTGTCGCAACAACAGTATGGGTGGTTTGGGGCGTAGTGGCTAATGCATGGTACATTCCAGAAATCGCTTCTCAATTCTTCACTATGGGCTTTGTGGTTGCAATTATCGGTACTCTTTTCCGTCTGAACGGCATGACACTAAACTGCGCGGCTGACGCATTCAAAGAAGGTGCGGCAATCATGCTAGCTCCTGCTCTTTTGGTTGGTTGTGCAAAAGGGGTTTTGCTTATCCTAGGTGGTGGCACCACAGATGAAGCAAGTGTACTTAACTCCATCCTAAACAGTGCAGGTAATGCAATCAGTGGTCTTCCAGACGTTGCGGCGGCGTGGTTAATGTATGTTTTCCAGTCAGTATTCAACTTCTTCGTGACTTCAGGTTCTGGTCAAGCAGCGCTAACAATGCCTCTACTGTCTCCTCTTGCAGACATTGCAGGTATCACTCGTCAAGTTGCGGTACTTGCTTTCCAACTTGGTGATGGTTTAACAAACATCATCGTACCGACTTCAGCATCTCTAATGGCAACGCTAGGTGTGTGTCGTATTGACTGGGGTGACTGGGCGAAATTCTGCTGGCGCTTTATGCTTTTACTCTTTACCCTATCGAGCATCGTCGTTATCGTAGCTCACATGATGGGTTTTGCGTAAACTAAATACTTTTTAGTGAAAAGGCGAGACGGGTTCTCGCCTTTTATATTTCAAGCCAATTGGTATATACCGAAGTAGCCACAAAATGTGCCGTTCTGCAAGAATGCACCGTATTTTGTCGTTTGACGTTACTTGGGTATAGACATCAACATCGATGTTTTTTTGGAGTATCCGCTTTAATGGCAACACAATTTTTGGATGACGTCATTCAAGGTCATCACGTCATTCAATCTCTTGATGTAACAGACTTACCTGCGGGTGAGCATAAGTTTTGGTTCCGCATCGCAACCAATGCCCTTTCTCAATGGCAACATTTGCCTGTATTGGTATTTAAAGGTGAGAAACCGGGTAAGAAAATCATGATCACCGCAGGTGTTCATGGTGACGAATACAACGGCGTTTTAGCGGCGCAAAAGACCGCACGTGAACTGATTGGTAAAGAATTCGCAGGTACGGTGACTATCGTCCCGACTATCAACCTGACTGGTATGTTAAACCACAGCCGTGATTTCTACTCAGCGGATCCTGATTGCTCTCCAGCTAACCTAAACCGCTTTTTCCCAGGTGACGTTAACGGCAACGAAGCAAGTCGCTACTTATTTGCATTGTGGAATAACCTGCTGAAATATAATGCAGAACTGGCGATTGATTTACACACACAAACCAGCGGCACCGTTTACCCGCTTTATGTATTTGCTGATTTTCGTATTGAACAATCGCTTGAAATGGCTCGCCTAATAAATCCAGACGCCATCCTTAACGATCCAGGCGATGCCGGTGTGTTAGAAACGGTGTGGAACAACAACGGCATCCCTAGCATCACGATTGAAGTCGGTATGGGGCGTTACACTGAGCAAGAACTGATCGACCGCACAGTAACAGGCATCTTAAACATTCTAAAATGCAACGGTGTGATTTCTGGTGAGCCAGAAACACTAACGCCTTGTATCGAGGGCAATGACGTTGTTAGCATCCGAGCGGAACTGGGTGGCTTTGTTCTTCCTCAAGTTAAAATGATGGATACCGTTGAACAAGGTCAATTAGTCGCGATTCAATACGACAGCTTTGGTGATGAGATCCAACGTTACACTGCGCCAACAGAAGGCACTGTGCTGAGCCACAACATCGAATCGATTCGAGCACCAGGTTCTTTAGTGGTTCGACTAATTAAATAGCTATTTTGCGTTGAATATTTTTTAGCCCTACCAATTTTGTAGGGCTTTTTATCTCTGGTTTATTTCACTTTGTGTGACATTGTCACTAAACACACTAGCAATGCCATCACAACAAACAACATTGGAACTAAGAACCAGATAGCAATCAATGTTGATACACCGTAAACCAATAACCCTAACAGTATGGTTGGCCTTCTGCCCAATTTGTCCGCCAATATTCCCCACTCCACGACACCAATGGCGAACGCCGAAAAATAGATCGACAAAAGCAGCAACCGGCATGTCTTATCAAGATTGGCGTCAACAATGGCGACTGCTTAAAGCCATCGAACTCTTATGTGAAGAAAGACAAGTCAGTGATGTTGCCCATTGTTTGGAGTTCTCACCAGACAGCGCATTTATTGCGTTCTTTAAAAAAGCAAACCGGACAGACACCACTAAGTTTTATGAAACATCGAACCTTACTATAAATTTGGCCTGAACGTGAGTGACTAAGGTTTCAATGCAAAGCATTTACTGCCCAGCTGGATGGTTCATCTGCATCTCTATCATACAGCAATCAAGCATTTCAGGCTGCCTAACTCGTTTCAGCCCCATTCTAAGCTAGAGTTGTGCCGTGTCTCCTTTTAATGTGCGGTGATTTGGCCTATTTTTTCTTATGGTACAAAGTGTTTATCGACTTGGTGACGACTCAGATAGATAGTTTATGAGCTATTTGAGCGTTATAAGCATAGCCTGAATAATGTTAGTGTTAGGCTTCATTGAGTAATTGGGATGGAATCAAAAATGAAACACATAAAGAAGAAGTTTTTGATATTCGCTTTTTTTGCGGTTGTTCCTATCGCTTTAGCTTACGGCATTTATCCCGATTGGTTTGCATTTACACTTTTAGGTATAGAAACACTCGATAACAATATCGCCCATATTCTAAGGGCAGTTATGTGTCTTTACCTAGGCTTAGGCTTATTTTGGCTATATTCAGCCTTTAATGAGAGCTATAGAAATCCAGCATTAGTTACCATCATAGTGTTTACAGGTAGCCTTGTTATTGGACGGCTAATAAGCTTGTATGCAGATGGGCAACCCGCTCCAATTCTCATCTTATACATCGGTCTAGAGCTTGTTCTTGTACCCGTGGCATTTTGGGTTTTGCGTATGCCCGAATGATAAGTTTACAGACAAGATTAAATCACTAATGTAGTGGCTGATGAACTTGGCCTCGACATTAGTGATTTTGTTAAACAGCGACTAATCCGCTGACTGCTAATTTAGAGAAAGCAATAACTCATTTTTGTCCGTGCGACCTGAAGTCGTATGAAGCGTTGTTCACCGCTTTATGAGTGAACCGTCTGTATCACCAGATGAACCTACGAGCCTGAATAAAGCAGCGGCTCGGACAATGTAACGAAACTTAGCCGTTTGGTTAAGTGGGAAAAGAATCGTGAGAGGACGTTCCTCCTGAAAACCATAATTCGGGTAAGTGCTAGGTAGTCAGTATGATGAACGTATGTGAATCCATTCAAGGTGCGTTATATGATGAAGCAGCGGAAGTGGTTAATACGCTGTGGCCAAAAGGCAATGAGAGTTGGAAAAAGGTTGGACAGTACTTTTTCGTGGTCGCCGAACTCTCCGCACTATAGTGGGCATCTAACCTGACATTTTACGTAACATACGGAACAGGGTAAGCCTGTATCACTCCCTTTGGGAAAGCCTTTGTGGCCGATAGTGATGCAGGTATAGGAGGTCGGAAAAAGCGAAAGCTGCATTGTAATGATGCAGATACAGACCTATGTCTGATCACGAAAGTGAGCCCACTTCCGACTGGTCTCCCATTGCGAGAGAATTTGAAGAACTTTATTCAAGGAGAAAAGCAAATGATGATCTCGAAAGAGATTAGTGCATCTTCTGACTGCACTCAATGGCAGTCCATCGACTGGAAATCCGTTGAAGCACACGTATTAAAGCTTCAAATGCGTATCGCAAAAGCAACTAGAGAAAAGAAATACGGTAAGGTGAAGTCTTTACAGTGGCTCCTGACTCATTCTCGCTCAGCCAAGCTTCTTGCGGTTAAGCGAGTTTCTCAGAATAAAGGCAGTAAAACGCCTGGAATAGACGGTGTTATCTGGAACACAGATGCACGCCGTATGAAAGCAGTTACTCAACTGAGTCGTAAGGCTTACTCTGCAAAACCACTCAAACGTATCTACATTCCCAAAAAGGACGGTAAACTCAGGCCATTAGGCATTCCATGCATGATTGATAGAGCGCAACAAGCCCTCCACCTTCTCGCATTAGAGCCTGTGTCTGAAACGCTTGCCGACCTCAATAGCTATGGATTTAGGCCAAATCGCAGCACGGCTGACGCGGTCAGTCAGTGTTTTAAATGTTTGGCTCTAAAGCGGTCAGCGAAATGGGTTCTTGAGGGTGATATTAAGGCTTGCTTCGACAAAATCGGGCATCAATGGCTTATGGACAATATCACTATAGATAAACGTATGTTAGAGCAATGGCTGGAATCTGGCTATGTGGATAAGGGGCTGTTCTACGATACCGATGAGGGTACGCCACAAGGCGGGATCATTTCTCCAACCTTGATGTTAATGACCCTTGCAGGACTAGAACAACGTGTAAAATCCACTGCTCTCAAAAAGGGAGCCAGAGCTAACTTCATTGGTTATGCGGACGATTTCGTGGTCACCTGCTCTTCAAAGGAAGTGCTAGTGAACGATATCAAACCGTTGATTGCTGACTTTCTGGCAGAAAGAGGGTTAACCCTCTCCGAAGAGAAAACGAAGGTCACTCATATTGATGATGGCTTTGACTTTCTGGGTTTCAATCACAGGAAGTACAAAGGGAAATTACTCATTAAACCGAGCAAATCCAACACGCTGTTATTCCTGAGAAATCTACGTGAACTTATTAAAAAGCACGCAACCATCCCTGTTAACGATCTTATCAAGCTGATAAATCCGAAACTCCGAGGATGGGCGAATTACTATCGCCACTGTGTTGCTAAACAAGTATTCGGGTATGTCGGCCACAAATTATTCCAAATGTTATGGCACTGGGCAGTTAGGCGTCATCCAACCAAGTCCAAAGACTGGGTTGTTCATAAGTACTTTCTCAATCGTAAAGGCCAATGGCAATTTCACGGTTGGCAGAAAATCATGAACATGGACTGTCACTTCAATCTGTTCCAAATAGCCAAAGTGCCCATCGAACGACACGTGAAAATCAGGAGTGCATCGACCCCTTTTGACCCTCAATACCAAGAATACTTGGCGAAGAGAAAACCCAAAAGGTTAGCTCGCAACTCTTGGAAAGAGCCTGTCCCGACTGCGTTGTAAGTTGCTGGGTATCAATGATACCTTAGTGGAGGCTTGAGCCGTATGCAGTGAAAGTTGCACGTACGGTTCTTAGAGGGGCGGCACTTGGTAACAAGTGTCGTCTACTCGACAACAGTAAGCTTGAAAGCAAGCAACGACAATAACTCCGAAAGTGCTTGTTTACATTTGGAGCGTAATCAAACGTAACGGAGTGTCAGCGCCGATGTAGAAATCTCGCCGTCATGATTCTCGAAGCTAAGCTCTTATTGCTTAAAATGGATTTGGGCTATGACCATGGATAGGCTCGCCAGTGGTTGGGTGAGTAAAGTAAATATCGCTGGCATGGAGCATTAAGCGCCGTGAGATATCACTTCGCTCTGGGTGGTTATAAAGATCACAACCTAAAATGGGGTGACCAAATTCAAGGCTATGGATCCGCAGTTGGTGAGTGCGACCTGTAATGGGAGTGTATTGCATTAAAGTTCTAGGCGGATTATCCAAGCGGCTTATTACCTGATAGTCACTTATGGCACTTTTTCCCGTACAGTGACAAATCTTTACTCTTGGAAACAGAGCCTTATCTTTAGCAATCGGGGCAGATATTTGGCCACGGTCAGCTTCAACCCACCCCGCTAGCATAGCAAGATAACGTTTTTGTACTGACCTTGCCTGAAACTGTTTGTTCAGACTCTTAGAGGCGGCACTGTTAAGCCCTACCACCATGACGCCAGAAGTTCCGAAATCTAGCCGATGTGGCAATTTAGCATCAACAAAAGTAGGCGTCGCTTTGTTTGCCTGGTTAGCACCTTGCCCGTTCACTAAACGATAATGCACTGAATCCCAATTAAGCAGATTCTTCCCCGATAAACTTAACAAACCACTCGGCTTATCAATCAATAAAATATCCGCATCTTGATAAAGGATCTCTACCCTAGCCTGACACTCCGGCGCCACAAAATTATCAATGATTTCACTAGTAGAAGAAGCGTCAGATTTTGACATTTAAGGGTCCTGGTATAACAAAGAGAGAAAGTTCAAGTTATAGTCGATGAGCGAAGCTGGCCACTACTTTGTCGGTAAACCGAGTGCTTTGCAATAGCAGCCGTTGTCTAAAATTTCGATAGCTTACTTTTACCCGTTTACAAGCCAAGTATCAAAGACAAAAATCTGCGCGCATATGTCTTCTAGAAAGTACCGCCGGTGTGAAGAATGATGCCTACCACCATAGCGACATACATCAGAAACCCTAAACAGTTTCCTACCCAAATGGTCGGATTCTTGTGATAAATGCCATAGATAGTCCACAGAAGTGCGATAAACGAATAAAGCAACCAAGTGGTGAGTGATAAGCCTAAAGCATGCTCACTGTGAGAGAAGTACAGTTTATACAACTGAGGCATTGTGGCAATTGGGCTGATTAACCCCATGACAAGCATAAGGGGTTCGAGTGCTTTTCCAATTCGTTCTATGAATGACATTGGTTTCCTTATCCTTACTTGTTAGATTAAAAATAGTGATACGTTAAATTTGGTCGCTTCGTTTTATGAGACATAACGCCATGAACAATCATGCAGACACAAGCATAACCTTTACTAGTATATACGTTGTTGCATATTTCAGTTTGAAAGCAGAACTCTCCCCAAGTTGATTGACCGCAACAGGTTTGGATCCTCGTTTTGATGGCACCATGTCTCGCGTCTTTAAACGATTTTTATCGATTATTTTTTCTTCTGTGTACCTTATTGACCAAGTGTTGATTGAATTTGATCAACAAGAATTAGCTCGTCTAGTTTAAAGCCTTTTGCTTTGGCAACTTGTTTGAAGCGTTCGATAGTGGCGGCATCTACTGTTGGCGTGCGTGAAAGTAGCCACAAGTAGTCATGATTAAAGCCAGAGATAAAAGCATAGTCGTAATTCTCCCCTAGCTCAAACACGATGTAAGACGAATAGAATGGGCCAAAGAATGACACTTTTAAGTGACCTGTATTTTTATCTTCAACGAAATACGCTTTGCCGTCAGCTTGCGTCCACGCTTGTTCTTCTTCTGAATAACCGCGGTTGATGACCGTTACGCCTCCGTCCTCACGAAGCTCATATTCAGCCGTCACCTTGGATAAACCACGTTCAAAGGAATGATCAAGACGCGCAATTTCATACCACTTACCTAGATATGGTTGAAGTTCGAAGTTATTAACAGGCTCAACGCCATCCGGCTTTGAAGTACAGCCAAACAGCGTCGCAAGAGATAAAAGCAGAAGTAGTTTGAGAGATTTCATTTAGCAACCTGAAAGTGAATTAGTGACTGATTTTACTATAGAAGAGAAGAAATCGATCAAACACTAATGAGTCTAAATTCTCCGCAAGACAGTCCCACCTCTTGGAAACCTTGTAGTGCTTCAAACACATTAAAGTGGCTCACGACAACAACCTTTCGATATTGGCGGTAACGCTCCAGCACCGACTCCGCTCGTGCTTTTAGCTCGTCAACATGTTCGTAGCGGGTATCAGTCATTGGAATACAAGCTTTTAACAGCTCTCGGTATTCGTACCAGCGTCGGTCTCTTTCATTCAACGTAATGTAGCCGCCCTCTTTGTCAGCGCGCCACTCTCTCAAGTCATGCTCAACAAACAATGACAAACCGCGATGACGATTGAGAATTTCTGCAGTTTGAAGAGTACGCGTATAAGGTGAGCTTATGATGATTTCAGCTTCATCGAAGATTGGATGATTGAGTTTCTCTTGCAGCACCGGCAAATGATCTCGAGAGAGCGGCGCATAGTCCTTCTCCAGTTGGGTCATTTGCCTCTCATCCGCTAACGAAAAATCTGGCACACCATGTCTTACAAATACAATGTCCATATTGTGGTGCCCGTCCTTGTTAAATTGCTATTGATAAATTGGGGTAAGTTTTAGATAAGAGTGCACTTCACCGTTTTTGTATTCGATCGCAGAATGGATAGAGGGCTCCCGATTACCAACGACTGAAAGCCCATACGCATTTTCGCCCTTGTATATCGTGATATTGAGTTCACCGCCATCAAGCTCGCGTAAGCAAAGTTGAATCCAATGAGTTGATTGCATGGTATTACCTTATTATTTTTACCATATTATCTACACCCAACAGCAGGCGATTGAAAACTGAAAGCCGATTTTCGTTAGTTTGACCGTACATATTCACGTGACTACCAACTATTCTCCAAAATCCACTTTTGTCTTTTTATAAAATCCATTGAAGCGAAAAACTCATTTGCCATATTAGGGGATGCAATGACGTAGTATATGAATCCGCGCACATAGATATTATAGTAAAAGTCCACGAACTCCCTTATCGTCAGTCGCGATCTCGAATCTATAGGCCTGCGTATTATCTTTCATTTTTTGTACCCAAAAATTGAGAGGCCAGACCGTAGAATTCAACATTTCAACTTTACTTGATTTAACCACGATCCGTATCCTTTACACTGTAAACTAAAACGTAAGTACAAGTATTACGCTACCATCTCTTTATTCAAAGTACTTGCCCTCCTGTCGCATAAGAACCGAATTCACGACACTCGTACTGCTTTAAGTACAGATTTTCGACTAAACCTCAGAATTTAACTTGATTCATATAAAAAGTTGGCACAACGTAGACATTAAGCAGGAATGCCACCCTATATAATGGGCGCTTGCAGAATAGAGGTTCTTGAATGAAATTAAAAACAGTGTCAGCTTTCGCAATCTTGGTTTTGCTCGTCGGATGCCAACAAAACACTCAGGATGAAACTACACAGCCAACAACCTCGGCAGATGTATGTGATAGACAAGGAAATATGCCAGGTGGGTGGAACGAGTTCGATGCTACCCCAGACGCTCAAAAGGCTATGGCCTTTGTCCTAAAAAAAATAAAAACTCTCGCTTCGTTTAAACAGATCTTGTCCGTTCATGCACAAATTGTCAGTGGTGTGAACTACGCGATAGAGTTTGAATTGAATGACGGCTCAGTTTGGAACACGGTTATCTACCGAAACCTAGATGGTGAATATGCAATTACGCAATCACCGAATGAAGGTCGCTTCTGCGAACAGTAAGAGCTTCCGAAACTGAGCACCCAAAATCCCCGCCATTTTATACGATAATTTAGCGGGATTTTTGGTATCTGCGACACCGATTAAGAATCAAACTCCATCTGAGACTTTACAGAAACCTTGGATCCTAGTCGTGATGGTTCAACGTCAATGCGCTGCGCCATTTGCTCTTTCAGTTCAGATACGTGAGAAATCACACCAATCATACGACCCGTTTGTTGCAAGTCAACCAACGTTTGAATCGCAAGATCCAAAGACTCCGGATCTAAGCTGCCAAAACCTTCATCAATAAATAGCGTATCTAAACGAATACCGCCACTGTATGACTGAACAACGTCAGACAGACCGAGTGCTAACGCTAACGCTGCCATGAAAGATTCGCCACCTGATAACGTCGCGACATCACGTGTTTTACCTGTGTAGCTATCTTCAACCACCAAATCCAATCCTCGTCCAGCGGCACCTTTAAAACCTTCCGTTTTACGAGCCAAGATATAACGGCCTTTACTCATCAGGTTTAAACGCTGTGACGCTTGTATCAACACATCGTCTAATAACACACCAAGGACAAATCGGTGCAGACTGATACGACTGCCCGTTTTACCGCTAGCAACGTCATACAGGGTACCAAACACTTTGTATTCGTCTTCTAACTTAGTGTTCTTGTCATGTAACATCACGATGTCATTGCGGACTTTCTCTAGACGTTCAAACAAAGAGCGCGTGCTATCAAGCTGATTGCGCGCTTCAACGTAACCTTGCTGAACACTGTTTAACTTAACGTTAAGCCCTTCTAAATCAGGCAACGCCAACTCTTTCAACTCTGAACTCAAGTCTGCCAAAGTTTGTTCTAGCTTGATTTGAGTCTGTTTGAACGCATCAATTTCTTGCTGCCAAACCTGCATCTCGGCTTCATCAACTTTACTTACTAGGAATTGCGCTTCATCCTCGAATGCGCTCGCCTGCAACGCTTGCTCCCAATCAGCTTTGGCTGTGTTCAAACGCTCTAGTGCCTCATTCAACCACTGTTGATGGGTTGTCAGTTGGCTTTCAATATTGGTCTTTGTCAGCACCGCTTGTTGCAAATGATTTTGTGCAGTCTCTAAGGCTGAATTTAACGCCGCAATCTGTTTTTGAATCGCAGCAATATCTTGTTCAAGCACTTCAAGTGACGAGTACTTGGCATCTAACGAAGCAGACAGTTTAACCAATTGCTCTTGATTCACTTTTATCGTCGATTCATTCGCTGCCATCTGGTTTTGCAGATCATTGATCTTACTTTCACCAGTGATGCAACGCTGGTTTAACTCATTGACGCTTTGTTCCAAATGAACCAAGTTAATCGAAGACAGTTGCTGTAAACGTTCGTTGAACTGCTGCATGGACGCTTGTAACATGCCTAAATCCAATGCTGCGTTTTGACCGAGTTCATCAGATAGTTGCTCAATTTGCTGCTTGTATTGTCCGATTGCGATATTGTGCTGCTCCAACTGATTGTTCAATTGGTTCAGAGCAACTTGCCCTTCTCGCTCTGTGTTCCGAGCGTTTTGAACTTGCTCTTTTGTTACCTCTTCGCCAACAAATTGAGCGGGGTGAGGATGTTCTACACTACCGCACACCGGACACATTTCACCGGCTTGTAAGCGCTGAGCCAAAACCGCAGCTTGAGCATTGTGCCAGCTTAGCTCAAGGGTATCTGCTGAGCGTTGAAGTTCTATGTATCTTGCTTTTGCTTGGTCAACCGAAGCTTGTTTGCTCGGCGTCAGCGCATCCAGTTTCGCCAGGTCTTGGTTTAAGCCATTAAGCTTCTGTAGGTCTTGCATCAAACGTTGTTGCTGTTTTATCTCCGCCTCTACGCTGCCAATACTTGCAACATCGACTCGAGCTTGATCCAGTGACTTCTGACCTTGTTGCGCCTCTAGCGTTAACTGCTCTTTCAAAGCGATATATTTCTTCAGCGTTGCTTCAAACTCAGACTTTTGCGTCAAACCCGCATTTATGGCTTTTTCTAGCTCTGATTTTTCAACCAACTTCCCTTTCATGCTTTCAAGTTGGTATTGATGCTCAGTCAGTTTTGGCAATTGCGCCGCTTGTTCTTTCGCGGTTTGCAATGCGCCTTCTTTGGCTTTTACCGCTTCATCTGCGACAGTGAGATCTTGAGAAAGCTTAGCCACCTTTTGCTCAAGCTCATGCGTTTGTTTTGAGGCGTTTTGTAACGTGACATAAGGCAACTCAATCTTGCTTGCCTTCTTCGCATTGTCTAACTGCAATTGACGAAAGGAAATAGCATCACTCTGCTGCAAATGTTGCTTCAATGCAATTTCGGCTTGCTCGCGCTTTTTAAACTCATTGCTCAATGCTTCTGCTTTTTGCAGGTCAGTTTTTACCGTGTTTAATTGCGCCAGAGATTCTTGCTCTTGCTTTTGCACGGTTTCAAATTGAACAGATAACGCTTCACGCTGCTCTGTTAACTCCGCTTCAGAAGAAACACCAGCTACCTGCAGTGCGCCTCGAATTTGGTTATCAAACTCGTCTTTGGCTTTACTAATGGCACTCGCTTTGTCTTTCAGCGCATATTCAATCTTCTTGTAAATGTCCGTTTGGAATAGCTGTCCAAAGATCTCTTCACGTTCTTTGGACGTCGCAAGTAACAACTCTCGAAACTTACCTTGTGGCAGCACCATCACTTGGCGGAACTGAGTTTCGTTTAAGCCAATAATATTGGTCACTTCCGTCTTTACTTGCGTTGTTTTGCTAGTGATGAGCTTTTCTTCGTCCGTAATCTCATACAAAGCTGCGGTATGCTTACGTACTGTCATGCCCTCACCGCGTGCCTTTGGTGCTTCTTGTTCTGGTGAGCGAATCACTCGATAAGATTTACCGTGCAAAGAGAATTCTAGTGTCACTTCGGTCAGTAACGTAGGCGCAGCCATATCACAACGCATTTGAATGCCTTGCCGCTCATTACCCGTCGTTTCACCATAAAGAGCAAAACAAATGGCATCGAGAATCGAGGTTTTACCGGAACCAGTAGGACCATTGATCAGAAACAGAGGGTTAGTACCAAGCTTGTCGAACTCGATGGTCTCTGCTTGAGCAAACGGACCAAAAGCCTGCATTGTCAGTTTAATCGGTTTCATGTTTGGTCCTTACTGAGCTTGCTGAGAAAGTTGTTTGATGATGTCGCTGATCGCTTGATCTTGTTCTTGCGATAATTGGCTGTCTTGCGCTTCCGTAAAAAAGTCTCGGAACATATCTATCTCACTTCTCGCCAATTTCGCTTGCGCCATCTCTTGTTCAACACCAATCAACATCCCAGGCTTTTCTAGGTGCAAAACATTTGGGTAAACAGCACGTAGCTTTTCCATGGGATTTAAAATCGCATGCTTATCCATTAAGCGCACCAGCAAGTAGTCTTCGTTTTTCGGATCCGTTTTACCTTGCTCTATCACTTGTTCAAGTTCACCTTCAATGATTCGCATTTCATGAGGCGCAGTGAGTTCGACATGTTCTGCCGAGACAAAACCGTTTTGGTCGATTTCCACCAGCGTGAAACCTTTCTTTTGGTTCTGCTCACCAAAGCTGTATTTCATCAATGAACCAGAATAACGAATGTACTCTTCGCCTTTTTTCTGTGGCTGATGCAAGTGCCCCAACGCCACATAATCGAAGTTAAGGAAGTGCTCGTGACTGACGCGGTCGGAACCACCAATCGACAGTGGACGCTCAGAGTCTGACTCCATTGCGCCATCCACAAAACAGTGGCTCACTAACACGTTGTGTTGCTCTGGGTTGAATTGTTCTGTGATTTTCTCGGCGAGAAGTTTATGTGCTTGGTCGTGCGTCGAAATTGGTTCTTGGTAAGCAAAACGAACTTGCTCAGGATCGTTATAAGGCATGCCGTAAAAAGCCACCTTTCCAGCCGATTTCGTTTCGATAACGACTGGCGTCAGCATATCTTCAAAGTTACTAATGATATGCAACCCCGCTGTTTTCATTTGCTCTGAACCAAAGCCCAATCGCTCAGCACCATCATGGTTACCGGAGATCAAAATCATGGGCGTGTTTAACTCACCGCAGATTCGCTTCACCACGCGGTTTAGTAGCTCAATGGCAATAGTCGGTGGAACTGAGCGATCGTAGATATCGCCGGCAACCACCACCGCATCTACAGGATTGCTTTCGATATATTGGATTAACTGTTCAAGAGCCGCTTGCTGATCGTCAAGCAAAGAGACGTTATGAAACTGTCGGCCAAGGTGCCAATCTGAGGTATGGATAAACTTCATTCGAATTCACTTTCTGCCATCTACATGGCGCTGTCTTATTATTCCCCTAGGATATCGTGAGTTCGTAAGCTTTTCATGTGGTTTATGTTACTAATCGCACAAGTAAGGACGAGCAATGAAAAAGGTCAATGAACTGTTTAAGCGAGCAGAACAGGTGTCTAAACAAATTTTGCGACGGTTAACAAAGACGGTTAACAAATAAGGGGCATCTCGCCCCTATACTCAATATATGCAACGACAGACTTGCAATTATGCAATTTGATTACTATTTTTAATCTAAATTGTCCGACCCTGCGTAGTTTGGATACTATTTCAGTTAAGGCTAATATCACAAACAATCCAAAACTTAGCCTTATTAATCAATAAAATAAATTAGCAACCAACACCTTTGCTTTCGCTTGTATAGGGATTTTACGATGAAGCCCAGTAGATTTAAAAACTTGCTCAGCACTCTGCAAGATTTAACGCCAACACAAAAGAGATACCTAATTAACCAAACGAAATTGGCGCTTGAGGATGAACCTAACAACATGAGTCCTAATGAGATACTGACCAGAGAAGAGTTAGATGCATTGCTACAACCTCCCCCTGAGATCCATACAAAATAAGTTGTCCATTGCTACCTCATCTGACTAGGCAGAACATGATAGGCCGATCATTCAAATCGGCTATCTCCACTCCTCACTGACGACATCATCTTATACGTTGTATCAACACCGTCCTGCCTTCCGCAAATGTCTAGTCCCCCCTTACACTGACACTGTCTATGAAGTGCCTTAAGTCATCTAATGCTTCACTGTGTGTTTCGGTAATGAACGATCTAACCTGTTAGAAGGAGGAGGCTAGGATCAGATAAGCACCACTTCTTTCAGCCCCCCTGAACTGATAGTTAAGCGCGCACGCAAATCGATTTTATTTTAAGGAAGGGAATGTGGAATGTCATCAAAGACGGTTAATGAACAAGCAACCCAAACCGTTTCCCTGCGCCAGTGGCTCAGGTTAATTACGGTGTATCTCTTGATCCCACTGATCCTATTTATCTGTGGTGGCGACATCGGCTGGTTGCAGGCATGGTTATTTTTAATGCTGTTCTTAGCTGAGGGAGTTGCTAGTCGTATGTGGGCAGAGCAACGACATCCCGGATTAACAGCTGAAAGACAGAATATTGAAAACATCCAAAATGCAAAAGCTTGGGACAAAGTACTTGCACCGCTGATGGCGGTGAGTATCACATTTCCTATGACCATTGTGGCAGGGCTAGACCACCGTTATAACTGGTCTTCTGAATTTCCACTATGGCTCATCGCGACTGGCTTCACTCTGATCTCGCTCGGTTATGCTTTCGCCGCATGGGCATTGGCAGAGAATCGCTTTTTCTCCAGCGTGGTACGTATCCAGACTGATCGAGGGCATACGGTGTGTGACAGCGGCCCATACCGCTTTGTGCGGCATCCGGGTTATGCAGGGAATCTCGTTGCACTGTTCGGTATTGTTCTTGCCCTAAGTTCTGTATGGACTCTGATTCCAGCAATAGTGGCATCCATCATCACTGTGATCAGAACCACACTTGAAGATCAAACTCTACAAGAAGAGTTGCCGGGGTATCGTGACTATGTACAACGTGTGCGCTATCGGTTAGTCCCATGGGTATACTAAGAAGCTTCACTACGTTAAACGGTGTTCTGCATCTTAGGTTAGCGTCTCTGACACGAGGTACAGCCCCGGCAGGCAGAGCGAGTAATTTTATCTAATTGATTTCGCTGCACTTTACAGTAGGCATTTTTCAACGCACGCCGCGCTGAAAACCAATCATCCGGCTTAGTCAAAATCAAATAGCCATTAAAGCGCTTAACAAGTTCAACACGATGCGTGTTAATAAAGCGGCTATCAAAACTCATGTCGAAATAATCTAAAGCTTCCTCTATGCAAGAAAAACTCGCAATTTTGGCTTGGATATCATTGGTGGTCATATAAAAACAACAGCGACAAATTTTCAGTCATTTTAATATCAATGCGCCCTACCTTCTTTGACATCGCACCTATCAAAGCGAGTTACTTGTATACCAGTTACTGGGTGAGCAATTCGAACACAAATGTCATATCGATCTCGTAAAGGGTCTGCGCGCGCATCACTCGTTTACCCCCGAATATTTAACGCCCGATAGCTTCGCCATATCCCGATTCCAGGTAGATAAATCATTCAGGTTAAATTGACTCAATGAGTGATGACCACACGCTCTTGCCATCACTTGCATCATCTCAACGGATGCAGCAAAGAAGTTGTTTAGCTGATGAGAAGCTTTATCGACGTTTAAACGCTGCCTTAAATCGGCTTTCTGCGTGGCAATACCGGCAGGACAATTGTTGGTATTACAAATCCTAGCAGCGACACACCCTATGGATTGCATCGCGCTGTTAGAAATCGCCACACCGTCAGCTCCTAATGCCATGGCTTTGACAAAATCCATCGGCACACGTAAGCCCCCAGTGACAATTAACGTGACACGGTCACCTACACCTTGTGCATCGAGATACCGTCTCGCTCTTGCAAGTGCCGGTATCGTTGGAACACTAATATGATCACGGAACATTGCAGGAGCCGCTCCCGTACCACCGCCTCTGCCATCAAGAATGATGTAATCCGCACTCGCGTCAAGCGCAAACTGAATGTCTTCTTCAATATGGTTCGCACTCAATTTAAAACCGATGGGAATACCGCCCGTGATTTCACGTACTCGGTCAGCAAACTTTTTGAAATCTTGCGCGGTGTGGAGATCTTTAAATGTCGGGGGAGAGATGGCGGACTGCCCTTCAGGTATACCCCGTACCTGAGAAATTCTCCCTACGTTTTTGTTGCCTGGAAGATGGCCACCTGTCCCTGTTTTCGCCCCTTGCCCACCTTTGAAGTGGAACGCTTGCACATTGACGAGCTTGGATTCATCGTAGCCAAACTGAGCACTCGCAAGTTCATAGAAATAACGCGAATTGGCTTGTTGCTCTTCAGGTAACATCCCTCCTTCACCGGAACAAATACCCGTTCCGGCTAATTCCGCGCCTTTTGCGAGTGACACTTTCGCTTCTTCGGAGAGTGAGCCAAAGCTCATGTCAGACACAAATAAAGGAATGTTCAGTACCAATGGCTTTTTCGCTTTTGGGCCAATAACAAGCTCCGTCGCTACAGGTACCTCTTCCATCAAGGGTTTTGTCGCCATTTGAGCGACCATGACTTGTAAGTCATCCCAATGTGGTAATAAATGTCTTGGAACGCCCATTGACGTCATTGGGCCATGATGCCCCAATTTAGACAACCCTTCTCTTGCTAATTGGTGGATAAACTCAACAGTGGGTTCTTCTTGAGTCGCGATTGCAATTGGGCTCGAATGGTCACCTGATTTTATTTCAGGCCCTTCCTGACCAACTTGATCCGTCGAAAATTGCTTGTGGCTACCATCACAAAATGGAGCGTCGGCCGTATATTTACACTGACACAGCCACGCTTCTTCGTCTTTTTCGGCAATAAAGTCCATGGGTTTAAATCCGGTTCCAACATGAGACCCGTCACAGAAAGGCTGTGTTTTTGATTTTCCACATCGGCAGTAGGAATACTCCTCACCTTGTTTTAACTCAACTTTTATCGGTTTGTTATCCGCAATCACTGGCTTACGCATATTGGTTTCCTCATATCACATCCTGTTCTTCACGAGCTTTCAGTAATCGTAGAACAGTATCTTTGTTACGCCAGTATTCCTTAGAGTCACCTATACTATGTTATGGGGCTCAAACCGATGGAGGCGACTATGCCTATTTCTAACCGACTCGACCACTATTTGACTGAACACCATATTCATTTTCAGACCGTTAATCACAGCCACAGTCACAGTTCACTGCAAAGTGGCGTTGCTGCAGGTGTCCCACTTAACAATTTGGCCAAAGGGGTGATTTTAGAAGATCATCAAGGTCGTCATGTAATGGCAGTATTGCCTGCCAACAATAAAATCAGTTTATCTCGACTCAATGATGAATTTAATGCGACATTTCATCTCGTGAAGGAGCGCGAGGTTTACCGTATGTTCACTGATTGCGAAAACGGAGCCATTCCGCCTGTGGGTAGCGCTTATCATATATTAACGGTTTGTGATGAGGTATTAGGCAACTTAGATTATGTTTACCTCGAAGCGGGTGACCACGAAACCTTAATCAAACTCGATAAAGAGGCCTTTAAAGAGTTGATGGGGGAAAGCCGTTATTTACGCTTTAGTAGTGAAGTGTTCCATTAATCAAGCTTAGGCTCTTGTTTATCCACTCAAGTCACCTTGAGATGCTTGGGTATGACAACAGAACAAGAGCCTTTATCCTTCCTCAAGTTCAAGCCTCGTCATTCAGCCCACACCGCATATTGCGCAGTTGTAACATCATTGTTGAACAACCATTCAATATATCGCCGTAGATGCAATTAATCTTAAGTAAAAACTCTAATTGAAAAATTATTTTAGCGCGGTTTCACCTAGGGTAAGCACATTTCAACACACTAGCGAACGATCAACGCGAACAATTATTAAACATCCGTTTTAAACATACGTACTAACTTCTAGCTTCCTCAAAGTCACGTTCTATTAACATGTAGCCACCAACCCAACCTTCTCCCTCAAACAGCCACTAAGGTTCCTCGACCTATTCCGAACATAAGAAAACATCATATTCATAATCATTACATATACTTATCAGCATTAATATTAGTCATGCTGTATATGAGACTGGTGTGACAATTTCAAAAAATCAACATTACACAATTGTTAAATGGATTTATGTTTTAGGTGGTGCCCTTTCCTAAATCATTTAAGTTCGATCTAGTTTTGTGAGCACTTTAATAAAGAACGCATCCTAAAAAAACACATGGAGTTTAGAGTGATATGAAGACAAGGAATGCAAAAATCGTTCTTGCGATATCTATAGTACTAAGCTCACCTAACTTATATGCCGCAGGATTTCAGTTATCTGAACACTCCGCAGCTGGTTTAGGTCGAGCCAACGCAGGTGAAGCCGCTATTGCCGATGGAGCGTCAGTGGTTGCTCATAACGCTGCTGCCATCACGATGTTTCAATCTTATGAGTTATCTGTTGGCGCATCCTATATCATGCCGGAAGTACGAGTGACGGGTAATGGTGAGTCAGATTCGTTTAATAACCTACTCACTAACAACGACGTAGTCGATAACGTCATCGTCCCTTCGTTTTATATTGCTGCACCAATTAATGATTCTTGGTCATGGGGCTTAGGCATATTTACCGATTTTGGATTAGCGACCGAATACCCGGATGATTACCTTGCAGGGCCGATTGGTGGGGAAACCAGTTTAGAGAGCGTCATTTTTAATCCTGCCATTGCCTACCGTATCAATGACAACTTCAGCGTAGGTGGTGGCAGAGCTTGGACGCCACGTGGTGCATGATGAAGGGGTTCAGCTCATCGCTGACTGGATTAACTCCATCGATACCACTGGCTGGAGCTGTGTAGAATAAGTCAATCGACGGTCACTCGCGTAGATGGTGACCGTTCGCTCGACTAAAAAAACCGCCTGATTAGGCGGTTTCCTTTTTTGAAATAGTGCGTTATCTAACGAATGAAAAACTTTTGTAACGCTTTAATCGCTATACCGCGACGTTCCATAAGCAAGCTAACACGTGGTAGCCAAGTTGGCGTATGAAACACCGTCTTTGCATGACTAAAGGTTCTAAAGCCCTCTTCACCATGATAATGCCCCAGTCCCGATTCACCAATACCACCAAATGGTGCATCTTCGGCACCAACATGCAAAATCGTGTCATTAATACCAACGCCCCCACTGTGGGTGTTATGTACGATATGCTCAATCGTACCTTTGTCCTCTGTCATAATGTAGAGCGCCAGAGGGCGTTGATTCCGATTGATGTATTCAAGCACCTCAGCCATGTCGTTATAAGGCTTAATTGGCATCAGTGGACCAAAAATCTCCTCTTGCATCACGACCATGTCTGACGACACATTGGTTAACAAATGAGGATACAGACAACGGCCTTGCACCGTTGGCTCCGCCACGGAATGAACATCGGCCCCTTTTGCTTTCGCATCTTCTAATACCGCTTTCAGGCGATCGTATTGACGCTGATTAATGATATGAGAGAAGCCCTGCTCTTGCTCACCATTGATGTACAACGCTTCAAAACGCTTAAGAAACAACGACACAAACTCATCCACTTTGTGTTGTGGCACAAAGGCGTAATCTGGCGCGACACATATTTGCCCTGCGTTAATGCACTTACCAAATAAAATTGCATCGACGGCTTTATTCAAGTTTGCATCATCCGCCACAATAACTGGGGACTTGCCGCCAAGTTCTAACGTCACAGGGGTTAAGTTTTCAGCGGCGGCTTTGGCGACCGCTCGACCCACGTTCGTCGAACCAGTAAACAATAAATGATCAAACGGCAATTTACTGAACGCTTGAGCCACGTCGGCTTCACCTTCCACCACCTCGACATCTTCAGGCAATGAACGGCAAATCTCTGCGATAACCTTATTGGTCTCTGGCGTGAACTCACTTAACTTCATCATCACACGGTTACCCGCAGCAAGTGCCGTGACTAATGGCGATAAGCTCAAAATAACCGGGAAGTTCCACGGTGAAATAATACCAACTACCCCCACTGGCTGATACTCAACCGAGACTTTGGACGGCGCCATGAGTAAACCGGCATGGCGACGGCTTGGCTTACACCATCTGTTTAGGCGTTTTAAGGTGTAGTTGATTTGAGAAATCGTTGGTAGAACATCGGTCATTGCCGTATCAAATTCTGAGCGATAACCAAAATCAGCGCTCAATGCATCGACGAGCGCTTGCTGATTATCCAGAATAGTTTGCTTGAGGAGAGCAAGCTTTTGCTTTCTCACGTCAATACTTGGGTAAGGCTCAACATTGTAGGCTGCCTTAAGCTTATCCAGTGTCTTACGTAATGAGTAGCCAACTTCGACGTCTACTATCGCATTCATGATCATTCTCCTCATGCACCTGAATACCGTTAATGCCGTGCTTTCGCCTTAACGTTAACATAAATGCAACACGCTTACTATTATCGTATCGATGAAGTTAGAGTTGCAGCTCGGATCTTATTCCATTAATGCATGAACCTAACAGCAACCGAGTAAAATTATATCTGACTGATAAGCGTAAATTGTGTCGGAACGCTTTCAACATAATATTTCCATACATGTTCATAGAGATGATGTTGGTTTGCAAAAGGCGTAAGCTGTTTGGCTTCTGCTAGCGTACACCATCGGTAATCAGTGTGTTCGTGATTAAGCGTAACATGTTGTTCTGGTTTACAAAAAATGACAAAGCAAGGAATAACCATGATTCGATTTTTGTGCGCCTCATAAAACTGCTCCAAAAAATCAGCACTATGAAGCTCTACCCCTTCGATTTTCGTTTCCTCTTTCAATTCTCGAATGAGTGTTTGCCAACCCGTTTCCCCTTCTTCAATACCACCAGCAACATGACACCAATACCCTCCTTTGACACGCTTAAGTAACAGCATCTTTTTTACACCATCAAATTCGGAAATTACGACGCCAGACACGTGCGTGGCTTGTATAGGTATCATACACTTCTCCTTATGCAATTCTTTATCCCTAGGACGTTGTCAGTGTATCTTGTATAAATTAGAGAAATAACCATATTTACAACATGCTGATCTATTTGACCATTTTGTATGCTAAAGTCCGATCTTCCGCCATAAACGAACTGTACGATGCCTAATTCACTGAACTCTATGATTCCCATTGGCGTACGCTTTATGGTGCTATCAGCCTTTGGCTTTGCGCTTATGTCTGCGACTGTCAAACACGTTAGTTTACACGGTATCCCCGTTTTTGAAATTGTTGCAGCTAGGGCGCTGGTTTCATTAGTCATCAGCTACCTAGATGTAAAGAGAAAACGCATTTCAGTGTGGGGGAACAACAAAGCACTATTGTTTGCTCGTGGTGCGGTTGGCACTATGGCCCTGATGTGTGTCTATTACTCTGTAACGACCTTACCTTTGGCAGAAGCAACCATTTTTCAATATATCCACCCTGTTTTTACCGCTGTGCTTGCGATGTTCTTTCTTAAAGAGCGCATCCAGTTTTCTACACTAGTATGCATCGTCCTTTGTGTGTTAGGGGTATATGTGATCGTGAAACCTGAAACAAGTGCCAGCACTGAACATGTGCTCCCTATGTTTAGCGTAATGATCGCGCTATTAGGTGCGTTTGGTAGCTCAATCGCGTACGTTATTGTCCGAAAGTTGAGTCAAACTGAAGACAGTTCGGTGATTATTTTCTATTTCCCGCTGGTAGCATTGCCTGCGTCCATTGTTTTAATGGGTGGTCAATTTGTCATTCCGAATCTGTATCTTACTATGATGCTTGTGCTCGTTGGCGTGTTCACTCAAATTGGTCAACTTGGGTTAACCAAAGCAATGCAGACTCAAGAAGCCGGCAAAGCATCTGCTTACTCGTATGTACAGATCATATTTTCAGTCGTTCTGGGTATTGCGTTCTTTGGTGAGCAGCCATCTCTGTGGACGTATTTAGGTGGGTTACTCATTGTACTTGGCGCACTCACAAATGTATTTGGCCAACACCTCAAGATGATCCTTAAGAAAGGATAAATTGGTGCAGCCTCGATGTGTAATCACCTATCATGACGGAATAAACATCTCAAACAACAAAGCCTCGATAACTACCGAGGCTTTATTTCATATAAGCTACGATTACCAGCGATAGGTCAATGATACACCCACATCTTCACTGCTTACCCACGGTAAAAGCTGAACATTTTCATCATAAGCATCGGTGAGGACATAGGCGCTCAGCGTACCTAAAGCTGCACCAGCAAGAACGTCACGCCAATAGTGTTTTTTCGCTTCCACACGCCCTACACCCACCAGTGCTGCAACGCCATAAGCTGGCAAGCCCGCCTCCCAACCATAGCGTAAGTATAAATTTGTTGCCGAAGCGAAAGCATTGGCTGTATGGTTAGAAGGAAAACTGTCGTTACCACTTTTGTCAGGTCGCTCCGCATCAATTGACACCTTACCGATTAAGCCTATTCCCGATGCAGTACCGATACTAAATCCCGCTTGCCAAAAGCCTTCCCAATCACTTTTATATGCAGGTACCGCGGCCGCCGTTGCAACCAAGCCATAAGCTCCGATATCGGTAAGTACGTCCCAATCTTTTTCACTCATCGCATGCACGGAATGAGAACCAAACAAAGATATCACACCAACCAAACGTACAATTTTCTTCATTAATACAACCAACTAGATGACAAATGCGCATGAAAGCTATCACAGCTATCGCGTTTGTTCGAATGAGAACTGTAACAATTTAAGTGTGAAGCGACTGTGAATAGACGTGAGTTAATGCAGAAATACATATAAACAGCAGTGAGTGATGAAGAGTTGAGATGACTGGTTAAGCACAACGATTTACTATGGTTTGTTCGCTAAATCACGCGCTAGGTTCAGCGAGAATGACTTGGTTTGAAGGCGAGGCAACAATTTGAAGATCTAGTGGTTCTAAATCAAATTGGCTGAGAAGTGAGTTTTTTACGCTTGGCTCGTATCGCAACACCTTCGACAACGGTGAATAGCAGACCAACCCAGATGAAAGCAAAGGTCACAGCTTTCACACCATCAAACAGCTCACCAAAGAAAACAACCGCCAATACAAACTGCAGGCTTGGTTCAATGTATTGCATTAAACCTACCGTCGATAAGCTGGTGATACGAATTGCAATGGAGTAAAAAATCAGCGGCAAAATGGTCACCGGAGCACTACCCAAATACAACATAAAGGTAGCAGCATCGACCGTTGAAGCGAGCTCTCCAACCGTCCATTGCTTAACAAATAGATAACCACAAGCGAATGGCATTAATACGAACGCCTCAATAAACAGCGTCGTGCTCCAGCTATAGTTAATCTTCTTTTTAAAAAGCCCATATAGAGAAAAAAACAAACCCATGGTCAACGCAACCATTGGTAGCTCACCATAGTGGATCACTTGGTACAAGACGCCGATGGCTGCCAATAGAATCCCAAGAAACTTGCCTTTCGATAGCTTATCACCAAGAACGAAAACACCTAACGCAACAGAAATCAAAGGGCCAATGAAAAAACCTAAGCTTGCATCGATCACTCTGTGATTTGTCAGCGCCCATGTAAATGCGACCCAAGAGATACACATCAAGCTACTTGCCACGAAAGCATACCCAAGTGACTTTTTGTCTTGCCAAATTTCAGCCCAGTTTGGCCAATGTCGAGTCATCATCAACACTAGAAGAAGGCCTACTGGCACAGAGCCAATAATTCTTAACGCTAACAGCTCATCCATTGCCGCATTCGGTAAATAACGATAATAAATCGGCAGTAATCCCCAAATAACGAAAGATAGCGCCGCCATAAAATTGCCGTAACGACTGTTGTTCATAACTAACTCAGCACATAAAAAGTGACGCGATTCTATAGGGCGCATTTGTTTTGTAAAGTGCTTTTACAACGCAACCTTATAACTACACAGCAAACCCTTGAATGACCGCCGTCAAGCCACTAACAAAACACAGAGTAAGCGCGCCAAAACGAATTTTCTCCTTCGGTAAAGACTGTGTCGTTTTTATCGCCAGCCAATACCCGAACGCTGCACTTGGCAACAACGGAAGAGTGATAAGCAAATGGTGCAGATTGAAAAAACCTGCCGGTATTTGAATCACCAAGGAGATGATAGAGCTGAATACAAAAAACGCCGAAAGGTTACCACGTAACTGATTGGCTTCTTGATGCTGAAGAAGCAGCGCCATCGGAGGCCCGCCTATCGCAGAGCTCGTACCGAACAATCCTGAAAAAAAGCCCGCAACCGTCATCCGTCCGGGTGTCGGCTCAATACGAAACGGCAGCACACTTACCGTAACTGCGAACAATACAAGAAAACCGATCCATAACGTCAACGCTTCTGTAGAAACAAAAAACAGCAGTACCCCACCCGCAATTGAGCCTGGAACCCGGCCTATCAATGCCATTTTCAAACCGCCAATCTCGACACTGCTTCGATGTTTCATCGCATTCATTAAAGAGATAAACAGCGCCACCAAACAGATCGGAGCTGGGACGTACTCAGGCGCCCAAAGTATCAGTAAAGGAGCAGCAACGATCGCTAGCCCAAAGCCAATTGCCGTTTGTACATAAGACCCAAGAAATATCAGCCCCATCGCGAGCAATTGTGTCGAATCGAATTCCATCAATATGATTCTTATCGTTAGTGTAGAAGTAAGAAAATTATATAGGTAGGACGCATCATTTATGGCCCCGCGTAGGATTGACCAATGCGGTGAAAAACACAATCAAAATATGCCAAGAATTAAGCTTCTCGGGTTCATTCTCTGCTACTTTTAAATTTATACAAAACTGAAACCATGCATTAACAATCTTTACGCTATCTCAATGAGATATGCTGCAGTATAAATCCATGTATGTATCGCAAGGTATCATTCCTCGCCCTTTTGTAAGCTAGATCAATCTGTCGAACCAAAAATCGCAACGATGACAGACTAATATTGCAACCACCGTGTAGGAAATATATGAACAGAAAATCAGGTTTCACCTTAATAGAGCTTGTTGTGGTTATTGTCATACTCGGCATTTTGGCTATCGTGGCTGCACCACGTTTTCTAAATATTCAAGATGATGTTCGTGAAGCGCGTTTGGAAGGAATGAAGGGAGCAATTGAGTCTGGCTTAGCAATGGGGTATGGGAAAATGGCAATTGCTAGGTTAGAAGATAGAAGTTATGTAGCAAATTTTAAGACGGATTACCCTGAAGCTGACCTACCATTTGATGGTTGTCAGATCGACGGCCCAAAAAAGTGTGTTTTTCTGTATGGCTACCCAGATTCAGATAGCGAATCAATGAAACTTGTTGTGCAAGGACTGAATGAAAATGGTTCAGATTGGAAAACAATCTACCACCCTGAGGGTTCTACAACCCGAGAAATGGTCATCGCCGCTGCGGACGAAACAAGAGCAAGTCTAACGCAATGCGGTATCCTTTATGGACCACCTCAAAACGCGAATGAGAGTTACACGTTAGAAATCCTTCCTTGCCCAGAATAAACAAGAAGGCTGCCGATCGGCAGCCTTCTTCAATGCTATGAAATCTATTACGCAAATTTAAACACGTACTTATCCATCATGTTCACCATACGGCCAATCTCCGGCTTGGTGATGGTATCATTCGCGCCAAGCGACAGTGCTTTTTCTCGGTTGTCTTCACTCATCAGTGAGGAGAACATCACAATCGGTGTTTGTTTGTATGCTTCTGTATCGCGGAGTCTTTTCACTAGGTGCATACCATCCATACGCGGCATTTCCACATCCGTTACGACCGCATCAAGCAACTCATGAACAGGTAAGTTTTCGTCTTTCGCCACTTCAATCAGATTCATCAGTTTCTCGTAAGCTTCACCACCATCTTTACAGGTGATCACGTTATAACCTGCCGAAGCCAGAGTATCCTGAATCAAAGAGCGAATGAAAGCAGAGTCATCCACGACCATTATCGTCTTCGCATTACGCTTTCCAACCATACGTTGGTTCAAATCAACCGACTTATCGCCTGTGACGTCGTATTTTTCCATACTCAGTTCAGGGTTAATGTCAGCAATGATTTTTTCAAAGTCGAGAATCATGATCAAATTGCCATCTTTACGAACCACGGCAACCACACAGTCTTGCTCACCTGCCTCTAGGAATTGGCTTGGTGATTCAACATCATTCCACGAGATACGGTGAATACGCGAAATACTGTCAATTAAGAAACCATTAGTCATCTTATTAAAGTCAGTAACGATAACAAATTTCCGCTCTAAATCGCGGCGTGTCGGCACACCTAACCAACCCGCAAGATCCACTAACGGCGTCAGTACTTCACGAGAAGAAAAAACACCAACCATATGAGGCTGTGCATTCGGATAATCAGTGGTTTCTGGTACACGAATCACTTCGCGCACTTTCGCGACGTTAATCCCGTAATAACATGTTTTAGTGCTGCCATCTGGCAAGTGTTTTTCTAGGTGAAACTCAATGATTTCAAGCTCATTGGTGCCACTTTCAGTCAAAATACTGCTGGTTACGTTACTCATAAACCCAATTATCCAAAATACGCATCAAGATTTAACTTAATGCAATGCCACAGAGAATCACTTCACAGGCAAAAAATCCAAGAGTCCTTTTGTAGTCACTGAGACATAATTTGTAAATAATCAAAAGGATACTAACCACACATTTCTATATCAAATGCTGAAACTCAGTCTAACATTTGAACAAAATATGCTCGAACACTCAGCGTGTAAGCTAGCTCAGTACTTTTAACGGCAACAAAGGCAAATAGTTTAGCCGCAATTAGTGTTTTTTTATTATGGTTTCATTATCGACACGGTTACGCTTACCATAGACCCCTTCTTCACCTCTTATACCACAACTGATCACCATGGTAATCTGGTCACTATCACGCAATCCTAATAACGTTTTAACGCGTTTTGAGTCAAAACCTTCCATTGGACACGTGTCATAACCTTTATCACGCATGGCATACATGAAAGTCATGGCTGCCAAAGAGACGCTTTTATGTAAACAGACTCGAACATCCGTTTTACTGACTTCTCTCACCATGGGTTTGGCCCGGCCCAACCACCAGCTGTAGATCTTACGCACCACACCACGTAAACCCAACCTGTCGTTGTTATAAACCATTGGGATCAATTTTTCGTAGTATTTAAGAGCGCGCTTAGCCGCAGCGTCGTTACGGCCAGTGAAAGCCTGACGTACAATCTCTGCGTTGCGCTGGGCTCGCTCTTCCCAGTTATGAGTCGTCACAACAAATACAACCAGTTCATTTGCTGTTGTTGCGGCATTCTGTCCCATACAGTACTTCGCAAGTTTGGTTCGCTTTTCAGGTGAAATAACACGATGAAATTCCCACATCTGCATGTTACTGCTGTTTGGGCTCAACGTTGCAAGCTCAAGCGCAGCGGCAACGTCGTCGTGATTAAACTCAGCATTCGCATCGTACTTTCTTACTGAACGACGAGTATGCACAATGGACTCAAAAGAAGAAAAACTCATGATAGGCCTAATACAATAAAAAAGGTGATCTTCACTTATTGGCCACCTCCCTGCAAGAAATTCCCACCTTAGAACAAGCAAAGCGTGAGTAACTCGCCGATACCAAGGGCTAAATATGCTCACTAACTTAATTTCACTATGGAAAAGTCACGCCTATAAACCATACTTTGACCAAGGGTATGCCCCTTTCTGGGTATTCATTACTTTGGGCAGGACGCCACATATGGTCAAGACAATCTTTCATCAAGAGCTCGCCGACAATGCGAACTTCCACATTGATTCGCCAGTGCTCCCTCCCCCTTCGCCAAAAGGGTTGATAGAAGGGGGGTTGAACATGGGTTATGAATCATTAGATAGCCACCTTGGGCACTCAATACAAAACAAATTGGCGCTTCGCTGGATCAGCAAAGATGATCGTATCATTGATTTCAGTTACCTCGAACTGTGCCAACAAACCAATTGCTTTTCAGACGTGCTTGCGCAATTGGGTTTACCTCGCGGAAGCCGAGTGTTCACTCTCGCGGGTCGCCGGCCAGAGCTTTACATTGCCGCACTCGGTACGCTCAAAGCCGGTTGTATTTTTACGCCGCTCTTTTCTGCTTTTGGCCCTGAGCCTATCCGTTCTCGTATGGAAATTGGTAGCGCAAATCTGATCGTCACCACCCGCAGTTTATACCGAAAAAAACTCAAAAGTTGGTGGCGTGACCTACCCCATCTCAAAGCAGTATTACTCATTGATGGAAATCCTGACGATGAGCCCGGTTGCTACGATTACCAAACATTGATGGCAAGTGCTAGCGTTGAGAAACACTGTGAATCCACCCAAGCGGAAGAGATGGCACTGCTGCATTTCACCAGCGGCACAACAGGCAAACCTAAAGGCGTCATTCATGTTCATGAAGCGGTAAAACATCACATTTCCTCAGCGTATTACGCATTAGATCTTAAACCTAATGACATCTATTGGTGTACCGCCGATCCGGGATGGGTAACTGGCACAACTTACGGCATTATCGCCCCATTGTGCCTTGGTGTGACAATGATCGTTGATGAAGCCGAATTTGATGCACAGCGCTGGTATCAGATCTTACAAGACCAGCACGTAACGGTATGGTACACCGCCCCAACCGCTATCCGCATGCTAATGAAGGTTGGTGATAAATTGCCCAAGCAATTCGATCTTTCTCGCTTACGCTTTATGGCAAGTGTCGGTGAGCCATTGAATCCTGAAGCGGTCGAATGGGGAGAAAACGTTTTTGGCATGCCGTTTCATGACAATTGGTGGCAAACCGAAACTGGCGGCATCATGATCGCGAACCTTCCAAGTCAACCAATCAAACCCGGTTCAATGGGCAAACCGCTCCCCGGCATTGAGGCGGCAATCATTAACTCAAGCAGCAGTGGAGAGTTCCAAATCGAAACACAGCCGATGCAGGTGGGTGAACTGGCACTAAAAACGGGATGGCCTTCAATGTTTCGAGGCTACCTCAATCAAGAAGAAAAATATCAATCTTGCTTTACCGGACAATGGTATCTCAGCGGTGATTTAGCCATGCAAGATGAAGATGGTTATGTGTGGTTCGTCGGCCGCAAAGATGACCTGATCAAATCCTCCGGTCATTTGATCGGTCCTTTCGAAGTAGAAAGCGTGTTAATGGAGCACCCTTGTGTGGCTGAGGCTGGCGTCATCGGAGTACCTGACCCAGTAGCCGGACAAATCGTCAAAGCGTTTGTTGCTCTCAAACCCGATATCACTGCAGATGAAGCACTACAACAGTCATTGCTTGGTTTGGCAAGAAAACGACTTGGCGCAGCCGTCGCACCAAAAGAAATCGAATTTCGTCGCAACTTACCCAAAACCCGCAGTGGAAAAATCATGCGCCGGTTATTAAAAGCCCGCGAGCTTGGTCTTCCCGAAGGAGATATTTCGACCTTGGAGAGCGATGAACAATGAATAAGAGACTGCATATCAATCGTCAGCATTTGCTCGAACAGCTTGAGAAAATGCTTCGTATTCGCCGCTTTGAAGAAAAATGTGCCGAGCTCTACGCGCAAGAGAAAATTCGCGGCTTTCTTCATCTTTACATCGGTGAAGAAGCCATCGCCGTCGGCGTTATGTCTGCTCTGACTCAAAACGATCAAATTGTCGCAACCTATCGCGAGCATGGTCATGCGCTCGCACGAGGCATGGATATGGGGAGCATATTGGCAGAGATGTATGGCCGAAGTAACGGTTGCAGTCGTGGTCGTGGTGGCTCAATGCATTTATTTGATAAGAATCTGCACTTCTACGGTGGGAATGCCATTGTGGGAGGCGGACTACCGTTGGCGACAGGGCTCGCAATGGCCAATAAAAAAATGCAACGGGATGCTATCGCGGTTTGCTTTTTTGGTGAGGGTGCCGTTGCCGAAGGTGAATTCCATGAAAGCCTTAATTTAGCTGCGCTGTGGCAACTTCCTGTACTATTTATCTGTGAAAATAACCGCTATGCGATGGGCACTGCACTCGCCTTATCAGAGTCGGAAACCAACATCGCTCAGAAAGCCAGTGGTTATGGTATAGAGGCTTGTCAGGTCGATGGCATGAATGTGGTTGATGTAGAAGCGGCCGCCTCTACCGCCGTTGATTTTATCCGTCAGCAACAGCGCCCATATTTCATCGAATGCCAGACCTACCGCTTTCGTGGCCATTCCAGTTTTGATAACCAGTTGTATCGAGATAAAAGTGAAATTTTACTTTGGGAAGAAAAAGGCCCAGTCAAACAATTGATCCAATGGTTACAAGAAAACAGTCACTTCCAGAACCAAGAGCTCTCAGATATTGAAGCGAAAATTGCTCAAGAGATCAGCGATGCTATCGCCTTCGCCGAAGACGGAGAGTTGGAACCAATAGCGCAGCTTACTCGTTTTGTACATAGCCCGCTAAGCCAACCGCCACCGACACCCATACCGTCGAGCCAAACACCGACTACGCTCACCTATCGAGAGGCCTTACGCGAAGGCATGAAAGATGCGCTAATGCATGATTCACGCACCTTCCTAATGGGGGAAGATGTCGGGCGTTATGGCGGTTGCTACGCGGTCAGCAAAGGCTTACTTGAGCAATTTGGCTCTGAACGGATCATTGATACGCCCCTTTGCGAATCGGGCTTCGTTGGTGTAGGGATTGGCGCGGCTCTTGGAGGAATGCGCCCTATCGTCGAAGTTATGACGGTCAATTTTAGTCTACTCGCGATGGATCAAATTATTAATACCGCCGCCACCTTATTACATATGTCCGGTGGTCAGTTCAATGTTCCTATTGTGATTCGTATGGCTTGTGGCGCGGGCAAGCAACTGGCGGCCCAGCACTCACACAGTTGGGAAAACTTCTACGCTCATGTTCCGGGGCTAAAGGTACTCAGCCCAGCCACACTGAATGATGCTCGCTACATGCTCAGTCAGGCCATGATTGACCCGGATCCGGTGTTAATTTTCGAGCATGTCATGCTGCTAAATGAAGAAGGGATGGTCAGTGACAAACCCGATGCACCGATGAACCAAGCGCTTGTTCGCCGAGCCGGTAACGATGTCACTCTTATTACCTATGGGGGTAGCTTAGGTAAAACGTTACAGGCCGCGAAACAGCTTGAGGCAGAAGGCATTGATGCCGAAGTGGTGGATCTTCGCACACTGAGACCTCTCGATACCGACACCATAATTGCCAGCGTAAATAAAACTCACCGAGCGGTCATCATTGATGAAGGTTGGTTTACCGGGAGCCATGCCGGAGAAATCAGCGCAATCATTATGGAAAAAGCGTTTTGGCAACTTGATGCTCCCGTCGAGCGAGTGTGTACCGAAGAAGTGCCGATTCCTTATCCTCACCATCTAGAACAAGCCGCAATTCCGCAAAGCGACAACATCATCGCCGCGGCCAAGGCTACGTTGATAGCGCCGGACTGGCAAACCGATGGAGGGAAATCCGACAATGGATAACCATGCCCCTAGCCCTTCTTTGATTGACATCACCATGCCTGCATTAGGTGCCGATATGCGGGACGGCACTCTGCTTGAATGGCTCATCAAGCCCGGTGACAATGTAGAAAAGGGCGATATTATTGCGGTCATCGAAACCAGCAAAGGCGCGATTGATATGGAGACCTACCACAATGGTACGATCTCTGAATTATTGGTAGAGCCAGAAATCAAGCTGCCCGTCGGTAGTGTCATGGCACGTATGGAAAGCGACAGTCCCACAAGTGAAGCATTAAACGAACACGCACTGAGAGCACCCACTCAAGAAGACAAGGTATCTGATTCCCCATTTACCTATGAAGAGCCAGCACATGAGGCGCTGCCAATACAAGAGCGCGTATCGAACACTACCAACAACACTCTAAATTCTCCAGAAATAGAACCCAATGAGACACCATTCCCTCCTTACATTCCCCCGAGAAAACTTCGCGCGACTCACAGCAATTTAGATAGTCTAGTTCCCACAACGAACGAACAAGAGCGAAGTAGACCTGAACCTCAACCTCACCAAAAGCAAAAGCAAAGAGTGTTCGCTTCCCCCATTGTTCGAAAAACGGCTTTTCGCTTAGGGATCGCTCTCTCTTCCTTAACGGGAAGTGGACCAAAAGGCGCTATTGTGCTTCGAGACCTACTCTCTCATTTAGACTCAAGTGAAGTAAAACCTCTGCGTAAATCCGAAACGAAAAACGCAGCGTCAGCCGCTTCAACCATGCGCCAAGCGATCAGCGACGCAATGACACGTTCGAAACAAGAGATCCCTCACTATTACCTTGCGCAGGAAATCAACCTCACTCACGCACAGAAATGGCTCACGCA
Source organism: Vibrio sp. PID17_43 (assembly GCF_002608565.1). Classification (GTDB taxonomy): domain Bacteria; phylum Pseudomonadota; class Gammaproteobacteria; order Enterobacterales; family Vibrionaceae; genus Vibrio. Next base: position 210,867 of record NZ_LIXM01000001.1, read on the forward strand.
ACAGAATCAACAACGCGAACCTGAACAACGTTTATTGCTCCCTGCCTTATTGCTCACCGCGATAGCGCGTCAACTGGTCCGTTTTCCTCAACTCAACGGTTTTTATCATAACGGGTGCTTTACTCCCTCCACCAATATCAACATCGCAAACACCATCAGCCTTCGTGAAGGTGGTCTTGTCACTCCAGCCATTCTTAAAGCCGATCAACTCAGCATCCAGCAAGTCATGGATTCACTACGGGATATCACTGAGCGCGGTAGGCATGGCCGATTACGCAGTTCCGAAATCAGCCAAGGCAGCATTACCGTCACCAGTATTGGTGAGCGCGGTGCCGATATGCTAACTGGTGTGATTTACCCACCTCAAGTCGCAATCATCGGTTTAGGCCGGCTAAGAAAAGCCCCAATTATAAACAACGATAAACTTGAAATTGGTGAAGTGATGACCGTTACTCTTGCAGCGGATCATCGTGTAAGTGATGGGATCAGTGGAGCTCGTTTTCTGCACGCACTCGCCAAACAACTCCAACATCCAGAGGCATTATGAATAACGACACTATCACAGCCAGCATTGCACAAGCGCTTTCCCGCATCGCGCCAGAAATAGAAATTGATGACATCGACATTAATGAAGATCTGCGTGAGGAGTGTGATCTCGACTCCATGGACTTCCTAAACCTGCTTACTTCAATTAAGCAAAGCACGGGGGTGAGCATCCCGGAAAGCGATTACGCCAAGGTACGCAGTTACAACCAATTACAACAATATTTGCAGATGCATATTCAGTAAAACAGAACTCACTCTTAAATACCCATCCTAATTTAGTCAGCCAAGATAAGGAGATTCGCCATGCAAGCAGACACCACACAACCGTTGATTTATCACTATTGCCAGCTCCGTGCTAGTGATGTTGCTCTTGTTGGTGGCAAGAATGCGAGCCTAGGTGAAATGTTCAATCAGCTCGGTCAGTCAGGTATCCGTGTGCCAGACGGGTTTGCCACTAGCGCACAACTCTACCGTGACTTTCTTCATCAAAATGAACTCGATTTACCAATAGCGACCCTCTTAAATGCAATGGATAACGGAGAGTTAAGCCTTGCTGATGCAGGACAAGAAATCCGCACCCTAATTTTCCAAGGTAGCTTTACCCAAGCACAAGAACAACACATTCTCGAGGCTTACCATCTGTTAAGTGAGCACATCGGTGTACCCTTGGCTTCCGTAGCGGTACGCAGTTCGGCCACCGCCGAGGACTTACCTGAGGCCAGTTTCGCAGGCCAACAAGAAAGCTACCTCAACATTTGTGGTGATGAGGCCGTACTCACCGCCTGCAAACAGTGTTTTGCTTCACTGTATACTGATCGTGCAATTGTTTATCGCCAGGAGCAAGGGTTTGAACATCAGCAAGTCGCGTTGTCCGTGGGTATACAGCAAATGGTCGAATCGCAATGCGCCGGTGTTATGTTCAGCCTTGATACGGAAAGCGGCTTCCCAGATGTGGTATTGATTAATGGCAGTTGGGGGTTGGGCGAAACGATAGTCAAAGGCTCCGTCACGCCAGATCGATTCATGGTCTTCAAACCTCTACTCAAACAGGAAAACAAACGACCGATTATTGAAAAACAGCTCGGTAATAAACGAGAAAAAATGGTGTTCAGTGAACCAGGAAACACCGAACAACCCACGATGACTCTACCGACCGATGAAGTGGAACGTAACCAGTTAGTGCTCAATGATGATGAGGTTTTAAAGCTTAGTCATTGGGCGATGATTATCGAACAACATTATGGCTGCGCCATGGATATGGAGTGGGCCAAAGACAGCCATAGCCAACAATTGTTTATGCTTCAAGCTCGGCCAGAAACCGTGGAAACCCATAAAAACCGAGCCGTGATCGTCAATTATCAACTGGAGAAAACCACCGCACCTATTCTTCTTGAAGGAGCCAGTGTGGGCGGCGCTGTTGCCGTAGGAGAAACGTATACCATCATGTCACCAGACGATATTGACGCCTTCCCTGAGGGCGCGATTCTTGTGACCGAGCGAACCGACCCTGATTGGGTTCCTCTTATGCGAAAAGCGGCGGGGATCATTACCGACTCTGGGGGACCAACAAGCCATGCCGCCATTGTCAGCCGTGAGCTTAAAGTTCCGGCGATCGTGGGGACGGAACACGCGACACAAAAGCTCACCACAGGGCAGACCGTAACATTAAGCTGTGCCAAGGGGGCCACTGGTCAAGTTTATGACGGTGTCGTCAACTACCATACTCAACAAATTGACCTGACTTCTTTACCGTCGACCCAAACTCAAATCATGATTAACGCAGCAATGCCGGATGGCATTTTTCATTGGTGGCAACTGCCCACGGCTGGGATCGGGTTAACTCGCATTGAGTTCATAATCTCAAGCCAAATTGGATTGCACCCTATGGCGCTGCTTTATCCAGAGCAGGTTACCGACCCAGAAGTGAATAACGACATTAAACAACGATGCCAAGGGTTTACCACTCTGGCGGATTATTTCACTGACAACCTCGCGCTCGGAGTCAGTAAAATTGCCGCCAGCCAATATCCAAAACCTGTCATCGTCCGCATGTCCGATTTCAAATCAAACGAATATCGAGGTCTGTTAGGTGGCCAATATTTTGAGCTTAATGAAGAAAACCCAATGCTCGGGCTAAGAGGGGCATCACGCTATTACCACCCTCGCTATCGTGAAGCATTCCAACTTGAATGTAAGGCAATCAAGAAAGCCAGAGAAGAAATGGGCTTTGATAATATCATCGTCATGATCCCATTTTGTCGAACCGTCAGTGAAGCGGATAAAGTCCTGGATGTTATGGCGCAAGCCGGACTCAAACGAGGAGAAAACGGGCTTGAAGTCTACGTCATGTGTGAGATCCCTTCCAATGTCATTCTCGCCGACCGTTTTTCCGAAAGGTTTGACGGTTTTTCAATTGGGAGTAACGATTTAACTCAGTTAGTGTTAGGCATTGACCGTGACTCTGCGGAGCTAAAACCGATGTTTGATGCCCGAGACGATGCAGTTAAAAGTCTCATTGAACAGGTCATTCAGGTCGCTCACCGCAAAGGCAGAAAGGTCGGAATTTGTGGCCAAGCACCATCGGATCATCCTGAATTTGCTGAGTTTCTCGTTTCATGTGGTATCGACTCAATCTCACTCAATCCGGACTCATTTGCCAAAGGGTGTGAGGTGATTGCGAAAGCAGAAGGATCGCTAACAAATGATACCAAGCCATAACCTCCCACTGAGTGGTTCTTGAGTTAACTCTGTTTCTTTATTCTAACGGGGATAGGAGCGCTCTTGCATCGGTCCAGCTGAACGTTGGGCCGCGAGTGCACACATATTGGTTTTTCACATAACAATGCCCGCACAAACCCACCGCACAATGCATCCGACGCTCCAATGACAAATAAATCGAGTGGGTATCAATGCCACAAGCGACTAAATACTCGATGACCGCACACATCATCAATTCTGGCCCAGAAATCAACACGCGTTCTGGCAATTCAGCAAAGGTCTCTAATACCTTGGGCAAAATGCTCACCGCAGTCCCTGGGTAATAGTCAAGCGGTTCTAAATCAGAAGCATCTTCAACCACATTAAAGATAGGTATAAGGTGCTGCCAGCGATCCCGTTCAGGCGTTAGCATCAAGGTGTTTTTACTGCGAGTCGCATACACCACCGCTAACTGATCAAAATTACCCTGCTCAATAAGCTGCTCTGTGATGCTCACCAAAGGAGCCATTCCGCACCCTCCTCCAATGATAAGAACCTTTTTATCTGCCAGTTCATTAACAGGCCACCCCTGACCAAACGGGCCTCGTGCGCCTAACACATCACCGATTTTTTGCTCAAACAGTGCTTGTGTCACGCCCCCCATCATACGGACAAGTGCGCGAAAGTTTCCCTTTTCATCGGGTAACGCCGTGAAGGTAAATGGCGCTTCACCAACGCCGGGCACACACAGCATAAAAAACTGCCCGCTTTGCGCTTTCAGCCACGTAGATGTCACCTCAAGTAATCGAAAATGATAATGGCGGGTATTTTCCCCATCGTCATAAAAATCAATAATTTCAATACGAACTGGTGTTAGGCTATACATCATCAGCCATCCTTTTCATTAATGAATGTACTCCAATGACGCCTGGGCACGTCTGTTCACACCGACCGCAACCCACGCAGCCATAACGACCAAATTCAGGCACAAAGTCCAGACTAAACTTGTGATACCAAAATCGCTCAACCCTTGTCCCTGCTTCTTTAGACGGATTGTGGAAACTTGCTTCACGTTGAAAGCCTTCATACAAACAGGAATCCCAGAACCTCACTTGAGAAGTGTCAACCTGAGCCGCAGTATCCGAGGTCGTTATTGAGCGAGTACCAAAGCAAGAACAGGTCGGGCAAAGCGTTGTACACCCAGAGCAGCCAAGGCACTGTATGCCAATCTGCTGCCAAAACTCCGGTGATATTCTGCCCTCCGTCACTTTGCTGATGCCATCCAGTAAGTACTGATCATCAGGAAAAGCCTGCTCGCAGTGTGCTATATTTTCCCAGCGCAGACTCATATCGTGGGACGTAGCGAGCTCCAGCTCTAGTCCCTGCAATGACAGTTCCCCTCGCTCAGACAGCACCACTAATAACCAACGCTCACCATCAAGTGGATGCAGTACTAAGTCTGCGGTCTCATCTCGCACGCTTGGGCCAGCATTTACCGTTGGGCAAAAACCATGTTCACACGGCTGAATACAATCAACACCAATCAATAATGCTTGTTGACGGCGAGCCTGGTAATAAGGATCGTTTTCAAAAAACAGATCTTGGTAGTGAATCGCCATCAAATCACAACTTTGCACACCAAACAAAACAAAGGGCTCTACGTCGGGTAGCGTTTCCTTAAAAAACTGCCCATCAAACACATACAGAGGTTCTTGCTCTGCGAAGAAAAATGCTTTGGCAGAATGCGTCGGTTTACTGTCCACCAGCGGGGGTAAATCACTGCTGTCTACTTGTTGCCAGTAGCTATCCCCTTGCTTTTTTTCACTGTGCTCGACAACCTGATACAATGCTCGCTGACGCAATAGGTGTGTTCTCATCGCGTCTAATGAATCTAACAGATACGTCTTATTCATTTTGTCCCCTCCTGTCGTTGCCAAACCGCACTAGGCTGATGATCTACAGCTAGAGGTTCGACCGCCACTGCACACGCTTTCAGCTCCGGCATTTTAGTAATTGGATCTTGCGCGGTATTGGTTAACTGATTTGAAGGTGCTTCTTTAAAATGATAAGGCATACTCACCAAACCAGGTGGTACATCGTCCGTAATCATTGCACGAGTTTCTATGTATCCGCGACGAGAACGAACACCAACAGGACTATATAGTGAAATGCCTAACCCACTGGCGTCCTGGGGATTAATAAATAATATTCCGGGCGGAATTTCTCGTTCAAGCAGCGGGGATTTACGGGTCATGGAGCCACAACCATAATGGAAATGAAGACGATTGGTGGTCAATAACAGTGGATACTGTTCATCTGCGGGTTCTGCAATAGGTACATAGTGCACCGGCGTTAAGCGTGCTCGCCCAATAGGAAATGTATTTTGATGAAGCACCGTCGTTCCCTCAGGCGCGTCATCATTGCAAGGCCATTGTAAGCCATGGTTCTCCGCTAGCTTTGCGTAACTCATGCCTTGATAAGATGGTGTCACAGAGGCCATTTCATCAAAGACCTCTTCACTATCACGCCAATTGAGTGCCTGACTGCCCATCCTTTGTGCGAGGGCTTGTAACCACTGCCAGTCCCCCATCGATTCTCCAATCGGTGACATCGCAGGGTTAATACGTTGAACGCGGCGCTCACAATTGGTAAATGTGCCCGCTTTTTCGGCAAAAGAAGCCGCAGGAAGAATATAGTCAGCCAATTTAGCCGTTTCTGTCATGGTCAATTCCGCCACCACCAGCAGCTCTAACGACTTATACGCTTCACGAACGTGGTTTTGATCTGGGTCCGTAACAACAGGATCTTCACCAAATAAGATTTGCGCGCGAAACTCTCCTTCCAACGCCGCTTTTGTCATCCCTAATGAAGTCAGCCCTGGCGTCGCTGCCACTTCACAGCCCCAATGCTCAGTAAATCGCTGTTGGGTATCTGCATCATCAACGGATTGATAGCCGGGATAGACATTCGGCAGACAACCCATGTCGCAGGCACCCTGGACATTATTTTGCCCACGTAACGGATTGATTCCCGTTCCGGGCCTACCAATGTGCCCGCAAACCAATGCCAGATCCGCTAAAGCAATCACATTTGAAGTACCACTAACAAATTGTGTGATTCCCATTCCGTATAAAATCATCGCACGATCAGCTTGGCTATAATACTCCGCCGCTTCACGGATCGAATGGGCATTAAGGCCTGTGATTTGCTCTACCGACTCCGGCGTGACCTCTTCGACCTGTTTCGCCAACGCATCAAACCCTTCACAGCGATCGTTAATAAACGTCTTATCATGCCATTGGTTACTTAAAATTACCTGAATCATGGCGTTAATTAACGCGATGTTCGTGCCCGGATTTAACTGTAAATGTAGATCGGCCAACTTAGCTAAACGCGTTGTCCTTGGATCAATGACAATCAACTTCGCCCCTGACTGTTGGGCGCGTATCACCTGCCCACCAAGCACGCTATGGTTCTCGGTTGGGTCAGCGCCGATAACCACAATGACCTCCGCTTCAAACAAATCTTTGGTGCTGTTGGTCATCGCGCCAGATCCGAGTACCTGTTTCAGCCCGGCTACCGTCGGGCTGTGGCAAATACGCGCGCAATGATCAATATTATTCGTGCCTAATACGGCTCGGGCAAATTTCTGCGCCGCGTAATTGTCTTCATTGGTTGCACGGGCGCTACTGATCACCCCTGTCGCGTTAGGCCCAAACTCGTTAATGATATCGTTCAGCGTGGTGCTGATACCATCGAGCGCTTCCTCCCAACTCACTGGGATAAACTGATCACGGATGCGTTTTAAAGGCTGAGTAATTCGATTGTCAGGAGAAATAGCATAAACACTACTCCAACCCTTATCACACAACTGGCCTTGGCTAATAGGATGGTGACGCAAGGGGCTTGCACTACGTACTTGCCCACCGTCGTCACAAGAAAGAAGCATTCCGCACCCAACACCACAAAATGGGCAGACGGTCTGAGTGGGTCGTGGGGTTTTAGACGGCCTATGTTTGTTTTTTCGCATCGCTATAACCTTGCCACTTGAAACTAGCTAGATTATAGCAGTCGCCTACCCCCTTCGCCCGAAGGCCTATTAGCCTTTCTTTTGGGCGTGATGGCCGATGAATAAACTATTCGCGATGATGTGTTGGCCCGCGTAAGTAGATAACGTGATAAACCAACCCGACGAACACGCTGCCACCAACTAAGTTACCTAGAATCACAGGTAACAGATTACCAAGAAACCCCAAAGTGCTGACCGAATCAGCGACTTCAACGGTACCTGAGCTTTGCAGCATCATCGCCAGTGGAATAAAGTACATATTGGCAATACTGTGTTCAAAGCCTGCCGCCACAAAAGCGGAGATAGGAAAAACGATCGCGGCCACTTTATCTACCACACTGCGTCCCGCAAGCGCCATCCATACCGCCATACACACCAGTACATTACACAACACACCACGAAAGAAAGCCGTCCAGAACGGCATCTCACATTTCGCTGCGGCTATCTTGGCGTAGGTTAGCGCAATCGCCCCCTGATTCATCTCTGGGTGCCCAGAAAGAAAGACCAAGAGCGCCACCCCAACCGCGCCGACAAAGTTCGCCAAACAGACGACCAACCAGTTTCGCAAAAGTTCAGCGGTGGTGATTTTTCTGTCGGCCCATGCCATAGCCAATAAGTTATTGCCAGTAAATAATTCTGCGCCCGCAACAATCACCAGAATCAATCCCAAGGAGAATGTGAACCCTCCCAACACTTGCTGCGTGGCAAAACCCAATGAGGCATCCGACTTAACGATGGTGAAATACAATCCCCCAAGACCAATAAAGGCACCCGCCAAAATCCCGAGCATCACCATCGACAACAATGGTAAGCGAGCTTTCGTCACACCAATCGAATCGACTTTCTCGGCAATTTGCTTGGGTGAAAACGCATCAAAACCATAAATGTCAGCCATGCGAACCTCCAGTTTCGCCCACGCCATACCCATAACCTAGTTCATATCGTATAATTATCAATCAATAAAGATGTTCTCCAGCGTGCAAAAAGCAGGAGGCTTTCGCATGGAAGAAATCACTAACGGCTGGCACCACAAGTCAACCGAAGATACCTTTTCTGAGCTCTCTACCCAGCCACAAGGGCTGAGTTCACGCGAAGCTGGACTACGTCTTGCTAAATTCGGTGCCAATAAACTACCAACCTCTCAACGTCGTTCCGTAATCAAGCGTTTGCTTGCCCAGTTTCACAATGTGCTCATTCATGTACTGCTGATCGTCATCCTGATCACGGTACTTATTGGTCATTGGATCGATGCCGGCGTGATTGCTGGCGTTGTCTTTATCAATGCCATCATTGGTTTTGTACAAGAAGGTCGAGCCGAAAGCGCACTAAATGCGATTCAAGCAATGCTCGCGCCAACAGCATTAGTATTACGAGGCGGTCATCAACAAACTATCAAAGCCGAACAATTAGTGATAGGTGATGTGGTTATCCTACAATCAGGGGATCGCGTACCCGCCGATCTTCGTTTGTTTCGTACCAAAGGCTTCCAGATTGCCGAAGCGGTATTAACGGGCGAATCCGTGACGATTGAAAAGGCCACGACTCCCGTCAGCGCTGACAGTGAACTGGCAGAGCGGCGCTGCATGGCGTATTCAGGGACCATCGTTACCCACGGTCAAGGGTCAGGAGTGGTTGTGGCCACAGGGATAAATACTGAGCTAGGAAAAATAAGCGCATTGGTTTCTCAGGTTGAACCTGCTACGACACCATTACTAAAACAAATCGCTCAATTTAGTCGATGGCTGACCGCATTCATCTTGATCATTGCCATCGCCACTTTTGCCTTTGGTTTACTGGTTCGCGGTTACCCAATCACTGATATGCTGCTAGCGGCCATCAGCTTGGCCGTTGCTGCGATTCCAGAAGGTTTACCTGCCATTATGACCATCACGCTCGCGATAGGGGTCGAGCGAATGGCCAAGCGGAACACCATCATTCGCAAGCTTCCCGCAGTAGAGACACTAGGGGCAGTAACGGTTATATGCACCGATAAAACTGGGACTCTGACGCGAAATGAAATGACCGTGCGAAATATCATCACCAGTGATCATCAATTTGAGCTCAGCGGTACCGGCTACGATCCTCATGGCGTGGTGAGTATTAATCAGCAAGCGACCTACCCCGAACAACAACCTCTACTTAACCAGACCATTCGTGCCGCAGTATTGTGTAACGATGCGACACTCATTCAGCATGGACAACAGTGGCAAGTTCAAGGCGATCCAATGGAAGGAGCACTGCTTATTGCTGGAATCAAAACCGGGGTTGATGCTGAGATTGAAAACAAGCTTTGTCCAAGAACCGACCTGATTCCATTTGAATCAGAGCACCGTTTCATGGCCACACTACACCACAGCCACGAAGGAGAGGCTTTTATTTTTCTTAAAGGCGCACCAGAGCGGGTTCTGGACATGTGTAACCAGCAACTAATCTATGACAATAGTAATAATGATAGTAATGACCGTACCGTAACGGCCGCCATAGACCGCGCTTATTGGCAGCAACAAATCAATACAATGGCTCAACGAGGTATGCGGGTTTTAGCGCTTGCCTATCGACCTACCGAACTCAACCATCTCGAACTGACGTTTGATGATGTCAAAGACAATCTCATCATGCTAGGGCTCTTTGGCCTTATCGACCCACCGAGAAAGGAAGCCATTCAAGCGGTGAGTGAGTGCAACAATGCCGGAATCCGTGTAAAAATCATGACCGGCGACCATGTGCTGACTGCACAAGCGATCGGCCAACAGATTGGGCTTATCAATAGCCAAGATACCCTCACTGGCCAGCAAATCGATTCGTTTACTGATGACGAACTATTCGCCCTTGCTGCACAAGTCGATATCTATGCTCGAGTTAGCCCCGAGCACAAAATGCGACTGGTCAACACGCTACAAAAACATAACCAAATCGTGGCGATGACCGGAGATGGCGTCAATGACGCCCCCGCATTAAAGCGATCAGATATCGGCACCGCAATGGGAGTCAATGGCACCGACTCAGCCAAAGAAGCCGCAGAAATGGTACTGACTGATGATAATTTTGCGTCCATTACGGCAGCAATTGAAGAAGGACGAGCGGTATATGACAATCTAAAGAAAGCCATTTTATTTATTCTGCCAACCAATGGCGGTGAAGCACTGATCATCTTGGCAGCTGTGATGTTTGGTTTTCAAGAACTCCCCCTCACACCGATTCAAATTCTCTGGGTCAATATGGTCACCGCCGTCACGCTTGCGTTATCGCTAGCTTTCGAGCCCAAAGAACCCAAGCTGATGCAACGTCCACCACGACCACCCGGATCCCCACTTTTAACCTCCCACCTTATTTGGCGAGTTATCTTTGTTTCTCTCATTCTTATGTTAGGAACACTAGGGATGTTTGTTTGGGAAATGGGTCAACAAGACAACATTGCCAGAGCAAGGACGATTGCTGTCAACACGTTGGTAATGTTCGAGGTATTTTACCTATTCAACGCACGATTTATCCTCAGTTCCGTTTTCTGCCGCCAAGGTTTATTGGGCAATGTTTACGTACTCGTCGCGATAGGCTTTCTCACGGTTTTTCAGGCATGTTTCACCTATTTGCCAACGATGCAGAGACTATTTGGTACCAGTGGACTCGAATTAGAGGTATGGCTACGAATATGCCTCGTCGCATCTTCGGTACTGTTCTTAGTCGAATTGGAGAAGTATTATTTGAGAAATAGGCATTAATGTGAGAATTGACAATATACCTAAAAATGCATTACCTCCATCTCAATCACCGAAGCAGCAAAAAGCTCTATAGCACTTCTCATCGTCAATGCCTCTTTACGACTAACTCTATACCCAAGTGACTTCAAGATGCAGGATTCAGAGCGTTGTCACTTGGGTATAAGAGTTTTATAACTTATGTAATAAGCTATAAAACCTGAAAACCGACCTAAATTTATTTCTTAAATTCAAGCCAATCAAATAACAACCAAACCGTAATTGCATGATTTATTAAAATTGAGAATTTAAAAAATCTTAAATATAAGATATAAGTTATTCTTAATAATAAGAATAGGTGACGTACGTCGAGTTTATCTCTGAAAATCAAAAACCACCAATAGCAAACCTATTGAATTGTAATATTTAGCCATTAGACTACAAATCAAAATTCGCAATAAAACTTTAGTTTATACCAATTGTTAAAATTATAATTAAACAACAATGCGAAGTTATATAAAACTAAAAATCTCAGCAGCAGATATTAAGAGATAGAAACGATGGCAGTTTGGGGGCCGAAAACTCAAGGGCGGTAGCGTAAAAAATATGCACCACTTGTCATGGACATATTATCTCGAGCTAGGAATACATGGAAAGTACTCTAAAATTACATAGCAACTATGGCGCATTGCATGTTCTCTACAGAACCATTGACTCCATAATCATATTCTCAACCCTCTATTTTATTTCAATGATTTACACAAACTCATTCGAACAGCAAAGCTTACTTTCTGTTAGCTACTCCATATTAATCTATTTGTTAATAGGCGAAAGAAACGAACTGTATCGTTCATGGCGCGTTTACAGATTCAAAGATGAAGCGCTCAGTATATGTCGCGCTTGGTTATTCACTTTTATCGTGCTTGTATTACTCGCATTTTTTACAAAATCAAGTGCGAATTATTCGAGAGTTGTCGCAACTTCATGGTTAATATTGACTCCAATACTATTAGTTATTTGGCGATATGTTGCAAAGCAAATATTAAAAACGTTACGTGATCATGGATACAGCCGAAAAGAAGCCATCATAGTTGGTGTAACCGAAAACGGAATTAAACTTGCAAACCAGCTTAAAAACCACCCTGAACTCGGTATTAATGTCATTGGCTTTTATGATGATCGAAAAAAAGAACGATTAAATGTAAATAATCTTCCAGCTCCTTTTAAAGGTAACGTACCTTCTGCCTTAAAACTTACTAAGAAAGGGGCGATTCAACACATTTATATTTCAATGCCAATGAAAGCGAATGAACGCATCAAGCAATATTTGAATGCCTTTACAGATACAACAGCAAATACTTATCTCATCCCAGATTTTTTTGTTTATAACCTAATGCAGTCACGCTTGAGCGCGATTGGCAATATACCCACGATCAGCATTCATGATACGCCTTTTTATGGAACCAATGGCTGGTTAAAAAGAGCCCAGGATATCGTCGTCTCAACTTGTATTCTTTTACTCATCAGCCCGGTATTAATTGGCGTAGCCATTGGCGTGAAGCTCTCGTCCCCTGGCCCGGTCATTTTTAAGCAATATCGATATGGGCTTGATGGCCGCCAAATCAAAGTCTGGAAGTTTCGCTCCATGAGCGCGATGGATAACGGCGCAATCGTCAAACAAGCGACAAAGAACGATCCAAGAATCACGCCTTTTGGCGCATTCATACGCAAAACCTCACTTGATGAACTTCCACAATTTTTCAATGTGCTGCAAGGTCGTATGTCCATTGTCGGGCCTCGTCCCCACGCCGTCGCTCACAATGAAGAATACCGAACTATCGTCGAACGCTACATGCTACGCCACAAGGTTAAACCCGGAATCACAGGGCTTGCTCAAGTAAAAGGCTACCGAGGTGAGACCGATACGCTAGACAAAATGCAAAAACGCGTTGAGTTTGATCTTAAATACATTCAGTCATGGTCAACATGGTTGGACATCAAAATTATTTTTATGACCATTTTCAAAGGCTTTACCGGTAAAACTGCCTACTGAAAGGAACAGTAATGAACACTTTTAAGAAAACGCTTATTGCCACAGCAGTATTGGGCACCAGCAGCTGGGTAATGGCAGCAGAAAGTAAAGGCTACATCACTGAATCAGGCATTAAAGTTACCCCACTTTTCGAAGCCAAATTTGAGAACAATGACAACGTTGGGCGCTATTCTTCATCGGAGCAACCAGAAACATCAAACGCATTAATCGTAACGCCTGGTGTTGTTCTGGAGTCAGATAGAAACGGAAACCAGTATCAAGCCGCGTACCAACTCTCCTCGGGCCATTATTTTGATAGCGACGACGATGACTACTTAGATCACACTTTCACCACCAACAACTTTGTGCAAATCAGTCGACGCAGTGGTTTAGGGCTTAACTACACATATCTCCAATCTCACGAAGATCGCGGTACCGGCCTTTTAGCGGGTGATGAGTTATCGACCATTGCAAAGGAGCCGGTTAAATACGCCCTTCATAACGTGAATGCCACGCATGTTTATGGCGCTGAAAAGGCCAAAGGTCGTATCGAGTCTAACCTGCGATACGAGCACAAAACCTATAAAAATTACAGGGACCTAACCGCACCAGGGTATGCAGCACTAAGTACGAAGTATAAAGATTTCGACGAAATCGCCGGCGGCGTAGCATTTTATTACGATGTGCTACCAGCAACCGATTTGATCATTGAGGTAGACCTAGCGGATCGTCGTTACAAGCTTGCTTCTCCTTCGACTGGTGAATCACAAGATAACTTAAATACTTACTATTTGGTTGGCAGCGAATGGGATATCACCGGAAAAACATCCGGTAAACTACGGTTAGGTTTACAAAACAAACAATATGAAAGTAGCGCAAGAACGGACTTTAACGGGTTTAGCTGGGATTTAGACCTGACTTGGCAACCATTGGATTACTCGACCGTTGATGTATCGACCGCACAACGCGCAGAGGATCCACAACAAGGCACCAATTACATCAAAGAAACCAGTTTTGATACGGCATGGCAGCATTACTGGCTGACAAACTTTTACAGTAACGTCAGCTTTAGTTTTATCAAGGATGATTACTCAGAAAGTAGCCGTAAAGACGAATTATTAGAATCATCATTCGCCTTTGTTTATCAGTTAAGAGACTACGCTGAAATTACCACAGGTTTGCGCAACGAGAATAATGACTCCTCTATCGCAACGAATAGTTATAAGCAAAACGTCTGGTATATCGCTACCAATTTAATTTTTTAACCCTATCAATACCCGGATATGACATGGCGCGAATTTCTACATTTACGACTTTACTGATGTTACTGTTCACAGTTTCATTTCATTCCTTCGCTTTTAATAGCGACTACACCATTGGTGCTGGCGATAAAATCCAAATTTCCGTCTATGGAGAACAGGACCTTTCTATTGATGAACTCTATATCGACAACAGTGGCAAATTTGACTACCCATACCTTGGTCAATTAAGCGCGCTAAATAAAACGACCGAACAATTGAAAGACGAAATCATTATCGGACTAAAAGGCGATTTCCTTATCTCGCCAAAAGTTCGTGTCAGTATTATTGGTTTCAGAAGCATCTACGTAAATGGCGAGGTAAAAAAACCTGGCGGTTATGAGTACCAACCTGGGCTGACAGTAGACAAGGCCATTGCACTCGCCGGAGGCTTTACTGACAGAGCCTCTCGAAGCAAAGTTTACATCGCACAAGCGGGTAAAGACGAACTTAAAGATAAAGTTAAGCTATCTGCAACCGTGTCTCCTGGTGACATCATTGTTATCGAGCAGAGCTTTTTTTAATACCGAACTCTTCAAATAAACAACGGATTGAACGATGTTGGCTACCCCTAAAAACGATTCCTCACAACAAGAGCAACTGCTTGATTTGGGATACTATTTCCATCTAATTAAAAAGCGTTGGTTTTCCATTTCTCTTTTTACTCTATTGTGTACTGCAATTGCGGTATTGGTTGCACTTTCTATTACCCCAACCTACCGTGCGACGGCCACTCTTTTAATTGAAGCCTCCCCCCAGAAAGCCATTTCCATCGAAGAAGTGGTAGGCATCGACACGCGCGCTAAAGAGTATTACCTAACTCAGTTTGAGATACTGAAATCAAACCAAGTTGCCCAACGCGTGATTGACAAATTGCAATTAAACCAAGTGGCAGAGTTTAATCCAAACCTTATCGTTAAAAAGGCAGGCTTTCTCGACGCGATAAAATCGGAGTTACAATCACACCCTCTATTGGATCCCTATTTTGCGAAAGACAGTGACGACAACCAAGACTCAATCGTCAAACAAGAGGCCCTTAAACGTAGCGTTCTAAAAGCATTTAAATCCCGTTTGACGATTTCACCGATCCGTAAAACACAACTGGTTAATATTTCCTTCGAGTCACAAGACCCAAAACTCGCGGCAGAGATTGCTAATGCCGTTGGACTTGCGTTTATTGAAAACAATTTAGATTCCAAGCTACTTGCAACCGAGCAAGCAACGGGTTGGATCAACCAAAGGCTTAACGAGCTAAAAGATAAACTGGACACCTCCGAGCAGGCATTACTTCAATTTTTACAGCAACAAGAGTTGATTGATAACAGTGGTATTGCAGCACTAACTAGCACAGAATTGACCAATCTCACCAACCGAATAGCAAAAGCGACGGATGAGCGTATTGAAGCCCAAGCGCTATACAACGCACTAAAAAACAACAAAGCAGATCTAGCCTCTCTTGGCGCTAACTCGATGATCTCCAACCATCCTCAAATTCGTGACATTCGCTTGGCCGAATCCAAAGCAGAAAAAGAAGTCAGCGAGCTTTCTAAGCGCTACGGACCTAAACACGACAAAATGATTCAGGCGAATGCACAATTAAGATCGATTCAAAACCGTGCAGACAAACTCGTTCGTAAACTGGTTAATGGCATCGAGAAAGAACTTGCTAGTGCGAAAGAACAAGAGCGTGTGCTGAAAAACGAGTTATTAAGCAAAAAGGACGAGTTCCAAGCCTTAAGCGTTGTAAAAAGTGAATACGACGCGCTAAAACGAGAAGTCGACAGCAATGCAAAATTATATGACTTGTTCTTAACTCGTCAAAAAGAAACCTCTGCAACTAGCGACTTTAGTGCTGCTAATGCCCGTTTTAGTGATTACGCGTTAGTCCCTGAATACCCAAGTAAGCCTAATCGCAAACTTATCGTGGTATTAACTTTGGTTGCAAGTCTTGGTTTTGCCGTAGTACTTGTCATTTGCCTGGATGCATTCAACAACACCATTGCCACTGCACGTGATTTTGAGAGCAAACTTGGCTTGTTACCAACAGGATCCATTCCAATGGTAAAAGACAAGCTGTACAAAAAGACGCCAATAGACGCCCAAGTGTTCAGCAACCGAAAATTTTCCGTCTTTCAAGAATCAGTGGATTCCATTCGTACTTCGTTGTACTTGAGTTTGCCGAATACAGAGAGAAAATTATTGGCCATTTCGTCATCCGTACCAGGAGAAGGCAAGACCACCACCGTAATAACCCTTGCCCAATCTTTTGCACGCCTAGAAAAAGTGCTGGTCATAGACTGTGATTTAAGAAAGCCATCGGTGGGCAATCGTTTCGGATTATCAAAAAGTCAGCCAGGGCTAACCAATATTTTATTAATGAATACGCCGCTGCAAGAGTGCATCACGACGATGGATAATACCAACTTAGATGTCTTAAGCGCGGGCATGCTAGCACCGAACCCTCAAGAACTGTTGAGCAGTAATGCGTTTGAAAAGCTCTTAACCTATTTTGCCAGTAAATACGACCGCATCATTTTGGATACCCCCCCTATCCTACCGGTGAAGGACGCCTTCATTATCGGCAAGTTTACTCAAGGGATTTTATTAGTCGTTAAAGCAAACAGTACGAGCAAATCGGTTTACAAACACACTATGACACTGTTCACAAAGCACCAGATCACCATCGATGGTGTGGTGCTAAACCAAGTGTTGCCGCCGAAAAAAGGGGCGCATACGTATTCAGAGTATTCACAATACGCCTATGGCAATAATCAAGGTTAAGGAAGACCAATGAACAACCCAATTAAAGTACTTTCTGTTTTTGGCACGCGTCCAGAAGCCATAAAAATGGCCCCATTAGTACACGAATTAAATGAAGCAGAAGGTATCGATGCTAAGGTTTGCGTGACGGCTCAACACCGTGAAATGCTAGATCAAGTATTAAGCCTATTCGAAATAAAGCCCGATTATGATTTGAACATCATGAAGCCAGGACAGTCTCTATATGATGTCACTTCCAATATACTCACTGGCTTAAAACCCGTTCTAGAAGAGTTCCAACCCAATGTTGTCCTTGTTCACGGGGATACATCAACGACGCTATCGACCAGTTTAGCGGCTTACTACCAACAAATTGCCGTTGGTCACGTAGAAGCGGGGCTACGAACTGGAAATATCTACTCTCCGTGGCCGGAAGAAGGCAACCGAAAACTCACTAGTTCAATAGCTGCGCTTCACTTTGCACCAACAAGCACATCAGAGCAAAACTTAATCAAAGAAGGTATTGAAGTAAAACATATTGCCACTACCGGTAATACTGTCATTGATGCGTTGTTTTTAGTTAAAGAAAAGCTAGAGACAGATGAAGACTTAAATGCAACATTGTCGGCTGTCTTTCCTGAGATTGACGCGAACAAAAAACTGATTCTTGTCACTGGGCATCGCCGTGAAAGCTTTGGTGGTGGTTTTGAACGTATATGTGAAGCATTAGTTGAGATAGCGAATAAACACCCTGACACACAAGTGCTTTACCCGGTACACCTCAACCCTAATGTACGTGAGCCAGTGAATCGCATCCTTAAAGGCGTGAATAATGTTCACCTGATTGAGCCTCAAGATTACTTGCCTTTTGTTTACTTAATGAACCGAGCGCACATTATCCTGACCGATTCAGGTGGGATTCAAGAAGAGGCGCCTTCACTAGGTAAACCCGTATTGGTCATGCGTGATACGACAGAACGGCCAGAAGCGGTTGAAGCTAGTACCGTCAAACTCGTCGGGACAGATAAGCAAGCCATAATCGATGCCGTGGAAAACTTGCTCACTAATCAAGCTGACTATGAAAGCATGAGCCGTGCACACAATCCGTATGGAGACGGCAAAGCGTGTAAACGCATCATTGAGAAAATCAAACAGCATTTCTCTTAAGATTACCTTGCTTGTGGGGCATGCATAAATAGCAGGAATGCAATACCGCTAGCCCGTTAAGCAATCACTTCAAATTACTAAATTAACGGTGTCTAACAAGCATCAACATTGTTAAGGAACAACCATGTCGTTTAAAAAAGTATCCGTCATTGGCCTTGGTTACATCGGCCTACCTACTGCAGCCGTCGTCGCCTCTCGTGGTATTGAAGTCGTTGGTGTCGATGTAAACCAGCAAGCGGTTGATACGATCAACCAAGGGAACATTCACATCGTAGAACCGGATCTAGATATTGTCGTTCGTGGTGTAGTCAGCACTGGTAACTTACGAGCGACGACCATTCCTGAACCGGCAGAAGCCTTTATGATTGCCGTCCCTACTCCTTTCAAAGAAGGCAATGCTCCAGACCTCACATACATTGAAGCAGCAGCAAACGCGATTGCGCCAGTATTAGAAAAAGGAAACCTGATCATTCTGGAGTCAACGTCTCCTGTTGGTGCCACCGAAAAGCTCTCTGCATGGTTGAAACAAGCTCGTCCCGATTTGAGCTTCCCGCAAGATGCGGGCGACAGCGCAGATATCAAAGTGGCACATTGCCCGGAACGCGTACTGCCTGGCTATGTATTGCAAGAACTGGTAGCAAATGATCGAGTAATTGGTGGTCTGTCAAAAGCCTGTAGTGAAAGAGCGGTTGAGCTATACAGCACATTTGTTCGTGGTGAATGCATTATCACCAATGCTCGCACAGCAGAAATGGCAAAACTAACAGAAAACTCATTCCGCGATGTCAACATCGCGTTTGCCAATGAGCTATCCGTTATCAGTGACAAGCTAAAAATCAACGTATGGGAACTAATTAAACTGGCGAACCGCCATCCAAGGGTAAATATTCTTAACCCAGGCCCAGGCGTAGGCGGCCACTGCATTGCAGTTGACCCTTGGTTTATTGTAGACAGTTGTCCAGAAGAGGCCAAAATCATTCGCCAAGCACGTTTAACCAATGACGCTAAACCTCATTATGTCATTGATCAAATAGAAAAAGCAGCAGACGAGTTTAAACGTCCTGTCATTGCTTGCTTAGGTTTAGCATTTAAAGCCGATATTGATGACCTACGTGAAAGCCCTGCGCTGCAAATCGTCGAAGAATTGGCTAGAAAAAACATTGGTCAGGTTTTAGCGGTAGAGCCAAACGTTCACTCTTTACCAGAGGCGTTAGTGCATGCAGGCGTAGAGCAAATGACACTCGATGCCGCTTTGGAAAGAGCCAATATCATTGTTGTACTGGTTGATCATAAACAGTTTAAAGCGGCAGACAAAATACAGTTTGCAACTAAAGTCGTGATTGATACGCGCGGTGTTATTTAAGTTATTTTTTTTAGGTGTATTTAAAGTGAAACCCTTAAGTTTAATCAAAGCAGATCTATTTCGACACACAGGAAAAGTAAGCCTAGTGCTAATAATTAAAAATTTGCTAAATAATAATCGTTCCTTTAAGTACACCTTTTGGTTAAGGTTGGCCAACTCAAAGAACCCCATCGTACGATTGATTGCGAAATTCATGCATCGTCATCTTTCGATTAAATATCAAATTCAAATACCTGCCAATACTAAAATCGGACCTGGCTTATATCTAGGTCACTCATCAAGTGTAATGATTAATAGCACTGCTGTTATTGGGCGTAACTGCAATCTAAGCCAGTTTACGACTATCGGTTCCAACCACGGCCAAGCGGCAATTATCGGAGACAATGTCTATATAGGCCCTAATTGTTGCATTGTTGAATCCATCAAACTAGGCAACAACACCACCATTGGAGCCGGAAGTGTGGTCATTCGAGATGTCCCTGATAACTCGACCGCTGTCGGGAATCCTGCAAGGAGCTTCCCATCAAAAAGTGTAGGTTGCTACATCAATAATCGCGTATAGGTCTAATAGTGAAAAAAGTACTTTTGATTGTGCCTCTCTCTACATTAGATTTTGGCTCTAGCACTAAAGGTGGTGTCGACTCAGTCTGTCAAATATTACTAAAAGATATAATTGAGACTGAATATGACGGCTACCATGTTCGTATATTGGCATTTGATCAAACGTCTAAAGTAAGTGGTAATTCGCCGTTAATACTCCTTTCTCCTTATGTCGATATTTTACACGTTCCAATTAGAGAAAAAATAAATGGCATGAAAGTACCTAGCATTATCTCTAATCTAATTCGAATTCGGAGGCAAATAAATGCATTTAAACCTGACATTGTGCACTCCCATTTAGCTCCTTGGTTACTTGGGATACGAGGAATTAAATGTATTGCTACATTGCATAGTTACAAAAATATAGGTCGCAAACCGGTCTCTTTCTTGAATGATCTTGTTTACGCAAAGTTCCTACCTTGGTTATGTGATTTTTATGTTGACCAATACACCTGTGTTGGAGATCTGCTTAAATCAGAATTACAAAAAGACGTAACTACCCAAGCATCCATTATTGGCAACCCATTAAACCCCATTTATTTTACCAATTACCAGCAGCATCAACCTAATGTATCAAGCATCAAATTGGTTACCTGTGCTTTATTAAGTCGAAAAAAACGCATTGATGCCATTATTAAACTCGCATCTCGTCTACATCAACAAGGACTTAGTATTGAGTTAACCATCATTGGCCCAGTGGTAGATAAACAATATGCTGAAGAATTAGAGCGCCTTGTAACACAAGAAAAAGCAGAGCAATACATCACACTTACTGGTAGTAAAAATACGGATGAAATTATCTCGTTATATGAGCAATCGGATATAGGTATCTTTCTCTCTTCAGAGGAAACCTTTGGCCTAGCACCTCTTGAAATGTTAGCCAGTGGCCTGCCTTTAATCTCTAGCTCCGTTGGCATTATTGCAGAACGTACAGATTTCTTTACCTCTATCGGAACCTGCATCATAGACCCAACCCAAGAAGACGAATCACTTTCTCAGGTCCTTTCTTTTATAGACAACCTCCCAAAAGTGGATTGCGATGCCTTAAAAAATGAATTTTCCGTCAATACAGTCAATAAGCAGTATTTCAATATTTATAAGACGTTATTAAATGCTTAAAACCTTACTTCATTATGCTCCGGTACAAATCGCATCAGCACTGAGTGTATTTGTCTTAATTGCTTTACAAACCCGTTATCTAGGCGTTGAGGCCTACGGTGTTTTATCCGTATATTTGGTTCTTGTAGAAATCACGCGAACCGTGTATTCCCAATGGTTAAATACCGCATTAATTCGACATTATCCAGGGGCGGATAAAACGAATAAAACGCTTTACGCTAGTGTTGTTTTCTCAGGTATTGTTGGATTTTTCCTTCCCATCAGTACTCTTTTCACTCTGGCTCTATTTGCTTTTTTTGAAGGGGCATCTTGGCTTAATTTAACATCACTACTTGGGTTACTGGTGATTAAGTCTTTCTTCATTTTTTTCCAAGAAATGGCGAGACTTAATGATCTCGTATCTCAATATCGAAGAGCAACAGCCTTACAATCTATTTTTTCAATGCTATTCACTTGGCTACTGCTTGAAAGATATTCATCTGTAGACAGTGCTACATTAGGCTTAATGCTAAGCTATCTTGTATCACTTCCGTTGGTATGGTTTTTACCCTCTCAAGTCTCATTCAACCAAGCAAAATCCGCCATATCTACCTTGGTTAGCTATGGCTTCCCTCTCATGCTATCAGGCTTAATTGGTGTCGCAGGATCGCGTATTGACCGTTTTTTTATTGCTGAACAGTTAGGATACACCGATGCCGGAATTTACTCTGCTTTATCAAATATGCTACTGGGCTTAATGGCGCTTGTATTCATGGTTGTAGCCCTTCCTCTTTACCCTGATCTTGCACGTAAAGCGGATGATAAGGATCAACTTTTCTGTGCACACCAACGTTATCAAATCATGATGTTAACCATTTGCCTTCCTGCGTTGATTGGGCTGTGTTTTATTGCTGAACCTTTAGTTAGGTTATTCTTGGGAGATGCGTACCTCTCCGCTGGGATACCTCTTTTTTGGATTCTCGCTATCTCTGCTTTTATTTTTAATTTACGAATGCATTACATCGATCACGGCTTACAGTTTGCTTCTCGTACCAATATATTGCCTTTTATATTAGGTGCTTCACTGCTTTCAAATATGGTAATGCTTTTCTTTTTATTACCTATATCAGGAGTTTATGGTGCTGCTTATGCTTCTTTAGCGTGCAACCTAATCGCGCTCATTATGTCTTTCTTTTTTGCAAAAAAATCAGGGCATGAGTATCGATTAAACAACGATACAATAAAAATCACCATCGCCTCTTTATGTATGGCTTTCACTCTGTACTCCATTCAATTCACATTTATCTGGCCAACATCTGATACATTACAAATTCTGGTATCAATCGCCATTGGCATCTTAATTTTTGCACTTTCTGCCTTTACTATGAATCTCATGGACTCAAGAAAAACACTTACCAATAAAATAAGGAAATATCATGCTTAGCCCTTATTTTATTTGCTCAACCTCTATTATCCTAGCCTTCTTTTTAGGTGGATACATGCTCGAAAACATGGGAATTCAATATGTATCAGAAGGTGGCACACCTGTATTAAAAATTCATTTCCATTCTTATGTCACGTTGTTATCTATAGGTTTATTTACCTTAAAAGAAGGAATTAAAGAGCAACTTGCTCGTCTAGACACATTAGCAAACCCTTGGTTATTCTCTGTCATCATGGTGATTTTTGTTATTCTCTATGGTTTATTCCGATATGGGACGTCGGGGATGGCTTATATTATTGACACCTTCTTAACGCCATTATTATTCTTACTGTTATTATCACGATTAAATACGGATGAATGCCAACGATTATTGTCACTAATTGCTGTTCTTCTTTTATTCAATGCAACTCTTGCTGTGCTGGAGTTTGTCGCTAGTTCTCGCCTTGTTGATGTTGAATTTTCATCATTTTCACACTTTCGATCAACAGCACTATTAACTCACCCATTAAACAACGCATTGATTACTGCAGGCCTGACATTACTAGTCTTTAATAAAACTCGCATACCAAACATTATTTACCTTGCAATTATTTTATTGGCTATGTTTGCTTTTGGTGGTCGTGCGGCAATTGGTATCTTATTAATGATATCTGCAATAGCATGCATTCCTTATGTGTTCCGATTTTTCACTCATGGCATTGAAATAAGTAAAGAACGATTTGCTGTCGTGCTATGCCTATTTTATTTTGCAATTATTGCTGTTGGTATCGTACTTATAGAAAGTGGCATCACTGAAAGGATAATGAGTAAACTGCATATTGATGGAAGTGCCTCGGCAAGATTCACTGTATTTTATTTATTAGAACAACTCTCACCTAGCGAGTGGTTTTGGGGAGCGTCAAATAATCTACAAAGTGCTATTGAATTATATTTAGGTATATCTGTAATAGAAAACTTTATCATTGCGTGGATATATAAGTTTGGCGTAATTGGAATGCTCCCTTTACTTTCAATGTTAATGATAATTCTTTTATCTCTTGCTATCAAAGCGCGTGGCTTTGCTTTTTTCTCTGTATTAACGTTTTTAATTATTTCAATCTCAAACAACTCTCTTTCAACAAAAACACCTGCATTACTTTTTATGTTTTCTGCCTTATACCTTTGTTTTAAGTTGCAAGAAAGAAGTAAAAATTAGATGTCACATTTATTTCGTTATATTTAAAGAGGTACTTATGCCGAATGCAATATTTTTCTACCATATAGCTCGAACACTTTACTTAAAGAAAATCCCTTTACTACCAAAAATCATTCAACTATTAATTTTTTTGCTATACAACTCGAAAGTACCTGCAACAGCAGATATTGGAAAAGGCTCATTTTTGGTCGTAAAAGGCATCGGTGTTGTTATTATTGATAATGCAAAAATAGGCAAACGGTGTCGAATTGGCATTGGTTGTAAAATAGTTGGTAAAGGCCCTTACAAAAGAGTACCAAATATAGGTGATGATGTTTTTTTAGGCCCAGGATCGGTAATTGTTGGACCTGTTGAAATAGGAAACAAGGTCATTATTGCGCCTAACTCAGTTGTTACTAAAAGTGTACCAAGTGGATCCATTGTTGGAGGAATACCTGCAAAAATCATTGGAAGCATTCACGATTTAGAGTATGACATTTTAAAGAATGAAAGTTACCTTGATGATATAGCGCCATATATGACTACAAATAAGGACTAAAATGTTTACTAATAGGATATATCAAAAATCATCTGTCCCTATCCAAAATGGCTTATTATCTTGTAGAGCATTAATCAGAAAGATATTAAGAGAGGGGAAAAAGCAATCTACGCTGTTAAGTGACATTAAAAAAAATGAGTTTGATGCTTCAGTAATGAAGACATTTTCTGAAAATCAATTAATTCATACATTGAAACAAACCGTAAAACACGTCCCATTTTACAAAGGCATCATACCGTCATTAACACATAAACTCGCTGACTTTCCAATCATAAGTAAAGTAGATCTTAGAGAAAAAGGGGATGACTTCTTAGCTGACAATCATCATGGGGTCGTCATCTCTGGAGCCACAAGTGGGACTACCGGAACCCCATTGGTGATTAAACAAAATATGACTTCCGTGGTTCGTGAACAAGCCTTTGTTGCTCGGCATCTTGAGTGGGCAGGCTTTAAATCTGGCGATAAACGGGCCTGGATCCGTGGTGATATGATTGTACCTCTAAGCCAAAAAGAGGGGCCTTTTTGGCGCTATTCTTGGTTTGAAAATATGATAATGCTCTCTTCTTTTCATATGTCACCAAATAACTTGCAAAGTTACATTGATGCCATAGTGGATTATGGCGTAGAGGTAATACAGGCCTACCCATCCTCGATCGTGACCCTTGCAAAACATCTAGACATTCATGACCAATATTATCCAGGTAATTTAAAATCTATCGTAACCTCTTCTGAGTCACTCAGCAAAGAAGACAAGCAACTTATTGAAAAACGTTTTGGTTGTGTTGTTTTTGATTGGTATGGGTTATTTGAGCGCGTGGCTGCCATAGGCAGTTGTGAACATGGACGCTATCATATTTTAACTGATTATTCTCACGTCGAGCTTGAGGACATCGGAGATGGGCGGCATGAAATCATAGGCACCAATTTTAATAATGATCTCCAACCTCTCATACGCTATAGAACCGGCGACCATGTGTATTTATCAGATGAAACCTCTTGCCCATGTGGACGAGTTTTTCCAATTATAGATCGCATTGATGGCCGCATTGGAGACTACTTAATCGGTGAAGATGGACAAAAAGTTCATATCTTAAATCATATTCCAAAAGGCGTTAAAGGACTCATTGCAACACAATTTAAGCAAGCTCATCCAAACCAAATCGAAGTTCAAGCTGTCGTCAACGCCCAAGTTTTTGATAAACAGCAAGAAAGAATACTTATAGACAATACAAAAGCGCGTCTAGGTAGATCTATGGACGTATTTATCACTATTGTCGACAAAATTCAAAAAACAAAAAATGGTAAAACTCGCCAGGCTATTTGTACAATCAAGGATATGTAATGGGGAAAAAGATCAATATAACAGTCGCGACAGGCATGCAAGAGATGGGAGGCATTGCGACTGTTCTTAATGTTCTCAGCCGCGGTTTTAATGACAACTGGAATATGCGTCATATAACCACACATACAAACCATACATATTGGTTCGGATTAAATAAGATTTTTCTATTTTTATTTTCCTTTATTAAAATTTCTTACTATCTAACCTTTTTTAACGTTGGCATTATCCACGTTCACATGGCTTCACGAGGAAGTTATAAGCGTAAGTCTGTAATTATACGCCTAGCAAAATTGTTTCGAGCTAAAACTATTCTTCATCTTCATGGTGCTGAATTCCAAGAGTTTTACAATAACGAATGTTCTTTTAAAAAACAGGCTCATATTCGCAAGACTTTCGATCTCGCCGATGCTGTCATTGTATTGTCTACGCAATGGCATTCGTGGATGAAAACGATCGTTAGCGACCCAAGTAAAGTCCATGTTGTCTATAACGCGGTTGAAACTTTAGATCTCAACCGAGATGATGTAGAAAAAGGCCGAATACTATTTTTAGGTCGGCTCGGTGAAAGAAAAGGTGTCAAAGACCTCATTGACGCCTTTGCTATTGTGGTGAAAAATTATCCTAATGCCCGCTTAACCCTTGGTGGAGATGGTGCTATAGACACTTTCAAACAACAGGTTGAAAGGCTTGGAATTTCACACAATGTCGATTTCTTAGGATGGGTTGCTGGTGAGCAAAAAAATCTATGGTTAAGTAAAGCCGATGTCTATTGTTTGCCAAGTTACAATGAAGGGTTCCCTGTGGGAGTGCTTGAAGCAATGTCAGCAAGTATTCCTGTTGTTGCTTCAACCGCTGGCGGCATTCCCGATGCGATTAAAGATGGTGTTGATGGCCTATTAATCGAGGCAGGTGATGTTGAAATGTTAGCGACTCACTTAAAAACTATGATCAGCGACCGCGCCTTAAATACAGCCTATTCTGCCAGAGCAAAAAAGAAATTTACTAATAACTTTAGTAAGCAAGCAGTTTTTCCTGAGTTAGATAAGATTTATACGGAGTTAATGAATAAGTAATGGAATTTTATAATCAGGTCCAGGCTATTTCACAAAGTACGCTCGAATCTGCCAAGCAAAATGAATTCGCCGGTTATGACCCTTTCGATGGTTTGAACAGTACTTTTTTCTCCCTTTTTCCACGTCTTAAAAAAGGCTTCTTTGGTTTAGCTTGGATTCAGTTTAATAAACGCTCAACCGTTAATCTTAGGCCCCTACTTGGCGTGCCTAAAAAGCGGAACCCAAAAGGTGTAGCACTTTTTTTGATGGGTTTACTCGAGGACTATCAACGAACGAACGATGACGTTTACTTAAATCACGCTATTGCGCTAGGTGATTGGTTGCTCACACAAAAGAGTAACAAGGATGAATGGAAACACGCTTGTTGGGGCTATCATTTTGATTGGAAAGCTCGCGCGTTTTTTGTACCAAAAGGCAAGCCCAATGTTATCACCACAATTTATGTCGCACAGGCATTATATGCTTTGAGTGAAATTACTGACGAAAGTAAATATCGGGAACCCGCTCTTGATAGCGCAAATTTTATTGTGAAAATTTTATATACCGAGTTAAATGGCCGTCAATATTTTGCTTATATTCCAGGTGAAGACGCTTTTGTCCATAATGCGAGTTTATGGGGAGCGGCCTGGGTCGCCCGTGTAGCAAGTCTTACACACAATGATAAATATCGTGATTTAGCACTCAACGTAGCCCATCAATCAGTAAAAGACCAGCAGCCTGACGGTTCATGGGTTTATGGTGCTCGTCATCATCATCAATTTATTGATGGCTTTCACACTGGCTACAACTTAGAGGCTTTGCATCTATTAAGTGAGTCACTACAAATTACAGATTTTTCTGAAGCCATTGACAAAGGATTAAGTTACTACAAAGAACATTTATTTGAAGCTGACGGTACCGCTAAATATTACAACACCAACAAGTACCCACTTGATATGCACTGTGTGTCACAGGCGATATTTACCTTAATAAAAGTTGGAAGAACTGATGAGGATCTTGCTTTTACTAAGAAGGTAGTTAAGAAGTCTATCGAAAATTTATATATCCCTAGGAAAAAGAACTTCTCATATCAAAAGCATTGTCATTTTAGCAATAACATTAGCTATATAAGATGGACCCAAGCCTGGGTTTATTATTCATTTTCATTTTTAAACAACTACGGACACTCGCATGAAGAGGATTGATTTTCTTGGCTCACCAATGGATGTAGCAACAATGGATGAGACGGTGTCTCATATTGAAGATAAAGTGGCACAGGGCAACTTTTTGCAACACGTTGTCGTCAACGTGGCCAAAATTGTCAACATGCAAAAAGATCCAACATTGGCTGAATCAGTCAAAGCTTGTGATGTCATCAATATTGATGGTATGGGTGTTGTATTTGGTGCTCGTTTTTTAGGTCATGACATCCCCGAGCGTGTTGCTGGCGTTGATCTATTTCACGAGTTACTAAAAATGAGTGCTAGGCGAAACTTCCCTGTATTTTTGCTAGGTGCGACAGAAGAGGTCGTTAACAAAACAAACGAAACCGTACAAGCACTTTACCCTAATTTGCAGGTTGCAGGCATTAATGATGGTTATTTTTGGGATAACGAAGAAACAGTCGTAAATAAAATTAGGGACTCCGGCGCTAAGCTTTTATTTGTTGCGATTACTTCACCCAAAAAAGAAAACTTTATCAACAAGTGGAAAGACAAATTAGGAGTGGATTTTGTCATGGGTGTAGGTGGCACTTTTGATGTTGTTGCCGGCAAAGTTAATCGAGCACCGAAATGGATGCAAAATGCCGGATTAGAATGGTTGTATCGCGTTATTCAGGAGCCAGGAAGAATGTGGAAGCGTTATTTGGTAACAAATTCAACGTTCGGTTGGTTGCTTTTAAAAAGAAAATTATCTCGAAAATGATTTTTAACTCCCCCAGTCTATTTCCGTTTACATTTTCGCGTTCAATAGGCTAAGTCTGCCACGTTTTTATTTTAAGGATTAAAATGAAAAAACTACTTAGTGTGAGTTTAATGTTGCTCAGTACTCAGGCTACTGCAGTAACAACGCAATACAGTGCATTAGTGTTTGGTGATTTTACCTCCCCTCACTCTGCAAGTATGGGACCTTTGGCCATTGGTAACAATGGAAGCTTAAATGGTTATAGCGTTCTGTATGATAATTCAGAGTTTCCAACTGATGATTACTCATTAATCGTCGGCGGAAATCTCACCTATCAAAGTGGGCGTGTATATCAAGGCAGTGTGGTCGTACAAGGCGATATCTCCCAAGTATCCGAAACTGTCCATTTAGGGCTAGCACAAGGCGCGACGATAAGCAGTTCCTCTGATTTACCGATCAACTTTGATAACTTAAAGCAAAGCAACATAGAATATTCATTGCTATTAAGCCAAGAAGAAAATGTCGGCACGGTAACACAGCAGTGGGGGGGCTTGTACTTAGATGGTGATTGCCACAGTGATATTCAAGTGTTTAACCTTGATGGTTATCAACTAGAGCAAGCGCATACGTTAGCGCTCGCGTGTGTTCCTGAGAATGCGACCGTTATAGTCAATATTAGTGGGGACAAACCTAACTTTAAGCCCTTAAGCAATATTAGCTTGGCTGACTTCACTCCCCATCGCCAACAGACCATCTTTAATCTCTATGAAGCGACATCATTAGTGATTTCAGGTGTTGCTCTTGAAGGTATGGTACTAGCACCCAAAGCGGATATATATGCCCCATCAGGCTCCTCTTATGTTGGCATTATTGCTAATAGTTGGAAAGGCTCCATGTATTTAGATTATCACGCCTTTAACGGTAAGCTTCCGGGAAAAGAACCAGAGCCGATTGACGCTGAATTGAAATGGCACTGGCAAGGTGGCGATTTTATGCCTGAAGCGAATCAGATAATGGCAACCCCACTCGTGGCACAGTTAAATGATGACAATAACGATGGTGTTATCGACCATTCAGATGTTGCTGATGTTATTGTGGTTACTTTCGAGGGGAGCAAATACACCAGGCCCGGTATCGTTCGCGCGCTGAGCGGCATAGATGGTAGGGAATTATGGGATTATAAAAATGGCGCGATTTACTCAGACCCTCGGCATACACCTGCGTTAGGCGATTTAGATAATGATGGCTTAATTGACATCGTCGTTTCAGATCAAGCAACGAATGACATTCGCATTATTTCAAATAAAGGCGAGATCAAAAAAGTTTTCGTAAGAAATGATAAAAAAACCGGGAGTATTAGCATTGCCGATCTCGATGGTGATGGCGTTACTGAAATTCTAACAGCTACGTCTGTCTATAATTACTCCTCTGGTTTGCTTTACACTCTCGATGGATGGAAACCTGACTATTCAGTATTTGACGCCGATGGAGATGGCATTAAGAACTTCCTTGCCGGTGGTACGCTTTATGACGCATCAGGGAATCTAATTTGGTCATACGAAGGTCATGATGTGGCATGGTTTTCTTCAATCGCGAATCTCGACCAAGATCCTCAACCAGAAGTTGTTGTTTCTATTCCCGGTTTATTTGCCACTTCGCATTCATTAGCCGTATTGGAACACGACGGCAGCGTAAAATGGGAAAAACGAAACATTTCGGCCCATGGCGGTGGTGCTCAAGCTGTTGGGGCTTTTCTTCATGCTGGCAAGCCTGGTATTGCCTATTCTGGCTATGAAAAGCTAATGATGCTGAATGCGGGTGGTGAGCTTGTTTGGGATATCACCATTGATGATTTTGGCAGTGGTAAAATTGGGGTATCTGCCTTCGATTTCAACGGAGATGGTCGTGATGAAGTCATTTATCAAGATCATAATAAAGTGGCCATTGTGGATTCTCTAACCGGTAAGACATTATTTGAAACAGCAAACTCTACCGGAACACTTTGGGAGTACCCTGTCGTTGCCGACCTAGAGGGTGATAATAATGCTGAATTAATTTTCGTGTCTAATGATTACTCGTCAAAGTGGAACTCTCATAAAGGTGTTCGCGTCTTTGAATCTGCAGACAAACCATGGAAAAATGCGACCCGTATTTGGAATCAGCATTCTTACCATCAAACTAATATTTCACAAGATGGTAAAGTGCCTGTGGTTGAAAAACCGAGTTGGCTTTTGAATAATTCTTATCGTTCCAGTACGCTTCGATAAGTGATCCTGTTGAGTTTGGTAAATATTAGCGACCAAGCTCAACCAAATTTTGATATGTTTTGCAGTAACAACTGCCAGCATCATAAAAGAATCTAAACTTCGTTTTTTGATGTATTACTGAATCATCCCTTCAAACCTTACCTCTTAAGGTCAAAGAGAAAATTATTAACAATGAAAGTTAATTGGTTTAGTGCATTATGGGTAACATTTGCACTGATTTTATTGTATTTGGGTTACCTATCATTACACAGTGCATTAACCACAAATGTGATTGAATCTCGGCTGGAGTATTTTTCCTCTCATTCTAACCCTACTCTTAGACCGAATGATGCAAAGTTGGGTGAACTTAACCCGAATATCTCGACGTCCCCTGCTCACGGTTTAAATAGCTTTGTCTTGTTCAACCAATGGCTGTCTTATCTCAATGGTCATGAAGCACACTCTTTAGAGTCTATTTCATTGCTGACCACAAGCACCCATATCAGACCAACATGGTCAAACACGTATGTTGAGCTTGCTAAGTTATCCAACAAATCTGAGTTGGCTCATGAATATCAGCAATTGGCTCTACATTTTGGTCCTTATATGCCATCGAGCCAATTATTGATGATTGATCACACGTTTACAAACTGGCCAGAAAGTGACGTAACACAACAATTAGAAGCCTCGAAGTACCTCGTTACCATCGCACGCATTTGGCGTCATCGACCGGCCCTTAACACGATGATTACCTATTCCGAGGGCAAATTCCGGATGTGTAATCTGCTCGCGTTCAATAATCTGAAGGTTAAGGCTTGTGGATAGAATATCAAAGGTGCCTTTGATCATATTGATCGTGTCCATTTTCGTCTTTGGCGGAGCCTCTGTATTTAAGTCATCGGGTCTGTTCTTTGAACAAATACGTACCATCGAAACCACTATAGGCGGCTCGATTTATCTGCATCTTTGCGCTTCTTTTTTTATGGGTGGGTTTTGCCGTCTAGTGACGAAGAAGAACCTCTTATTCGCGTTACCGCCTACAACACTGGTTGCTTTTGCATTGGTAATGATCGATGAGTTACTTCAATTATTTATTGCTTCACGCGGTTTTTCTTGGATGGACATACTCGCCAATCTGCTCGGCGTGCTTTTGGGGACATATTTTGTCAATATCATTATGAGCGTTTGGGCCTTTATCTTGGAACATCGTCTTATCTTTGAGAAAAACGACAATTAATTCAATCAACGTTCTTTATTTTTTTCGTTCTGTTATAGTCTTTTTATTCAATTACATAGTGCTAATTCCAAGGAAGAACCATGAAGATTTCCTCTGCCATACTGGGTATCGCTTCTCTAACTTTTGCATCAGTCAGCTTCGCATTCGACAGTGACGAGCAACGTGCTGCTATCGATTCGCAACTGGGGGATGCACCCAGTGAGCAAACTTATCAAAATGTATTCCAATCGAATCCGCAGTTAGCACCGAATATTTTACCTATGCTACTTAGTAAAGATGGTGTTAACCCCCAAAGTGCCGTTGAAGCAGCCATGAGAGCGGCACCAGATAAAGCGCAAGAAATTGCGCAAGCAGCACGTAACGCCGGTGTCAGTAACGAAGCCATTACTTCTGGTGCGCTACTAGCTGGTGTCGACCCGACACAAATTGCAGAAGCGACAGCGGCGGGTATTCAAACTGCGTCAGCGGGACCGACTCCTCCTTCACCTCCGGCTGTAGGTGGACAAGGTGGTGGTGGCACTGACGTAGTTTCTCCCAACTAGCCATCTCTCAAGGTTAGCCTTCTAGCAGAAGGTTATTTCTCCATCAAATGTTCACTTTTAGTGGTATTTTTCATTTTATCGCTGATGGCTAACCAAAAATAAATGAATTGGTATTAATAAAGCCCAGCGCATGTTGGGCTTTTTGTCGTATTCTCATCATGAGTTTTTACATGTCTAGGCTAGAGAAATTTTCCTTTTATTCCCTACTTGCACTGATCATCTGGTTACCAATCCCACTCGGTAGCAATAGAGATTGGGCTTGGGCCATTGCAGAAATGTGGATCGCCCTTCAGTCACTCACGCTGCTCATTGCCTACCGTGGTAATCTGCCCTTTACCCATATAAAGCGCTACACATGTTTGCTGTTTGGTCTAGGCCTGTTTCAAGTTTGGGTATTATTGCAAACGCTTCCGCTTCCATGGGAAATACTCAAACTCTTTTCTAGTCAAAGTGTTGAGATATATCAACTCGTTGGTGCGCCTAAAGGATTTATATCCCTTGATTCACGCATGACGCTGACCTCTCTGTTTAAAGGAATGGCATACACATTATTTGCACTCAATGCTATTTTTTTGATCAACTCTAGCCCGCGCATCAAGCAAGTCGTCTTGATGATCGTCATCAGTGGTACTTTACAAGCCTTTTATGCCGCTCTGTTGGTGCTACTCAACATTACTGAAAGCCCTGTGTTTGGTTTGGTCGAAAAAGGCATTGCAACAGGCTCGTTTGTGTACAAAAACCATTTAGCCAATTATCTTATGATGGCACTTTGTATGGGGTTAGGTTTGATTGTGGCTCAACTTCACACTAGCCCTTCACATTCGCGTTTTATGTTTATAAAAAGACTCTTGGAAAGCATTCTCAGCCGGAAAATGTACATACGTTTGTGTCTGGTGATTATGGTTATCGCGTTAGTCATGACCCGTTCTAGAATGGGCAACACCGCCTTTTTTACCGCGACGGCTATTGGCGGAATTATTGCGCTGATTTTCTATAAAAACAAACCACGCGCGTTAACCGTACTCATCGGCAGTGTCATCGCCATCGATACGATTATTGTCGGTGCTTTGTTTGGTCTTGAGAAAGTGAAACAACGCTTAGTAGAAACCTCACTGGCGATAGAATCCCGCGATCAAGTGGTCGTTTGGTCACTCGACATCATTCGTGACTTCCCTTTTACTGGCACTGGTATGGCAAGTTTTTATACGGTTTTCCCTATGTATTCAAGAGCTGACATAGGGTTCTATGACCACGCACATAACGACTACATTCAGTTTATGGTCGAGGCCGGCATTCCAGCCACACTTCTTTTAGCTTTTGTCGTGCTTTACGCGTTTTGGCGCGCCTTTGTAACCATTCGAACGCGGCACAGTAAAACAATGAAGGGGATCGCGTTAGGCTGCATCATGTCGATAATTGGAATGTTGCTCCACATTAGTGTTGACTTTAACCTCCAGCCAATGGCGAATGCCCTCACGTTCATTCTCATTTTATTTCTCGCCAATGCGACCGCAGTATTGCCAGCGACAGGTCAATTGACTACGACACAAGCTAACCAACATCCACTAAAACATACCAAAGGAGCGGAACATGTTTAATCGAATCCTGGTTGTTTGCACCGGAAATATCTGCCGCTCCCCGATTGCAGAAGCCCTCCTAAAAGCAAGTTTACCCAACCACACCATTGAATCGGCGGGGACGGCGGTAGCAGCAAGTCGTTTAAGCAATGCCAGTGCACACGAATATTCACTGCAAGTATGTACAGAAAATGGCTTAGATATCTCTTCCCATGCGGCCCGCCAGCTCAGTCCTGAGATATGTGCGCCATTTGATTTGGTCTTAGTCATGTCGCATGAACAGATCGAAGAAGTGGCGCAACTTTGTCCACGCGCACGATGCAAAACAATGCTATTAGGTCATTGGATTGGTCAAGGGGAGATAGCCGATCCCATCCACCAGCCTAAAGAATCGTTCGCTCATTTATTTAAGACGTTGGTTCGCGCAACTCACTCATGGGTAAAGAAAGTGCGATAGCGTGGTAGTGGGAGCCCAATTTCAGAACGATTATCTTTCTATTGGATTAACCCTTTGGGAAATACTGAGATCACGGCATATTATCTATTCTGATTATAGACGACGATAATTTTCTCATATGTACACAACCGTTTCTTTCTCAGATTAGCGAATACCAATATGAGTAAGTCACATAGAATTATTTGGTTAACATGACTAATAACTACGTATTAGAATAAACAATTGGAATAACCAATTAGTAGTAACTTTCGATTTTTTAAATGTATTTTCGAAAATAATCCATGACTCATTATTTATTATGACAAACATTCAAGAAAAACATTTCAATTCTAAATAAATTCTATACACAATCATACTCCCCTCTAAAAACATGTGGATGCCATATTTTTACCTTTGGTGACAATGTGCTACTTTTAGACTTAAACTCAACTCCCATTAATTTATTCAAGAGATGGTTATGTATCTTAAAACACTTGCGTTACTGTCAATGATGTCATCTGTAGCTCATTTCACTGATGATAAAAGTTACACTATCAAAGAATTTGGCGCTGTCCCGAACGATAATATTGACGATAGCCCAGCATTTAATCATGCTTTTTCTTCTATCGAAGATGGAATCGTCATATTCATTCCTCCCGGAAACTACGACATTTGTAACACTGTATTTCTCCTCCATAAGAAAAACCTCTCTTTAATTGGGTCTAAAGGTACAACTCTTAAAAAATGCAACAATTTCAGTGACGAGTATTTGCTTTACATTAGGAACGGTGATGAGTTATCGATTTCAAACATAAACTTTCATGGCTTATTTAACGGCGGAGACACACCAAACTGGGGGAAGCAAGGGCTTTATCTTGCTAGTACAACCAACAGTACTGTTACATATAATCGTTTTAGTAACTTTGGCGATGCCGCTCTTCGGATCACCACAAGCCCAAGTAAAGACGCCGTCGAATCACGTAATAACGTTGTACTCAACAATCAGTTCTCAAATTGTGCTCAGGTAACCACGACACAAGCGACCAGTAACTCTAACGTTGTTAGCACACACAATATCGTTTTTCAATCGAATAAATTTGATAACTGCACGCTAAAATTATCTGCCAGAAAAGCGACGAAAGGAGCGATGGTCATCGACAATTTTTTTAGCAATATTAGCGGAACAGCAATTGAAGCAAGTTACTACAGTGATATCGTTATTGCTGATAATCAATTCAACGATATCCTCGGTTTTTTGATCAACGTTTACCCGAATAGCCGCGCTGAAGGGCACGTTGCATGGGGTAATATCGCGATAACAAATAACGATTTTAACCGTTCTACATTAGGAATCAGACTACAAAGTTTTTCGGCTACCGAGACGCCAACCCAACCGATTCAAAATTTAATGATAAGTAATAATAGATTTGACGAAATCACTTGTGAAGGCACAAACAACACCAACTACAAGAAACTGATAAGAACCTATAGCCAAAATCCAACATTGTCTTTTGAAAATGTTTTTATCAGCAATAATAGCTTAATTTCGAATGAAGGATGTGATTACTTGGGTATCGATGCTAGGGATAGAAACGTCGTCATTGATTAAGCTTGGAGAAAAAAATAAGACCTATAAAGTCAAGGTCTTATTTATTTTACCCATTAAGCATACTATAGAGCGCCTTTAAAGAGTTTTAACTGAAAATCAACTCGCTCCCCTGAAACCGTTTCAAAGAACTGAGGAGTGACAACGTATTCACCATCTGGGTATGTTGCGTCAAGCCAAAATCCTCGAACAATTTGTTCAGTAGAATTCGGTGCAATAATGCGAGTGACACGTGCGTGAACGGGAATGTCAAAAGCATTTGCGGCTACAGCATTTACCCAAAACTCCACTTCGATTGGTTGAGAGCTAGTATTCTGTATATCCATGGATATTAACGCATAGCCACCTTCAGAGCCAAAATTATCGGCGCTTAAAAGTTTTGATTGAATGGTTAGACCACTAATTCTTTTACCTCCATCCGTATCAACACCTTTTGTGAACTGTACTGATTGTTTAAAAGGAGCTCCGGTATCAATATTAACACCTTCAACACTCACCTCGTAAATACCATCACTCATGTAATCACGAACCCAAATTCCACGTTTGAAATTGAGACGAGTCCCCTCTTCAACATCATCCACTTGAAATTCAGAACTATTAGCACTTACGACAGACTTAGCTGGAAATGATAGCCCTTGCGGACCCGTGACAGATACCCAATATTTAATATTCGCATCAATCTCTCCAACATTCTCCATGCCAATTGATGCAGACACATAACCACCAGTATTATCGACCTGTTCTTTAGAAAGCTCTATTGAAATATCTAACGCAAAAGCACTTTCTGACGTTGGTGTTTCAGTTGCATTCGTAACAAAAGGTGATATGGATAGTAAAAAAGCAGAAAAATAAGAACCAAACCTAATATTCATTGTAACTCCAAGTTTTACATAAACAAATAAATGGTAATGTAAGCGTAAATTTTGATAATTTAATCATTATCACCGTAGGAGGTTATAATAACACATCACTCTCACTGTTCATGATTTACTTCAATCAAATTAATACTTACTTATTTATGGTATACTAGCTTTATCAAATAACACAAAAAGTTTGGTATACATCCACAACATTCTCTTTTTTGAGAAGATTTCCATGACTTTATTTTGCGATTATACAAAATTAGCTTAACTAAGTGACAATTGACAATAAAAACATTAAGATTTAATTATCAAATTAATACTAATTCCTTTAACCATCTTAAATAAGAATAAACTTTAGTTTATTCTTCAATTCAATAAACCTCCCTACTTTTATTAATCACTTTTTAAAAACGATAATACCTAAGTACGATATCTTCAGCTCTTAAACATGTATGCTTTGAATTAACTTATGGTCATGTCGTGTGAGCAAATTGAAGTAGCTATGCCACGGTCACCACACTCCAGCTTTGTTTAGTGCAGTGGATTATCATACCCATACCTCTCTTTGACATCGCTTGTGTGGCTTATTATCCACAGCACATCATTTTGAGAGAATAACCTGTCATTCTCAATGTGGTGGCTGGCTTCGAATCGTAGTGCTACAAATATCTGACACACAACTTTCATGCTTTGTATTGGATGGCGCTTTGTCACTTCAGAAAACGCTTAAGCATCATTCGTATTGCCACTGAGTGCTTGCATGTAAACAGGCTGCCTCCGCGACCTCCTATTTGAGGATTTAGTAGGACTATTCGTATCAAGAACTCGATAATTCGTAATCGATAGCCGAATACCCGCAAGACGCTCGGCTATCAATACCCAAGACAACTGGCGATATTCTAAACAAATAGAATATGTTACCTCTTTTACTCGATTTATAGCCTCTTCAAAACACAAAAAGTGGTAAACTCACAGTATGATTTCAGCAAACTTGTGTATGTGACTAATGCGTCACTCACAAGTTGCAGCTATTACCCTGATTTTGATACGACATATTAGTGCGCTTTGGGATACCCCAAAGATTAAAACTCGTTTCAAATTGATAACAAAAGGTTTATTTTTCAAATGATTAACAACTCTATCCAGTGGTTCCCTGGTCACCCTCATTAAAATCCCACAACTTACCAAGAAATCCACATTAGCTATTAATATCATAAACTTAGTCAGAACTTCAATTCCATAGCGTCCCACCAAATATCACTAAAAACCATAACTTTGGTACCCCACCTGATACCCCACCGGGTACCCCACCAAATCAATTTGCTATACAATACTCTTCAAGTAATCACCTCAAAGATCAATGGCCATGGCAAAACGAATCACTGATGCAACGATCAAAGCCCTCGAGATAAGAGATAAAGAATATACGTTCACCGTCGACGAAAACTTACAGTTACGTTTGCGCCCCAAGCGATCTAGTAAAGGCAAAGGTACTAAGGCTTGGCAATTTAAGTACCGTCACCCTGTAACTCGAAAGATAACCAAAATTTCAATGGGTACCTATCCTTCACTTCGACTTGCTGCGGCGAAACTCGAAGCAGCCGAATACCGCAAACAAATGGCAGAAGGTATCGATCCAAAACGTTCCAGAGAAAATAAAAAAATCGAAGAATTACAAAAGCACAACGATAATTTTCTCACAGTCGCAACGATGTGGTTTGAGAGGAAACGTAAGTCAGTCAGCCCTGATCACGCTAAGCGAATCTGGCGAACACTTGAAAAATACGTATTTGATAACTTAGGGTCCCTTCCGGTAAGTGCTATTACTCGACGTGATGCAATTGAAATTCTACGTCCTCTAGAAAAAGTTGGGAAACTATCCACTATTAAAAGAATTTGTCAAAGCCTAAACCAAATCATGGAGTACGCGGTGGCTAGTGATGTGATTCGCGCTAACCCACTAACCAAGATGATCGATTCATTTGAGAAACATAAAGTTAAAAATATGCCGACTATACACCCCGAACTACTAGGTGAGCTAATGACTCGATTGTTTCAGAATGAAAACCTCCAAGATAAGACCAAACTGCTCATACTATGGCAGTTGCACACGATTTGCCGCCCAAAAGAAGCGGTGAGAACACGCTGGAAAGACATCAATGAAAAACATCAATGCTGGACTATACCTGCCGAAGAGATGAAAGGAAGACGAATACACAGGGTTCCTCTGACCAAACAGGCAATGAATATTCTTGAGCAGATCAAGGCACAAAGCAAAGGCAAAGAATTTGTTTTTCCAAATCAACGAGATCCTGATAACCATATGTGCTCCTCCACTGCTAATGCTGCTTTAAAACGGAGTTTAGGCTATAAAGGTGTACTCGTTTCACATGGTTTAAGAGCGATAGCTTCCACTGTATTGCATGAGCAAGGGTTCGATACACTGCACATAGAAGCTTGTTTAGCACATAAGGATGAAAATATGACTAGAGCAAGCTACAATCGTTCAGACTTCTTCGAGCAAAGAAAAGAAATCATGTGCTGGTGGAGTGAGTATATTGAAAAAGCTTATAAAGTGGGTGGAGACTCAAATAGGTAGATGTGTGTTAACACCCACAGATATTATCGAGTGAGATCGATTTCGAGTCTTTCCCCCACGAACCAACACTCTTCATCTCCAATAGGTTCGATAACCAGCCCCAAGTGATAGTTTTGATTAAAAAAACTCGGCTTGCGTCTTACGATCTGTTCCACTAAACAAAGCACCAAGATTTAGATGACTATGATACCAACCAAAAAAAATTTATTATTTGTTGTTTGTATTCGAGCCGCATCCCTAGCTGCGAGCCCCATGGACAAAGAAACACTGGTTGCATCAAAGTCACAGCTTGGAACTGCTTCGGTAACTTTGACGGCAATGATAAGGCAACAGGTCATGCCCTCGCGCGACTGTTTTGATAGTCGTACCCCAAACCTTTACCTAGGAGCGAAAACTCGCGCGTGATGAGTTAAAATTAAAGATATCGAAGCGCAAGCGTATCATGTTGACAATTTATTACGCTATTATACTGCCCAAAGTGTAACTAGTTTAATATAACAATAGAGGGGGGAAGATGGATTTTGGTGATTGGATAGATGCTCACCCACTTCTTGCCGCTCTTTCGGCTTGGGGAATTGGAGGTTTGGTAGGTCTAGTAATAGGTCTGATCATTTTTTTATGAGTATACAAATAATGGGATTGGCTATCCGTACGTAAGTGCCCCACCATTTTACTAGCAATACAGCTAATGGGTCTAAAATGCGAACAGACCATATCATATAATGGTCTGTTCGCTTTTTATCCCAGGGAGCATAGTTTAACAATGACCTTTCATTGACGCTCATTATCATATAACTAGAAGCACACAGAGCTGGAAGTGCACGCCATGAAGGTTCTGGACATTTGTGTGTCAGTGAGTTTACTAAATTAGCTATTCACGGATAACTTTTGGTATAACAAAAGGCAGAACGGCACCGTTTCATAAAGTGTCATCCGTGAACGCAAATGGACAATTCCTTTCACGCCAGTGTCAAGCTATCAGAACAACCTTATGCGAAATGTGTGATAGAGTATGCAAACAAAAAGCTTTTTTCCTTCGCACCACAGTGCGGTTTTGAGCCGATATATCCTGCCCTTTATTAAAGCTTACTGAGTGAATGCTTGATAACTCATCTATTACTCTTCTATTCTTCTATATATTGGATTGAGTTCGTTATTGACAGTTTCACGTCAACATTAGGCTTACGGAGGATGTAATGGAAGCAATTACGCTGGCAATCATGGGAGCGCTGGGCAAATTAAGTGAGCAAGCAATCAATGACGCGTACACCTCACTGAAGTCATTGCTGTGTAAAAAGTTTGGCGATACCAGTGAGATTTCGGTGGCCGTTGAAGCGTTGGAAAAAGAACCTGACTCCGCGGCTAGGAAAGCTGTGCTTAATGAACAAGCTAAGATGCTGAATTTAGAGCACGATGCGGACGTTCAGCAGGCAATATCAGCCTTAACTCAAAGAACCCAAATCAGCGTCTCTGTTAGCGGCAACGCTACCGTACAGGGTGTTGTCGGCGGGGAAGTGAATGTTGACAAAATGTGTTTTGGCTCACCAAAAAAGAGCTAAGCCATGTCCAGAAAAGAGCCTCCTAGTGTTCAAACTCAAATAGACGGTGGTAACGTCCAGGGCATTATTGGTGGTGAGGTCAATGTTCAGCAGCTCATCATATATAACTACGCTTCCGCTAAGCCCAAAGAAGAAAAAGGCTTGCGATGCGATAAAATTCCTGACAATCCATACAAAGGATTAGCCCATTTTGGGCCAACTGATTCTGCGTTGTTTTTTGGGCGAGAGACTACCATCAGTCACTTAGTGGATGCGGTTCAGCACAATAGCTTTGTGGCGTTATCTGGGTATTCCGGTAGCGGAAAGTCATCGGTTGTGCTGGCAGGCCTTGCTCCTAGGCTAAATACGAGCGGGGAATGGATTTTCACCTATTTTCGTGTATCTGACAGTACCGAAAAAGACCCTTGTCTAGCTTTAGCACAGGCCTTGCTGCCCCTTTATGCCCCCGTGCTCAATAAAACCGAACAGCTAATTCAGCGTAGAAAACTGGGAGCAGCCTTAAGGGAACGTGACATTTCAATCACAGATGTCTTAGACACCATCAGACGCAATCATCCAAATAAGCGCGTATTGTTAATCGCTGACCAGTTTGAGGAGCTATATACCTCAAATATTAATTTGGCAGCACAAAGGCAGTTTATTGACCTGCTACTGACCGCAACCAGCACCGCCGACCATGTATTGTCACTGGTCATTACCATCCGTGCCGATTTTTTAGGCGTCGCAGCGCTACACCGCCCTCTTGCCGACGCAATAAATACCAGCTCTTACATTCTTGGTTCCATGTCAGTCGGTGAGCTTCGAGAAGTCATTGAAAAGCCCGCCGAGACTCAAGGTGTTCATTTTCAGGATGGATTGGTTGAAACGATTCTTGATGATGTTGGAGAAGACCCCGGCAACCTGCCACTACTTGAGTTTTCTCTAAGCCTACTTTGGCAAGGTCAAATGGACAAACAGTTGACCTTAGCGACTTATCAAGAGATTGGTCGCGTAGCTGGTGCGCTTACCCATCATGCGGATTCTATTTATGAACATTTAGCCGATGAGGAAAAAGAGCAGGCTCGCGAAATATTTAAGCAGCTCGTGAAACTGGGCTTGGGTACAGAGGATACTCGGCGCGTAGCTATCAAAGAGAACTTTGATGAGTTGTGGCCAACAGTTCAGAAACTCGCGGATGAGAAGCATCGTCTGGTTGTGATTAACACCACGACTCAAGAGACACAAACCGCGGAAGTGATACATGAGGCACTCATTAAGCACTGGGGGCGACTCAAGCAATGGGTCGATGAAGACCGCCAGTTTCTTATGTGGAAAGACAGTTTTAGAGTTCTGTTGAGTCAGTGGGAAAACCACCATCGTCAAGAATCCGAACTGCTGAGAGGGGGAGCTCTGAGCCAAGCAGAGGAGTGGCAAAAGCAACGAGCAGCTTCTTTTAGCGCCTCTGAAATTGAATTTATTGAGTCAAGCACAAAGGCAAGGGACGTCCTTGCAAAAGAAGAGGAAGTTCGTCGGCAAAAATCGCTCAGGCAAGCCAAAGCGGTAACGATACGAAATAAAGTTATTGCCATCATCGCGGTTGTGACAGTCGTTGTGACATCAGCGATTGGCTGGCAACTCTATGAAGCAAATACGGTAGCTGTCGATGAAAAAAATAATGCGTTGCGCAATCAATCTCGATACCTTGTAGATTTATCAAGGCAGGCCACGGAATCAGGTGACGCTGTTACTGGTGCGCTTTTAGCACTGGAAGCACTACCTGATAGTAGTGCTGGTGTTCAGCGCCCTTATCTTCATGCCGCTGAATTCAGATTGTACTCCGCTTTACAGGTTTTATTTGAGCACGGCATTCTAAGGGGCCCTAAGGGCCGTACCTCTGGCGAATTTAGCCCCGACGGTACCCGGATAGTCACGGCATCCGACGATGGGAACGTCCGGCTCTGGGACAGTGCCACCGGCGACCCGTTGGCCGTATTAGTCGGACATGATGGTGTTGTGAATTCAGCCCAATTTAGCCCCGACGGCACCCGGATAGTCACGGCATCATTGGATGGGACCGCCCGCCTCTGGGACAGCGCCACCGGCGACCCGTTGGCCGTATTAGTCGGACATGATGGTGTTGTGAATTCAGCCCAATTTAGCCCCGACGGCACCCGGATAGTCACGGCATCCGACGATGGGACCGCCCGCCTCTGGGCCAGTGCCACCGGCGACCCGTTGGCCGTATTAGTCGGACATAATGACAGTGTGATGTCAGCCCAATTTAGCCCCGACGGTACCCGGATAGTCACGGCATCATGGGATGGAAACGCCCGCCTCTGGGACAGTGCCACCGGCGACCCGTTGGCCGTATTAGTCGGACATGATGGTGGTTTAGTGAGTTCAGCCCGATTTAGCCCCGACGGCACCCGGATAGTCACGGCATCATTGGATGGGACCGCCCGCCTCTGGGACAGCGCCACCGGCGACCCGTTGGCCGTATTAGTCGGACATGATAACGGTGTGATGTCAGCCCAATTTAGCCCCGACGGCACCCGGATAGTCACGGCATCCGACGATGGGACCGCCCAGCTCTGGGCCAGTGCCACCGGCGACCCGTTGGCCGTATTAGTCGGACATGATGACAGTGTGATGTCAGCCCAATTTAGCCCCGACGGTACCCGGATAGTCACGGCATCATTGGATGGAAACGCCCGCCTCTGGGACAGTGCCACCGGCGACCCGTTGGCCGTATTAGTCGGACATGATAACGGTGTGATGTCAGCCCAATTTAGCCCCGACGGTACCCGAATAGTCACGGCATCATGGGATGGGACCGCCCGCCTCTGGGGCCGCGCCACACTTGACCCGTTGGCCGTATTAGTCGGACATGATGACAGTGTGAACTCAGCCCAATTTAGCCCCGACGGTTCCCGGATAGTTACGGCATCCGACGATGGGACCGCCCGCCTCTGGGACAGCGCCACCGGCGACCCGTTGGCCGTATTAGTCGGACATGATGACAGTGTGATGTCAGCCCAATTTAGCCCCGACGTTCCCCGGATAGTCACGGTATCCTAC
This sequence comes from Vibrio sp. PID17_43, assembly GCF_002608565.1. Lineage (GTDB taxonomy): Bacteria > Pseudomonadota > Gammaproteobacteria > Enterobacterales > Vibrionaceae > Vibrio. Next base: position 255,390 of record NZ_LIXM01000001.1, read on the forward strand.
GATGGGACCGCCCGCCTCTGGGACAGCGCCACCGGCGACCCGTTGGCCGTATTAGTCGGACATGATGGTGTTGTGAATTCAGCCCAATTTAGCCCCGACGGCACCCGGATAGTCACGGCATCCGACGATGGGACCGCCCGCCTCTGGGCCAGTGCCACCGGCGACCCGTTGGCCGTATTAGTCGGACATGATGACAGTGTGATGTCAGCCCAATTTAGCCCCGACGGTACCCGGATAGTCACGGCATCATTGGATGGAAACGCCCGCCTCTGGGACAGTGCCACCGGCGACCCGTTGGCCGTATTAGTCGGACATGATGACAGTGTGATGTCAGCCCAATTTAGCCCCGACGTTCCCCGGATAGTCACGGTATCCGACGATGGGACCGCCCGCCTCTGGGACACTGCCACCGGCGACCCGTTGACCGTATTAGTCGAACATGATAGCGGCGTGATATTATCCCAATTTAGCCCCGATGACACCCGAGTCGTTACGGCATCATGGGATGGAACCGCTCGCATCTGGGACAGCGCCACCGGCGACCCGTTGGCCGTATTAGTCGGACATGATGACAGTGTGATGTCAGCCCAATTTAGCCCCGACGGTACCCGAGTCGTTACGGCATCATGGGATGGGACCGCCCGTCTCTGGGACAGTGCCACCGGTGCCCCGTTGGCCGTATTAGTCGAACGTGATGGCGGCGTGATGTCAGCCCAATTTAGCCCCGATGGCACCCGAGTCGTTACGACATCATGGGATGGGACCGTTCGTGTTTGGGGAGTTTTCAAAGATACGCAAAGTTTGATTGATTATGCCAATAGTATTTTACCTCGTAGGTTAAGCCCAAAACAGCGTATCCAATTTTTCTTGGATTCTGAAGAATGAAAATTCACCAAATTATGTAAGGAATTGATTCCATTGGTATATCCGGTTAAATGCTTACGAATGGATTGATAAACGTAAATATCGCGGCATGAAGAACAAAACAATGAAAACTAAAAATTCTCATGTAGCAAATCAACCAATGGTGAATAACGGCGGTTGATTAATTTTGGGGTACCATAAGTTATCCTACGGATAGTTTTCTCCCAGTGAACTTGCATACTGATGCAGGTCAAAGTTACTGGTTAAAAACTCCGTCTATGCATATTTCTTGGATTTCTGAACACCGCCCCTCTACCGTCAGTCATGAAAAAAAGTATGGTGTTTTCAGTGGCGCGATTTGCTACTGAGCAATTGCGTTAACAAGAAAAGGGGCACTTCGGAGTTACGAAGTGCCATTTGTAACGGTTCTGGACAGAAATAATTTAGGGTCGGTACTCTAAGCCACTAGTTTTGGATAAGCTGAGGTAGGGAAAACGAAGTAGACAACTTGGTTGTTCGAGAGCATTGGCTTCTGGCGCAGTCAGGACATACTATCACCTACTGTTCGGAGAAAGACTGATATGTGTTGACCACTCCCCATCTTACTTGGTGAGGATTACGGTCTACGCCAGGTGAACTGGCGTAGTAAGAACAAGAATCGGTGTATTCCTGTCATTTTCATTCGACACAAATATGTTATTTTTGTTATCGAAAATCCTAGAAGCTTTGCCAACAAGACTTTATCTTAGCCAGTTCCATAAAGAGCCTCGAAGAAAACTGACGGGTGATTTCTTAGTTGCTGTTCGATAATTTGGCGGTGAGCTATAACCATTTCCTTACCATATCCTGTCAACTTTTCTCCAGAATCGGTAAGACTGGCTGAAATATCAGATGCTACAACTCTGTCAGCCAATCCTAGTGCATACAGCTCTGTTGCAAGAGTTTCATTTAATCCAATACGCAAAGACATCTGCAACTGTCTGACCAACTTGCTATGAGATCGATTATCAAACAAATTCTCTAATAAATCAGCACATGCACCAACTATCAACATGGCTTCGTATCCAAGACTGTTGTCACAAATATCCGTGATGTTTTCGATTTTCAAGTTACGTTGCTGGATACCAGCTCTAAACCTGAACCCATCCTTATTCGCTTGCAACAAAATATCGTTATAAGAAACACCTGAACACCACTGCTTGGCAATAGATAGTCCAGCACCTTCACCTATCAACTTACCCAAACTATTACTCATGCCAAGATGTTCTACGACAGACCATAGAAACTCCAGTGCATGCAAGATATCAGACTCTTCATCTAATGATCCGATATTTTCTCTCAACCATTCCTCTAGGTAGTTTAATTCCCGAATTCCCAATAATGCTTTTCCATAGCAAGGACGCTTTTCAGGTTCAACTTGTTTAACTCTATCAGCAACAATTCTGAATGCTTGGGCAAGTTTTTCCTTTTCTTCATCACTAGCAAGGCTAAAAGCAAAAGTCCCACTACAAAGTTCGGATAGTGCCTCGCCCTCAAGCATTTCGTCGCTGCTTAAATTAGCAAGCAAGAAGCTCTCAAGACTTTCCACATAACCTATTCTTTGCTGTATCTGTTTAAGTAGCCCTGAAACATTGTTTCCCTGCCCCTCTAGTTCAATACAACGTTGTTCATATTCATAAGGTTTTTCTAAAAACATCATTGGATCGATGGAGTAATTGCCGTCGAAGAGAGGTTGTACTAGATTCAAAAGGCTACTCGAACAGCTTTCAGAGTTAGAAGGGTCTAATAAGTTATTCATTTGAGACCATTGCCATCGTTTAGTTGTAAGACGTTGGTCAAACAATTCTGTATCTGCGAAGATGATGCTTCCTTCTGTATGCTTGCCAGCCCTACCAGCTCGCCCTAAAAGATTGTGAAAGTCTCTAGTTGATATAAGTTTCTCGCCTTGAAATACTCCCGATACAACAAGATACTTGATCGGAAGGTTAACACCTTGCGCCAATGTTGATGTGCACACAACACAGCGGCCAAGACCGTTTTCCATGGCATATTCCACAGATATTCTCAATCCATTAGGTATATTTGCGCTATGTGGAAGAACTCCTCGCTTTATCGCCTTCGTAACAACTGAACTGCTACCCAAATGCAATTCAGACAACCTGCCGATTTTCTTGATTTCATCTTGATTGCTATACGCGATTGGTGCGTCAAGTTGCTCAATACGATCTAACGGCTTAACTATTTCTCGACAAATCTTTAAAACGGAACTTTTTTGTCCGCAGAAAACTGCTACTGGACCACTTTCTGAGAGTTTGATACCCAAATATGCAGCGATGAGTGATTTATCCTCCTTCGGAGGAAACAACCTTTGTACAGTTTCGTTACCTTTTCTTGGAATCTCGAGTGACTGAATCACTCGTGGCACAAAGAACTCTTCTGTATTGATGTTAAAGGGCTCAACATAGTGAAACTGCCCGCGTCCCGATTTCCAACTAGCGAACGCAATACTCCGTTCAGTGGACAAATACTCCGAACCGTTAACTACAGTTCCATTACCCGCATACAACCAGTCACCAATAGTTTCAGCATTTGATAAAACAGCAGAAATCAAAACATGTTGCGTTTCTCCGCTTAGACCTCGCTTCAAGTTTGTTAGAAGAAGCTCATAAGTAACCCCTCGCCCCCCTGTATCGAATTGATGCCCTTCGTCATAGATAACCAAAGATATCGTTTCTGCTAACTCTGGTTTATGACGTAACAGGTAGACAAGTTTTTCTGGTGTAGCAACAATAATTGTCGGGGTAGTATGATTATCTTTTTGCTCAAATAGTTGCGTAAATAATTCAACGTCAAAATCGTCTATTTGCGGAATGTCATTGAGCTGATTGACTAAAACATCTTCATTAGTAAATGCAACGGATAATGAAGTGCTGATTTCCCTGCACAGAGATCGAAAAGGCGCGATAATGACGGCGACAGATGCTCTTCCAGACAAAAAAGACGAACGGATAATTAGCTCTGCTGATTTAGTCTTCCCCGCGCTTGTTGGAAGCTGAACGACAGCAGACCTACCTCTGAAAACCCCAGCATCTCCAAGTAACCTTTGTGCTGGCCAAAGCTCTTTGGTAAATGTTGGTTTCTTGGAAGCTTCCGACCAAAAGCTCCATTCTAAGCCAGTGTAAGTTGGCAACAGAATTTTTGTTGAGTTACTCAATCTTTTTTGAATAATAGCAGCTAAAACTTGGGCAATAAGTAACTCTCTATCAGAACCATTTTCAAAAAAATATTTCTGGATATTATTAGTTACCGATAAAAAGCGCTTCTTCTCTATATTCTCAATAAATTCGCCATTTTTCTCTGTGTGGAAAAAATGAGTCAATAATGCCACCATTTCCATAAATATTGGTAAATCAGGGATTGGTATGTGCTCTGGATGTTGCTTATATCGGATATCATAACTATGGAAAATAGCTGTACTAGGCTGGTCATGGAAACGGATAACGAGTTCAAGTAGAAACTCGACTCCACTTTGAGTTATTTGAACCCTAGATTGCTCTAGCTTTTTTGATAGGACAGAGGCACTACCAGGCATGTCAGCCAGATAATAAGATGCGACACCTAGCAAGCAAAGGTAGTAGTCATAATCTGTCTGCAACTTCGACCCAATTAAAGCGTCAAAATACCTCGCAACATTTCTGAGCTCAGTTTTTCTTTGTGCATAAATTTCAGCATCTCTCTCAGACGAAAGCTCTTCTCGACACAAATCACCTAATATCCCAATTGTCATTAACAGTAGCTTCGTAGGGGATTCTGCTAAATGAATGTGATGTTCTTCATCTAAGCCGAACTCATACATTTTGGATTTCGACTTGGTGATAGAAAGTAACTTAGAAGATTGATTTTCAAATCTCATTTGCAGCCCTATCGTATAGTGCGTGTGCGAGGGTCATTAACTCACTTCCTTGAATTGCCAGAAGCTCGAGGTCTTGAGCGTATGGGTGTATGGTGGTGTTCGCTTCAGCAAGTACCTCGGGGTCATAAGCACTATCAGAACAAACTGCTGCTGCACCAAACCTCAACTTATAAGGCTGATTAACAGAGTCTTGGAATCTGTTAATCAATCCGACACCTTGTAATTCATTTCGGTCAATCATACGTTGCTTGATACCGTTGAGAGATTCAGCTAAGCGCAAATGATCTTTCGCCGAATGATCAATAGCCTCTTGAAGCATAGATTTTGCTCCATGGCTTAATTTTGCCTTTACTTCATACACTAACAGTTCATCATCACTCGCTCTTCCGACTGCTTGCTTAAAGGCCAAAACATCTGATCCCTTGGTGGATTCGTTAGGTACCCCTTTTCGGTCATAGCGAGTTCTGGGAACAGTATAGTTATGTAGGTAAGTTAAATAATCAGCAACTAAAATTTCCGCAAAGTCTCCAGCACGAATACTGGGCCCAGGGGCAACAGAAGCACTAGGAAATTTCATTGAGAGTAAATAATCTGTAGGAGTCTGCCCTGGAGCTTTGAGCAAATCTATCTGAGCATCATTACAATAGTGATTCCTAAAGTGCTTCGCCCATGCAGTCATCTTTTGTTGGTCACTAACATCATGATGAAAACGAAAAACTTTAACATCCCGGCCACATGTTAATGTTAGATTATTTCCTGTGTCTTGGAGCCACTGCATGTGCTCGTTGGTCCATGGCGTATGCATTTTTCAACCAATTATATATTTAACTGAATTTTAGGAAGAAAGTATCATGTTCTAGATTTAATTTCTGTACACTAGAGCATGTTTTAATAAAGGCTAATTGATACGAGATGGATCTTAACATTACTTTTTCTATGCCAAGTTTGATGCTTTTAACAAAAATAGGGGGCAAGCTCTAAATGATTTTGGGGCAGATCAGAAGTGGACCCCAATGGTTGGACACATAAGCTAATTCCTTAAGTGGTTGATCCAGCTCATGCTGCGTATCTCTGCCTGCCGAAGTAGGCTTCATCAGGGGTAAGGTTATTGAGTCCCTGATGGTTACGCTCCTCATTATAAAACACCATGTAGTGACCGATTTCAAGCTCGGCTTCACGAGGTGTGGTATAAGCTTTTAAGTAAATCTCCTCATATTTCAGGCTTCGCCATAATCGTTCGATGAAAACATTGTCGATCCAACGACCTTTCCCATCCATGCTGATCCGTACATTATGGTCGATCAACTTCTGTGTGAACTCAGTGCTGGTAAACTGACTGCCTTGATCTGAGTTGAAGATATCGGGTGGTCCGTAGTGCTTAAGCGCTTCTTCAAGAGCTTCGATACAAAAGCTAGTATCCATGGTGTTAGATAACCGCCAAGACAGCACCTTACGGCTATACCAATCGATGATGGCAACAAGGTAGAGGAACCCTTTAGCCATCGGGACATACGTGATATCGATTGCCCACGCCTGGTTGGGGTAAGTAACTTCGATGTCACGCAATAGGTAGGGATAAACCTTGTGTGCTTTGTTCGCCAGTGTCGTTTTGGGCTTGGGATAAATCGCTCCAATGCCCATTTCACGCATGATCCGAACGATACGCTTGCGATTAACCTTATGGCCTTTTTTAGCCAGCTCAGTTCGAACACGCCTACTGCCCATGAACGGATATTGAAGGTGAATTTCGTCAATCATACGACGCAATTCAATCTCCTCAGCAGAAAGTCCGATGGGCTGGTAATAAGCCGTAGAGCGAGCAATATTGAGAAGCTCGCACTGGCGCTTTATCGGTAGTTGGGTGGATTTATCCAGCGAACTCTTTCGCTGTGCTCGATCTAACGACCGAGCACTTTCGCCAAAAAATCATTTTCCATGGTCAATTGACCGATCTTAGCGTGGAGTTTGTCCACTTCTTCAGAATTGTCTTTGCCCAACTGACTTTCAGAGGCAAAGATCATGGCTGCATTTTCAAGCAGCTCTTTCTTCCATGTTGAGATCTGGTTGGGATGCAGGTTGTACTTCTGTGCTAACTCAGCGACAGTTTTATCACCTTTAGCGGCAGCCAATGCCACCTTAGCTTTAAATTCGGGAGAGTGGTTTCTGCGTTTTCTATTCATAATCTGCTCCAGTATTTCTGGGTACTATCAAAACAGATCAATCACTTAAAGTCATGTCCGAAAATCGGGGACCACTTCTGATCTGAGCTAGCGAGGGGTCGCTAGCTCGAAGTATGGACAGAAGTGTGTCACTGGCTTCTCTAAATTAGCAATTAATTAGTGTAGGTATGACAAACTCACTTAATTAAGTGCTTAGTCTAAGTGGTGTAGTTCAGGCGTTCAAACACCTTATTTAAACAATTATGATCGATTTATTTCTGGTTTTTCATGCACTCTCCATATTAAAACCCGTTTTAGACACTAGCAGTAGTGTGGCACTCAGTTTAGCTAAAGCTATTTGTTTACTTCTTGATACATTTGCAATAACACTTGAAGTTGCCGGCTTAGTTCGAGCTTGAATGATGTCAGCTTGGCTTTCATATGCACCTTCGCAATTCTCTCGCAGCCACTTTTCTCTTCGAGCTTGCTTACCCTGGTCGTTAAATTTCACTTTTCTGAGGCGGCGACCAACTTCTTCTTTTTTATATTTGGTATGTCCATTAACGATTGAAGATAAGTTCACGTTATACAACTGCTTTTTAAATCCTTGATCAATTGGTTGCAAACCAACTGGTTCGTGTTTGAAGCCAATTGACAGTTGATATGCCGCCTTTAGAACCATATCATTATTAGAGTAACAATTTACGATTTTTAGGGAGCGGTTTCTCTCTAAGATACGATCCCACCTATCGCTGCTTGATACCGCGCCACCAAAAAGATATGCCGCATTCACTTTATTTAGTTTAGTTGTATTTTTTAGAGCGTTGAAAATCACCCTTGCACCAAGAGAGTGTCCCATCAAAACAAAATCATGCTCTAGAACATCAATACATTTTGCTAAATGTCGTCCTGCTTTCGCTGCATGTTGAATCGATCTATACCATTCTAGTTGTTGATCTCTTTCGTATGTAGTTGGCTTAAAGCGATCGAATATACTGCTATTTAAGTAATCTGTAGGGCCAACTCGCGCATACTTACCAATGATCTTAGTTAAGTTGCTGGCGGGCCAATGGAAATGGCTAACTCGTGCTCTAGGATATCGTTGATCTATCAGTTGAATCCAGTCATCTGATTCAAAGTTACCTTCAGAGAGAAACCCATTTATTGCAATGACATGGAGACCACTACCTGAGCTTTTACGAATCTCGGTTATTTGATAAGTCACGGATCACCCTATCGTTCAATTCTTGAAATCAATATACTAAAGATTGGTCTTACAATTAGTGTCCAGCACATCATTGTGGTTAGGACGACAATTTCTGCCGATATCTTATACAGTGTCACTAACGCTGCATATATAACCGGTGACACAATCAATCCTATAACATAAAGCTTGAAGCCTAATGCTAGAGCACCTAAAGCGCAAAGCGCAATCGTTAAGCGAAACATCCAACGCATAATAATATCCGTCGAGCTGTAACCGTCGTAGTAGCTAAATATACCTTTTATGTCACTGATACAGTAATCAATAATCCCTGCTATTCGCTTATCACTTAAAACGTTTTTATCACTCATTTCAGTTTCCTGTGATTGCCCTAACAATTAACTAGTAGGCGGGCTCGTTTTTCTGGAAAATCGCAACCGAGCCAAATCTCTGTAAGTACATCAATAGTAATATAAAACCTATGAATTAGGCACACAATAATGTCGGAAAAATGAGTCTGCTTGGATTTTACTCATCTTCAGCATCGTGCCCCCCCTCAACGCAATGGACTGAAAAAACTAGTACTCAAAGAGACAAGGTCATCATGGGTTTCAAAAAAATTGAGACATAAGAAAAAATATGGAAAAGCACACTATTGTGGTTGAAGTAATTGAGCATCACTGAAAAGGAATGGGGCAGAAATGTGTCAGCTCGTTTATTCAATGACATGTGCTTGCATTAGAAATGGTGCTACCAAATCATGACCAAACTAATCTAAGTCACTCTTTGGCCTTGGCACGTTCCCTTTCAAATTTGCCGTTTCAAAAAACAACTTCAAGATGGCGTACTTCTCTTTGCGAACCTGCGCACTCTCATGCTTTGTGCGCTGCCAGTAGCCAATGATTTGTCGCCGCCCTACTCTTTTTAGCTGCTCTGCCACATAGGGCTCATGCTTGAAAATGTCATCCAAAATCATCAGTAGACGCTTGATCTGCTTTCTTCGGTATGGGATACCGCGTTTATGATAAGGAGCCATGATCGTGAGGATCTGCTTTTTCGTCTGGAGATTCATGCATCACCCGATATACGCGTTGGTGATGCTCACTCGGTGATGACCAAGTAACTCGGAGAGAATGAGCCTTGCTTCTTTATCTAGAACTCTGGCCTCTTGCACACTGATTGCTAATTGCTTTGCTATATACTGATGGTGCGCTTGTCCATGCGCAATATTAGCCTGAACAGGGCACCGTACCCCCATCAATGAAAAATAGATTTCACAAGCAAAGTGTTTACGTTCACCATGGCTGCGATACTCAGGGGCAACTTTTTGTGTTTGCAGCCACGCATGGCATTGAAAGGCTTTAAAGCTAAGGCTACTGGGTATCAGCGTTATTTGACCTAGCGACTTCTGATAATTTGAGACTAACAGCAGAAGTTGGTGCTTTTGGTGTGTGTCGACAAAGAATGCTCTCGGTTGCCCTCCTTTTGTGCCTCGCGACAGAATGGGAGTATTCCCTTTGTCTAACTCTTTTAACGCCTGCGTGGCATCAAACAATGCAGCCTCTTTAAACCGAAAGCCAAAAGTGCGCTGCAATTGCATGATCAACCGAACCTCTTCAGTGACGTATTGAAGCACATACTTATGCAGAGCTTCAGGAACGGAAGCATCTTCACGAGCAATCCCAGATCTAGGGGTAAATCCAAGATCTTTTGTTGCGTTTACTACGCATTGTTCATCACCCCTTGCTTGGGCTAAGCTCCGGTTTATGTGTGATAAATAATCTCGAGCTGTTGCGGAGCTGAATACGCCGGTTTCCACATTATTTTTGAGTGCTTGACCAAAGGACATCACATGGTAACGATCAATGTCATTGAGTCGCTTAATCGCGAAATTCGTTTTAACGTATTCAACAAATAATTTGATTGCAGGCAAACGCGCTCGATGCGTATTTGACACCACCCCAGCTTGATTTTCAAAACTGGCATTAATGAGCGCTTTGCGCATGTCTTTAGAGCCCAGGTTAAAATTAGGCTTAGAAAAGTCTCGCGCACCTCTCGTTAAATGACCAATGTATTGTGTTTTTCTCATAAACATACCTCTCTACATGAGAGAGGTATGTGTAACATGACGTGATCATTAATATGTTGAGCCCATTATGTAGCCGCACATTGGAAGAATGATCACAGCATCAACTTTAACCAAGATAATAATAGGTAGACTCAATACTACGATGACCGAGCCATTTTGCAATTTCCAGACGGGCTTCAGTATCACGCACAATTGCCTCAGCAGGACTAATATTTAACTGGGTCGCTATATACTGATAATGTTGAATACCTCGTGGTATCCCGGATTGGAGCGGGCAAAGTACACCGACCAAAAGTAAATAGAGATCACACGCAAAGCTTTTGCGTTCACCACCAATGTTGTACTGAAGATCAATTGCGTTGGTTTTCTTCCAAAATGACTTACGGAAAGAATCGTAACTAAGATGGGCAGGTATTAACGTCGATTTATTGCATAACTGCTGGTACTGCGCAATATTACAAAGGCATGCTAGTTTCTCAACCGTATTGACTAATACTCGTCGAGGGTTATCATTTTTTGTATTTTCAAGCAGTAAAATAGGTTGGCCTAACAGGTGGACTTCCAATGCTTTATTGGCATCAAAATGCGCGGCTTCTTTAAGTCGAAAGCCAAACAATCGTGCTAGCTGCATGATATACATCGCTTCCAAATCCATTTCACAAAAGACTTTGATATGCAATGATTGCGAGACTGGCAAAATAGAACTGACTTGTCCCTCCTCATACATAGAATGGTCACTTTTTACTTGATCTGACGTCGATAACTCATTGCCCTTAGCCGGTGCGAATAGCATATTGTCTCGCTCGTCAAGTGCATCATGTTCAATATATAACTTCTTTTTCATACAAATATCTCTTCCTTTCATGAAGTTTAATATGACGTTCAGAGTGATAGCATTTTGAGTTGTGATTTTTTTATGTCACTACATACCATTATCGCGTTTGTGATAGCGATGAAACACGAGCATCAATAATGGTTCTCTAATCTAAATGGAAGCAATCTACATAGTGAATGCGCAGCCAATGGCCGTGGCGATAAATGATTACGTCGATTTAAGCATTTGATGCTCCCTCGTTGCGAGGTCAGTGGGTTGGTTGAATCCTCACCAAATGTTGATATGAACGCTTCCCCCCTTATGTGAGCAGAGGGCCGCTCAATCTCGGTGGCGCAGTCGACAGCTGCGTTTTGGCTTATTGCATCCTCCACCGGTTTCACTATGTATGATTACTTTTTGTTCGTTATTGTGCATATGTATTGAGATGGCAGTTGAGATAACAGCGCCAAATTTTCATTGCCTGCTACCTGCTCAATAACCCGATATGCTCGAACTTCCAAGTACTTTTCAGCCAGAATGCCCGTAGGTCTTGGTATGGCTACGTCTGGGCGGCTTGGCTGACTTCGTCTAATTTCTAAAATGAAATTAGACGAAGTGGTGAGGCACTTGAGTACATCTTTAAATCGCACTCTTTTCTCTTCTCGATTTAAAAACTTTCTTTGTCACTCTGCGGCGCTTCAAAAAAGTAGGAACTTCTAATCGTGAATCTGGCGATACTTTTTGTGTTTTCATGGCTTCTCCTTTTGCGCTGTGGAGCGCGTTTTTAAACGCTTAGGCGTTAACGCTCGAAGTAAGCCAAGGAGAGAGGAAGCTAGAATTTGTTGCCTCAATAAAAAAGTAAGCAACTTAAGTGACAAGTGAAAAATGACAAGTGGGAACCGCATTTACAGCGATGAGTCGATTATCAATGCAAACGAACGAGGGAACAGATTAGAGGGGCAAGTGTACAGTGTGGTAATAAACAACGTCAATTTCGTCAGCAAGCTTATTCATCTCGACTTCGTCGTTTTACCATGTAAAGCGTTAAGAGGCCTGATGCGACAGGTATAAGAGCAATGAAACACCACGCTAGCATCATATCCATACGATTTCTCCCACTAAAATCCAATAAATTAAATTGTAGCTAAAGTATTTCTTGATACGCAAAGCAGAAAACAACATCCTTGTTTCATGACTAAGAAAAACCCGTCTAACACTCATTAGACGGGCCATGGTAAGGCTGAGCCTGCTCTTTTTCGGATTTCGTTCCTAGAAACCAAACAAGATATATTCATTCATGGGATAAACGCTTAAATTTAGCATTGATGGCCCTGAAAAGTGACTTCCGAAAAATAGCATGGGATTGTTTGCTTATTAGAGTGTCAAATCAGCACAAATGCGCGGCTTTGTGGAGTCGAGAGAGGAGGCAGTGTCCAACGTGGCTTGTGGTAAGCCATTTACCACAAATTACCACTACTTGAGGTTTGGATTGAAAAGCAACCAAAACATACCAGTTCTATCAGTTTGTCTAGGGCTTTGATTTGATGTGTGCGGTGGTGATGCGGTGATTTTTTGCAAAGAGGATTGCTAACAGTATGAACAGTAAAAACCGTTAATACTGTTTTTAAGGTGTTGGCAATTTTGCCATGTCACTGTTGAGGCTCTACAATAGTAATGTTGTACATTACTATTGTAGAGCCTCGTTAAATGAACGCCACTGTTAGTGAAGTGGCCGGATAGCGAGGCTTTTTATATCTGCGCGCACCAGGAACGTAGCTTTCCGTGCGTTACGCTAATCTCATTCCACGGCGGTTGGCCTGCCTACCTTTACCTTATCAATAACACCTGCAGCTTCCCTTAACCCACTCGCTTTCATGGCGTTGAGGACGTGCAAGCCAGCTCGAACCACCTCTGACTTGTTGAGAACAATACCTCGCTTTGCAAACTTGGTGATCAAGTCAGCGATAATCGCATGATCATCAACAGGGAACGAAAAGGTATCACGCTTCACCAGTTTCGGTTCAGGCGCCTTAGGCTTCGTCTCGATAGGTTTATTTTTTTCCTGCGATTTGTTTACCTCGGTCTCTGACCCCGCGGCAAAGGATTCAACTTGCTCCGCGCTCAAGTCGGGAATGGTCAACTATTCTTCTTTTTTGGTTTTCTTTGATGGGAGGGACATAGGCTTCTTCATGAGAACAGCTCCTCAATTAGCGGATTCATTTTCAGCTTTTGCTTTAACGTCGTTGGCCTCATCACTGTCAGAACGATGATTCGTCACCCCAGAGGATACCCCTCCTCTCCTGCTTTTCGCTTTAGTACAAGACTTTCCATCCAATCATCTACTTCACTTTCTAACCAGGCAACCGAACGGTCACCTAGGCTGACTGACTTAGGGAAAGTGTCATCGTTCATTTTTCTGTAGATAGCCGAGCGACTTAATCCGGTTTTATCCATTACTTCTTTCAATCTTAAAAATCTCATGAGGCTGACTCGCAATCAAAAATACTGAATACCAAACGCATAAAGCTTGGCGCCCGTGGGCTTGATTTATTCAATAACGTAGCGAGCCTACTTATTTGAAAGGTAATTCACTTACTGTTTTGCGATCACGCTCGAACGAATAACGATTTTGACGTGTTTTATATGTTTACTTCCGTTACCAAATCAGGCAACCCCTACTTCTTCGGCCTTTCTGACGATCTCGTTTCTACTATTCGCATTTACTAGTCAATGTTATCATTATCACATTAATGGCTGATGCGGCTATGGGAAAGTTGAACAGTTCCTTTGGTACCCCCCAAAAAACTAATTTTGCAACTTGATACCCCACCTGATACCCCACCAGTCTAACCATAAATTAAAAGGCATATTTTTCAAATGGTTAACAACAGTATTCAATGGTTCCCTGGTCACATGCATAAGGCACAAAAGGAGATTGCCGAAGCGATCCCGCAAATTGATGTGATCATCGAGGTACTTGATGCACGTATTCCATTCAGTAGCGAAAACCCTATGATTTCGAAACTACGTGGTGATAAACCAGTCGTAAAAGTACTGAATAAACGTGATCTTGCAGATCCTGAGTTGACTCAATTGTGGATTGACCACTTAGAAAAAGAACAAAATGTGAAAGCGATGGCTATCACGACAAATGAAACGAGTGAAGTACACAAAATCATGGAGCTTTGCCGTAAGCTCGCGCCACACCGTGAAGAGGTTGGTAAGAGCATACGCACCATGATTATGGGCATTCCAAATGTGGGTAAGTCGACTATCATCAACTCGTTAGCAGGTCGTACTATTGCAATCACAGGGAACCAGCCTGCCGTCACACGTCGCCAGCAACGCATTAACCTTCAAAACGGGATTGTGCTTTCTGACACACCTGGAATTTTATGGCCTAAAGTAGAAAATCCACACAGTGGCTTCCGACTAGCTGCGACTGGGGCTGTAAAAGATACGGCAATGGAATACGATGAGGTTGCGTTCTACACGATCGAATACCTAGCAGCTCACTATCCAGAGAAACTTAAAGAACGCTATCAAATCGACGAATTACCTGAGTCTGATATTGAAATTATGGAAGAAATTGGTCGCCGCCGTGGTGCACTTCGTGCGGGTGGTCGAGTGGATCTTCATAAAGTATCTGAGATCCTGTTACATGAACTGCGTCAAGGTACTCTTGGGCAAATCACGCTAGAACGGCCTGAGATGATTACTCAAGAACTGATCGAAGTTGAAATCGAAACGGCTCGTAAAGAAGAAGAAAAAGCCAAACGCAAAGAGGAACGTCGTAAACGTTATCTACGTAACAAACGATAATTTGATTCTATCAATTGTAAAAAAGCGCGAAACTTCGCGCTTTTTTTGTTTGTCGCCACGTACAGTTTCTATGAATAGATGACATGCCTTTCGATACTACTAACTAACGATTGTGCATTCGACCAACGGAAGACTTTCTCCAACACTTCATTTCCACCTGGTGCTTTCCAACTACGTTCTTGGCCTTCTTGGCCACCGATATGCTGGTAAAATTCAACTGCTTGTTCATTTTGAGACACGACTTCAAGGTACAGTCCACTATCCTTAAAGTACTGCTGCTGCCACTCTGCTACGGCTAGTAACAATTGTGTACCAATACCTCGTCCACGATAGCTGTCATCAACATGTAATGCTTCAATAAAACTGCCGCGTTCGAAATCGTGATTCCCAAACACACAAACAAAACCTAGAAGCAGGCCTCCTTCTTCAGCTAATACAATGTGCTGATTAAAGGGTGGATTAGTCAACCGAGTTTGCCAAATCAGTAATTTATCATCGATAGCTTCGCTTTCAAGATAGCCGTCACTTAGAATCCCACGATAATGACACTTCCAACTCTGCACGTGAAGATGAGCAATGCGTTCATAATCCTTATATTCCGCTAATCGTAACTCCATTACGTATTCCTATATTCTTACTTTTCTTGCCTTTACACTCTGCTATGACATATTTAACCAGCTTATCGATTAATTATTGGTAGATATTATGTGCTCATAGCAACAACTCACCTTTTAATACTACTCATAATTCATTTAAAAGCAAAATATCCCAACCACAATGCTAGTTTGACCTCACAAGAAATGTAACCACATGTTAACTTTACTTTGACTTACAAGTGTACGCTGATATTCTGGCGAACAGTTGTTAGCTCAAAGTCGGATGCACACTGTGAAAAAAAACAAACCACCACTCATTTGGTTGAATGTATTCATCTTTTCTGCCAGTTTCTTTCTCTCCTTTACAATTCTCCCGTGGTACGCATACCATTTTGGGCTGGGTTGGACTCACCTCATTTGGGGAATTATTGCGTTTAGCTTTACCAATTTATCCATTACTGCCGGTTATCATCGCTTATGGAGCCATAAAGCATATGAAGCACATCCGATTTTACGTTTCATATTTGCCATTGGCGGCGCATTTTCACTACAAAACAGCGCAATACATTGGTCTTCTGATCACCGCGTACATCACAAGCATGTCGACAATAATGATAAAGACCCTTATTCAGCAAAACGTGGGATCTGGTTTTCTCACATCGGTTGGATGCTTCGTGACTACAACAAATCAAAAGAAAACGAATACACAAACTGCCGCGACTTAAAACGCGACAAGATCGTGACATGGCAGCACAAGTATTATGTTCCTTTGGCCATCGCGACCAATATTGGATTCCCTTTGGTGCTTGGCCTTATCTACGGTGACATTTTAGGCATGTTTTTGATCGTCGGTGCCGCTCGTCTTTTTCTGAGCCATCACACAACCTTCTTTATTAACTCGTTGGCACATGTTTGGGGCAAACAAACCTTTACCGATAAAAACACCGCTCGTGATAACGGCATTTTAGCCTTCTTCACCTTTGGTGAGGGCTACCATAATTTCCATCATATCTTCGAGAATGATTACCGTAACGGCGTGTACTGGTGGCATTACGACCCGACGAAATGGCTGATCAAATCCTGCTCGTGGTTAGGACTTACGTCAAAGCTCCGTACTACTTCGACATTCCGAATCGAAAAAGCGCGGGCTACGCAATTATTAAAGAAAGCGAATGAAAAGCTAGAAGCTAAGCCAAATAGTCAGTCGATTCGCGATCAATTACAGTGTGAATTTGATGCCCTGGTGCATCACATGCAAGAGTACTACGAAGTTCGTAAAGAAGTGTTTGGGGAGAAGGCTGCTACAGTAGTCAAGAAATACGAACATTCCGTTTCTAAGCTGAAATACGAGCAGATTAAGGAAGAGTTTGAACGCCAACAACGCAGTTGGAAGCTCTTAGTTCGTCGCTATGCATAACGTGTAACTTTTATTAATGAACCCTCGAGACTCAAATACAACTCTGCATCGTACATATGGTGCGAATCTCGGTGAAATACGTCCCTTGGAAGAACTACAAATCGGTGACAGCTGATCTAAAGAAAATCTTATCAATCTGTCACCGAAGATGAGCCGCTGTTGGCTTTAAAATTGAATTATTACAACCGGTTAACATTATCAAGTTTATAAACTCTTTAGATCCTGCATTTACAAAAAACAGTCTCTATTTTTACCACTTTTATTACACGACATTAACACTTAAATGTTTTGACACTTTTTGCTTAAACTGTGAGCCAAACATTCACAGTCAGCTACCAACCTTGTTTCACTTAGGATCTCACTACCAAACCAAAGCACCTTTACGCCGATTTAACATTTTCTTCATACATAAAACCCGCTCATAACAAACATTTTTAATGTTTCAAATTATTTTTATTTAACAGGGTAAAAAGAGATTCCAATCACACATTTATTGGTTATAATCCGCGCTCATTGCGTTATGTGTTGAAAAACGCAAACTTATTTTGATTAACCCTATCTTTAAACCAACCCCTCTTTGCTGTCTGCCAAGAGGTATTACTGAGAACAAAAATGAGCAAGATTGATAAAGCTATGCGCATCCTGTTAGCAGGATTCTGTATCAACCTTTGTCTTGGCATCCTGTATGCTTGGAGTGTATTCAACAAAGCACTAGTGACTGAGTCAGGCTGGAGCGCGGCAGAAGCATCTGCACCTTACGCAACTGCTACTATCACTTTCTCTATCTGTCTTCTTGTTGCAGGTATTCTTCAAGACCGTATGGGTCCACGCTTGATCCTTATCCTAGGTACTGTTCTAACAGGTCTAGGCATGATCGCGTCTAGTTTTGTTAACTCACCACTAATGCTGAACATCACTTTCGGTGTGATTACTGGTGCAGGTATCGGTTTTGGTTACGCGTGTCTTTCTCCTTCTGCAATGAAGTGGTTCCACGCATCTAAGAAAGGTATGGTTAACGGCATCATCGCAGCAGGTTTCGGCCTTGCAGCTATCTACCTTGCGCCTTTGACTTCTGCACTTATCGACGGTATGGGCATCCAAACAAGCTTCCTAGTTCTTGGTGTTGGTATCCTTGCTATCGCTGTTCCTCTAGCAGCAACGATCAACAACCCACCAGCAGATTACACGCCAGCTGAACCTAAAGTAAAAGAAGGCCAAGCGCCTAAGGTTGTGAAAAAGTCTGACGACCTAACTTGGAAAGCAATGCTTAAAACGCCACAGTTCTACTCTCTATGGATCATGTACGCGTTCGCAGCTTCTGTTGGTCTAATGATCATCGGTAACATCACGACTATCGCAAGTGTTCAAGCGAACCTACCAAACGCGGTTTACCTAGCGTCTATCCTTGCGGTATTTAACTCTGGCGGTCGTGTAGCAGCAGGTATGCTTGCAGACAAGATCGGTGGCGTACGTACTCTTCTTCTAGCGTTCGTTCTACAGGGCATCAACATGGTTCTGTTCGCAACGTTCCAAACTGAGTTCACGCTGATCATCGGTACAGCAATCGCAGCAGTAGGTTACGGTACGCTTCTAGCGGTATTCCCTACTCTAACAGCTGAGTTCTACGGTCTGAAGAACTACGGTACTAACTACGGCGTGCTATACACAGCATGGGGTATCGGTGGTGCAATCGGTGCTGCTGTTGTTGGTTTCTCAATGACTAACGGTGACGGCTACAGTCTTGCTTACACTATCTCAGCAGTAATGATGGCGGTGTGTATCGTGCTAGCGTTCATCACTAAGCCACTGACTGAAGCGAAAGTAGCACAGCTGAAAAACGCATAATCAGCTTAAAAGTTCTGCAGACCTTAATAGAGTTGCAGAAATTGATTCGAAAAAGGCTTAACCTAAGGGTCAAGCCTTTTTTTATGTCGGTCGGTTATGGAAAACAGTGTCGAGCTCGCTCCTGATTATTATTTAGATAACTTCTTCAAACTCATCCAACACGCAACGCAATGGTACGGTGATTTATTGACTTCAGACGAGCATCAGTGGTTGTCAGCCTTTGAGCAATTAAGCAAATCTGCTCAGTGTCTTCTGGTTCGTTTATACAGCCGTAAAGGGTGTTGGTTTCGTAGCGACAAACTAAACTATCAAGAAATCGAAAATATCCAGTCTGCTTTAGATGAATTGGCAGCTCATGATTTTGTGTCACCCTCCCCTGAGCTAACAATACAAGAATTAGCTGCAAATCTACTAACCAAGCCAGAGATCGTAATGCTCTACCCTCAGCACCCTAAATCCCTCAAGAAAGAGGCATTAGTGGCGTGCTTAAGTGAAGAGAGTTTTGATCAATTTGAGGCTCTGGATTTCACGGTGATTCAACTTAACTCGTCACACATGATTGATGTTTTGCTGACGCTGTTTTTCGCCAATACCCATCAAGACCTCAGTCAATTTGTACTAGACGATTTAGGCTTACACCAGTTCGAACAATACCAGTTAAGTAAAGCCCGTCGATTCTTTGAGAGCAGAGAGCAAATCGATCGCCTTATCGCGCTCGGCCAGCTCTCCAATCTCTATTGGCAGTGCGATAGAAAGCAAAAAGCCAACCTCGATATGCTTATCACAGAAATGCCAGAGCGCGTTGAGCATGATTACGTCGACCGTAAACGTGAGCACATGATTAACGACATTGCTCGAGATTACGAACGCTTAAACGAGCTTGAGACTGCGATTTCATTGTTTAAGACAACGACGCTCGCCCCAAGCCGAGAGCGTCGTGCTCGCATCTACGACAAGCTAGAACAAAACAATTTATTTAGTGACATTGTCACTGATATGCTAGTTTACCCTCTTGATGCCTCCGAGCTTGAAGTGGCACAAAAGCTCGAACAACGCTTAAAGCGTAAACAAGGCTTAAAAGCCCCAAGAACAACTAAACCTAAGTGCAGTGAATATCACATCGAGTTGGATCTATCCCAGCAACGTGTCGAACTAGCAACCAAAGTACATTTCGAAAGTTTAGGTTGGACCGTTTTCTACTCCGAGAATACCCTACTCAACAGCTTGTTGGGCTTAACCTTGTGGGATGCGATATTTGCACCAATAGAAGGCGCATTCATCAACGCTTATCAACATCGACCTTTGGATTTGTATCACGCAGATTTTACCGATAAGAGAAAGCAACTTATCGGTAACATTCTTGAGCAAGTTCAACAAGGCAACACGCAGGCGTTGTTTGATACCTACAGAAACAAAGTTGGGACCAGTAATCCCTTCGTCAGCTGGACGCACGTCAGTGAAGAGTTATTAACCCTAGCACTTAAACACATCCCTAATAAACTGTTAGTCGAGCTGTTTAACGTGCAGTTAAGCGACCTGAAACTCTACCGAAACGGCATGCCGGACTTAATTGCATTTAAAGATGGGAAGTTTGAATGGATAGAAGTGAAAGGTCCGGGCGATAAACTTCAAGATAACCAATGGCGTTGGATCAAGGAGTTCAATCGCCTCAATGTGCCGTTTTCAGTGTGTTATGTAACGGCACAAGATTTAGAACGAGCATCGAAATAGTCTTAGCTGCTCACTTTGGCGTTCTTCTGCCCTTTCTTCTCTTTAAGTTGATCAATCACGTAGCTTGGTGCGACTTTCTTTAACTCGTCCAAGCACTCATCCGTTTTTAGGTTATCGTAACGAACGTAGATATCACACACCGCGTAGAGCTGCTCTGGCGCGCCAGAAATCAAATACGCTTGCTCAAATGACTTCACTGATTTGCCTAAGTTGTAGTCTTCTTGCAGTACACCATTGAGATACCAGAAGTAGCTGTTGTCTTTCGCCATGTTGGCTGCTTTCTCGATTTCTGATGCAGCGTTCTCCTTGTCATCCAAACGCACAAGCGTCAGTGCTTTCGAGTAATGCAGAGAAGCGTTATCCGGATGCAGTTTTATTGCCGTATCTAACGTATTTACGGCTTCAGCGTCGCGTTGCTGCGCTCGGTAGTTGTCCGCTAAACTCAACCAAATTTGCAGGTTATCTGGTGCTTGAGTGATCAAAGCTTGGTATAGCTTATCGGCCTTTTCCCACTCATAGTGCCAACGGTATACATCCGCCAACAGCAGTTTCGAGTCATTATCTTGCTTGGCTTGTAGAAAACTGATCAGCTCAGAGATAGGCGCTGCTAATGCTTGTTGTTGCTTGCTGCTCACATTAGAAAAATCTCTCACCAAATTAGTTGCCGCGGTGATACGAACCATGGGCTCAGAATCACTTAAAAGCGGCTCAATCATGCGCCAACGGTGCTCAATGTTGTACGGTTCAGCACCCACAACAGCCGCTTTACGAATCGCAGGATCTTGATCTTGAAGACTCCGCGCTACAGCCACCAACGCATTTTGGCTTGGATAGTTAGCTAATTCATGCAGGGCTTGAATACGATTTTCTGTTGGTTGTTTGATGTCTTGGGCTTGATAAGACAGCTTTGCAACCACTTGTTGTGGCGACATCTGAGCAGAATTCACTTCCTGATCATTAGCCACACTTGCGTCAGAAACTTGGTCTTGCGCCACAACAGAATTGCTTACGGTTAATCCGAATGCGATTGCCAATAACGTTTTTGAGAATGTCATATCAATCCCCTTAAAATTTAGTGTCGAACACAGGACGCTTCGCCGCTTGCTGGCGTAACACCGCATCACTGTATTTGCCATGTGCGACGGGGTTACCCGTTACACGAAGAATGTATGCCATTGCCTTATCAGCATGAGAGAAGAACTTTTTCCAACCTGCGCACAAATAGTTCAAACCCGGCTCGCCATCTTTAGTGCGAATAAAACGGTTTTTCGGACACTCGCCGTAACAAGCGAACTGATATTCGCATTGTTGACACTGCTTGGTCAGAGTGCGCGTTTTTGCAAAACCAAACTTTTGCTGCTCTGGGCTATACGCTAAGTCATCAAGCTTTTCATGATGAATATTGCCAATCTTGTATTCAGGGTAAACGTAGTGGTCACAGGCAAATACATCGCCATTTGGCTCCATTGCCAAGCCCTTCCCGCAAATCTCGCCTAGCGTACAAAGCGGGTTCTTTCGCCCCATCCAAGTTTCTACGCTCGCTTCAAAATATTGAACAAAGACTTTGCCAATA
Organism: Vibrio sp. PID17_43; assembly: GCF_002608565.1. Taxonomy (GTDB): domain Bacteria; phylum Pseudomonadota; class Gammaproteobacteria; order Enterobacterales; family Vibrionaceae; genus Vibrio. The sequence continues at coordinate 277,417 of NZ_LIXM01000001.1, forward strand.
TCGTGCTGAATCCACTCATCAAAAATCGCGATAAGGAAGTTACCCCATGCCTCATCAGCCACGCACCAAGGCTCAACGACTGAATCTTTATGCCCGGGGGTCAGGCGCTTGTCCCCCTGCTTTAACTGCTCTTGTGGTTGCCATGTTTGCGGCGCAGTCGTGCGGAAAGTTTTCTGTTCCACAATGGGAATAAACTGCATTTGTGGTGATCGCACTTCATCACGCAGGAATCGGTACACCTCAAGTGGATTACGGCTGGTCAGGTTGTTTATACAGGTCAGTGTTGCGAACTTCACTTCATGCTTGTGTAGCAACTCAACAGCCTTCATCACTTGGTTAAACGTTCCACGACCTGCGCGGTTGGTTCGGTAGGCATTGTGCATCATTTCTGGCCCGTCGATACTCAGCCCGACTAAGAAATTGTTCGCTTTGAGAAATGCACACCAATCGTCATTAAGCAATGTACCATTGGTTTGTAAGTCGTTAGAAATGATCACGCCTTCAGGCTTGTACTTGGTTTGAAATTCGACAATTTTCTGAAAGTACTCCAAACCCAACATTGTTGGTTCACCTCCCTGCCATGAGAAGATGATTTCCGGTGTATTCTGCCCTTCAATGTACTGACGAATGTAGGTTTCCAGTGTTTCTTCATCCATCACTGGCGTGCAGCCTTTTTTGTACTCAAGTAAATCCTGTTTGCTGAGGTAGTAGCAGTAAGTGCAATCAATGTTACAGGCCGCCCCGATAGGCTTTGCCATGACATGTAAACGCTTAGACGCTTTACCATTGAATTGAGGACCTTGAGTAATATGCATAAGTCACCTTTTCGTGAGTAGAATTTCGCTGAATCAGACTATAGTAGTGCCATTCCCATCTTGATTACTCAATCATAAATCTCATTAATGACTGTGGCTTGTTATACCATTTATAACCTTTTTTCATAACGATCTTTGCTAATCTATTCCGTGACTTTTTTGGCGAGAAACTATTGATGAAATCATTTAAAAGCAAATCGTTATCTGCACTTTCCATTCTATCATTCAGTGTATTAATGAGTGGTTGTGCGACTCAATCACCTCACCCTATCGCGCTCGATATTAATCAAGACATGGTGTTGGTTGAAGGCGGTTCATTTATCATGGGATCAAACATCGACTCCGCCAAGAAGGCAGAAACTCCGGAACGCGAAGTCACCGTAAACGGCTTCTACATCTCCAAATTTGAAGTCACTCAAGCGTTGTTTGAATCGGTCATGGGCTCTTCGATGAGTTATTTCCAAGGCGCAGACATTCCGGTTAATAACTTGAGTTGGCAACAGGCGAACTACTTCGTCGAGAAGTTGAACGAACTTACTGGTGAGCGCTACCGCTTACCAACAGAAGCTGAATGGGAGTTTGCTGCAAAAGGCGGAAATAAGAGCCAAGGTTTTACTTACGCAGGCTCAAACAACATTGCTGATGTTGCTTGGTACGCCGACAACTCAAAGAACCAAGCGCACCCTGTGGGTCAAAAGCAACCTAACGAACTTGGTCTTTATGACATGACGGGTAACGTCGGTGAGTTCGTTATCGACGCTTACGACGACACCTTCTACCGCTTCGGTCCAACCGATAATCCAAATAACGCAAAAGATGAAAAAACAGGTTTGGCGCACAAGTCAGTTCGAGGCGGCAGTTTTGCCTATCACTCTGATGAATCAGAGAATTTCCGTCGAGACTTCGCCAGCCAGTCTATAATTATGTCGGACATGGGGCTTCGACTCGCCAAAGATTCGCAATAACCAGTTCTTATCCCGAACCAAAAATAAGAAGGATGAAATATGAAGTCAGTCTGGCTAGCAAGTGCCACACTTTTATGCTTGGTTACACCGGTTTCTTTTGCTGCAGAGCAATCTAAACCGACCCTTATTCTTCAAATCACCGTTGACGGATTGCGCGCAGATCTGCTCGAACGCTATAAACATAATTTTGGTGATGATGGATTTCGATATCTCATGGAACAAGGGGTCTACTATACCAATGCCAACTACCAGCATGGAAATACCGAAACGATTGTTGGACATGTATCCCTGGCAACAGGCGCCCCGCCAGCTGTACATGGTATGGTAGGAAATGTTTGGTATGACAGAGCAAAAGAACGCTTGGTTTATAACGTAGAAGATGAAAACTACACCATGTTGACCAGTGGTGCAGGGGTAGATAAATCGACCGAAATAGACCCAACACAAAAAACGGCACAAAAGGATGGGCGTTCACCTGCCCCCATTCTCACCACGACATTTAGTGATGAGCTGGCAATGGCCAGCAATGGTAAATCGAAAATCTTCTCAGTTTCAGTAAAAGATCGTGGTGCGATCTCTCTTGGTGGTCATTCCGGTAAGGCATTTTGGTTCTCTAAAGCGACTTCAGAATTTGCCACAAGTGATTACTATTACGATAAATATCCAAACTGGGTGATGCGCTGGAACGAAAAAAAGATTCCGAATCAATACTCCGGACAGCGCTGGGAGCTATCACTTCCTCGTGAGCAATACACTTTGAAAGAGATTGGTGAAGACTATAAAGTTGATCTTGCTGGTTTCGCTCGAACTTTCCCCCACCCGTATGGTCCGTCGAGCTTTAAGTACTATTCGACCATGTTAACACTCAGCCCGGCAGGCGACGAAATCACTGCAGACTTCGCTCAAACCTTACTTAAACAAGAACAGCTAGGCAAAGGCAAATTCACCGATTATCTCGCAGTGAGCTTCTCTTCAAATGACTATGTTATCCACATGTACGGCTCAAATAGCTTAGAAACCGAAGACAACTTGATTCGTTTGGACAAAACGTTAGCCAATTTATTTAAGTCTGTCGATCAGGAGGTTGGTTTAGAGAACACTCTGATTGTGCTTTCGGCAGACCATGGTGTTCCAGAAGCCTCTCCCGTAGCCAACAAACTTGGTTTACGACAAGCAAAATACTTCGATGTAAATACACTGCTATCCCAAGGCTTAGAACAAAGACTAAAAACCGAGTTTGGTTTGGATAAAGAAGTAATTCGCCTCTACGCTCAGCCTTATATCTATCTCAACCATGAACTCATCGCAGAGAAAAAGATCGACCTCGATGCCGTACAATCGGTAATTGCTGATGAAGTGTCAAAAGTAGAAGGGGTAGCTTATGCGGTAACAAGTGCTGATGTTCAACATAACCGCATTCAAAACACTCGTGTAATGAAATTGGTTGAAAACAACTATCACCCTCAGCGTTCCGGGGATGTCTATGTGATCTTTGGGCCTCGTTCATATATCAATGATATGGATGGGCTTACCATAGCTTCAACTCATGGCTCACCATGGCGTTACGACACGCATGTGCCTGTACTCTTTGCTGGGTTTGATATTAAAGCGAAGAAAACCGCTCGCCCTATTACTCCATACGACATCGCTCCTACACTATCCAACAAGCTCGGTATCACCCAACCAAGCGGAGCAACCGGGGATGTACTAAGAGAAATCGTTCAGTCAACCCACTAAAATTCAGGCTATTAAAGCTCCCCAACACGGGGAGTTATTATTAGTTTTCTCAATTTGTCCTCGATTTTTCACGATTGCTTCACGGCTCTACGCTCAAAATGCCTCTCATCAACTCCAAGAGGTAATAATTAAATGAACAAATCAGCCCTAGCAGCAAGCATGAACAAACTGATTCTTGCGTCCATGCTTACCCTACTTTCAGGCTCAGCATTGGCCGCTTTTAATGGCCCAGAAACCGCTGCAATTAGCTCAGTGAAAGAAGCACAAAACGCGTCAGATGATAGTTTTGTTCTTTTGACAGGCAATATTGTGCAATCATTGGGTAACGAAACTTACCTGTTTAAAGATGATACTGGTGCAATCGAAGTTGAAATCGACAACGAAGACTGGAAGGGGCAAGAAGTCTCCCCACAAGATAAAGTCGTCATCCGTGGTGAAGTCGATTCAGAGTGGACAACATCACAAATCGATGCTGATACCGTTCAAAAACTGTAATAGAGATATCTATTAAACAAAAGCCACCACATATTTGGTGGCTTTTCTGTATGAGGTTAATGTACCGCTAAGCAAGAGCAGTTTGGAGGAAGAAACAAACGTATGCGCTTTGGTTGAACCTCAAAGCGGATCTTATTGGAACGATACGGTTCACCATCTAGATTCAACAGCAATGTTTTGGGGAAATTAAATTCCAACCAACTTGCCTGAGTATACTCCCGCTTTCTTACCGTCTTGAATAGTGCGTATTGTCTTCATACCGGCTCCCGTTTAATTAATCGCTTTACCTACTAGCTTGATTTGCGTTCTTAACCATTGATGAGCACTTTCATTGTGACGGCTAGAGTGCCAAATCGCGCAAAGATCATGAATTTTGTCACTGAAAGGAAGCGGCACCGCTTTAATATTATACGTTTTAGAGAAGTGCTTGATGGTGAAAAATGGTAGCATGGCGATATAGTCACTATCGTGTATCACAGGTAACATTTCCATCGCCCCGGACGCTCGATAAACGATGTTACGTTTCGCTAGATCTTCGATATCTTCTTCACTCATCAGGCTCTTACGTGCATGCCAACGCGAGACTACCACATGCTCTTCTGCCAAGAATTGCTCGACAGAACAGGTGTCATGAATGCGAGGATGGTCCGCACTGCACACCACCATAAGACGCTCAGAAAACACTGGTTCCACTTTCAATACCGTTCGTCCTCGCGGTGCCATATCAATGATCAAGTCGTACCTTTGCAAACGCAGATCACTTTCATAATCTTCGGTAAATAAGGGGTGTACTTCCAACCCAATATTTGGTGCTATCTTGCGGATTCGACGCAGAAGTTGAGGCATAAACTCATAGCTCGCCAGCGAGACGCAAGCAATCGAAAAAATACGATTAGACACTTTAGGATCGAAGCTACTAGAAGCGGATAAAGTAGACGTGAAGTTTTTCAGTGCTGCGACCATCGCCGGATAGATATCTATGGCAAAACTGGTTGGCTCTACGCCCGATGTGCTGCGGTGAAACAGTGGTTCGTCATAGATATCACGCAAACGAGCAAGTGCTTTGCTCACAGCTGGCTGGCTAATATCAAGACGAGCAGCCGCCTTAGATAGGTTCTGCTCTTCGTAAATCGCCACAAAAATCGGGATGAGGTTTAAGTCGGTGCTCTTCATTTTGTTCACATAAAACAGGAGATGAGACTATTTTAGCTAACAGTTTGATCTTTAACGACTCAGAACATCGGATTTGAGCGTCAATGCATGTTTTCGTGAGAATTGACCTTATACTGACGAGAAGTGTGTCAAAACAACTCAGGATTTTCCTAAGTAAGGGGTTAAAAATGCGCTCACCTCTTCAACACACAAGCCGACTTCCACCTCAACACCTCCTTCTTGGAGGATATCGATACCACGACCAGCGTTACGAGGATCTGGATCCAGCATCGCTACGACCACTTTTTTAATTCCGTAAGTGACCAAGGTTTTAGCACAAGCTGGCGTACGACCAACAAATGAGCACGGCTCCAATGTCACATACGCCGTCACTTCACTCATATCACCAACATAAGCATTTAGTGCTTCGACTTCTGCATGGTTACCGCCAATGGCTTGCGTATGCCCTTCTGATACGATTTGACCATCTTTGACAAGTACGCAGCCGACGGGTGGATTTGGTTGACAAGCAGGAAGCGCATTACGTGATACTTCCAACGCACGCAGCATAAATTTTTCATTCATTGGCTAGGATTCTCAATTAAAAAAATTTTGATAGTCGATTCTAGCGCTAGCATGCTTGCGCTTCCATACAAAGATTGACAAATGACTTCACGTTGTAAAATGCAGAGAGCTGAGCTGATTCTTCTTACTAGTGTTTATCTAGCCTGTGTTGACTTCCTACTTCGCTGCTCATCCAATTGCGGTAGCGTTTTGGGTATCCCCCACTTGAAGCGTTTAGACTTAAATGCTTGTATCGCTCTCCACAATGCGTTCATCAAGCTTGCGTCCTCCTGCCCCTCTTGCAATCGCTGAGAACGCTTCTGCCAAACGTCAGAGCTACTTGCTTTACTCATTTCGAGCTTGCCTGTGTTACTCCTCAACTGCTTATACAAGCTTGCTCGAGCTGCGCTCCATCGTTTCGCTTTCACCATTTTTCTGAACACCAACCATGGCGGCGAAGGACGAGAACGATAATAACGGTGAATGCTCAAGGCGGCGATAACGAGAACCAATAGCGTCACTGCGCTGCCAATCAACCAGCCAGAATAAGCTCTAACAAACGATTGAAATGTATGCTTGGCTTTGAAGCTCTTACCCTCAATTACCACCGTTTCCAGCTGTTTATTCTTGCTATTCCACCATTGGAACTTGTGTTCAGGCAAGGTGAACTCACCGCCCTGTTGGATAACGTACGCGCTTTCTTCAATGCGACTCGATTGGTAATCGCCACGTGTTTGCTTATCATCTAAGCGGTTTGGTTGAGGGTATGCTTGATAACTGGCGGTTGAATCATTGGATAACAAGTCTGGAAGTAGCACAGATAAGCTGTCTTGTGCATTGATCGTAATGGTGCGAGTGATCGCATCTCCGACTTTCAGTTCATCGTTAGACGTTGTCCATTTCTGATCCACACTCACTTTCGTCGCGGTAAACCATGCAGACTCATCACTGAGCAAGCCAGAAGGTATAGACGCTCCGAACTTAATTGGCGGTGTATAAAGCGTACCAGCCACTTTCGAACCATCCGGCGCAGAAACTTGCACACCTACAGCGACAGGTGGAATCACGAATTGCCCTGATACTTGCGGATACAAGGTAACTTCCCAGCGCTGCCGAGACCACGTTTGCCCCCCTTTGCGCTCAGTATAGTTGGTCGCTAATTGGTTACGCTGCTTCGCAATCACGTTGGGGACTTCTACGCTGCCAATGCGTGTACCACCTGTGAACCAGCGAGGCGTTGCGACTTCGATGTACAACATCACCTGTTCATTCACGCTGAACTTAGGCGCTTCTTTCGTATCTGCATCTACACCCTGCTTGCCAACCCACGCTAACAGCTCAACGTTATTGCTGCGCTGCAAGTCTTGAATATCTTGTGCGTTCACCAAACCAGTAAAAAACAAAGCGAACATCATCAATATAGTGCTCAGACGCCCAATCATAGAGTCAGCGCCAAGTTTGAATACATTCATCATTGTGCTTGCTCCTCTTCTTGTTGTAGTTGCGGTTGTGGCTTCGGCTCCGTTTTCACAGGCTCACGCAGTTGAATTTGGAATTTAGCGCGCAAGAAGTACTTAGGATCGGCCTCTACGCGTTTTAACCACTTATCGGCCAGTTCTTGACTGCCGAGGATTTCATTCGCATTGAGCTTCTCTTTCAGCATTAATTCAGCGGCGGTTTTTTCGTCCGCTCCATCTGCCGTTTGCGGGTTGTCACCCAGTTCAAACGACTCTTCGGGTCCATCTGTTGTCCCTGCTTGACTTTCACTGGTGCGGTTAATCTCTTCAACAATGCTGCCGATGACTTTTAGGTTATGTTCAACGTCTGGTCGCAATTGCTCGCTCAAGGTGTCTTTGTCTGCCAGTGTTTGCAACAAATTACGCGCCGCCAGGTATTCACGTTGACGCGCCAACGCACTCGCAGCGTTGTACAAGCCATAGTCTTTTACCGCATCTGATGGATCGTTTTGCATCTCCAAGAAAGCCGTATGAGCCAGTTTGTATTCGCCTGCGTAGTAATAAGCCGTCCCTTTTCGCAACGGCTCCGTAAAGTGCTTTGCTGCCTCAAGGTATTCGTTTTTGTTGAACAGGCGCTGACCTTGCTGATTTGGCGTGAGCCACAGATCCCACCACCATTGAGACGCTTTATCCCAAACCGTGACCTCTTGCACCACTTCAGACTTATCCGCTTTGAGCGAGACGGTTTCCGCCATTGCTTTTGGCGTCATAAACAAAGACGTTGACACCATCGCGACAACACACCATTGCACTAGCCACCCTTTGCGGAACCAAAGCATCATGATGAGAGCAATTGGGAACAACAGTTGATAGCCCATGTCTTTCCAAGGCATTGATGATTCGCCATTGAGTTGCATGTTTCGCTCAACAAAGCGATTCAGCTTCTCTATGTCACTATTGTCTACCGTCACTTCAACAAGGCGTCCTCCTGTCGCATTGGCAAGATTGTTCAACGAATCCAAATTGACAGGGTTATCAGAAACAATGCTCGAGTTACCCGCGGCCAAGATCAATAATTGATACGGCTTGTCTGCAAAGTAGTGTTTGTAAGCGATGATGGTTGCAGGATTAACCCCATCCGTGACCAACAGAACCGTAGAGCCCGGTTGACCTTGTAATTGTTGGTCAATCAAAGGCAGCGCCGTTTCAGCAAGTTTACCTTCAACCGGCATGATTTCTGGTGTTATCGCCGCAAGAAACGGTTCGAATACTTTACTGTCTTGCGTCACAGGCATCGCTACATGTGCAGAGCCCGCATAGACAACCAACCCAGTGCTGCCGCCTTTTCTTGCTGCCAAGAGGTCGCGGATCTTTTGCTTAGAGCGTTCCAAACGGCTTGGCGGAAGGTCTTTTTGCAACATCGAATCGTTGTTATCCAACACCACCAGCATGGAGGCTTTATCCTCGCCAAATGGAGAAGCTTGGCGCTCCCACGAAGGTCCTGCACAGATGATGATGGCAATCGCCACTATCACCATAAGTAGCTTGAGCGGCAGTTGCTTTCGCCAACCATAGTCGCCAATCGTAAGGGCTTTACGTAAGTGCTCTGGAAGAATGTCTTTCCAGCTTGGTTTGGATTCTTCTCGCCATCTTAACCAAAGCAAAAGAAACATTGGGATGAACGCCAATAGCCACATTGGACGAATGAAATGGAACTGTGTGAAAAACTGTTCAAGACCCATACTAGAGAAAGGAGAATCAAACATGGCGCTCTCCTTTTCCGTTTTCTGCTTGTGTAGAAGCTTCACTGGTTACTGATAGTCGACGACGCTTAAATGTCGCCAACGTGAACGCGGTTAAGTACATCGCAACGACCAAAGCCATTAAATAATGATGCAAGCTTTGCTTCGGACGGTACGTGGTGCTTTCATAAAGCTGTGGCTCCAACTTACCAATCTCATCATAGGCTTGAGCAAGTTCGTCACGGTTCAACGCTTCAAACGCCGACCCACCGGACTCTTTCGCAATGCGTTTTATAGTACCCATATCGAGTGCGGTTTCACCCACCGTTTGTGGATCACCCATGGCAATCACGTGGATACGTACATCTTTAGCTTTCGCGACTTTCGCAGCATCAATCGGCTCCACGAAACTTCCCGTGTCATTGCCATCCGTTAGCACAATGGCGACTTTCTCTTTGCTCTCTTCTACGTCGGTACGTGACTGTTCGCTTTGCTCAAACACTTTAATCGCCAAACCAATTGCATCACCTAAGTGAGTGCTTTGCCCAGCCATCGCCACATCCGTCTGGTTAAGGAGCGCTAACCACACTTTTTGATCGGGCGTGAATGGGGTTTGCACAAATGCCGCATCGCCAAACAAAATCAGACCTAAACGGTCGCCTTTGCGCGTTTTAGCAAAGTCGCTCAACACTTCTTTGGCTGCATCAAGGCGAGTGATCTTTTCTCCGGTTTTGGAAGTAAAATCTTGCTCTGCCATTGAGCCAGACAAATCGACCACAACCATGACATCACGTCCTAAGCTTTCACGCACCTGTGGCTCGCCAAGTACTGTCGGCTTTGCCATTGCGGTCACGACCAAAAGCCAAGAAATAATCAGCGTCGCGCGCTGCCACCAGTTCGGAGTCAGTTGGCTTGCACCTTCTGATGGCGTTTCACCGATGGCATCCACGAGCTGACTAAAGAAAGGCACTTTGATGGCCATTTGCTTAGTGCGGTAAGCAGGTACGACGAAATACACCACTAAAGGCAGCGGCAAGATGATGAACCACAGCGGATGTTCAAACTCAAAACGGCTCATGCCAAGCCATGAAGCAAGAAGATCACCCATGGCGACCTCCTTTTAACGCGCGCGCTTTGTAGGCAAGCGTGCGCTTCTCAATGTTGTGAGCGTTCTCGTCGTGCTCTTTCACCCACTTAGTGGCGCGCTCAATCAGTTGTAAACGCTCTTTTTTTTCCAGTTCAACACTTGGGTCAACGATGCTTTGCAGCCATCGTTTGGAGACTTCGTCATCAAACATTTTATGCTTGGGATTAAGCGCATCTAACTTGCGCAGAAACGCCGTATCAAACAAGCGAGCAGTACGGCTATCGAGATGAATCAATACCATTTTCAAAATCGAGAACAGTGCTTTGGGCATACTCGCGTCATCTGGATTCAAGCGAGAAATGGCTTCAATAGCTTCTTTACGGTAGCGGTTATCCCACCAATGGTGCACCAGTCGATAGCCCAGATACATAAGTACAATCGCACCAATGACGGCAAGGATCTTCCAACCAATGGTTTGTGGTACCCAACTTACGCTTTCTGGCACCGCGACGTCATGCAGCTCACGCAGAATATACGTGCTTGGAGGCGTGTGTAAGTCTGTCATTTATCGACCTCCAACGAGTTTTTGGAATTGGGTAATGTGGTCACCTGATGTATCGATTTCGATGTGAGGGAGCTTTTTGATTGCCATTAACTGAGCCAGTGATTGACGTTTTAACTGCGCTTTCTCAACCAAGCTAGCACTGGCTGCATCGACTTTGGCTTTACTGTCTAAGTTGAGCTGGTAACGGCCGTCACCAATCACCCATTTCACTTTCGCTAAATCTTGAGGAAGCGACTGCTCTAACGGATCGCTCACCATCACCGCAAGCAGATCGTTGTGTTGTTGAAGTTGCTTGAGATGATCAAGGTGGTGTTCTTCACAATCGCGCCAATCACTGATGAAAATCAGCGTGGATTGTTTTAGCTTCATGCGTTTGATGAGTTCAATCCATTTACTGAACGTTACTTTGTCTGAATCCAACGAGTCCGCATTCAAGCGCTGGTTGGCTTGAGAGAGTCGTTTCAGTTGAGCGAGTAGATCGTTTTGCGAACGCTGGGCTTTGCTGTGGTATAGAGCAGCGTCAGATGCGATAACAAATCCAACCCGGTCACCGTCTTTCAATACTCGCCAGCCGCACATAGCCGCGACTTCCGCAGCGACTACGGATTTCATGACCTCGGTAGAGGCGAAAAACATCGCACTGCGCTGATCAACACATACAATCACATTGCGGTCTTTCTCTTCGGTGTAACTGCGCACATGAGGCTTGCCTGTGCGCATGGTGACTTTCCAATCTAGGTTTCGAATGTCGTCCCCTAGTTGGTAATGACGTAGTTCTTCAAAGTTCAAGCCACGCCCACGAAATAATGAGTTATGACGACCAGAAAGTACACTGCCCGCTTTTAGATGAGGCAGTAAACTGAAGGATTCGGCTTGCGCTTGTAAACGTACTAAGCGGGAGTAATCGCAATACAAGCGAGGGTCGAGCCCTTGGGATTTAGGAGCAAGCGTTGGCTTTGCCATCGTCCCTCCTATTTATCCGATTTCTACACAATCAAGCAGCTCTTGCACCACACGTTGGTGATCGACACCATCAGCAAGTGCATCGTAAGAAAGTGAGAAGCGATGTCCCAGCACCGATGGCACCATTGCACGCACATCATCAGGCGTTACATAGTCACGCCCTTGTAACCACGCATAAGCACGAGCACATTTGTCTAACGAAATTGATGCTCGAGGACTTGAGCCAATTTCAATCCATTTTTGCAGCTGAGAATCTGCGTAACGCTCTGGTTTACGTGTCGCCATGACAAGTGCCACGATGTAGCTCTCTACCAAATCAGAGACTATGATGTTCGGTAACTGACGTCGAGCTTCAATCACAAGCTCTGGCTCAATGTGTTTTGGCGTGACCAATTCGCTGCTGGTTTCTGAACCCAACTCTTCGCTACGAACAAGACGAATGATGTCACGTTCCGCTTCATCTTCTGGATAGTCGACGGTCACTTTCATAATAAAGCGGTCCATCTGCGCTTCTGGCAGTGGGTAAGTACCCTCTTGTTCAACTGGGTTTTGCGTTGCAAGCACCATGAACAACTCAGGCAATACATGCGTCTTATCACCTACCGTAATCGTACCTTCTGCCATGGCTTCTAGCAGTGCGGCTTGTACTTTTGCTGGAGCACGGTTCACCTCATCCGCCAATACAATGCTGTTGAAGATTGGACCCGGTTGGAAGTGAAGCTGTGGCTTACCATCTAACTCTTGGTACACTTCGGTGCCCGTTACGTCTGAAGGTAATAAGTCGGGAGTAAACTGAATACGACCAAAGCTGGTGTTAAGTAGGTTGGCAAGCGACTTCACTGAGCGGGTTTTCGCCGTACCCGGTAAGCCTTCTAGCAAAACATGACCATTGGTCAACAGGCCTACAACTAACGCCTGAACCACATGACTTTGACCGATAACACTCTGTTCTGTTTGTCTAATGAGCTCATTGATTGCCTGCTGTGCATGGTTCATAAGGTTTCCTCAAAGGTTCAATCTATTGCTTTATACATCCTACCCATAAACACCATAACTATTGGTTATAGACTTCATGCCTAGGCATAGCGACAAGTATTAACGTCTGATCTGAGTTCTTAATTGTTGAATCACTTCATCTGGCGCCACTTGCTTTAACTGCTCAACGCACTGTTCAAACGCGAATGCGATTGATCCTTGCTGGTAGTTACGCGCCAACACCTCACACTCGGCGTATAAATGCTGCGGATTTCCACCCACGGTATACGCCATGTTTAGAGCCTTGCTAGCGGCAAGAGTATCGGTCTTCTCTAACGCCAGGCCATAAACATACCAATACTGCGGATTGCGCTCTGCCGTTTCGGCCGCTTTTTTCAGGTATTGATTCGCTTTAACGTTATTACCCACCCGAAGCCAAGCTAACCCCGCACTATATGGCAAAGCACTGGATTTCGGTTGCGCTTCAATACCAACCATCAACGTTTCCAACGCTTTAATGTCATTGCCTTGCACACGATATAAATCCGCCAAGTTAGCGTAGCTGTTCTCGAAATAAGGCTCAATCTCTATTGCCTTTTGGTAAGAGGTTATTGCTTTGTCCGTTTCGCCTAAGTCTCGATACACGTTGGCGATATTGGTTCGCCCAAAGCCTCGATCCGCATTGAAACGCTGGATTTCCATATAGTCTTCCAACGGCTTTTTAATCTTGTCACGTTGCAGCGGATTCATTTCCGAGTAGTGGCGAACCAAAGCACCCGCAGTTTCGGCGCGAACGGATAACACTGGGTCATTTAGTAATGGTTCAAGAATTTGCCAACGGTCACTGAAGTCATAGCCAGAAGATCCTGCGATTGAGCCCAGACGAATCATGTCGCTCTCATGCTTTCCTGCGCGAGCTAGTGATACCAAGGTGTTTTGTCCAGTATTGCCGCCCATGCGCTCTAACGCAGAGGCACGAACAATGTCACTTAGCGATGCGTCTTGACCAGTATACGCCAAGGCATCAGACGCGCCGCGGTGACCAATGGCATCGGCATAAAACGCGACAGCAAAGTGTTGTTGATTACGGTATTTCGAATTCGGGAACCATTCGCTTATCTTCTTATCTGCCCATTGGTTAGCTTCATCTTCATGGCAAGACGTGCAGACGTTTGGCGTATTAATGTGCTGACTCAAATCTGGACGCGGCACGTGCCAACTGTGGTCACGACGTGGGTCAACTTGCATGTAAGTCGTTTCTGGCATATGACAAGTGGTGCACTTGGATGCCTCGGTATTTGCCTCATGGAAAGTGTGATTCTCTGGCATGTAGTCAGACGCAATATGGCACTGCGCGCAAACGGCTTCTTCAGAAATTTTTAACTCTGCGGTATGAGGGTCATGACAGTTGGTACAAGTTACACCTTTTTCTGCCATGTCAGACTGCAAAAATGAACCGTAAACGTAGTCTTCATCGTAAATCTGACCATCATGATAATAGAGTTCTGGAGTGATTAAGCTGAGGCGGTATTTATCTAGGAAAGAGCCTTTAACGTGGTCTGCACTTTCATTTAATTGTGTACGACGACTATGGCACTGCGCACAAGTCTGAACTTGATGAGTCATCGCAATTTCTTTTGGCTGGAGCGTGCTGTGCCCTTCTTGGTAGATCCACTCTTTTACTGCCATGCCAATATCTCGGTCAAAACCATAATGGTTCGTTGCGGCGAAGGCATTCCCAGATTTTTCCGCTTGTTTGGCAAGCTCTGCGTGTTCACTGGCCGGGCCATGGCACGCTTCGCAACCGACATTGATTTCAGACCAAGTCGTCGAATACGTATTCGCTTTGGCGTCGTAGTTCTTTTCTAGATTGGTTGAGTGGCAATCGGCACACATGAAGTTCCAGTTTTGACCGGTATTGGTCCAGTAGAATTCGTCGGTTGGCGTGGTGTCTGGATAAAGGTGGAACCAGCGTTGACCGCCTTGTTCTTTGGCTCTGGAATCCCATGCAAAAGGAATGAGTTGGAGTCGTCCATCTTCAAACTCAACCATATATTGTTGAAGCGGCTCCCACGCAAAGGTGTAGCTGATTTTGTAGTCATGCCATTCACTATCTGGGCCCTGGATATTGACCCAATACTCGTCCCCTTTTCGGTAAAAACGGTTTGGCTTTCCTTTGAATGTAAACGTGTAATCGTTAAAGTCACCCAATACAGACTCTACATCAGCATGTCTCATCGCCATATCATGATGAGATCCTTGCCATGCTTCGGTTTCTTTTTGGTGACAATCTACGCAAGCTTCACTGCCTACGTAAGTCAGCATTGATGATTCGGTTGATTGCGGCGTTTCCTGCGCAAACAGAGAAAAACTGACGAGCGCTGCAAGACCAATTAAGGTTTGCTGCCAACTTGCCCAGTGAGTCATAACTGTCCTTGTGTGATTCTTTTTATTCTCTGTTCAAAGATAGAAGTCTTTTTTCTTTTTAGACAAGCAATTACATGAGTTTTAAGAAAAACTGAAACGAGGCGCAAAAAAGAGGCTCCGAAGAGCCCCACGTTTAGTTGCAATCAATTCAATTCCAGTTACTTATTTGGATTCTCTTGTAGTTTTTCCATTACTTGCTCAAGAGAAAAACTCGCGGCTTTCTGTCTTGGTGGGAACTCTTTAAATGTTTCCAAAAACTGACCAACATAAGCCTGTGCAGGAACCAGCATGTAAGCACGGTCTAACATCCAGTCATAGTAGGTATTTGATGTAATATCTGCCACTTCATACGGGTCCATACGCAAATTGAAAATTTTTGGTAAGCGAAGTTCAGTAAAAGGTTCGGCCCAAATGCGTAACGTCCCTTCAGCACGCTGCTCCATAAAAACAATTTTCCAATTGTTATAACGTAACGCCGTCAAGTCACCATCATCGGAAAAGTAGAATATCTCTTCACGAGGGCCTTTCTCTTCCTTACCTGTGAGATATGGCAAGAAGTTGTAACCATCTAGGTGCACTTTGTAATCTGTACCATTAACTGATTCGCCTTTAAACAGTTTCTCTTTTACTTTGTCGTCGCCCGCTGCCGCTAGCAGCGTTGGTAACCAGTCCATATGGTGCATGATTTCATTGGAGACTGAACCCGCCGCAATCTTACCTGGCCAACGAACCATCGCAGGCACTCGGTAAGCGCCTTCCCAATTGGTGTTCTTTTCACCACGGAATGGCGTCAACCCTGCATCTGGCCAAGTGTTCATGTGAGGACCATTATCCGTCGAATAAAAGACAATCGTATTATCTTCTACGCCTAGCTCATCGACTTTCTTCAACAATTGACCAACTTGGTTATCGTGTTCAACCATTGCATCTGCGTAGTAACTGATGCCCGTCTTGCCTAAGTTTTCTTCTTTCACGTGTGTACGAAAATGCATTCGCGTTGCATTCCACCAGACAAAAAATGGTTTATCTGCTTTCACCGCACGCTCCATAAAGTCCAGTGCCGCATCTAACGTTTCTTCATCGACCGTTTCCATACGCTTACGTGTCAGCGGACCCGTATCTTCGATCTTGCCATCAGCATAAGATTTAATAACACCTCGTGGGCCAAATTTCTTGCGGAATTCCGGATCCTTAGGGTAATCCACATTCTCAGGTTCTTCCTCGGCATTCAAGTGATAAAGGTTGCCAAAAAATTCGTCGAAACCGTGGTTGGTTGGAAGGTGTTCATCCTTGTCACCCAAGTGATTTTTCCCGAACTGCCCTGTCATATAACCCAAAGGCTTCAAAAGTTCAGCAATCGTTACGTCTTCGGCTTGCAAACCAAGATCGGCACCGGGAAGGCCAACCTTACTCAAACCCGTTCTCAAGACCGACTGACCCGTAATAAACGTTGAACGCCCTGCCGTACAAGATTGTTCCCCATAGTAATCGGTAAACATCATACCTTCTTTCGCAATGCTATCTATATTTGGGGTCTTATACCCCATTAGGCCGAAGGTATAAGCGCTTAAGTTGGATTGGCCAATGTCATCCCCCCAGATGACCAGAATATTCGGTTTTTCTGCTGCGACAGTAGTACTTGTCGCGCCAACTAAAGCAGCGGCAAGAATCGCTAGACGGCGTTTCACGCCATAATTCGCTGTCATATAAACCTCTGTCTGTATTAAAAAGTGCTTCCTGCACAAAAACGTATAGCTCACAAAACAGTTTAATGCGAATCAATATGCATAAATAAATCACGCAAAAAACTAATGCCTTGCATCCACAAAGCAGTGATGAATTAACGTGGCCTGAGTCTCCCTTCAGTTTTTCTTTCATTGATAAAAACTTAATGAAAATCCATACAAAACAATAAATTAAGTCGCCACATAACTTATGGTTATAAACACTATAAAGCGACATTCTTCAGGTACATCATTAACTTAATAACCAACGAAGCGTAGGCGGTCTCTTTGCTTCTCTTCCAACTTTCAACCAATTTGGAGTTTTTATGGCTAACCAAATGAGTAAGCTGGCTGTCGGTCTCGGCGTACTGGCAACCTCTAGCGCAGTGACGGCGGCAGACAAACCAAACATTTTAGCAATTTTTGGTGATGACGTTGGGTACTGGAATATTAGTGCATACAACCAAGGTATGATGGGTTACGAAACCCCGAACATCGACCGTATCGCAAACGAGGGGGCATTATTTACTGACCATTACGGCCAGCAATCATGTACAGCCGGTCGGTCAGCATTCATTTTAGGCCAAGAGCCATTTCGAACTGGTCTACTCACTGTCGGCCTACCGGGGTCAACACATGGCATTCCTGATTGGGCACCAACTCTCGCTGATCTACTACGTGAACAAGGTTACATGACTGGTCAGTTTGGTAAAAACCACCTTGGTGATCAAGACCAACATCTACCTACTGAGCATGGCTTTGATGAGTTCTTTGGCAATCTTTATCACTTAAACGCTGAAGAAGAACCAGAGACTTACTACTACCCTAAAGACCCTGAATTCCGTAAAAACTACGGTCCACGTGGCGTCATCAAGTCTTATGCTGATGGCAAGATCGAAGATACGGGTCCAATGACTCGTAAGCGCATGGAAACGGCGGATGAAGAATTTCTCGAATCCACACTGAACTTCATGGAGCGCGCAGTCGCAGCTGATAAGCCGTTCTTTATCTGGCACAACTCAACGCGTATGCACGTCTGGACTCGCTTACAAGAGAAATGGCAAGGCGCATCGGGGATCAGCATCTATGCTGACGGAATGTTAGAGCACGATGAACATGTCGGAATACTTCTCGACAAGCTTGATGAACTAAAAATCGCTGATAACACCATCGTTATCTACACAACCGACAATGGTGCGGAAACCGTATCATGGCCAGATGGTGGGGCGACACCATTCCACGGCGAGAAAGGTACAACTTGGGAGGGTGGCTTCCGTGTACCTCAGTTAGTAAAATGGCCTGGCGTTATTGAGCCGAACACTCGCATCAATGACATGATGGCACACCAAGACTGGCTACCAACGCTATTGGCAGCCGCTGGTGAACCGAACATCAAAGAAAAACTCGCGTCGGACAAAGGTTACCACGCTAACGGAAAAGATTGGCGCGTGCACATTGATGGGCACAATTTCCTACCTTACTTCGAAGGTAAGACAGAAAATGGTCCACGCGAAGAACTCATGTACTTTACAGCCAATGGTGAGTTGAACGCGATTCGCTGGAACGATTGGAAGCTACACTTCGCTACATTTGAAGGCAACATCACCGATGCCGTTCGCTTCGAACCAAACTGGCCTCAAATCATCCATTTACGAGCTGACCCATTCGAGAAAGCGCCACACGAATCAGGCATGTATCTGCGTTGGATGGCCGACAATATGTGGTTGTTCGTACCTGTTCAGGATGTTCTGGCCAACTTTTTCAGCACCATTCATCAGTACCCAATGCAAGAAGGTCTTCAGATAAACCCAGCGGGCATAAACTACCAGTCACTTGGTCTCCAAGGAAAGATGCAACAGCTCAATCAACTTCAACAAGAAGTGAATAAAATGAAATAGTTTCTTTTTCAGCTACCGAAAAAGCCCACCAGCCAGCCTTGGTGGGTTTCCTTTATCTGTTCGCCACCCGGCCGTGTTGACCTTTGTTTGGTATTTGTCGACTTATTTTGCTTTAATTAAAGTAAATTCAATTTACTTAAAATAACCCTATGATTTTGTAATTAATTTTCTTTGTATGTATGGCCTCTATATTTGCGGGTTGCGCTGCATACGCAGGACTAAACTACGTTTCACCGTTTGGCCCCGAATACGTACGTGAATGCGCACTTGCCACCGACTGAGCAAGGTACGATTGTGGACAAGACTCATATGCCGCTTACGCTTGATGTGACACGTATCACCAACTGGAAGAAATGGTTTATCGAAGCCGATTATCAAGTTGAAAACCTACCAAACTATGAACCTGAAGTCGCCGCGAGCCCAATGACAGCGTTTATTGATTTCTCAGATCAACATGCTAATGGTACGCAGTAAGTCAGGTAAGGATGAGCTGTTTACCCTGCTGCACAATAACGCTCATACCAATATCTCGAGCTTATTCAATGAAGAGAGCAATCGCGACTTTGCTAAAGATGGCATCACCATTGTTCGAGGCGTGGTTGGAAGTTATCCCGTCGCATTGTTTTCGATAGAAGTAACACAGTAAAAGATTTTGTCACTCAGTTTACTACCTTTAGGACAGAGTCCGATTACGTTAAGTTGTTGGATAGTTTTGCAATTCGTCGAAGCTCTGAAATGTTTTGGCCATTTAGCGAGCGCGTCCACGATTGGTATCGTAAAAAACAACCGATCGAATTTGGTTTACTTGACTATAATCGTTTTGAGAATCGATGATGATTGAAGGGGGTTCTCATGAGTATCCGAGACAACATTGCCGCTCTTGAGCAACAAATTTATGTCGCTTGCTCAGAGGGAGACTACGATACAGTCAATATGCTTGAACACCAACTCGAATACTTACGTGGCAGGGTTGAGCATCCTTTAGATGATGATCCTTATGCGCTAGACACTCGGTTCGAGTGGGAAGACGATACGACCCGATAGAAAAAACCTCCGGCTTAATTCGGAGGTTTTTGTTTAATTAAATGAGAGTATACCCAAGTAACCTCAAGATGTTTGATTCAGGGGGAATGGCTTGGATATCGAGTCAAAATGCTTACACATTCATCAGATTATCAAGGGCTTTCACCGAGTCACTCACTTGCTCTTTGAGCGTAAGTTGATTCTGCGAGTAAATATCTAATGGCTCCGGTGCAATCTCAATATTTTGACAAGTATCCATCAAAGCAGGTAATCCCAAACTCCCGGCACTGCCTTTTAGCTTATGCGCTAGGCTCTTAATCTCGCGACTATCCCCTCGCTTTGCGTTTGCTTCCATCTGCTCTAGTACCTCAGCACTGGTTTGTCTGAATAAGTTAATGATATACAGCATTTTTTCTCTGCCTAGAATCTTCATGTCAGATTGAATCACACTCGGGTTGATGATAACCATTACTGGCTCCTCTGCTCTCTCTCCCTTCTCGACCAACGTTTCACTAGTTTGACTCGTGGTCATTGTTTCTTCTTGCAGTACACGCTGTTCATTTTGTGGCAACAAAAGTTGCTTTCCGTCTAACATGTCTAGGATTATCGCGGCTAGTGCTTCTTTTTCCATTGGCTTGGGTAGATAACCATCAAAACCGGCAGCTAAATAGCTTTCAACTTCTTCAGCAAATACGTGTGCAGAGACCGCTATCATTGGGGTTGGCATCAATCCTTTATCTGCAGATTTTTTGAGTTCAATAGATTTTAAGCGATGAATCAAATCCACACCGTTACAGTCAGGCAGGTTAATGTCAACCAAGGCGATATCAAAATCTTGCCTGTCGATAATGTGTTCAGCTTGTCGACCGTCTTCGGCGATCACGACTTCATGTCCCATGCTTTCTAAGAAACCTTCCGCCACCAGTTGGTTTACCGGATTATCTTCGACAAGCAGTACTTTAACTTTTATTTTGCAGCGTGCACTCGCAATCGAAACGGTTTCCACAGGTTCGCTTTCCTCCAGCGGAATTGAGAACCAAAAGCGACTGCCATCGCCCTCATCAGAATCCACATCCAATTGTCCACCCATTGCTTCAATAATACGGCGACTGATCGCCAAGCCTAGGCCTGTCCCACCAGCTTGACTTAGCCCGCTTTCTGCTTGCGTAAAAGCATCAAACAGGCGTTTTTGATCATGCTTCGCAATGCCAATGCCCGTATCCGATACCTCAAACAGCACTTGCGATTCATCCTCTGGATTTAGGCTGACATAGATATCAATTTCACCTTCGTCGGTAAACTTAATTGCGTTACCAACCAGGTTATTAAGTACTTGACTGATTCGCGTCACATCACCTTTCCAGTAGCGCCCTACATCACTTTCAATGTGGTAAGAGAACAACAATGCTTTCTCTTGCGCTTTACCATTCATGAGCTGGAAGGTGTCTTCGGTCATTTGGTGCAAATCGAACCCCAAGTTACGAATTTCCAAATGACCGGCCTCAATTTTCGAGTAATCCAATACATCATTCAAAATCGCTAATAGGTTTTTACCACTACGATTTATGATTTCGGCATAGCGCTTCTGTGTTGAATTCAAACCAGAATCAATCAGTAAACGGGCTGTACCCAGAACCCCATTCATCGGTGTACGGATTTCATGGCTCATCGTTGCTAAAAACGCCGATTTAGCACGATTCGCTTGTTCCGCTTGTTTTCGTGCTTCCGCGTGGTTAAGGACCTCTTCATTGAGTCGACGGTTTGCTTGTTTTAACTGAGATGTGCGTCTTTCTATCTGCTCTTCTAGGTGTTCTTTGTGTTCTTCAAGATCACGCTTCGCTTGTGCTTCACCTTCGGCAACAACTTTTAACGCTTGTGCGGTGTTGCGCGCGGTAATAATGGCCTGCCCCATATGAGCCAGTTCATCTTTCCCTTTCACTTCAAGCTCCACAGCAAGGTTACCTTGAGCCACAGAAAGCAACGCTGCAGAGTATTCCCCCAAACGCTTCACCACCGACACGTAAACCACACGCCATAAGATCAAGACCACAACCACTAAACCTATAATGGAAATAAGAGTCAGTGACCATTGAGCAAACTTCAAGGTACTGGTGAGCTGTTCAACCGCAACATGTGTCGTCTTGTTTGAGTCATCAACGAGCTTGTTTACCGTACTATTTAATCCAGAAAACAGATTTAACGTCTCATGCATGAGTTCTTGTGACTGTTCATTGTTCTCTTGCTGTTGAAGCAAAATCGTAAAAACCACTTGGCGTTTGCCAAGCTCGGTCAATAACTGGCCCATCTGTTTTGAACGAGTTGGATCCTCTACTGCCAACACCCGACGTTTCATTATCCTAAGGTTATCTTCAAATGCGGTTTGGATTTGCTGGATACGCTCTACGTTGCTCAACGTGCGTGCTTCTTCAATTTGGTTGAGCATTTTAAACGCAAGGAGATGTAATTCATGGAGCCTTTCGATCAGATCGAGATCGACTTCCACTAACCCATCGAGCGCTTGATATACTTGATTTTTTTTATCCGTTTCCAATAGATCGTATATGTGTGTGACATTAGCGACCGCAATGGTGGCGGTATTCTGCACTTGAGTCCGCGTGAGTTGCTCTAGTTCTTCACTCAACAAACGCATCTCTTCGACACGTGTATCGATCTCTTTTGCTAACCATAGCTTCCGCTCAACCGTTACCCCCAACTCAGCTAAGTTGTTGATCACGTTCTGAACATTGTTTTCCAAAGTTTCAAGTAACTTAGAATCGAACGACTCTCCTCCTAGCGCTTTTATGTGGGCAAGCAGAGATTCCAATTGTTCAAACAGTATACGGCCCGCCTCTTTGCGCTCAAGTTCGTTCTGAGCGTTTAATAGCATCTGGACTGAGGAAATAATACGTGTACTTAGCTCGGAAACTTGCCTTGCTTCAATCATTGCCGGGATGGCTGAATCCACAACATTCCTTTCTGTTTTTGCTACCAGTGAAAAGCCTGATACACCGATAAGCACCGACAACATAACCAACATTGCCATGGCAATAAAAGACAACAACAGTTTTCGCCCGATGCTTGCGGTAGCTAGCAACATATTTTTCCTAACCTTAATATTCGTGTTCTGCGACATATTACGTTATATTTTGCAGTGTTTACTTAATCTATGCCAACGAACTTTATTCATGGTTATAAATCAGCGTTCATTTCGTACAATTTTCAAGCACTCTGTACTCACAATGTCACTTTTCGCTTCAGTGCCATCTTTTGCGGCAGAGAAAATCTGTGCCATTTACCCCCACCTTAAGGACTCCTATTGGCTATCAGTAAACTATGGAATGGTTTCCGAAGCGAAAAAACTCGGTGTTAATCTGCGCGTTCTTGAGGCTGGTGGTTATTTAAATAATGACCGCCAAAAGCAACAACTGGCTCTGTGTACTCAATGGGGAGCCAATGCCATCATTCTTGGTACGGTAGAGCCGCAAGCTTACGAGCACAACCTCAAGAACTGGGTGGGTAACACCCCGGTGTTTGCAACGGTAAATCAACTTGATCTCGATAAAGAGCAAAACGAATTGCTCAAAGGTGTCGTTGGGGTTGATTGGTACTGGATGGGATATGAAGCGGGGAAATTCTTAGCAGAGAAGCACCCTAAAGGATCTGGTAAAACCAATATTGCTCTACTACTTGGCCCACGTACCAGTGGCGGAACAAAACCGGTCACTACGGGATTTTACGATGCCATCAAAGGTAGCGACATTCACATTGTTGACTCATTCTGGGCCGACAATGACAAGGAGTTACAGCGAAACCTTATTCAGCGTGTCATTGATTTGGATAATATTGACTATATCGTAGGTAACGCTGTTGCTATTGAAGCGGCTATCAGTGAATTGCGCAGTGTTGGTAAAACGAAAGAAATCGGCTTGGTTTCTATTTATCTCAGTCATGGCGTTTACCGAGGCTTACTTCGCCACAAGGTATTGTTCGCCCCAACCGACAAAATGGTTCAACAAGGCCGTTTATCTGTGAGACAAGCCGTTCACTATTTACGTCAACTACCATACGAAAAGCACGCGTCTCCAGGCATTAAACCACTGACACCTAGCACGCTTCATGATGGCACAATTCAAGAATCGTTATCTCCATCAAAATATAGACCGACATTCAGTGTTAAGGCTGTTGATTGATCAATAAAAAACGTATTTTATTGGATGATTGCTACTTTAAAATCATAAAAACGGAAATCACTTGATGCAAAAAACAACCCGTACCATGCCAGCGCACAAACATGTGGCATTGGTTGCCCACGATAACTGTAAACCCGAACTACTTCGTTGGGTTAAAGAGAACAAAGAAAAGCTACAAAGCCATTTCTTATACGCGACAGGTACAACAGGTCACATGCTAAGCAAAGAAACGGGCTTAGCCATTAAGAGTTTGATAAGCGGCCCAATGGGCGGCGATCAACAACTTGGCGCCCTGATTTCTGAAGGCGATATCGATGTTTTGGTGTTTTTCTGGGATCCTCTTAACGCCGTTCCACATGACCCCGATGTAAAAGCACTGCTTCGCATCGCCAGTGTTTGGAACATTCCAGTCGCGACTAACCGCGCAAGTGCAAAATTTCTTTTCGCCTCTCCGCTGATTGATCAAGAAGTCGATATTGAAGTACCTGACTATCAAGCTTACTTAGCCGAGCGCACTTGATCTTGGTGTGTAAAGCATAGAAAACAAAGGCGATACCCTGTATCGCCTTTGTTGTGCTTATTTTGAGCTAACGATTGGATAATCACCGCTGACCAATTCTTGAACAAAACCAGATCCTGCCCCCGTGTGCGTAATCCACACTTTCTCTTTTGCTCGTGTCATTGCAACATAGAATAAACGACGCTCTTCTGCATATGGGAATTTGTCTTTCGACTCAGTCAAGGCTCCATCAATGTGTGCATGCTTCTTCTTCGCTGGGAATTGCCCTTCATCTACAGAGAGTACAATAACAAAATCTGCCTCCCTTCCCTTACTCGCATGGCAAGTCATAAAGCGAATGTCCAGATTTGGGAAACGCTTCACCCAGTCATCATACAAATCTGGCTTATGGTAATGATTGCGACCAAGTAGCAGAACAGACTTAATTTTCTTCGCCTGTTGGTTCAACTGATCAAGGATTTTCTCAACCTGATTGCTTGGCGCAGTATGCACACTCTTCTGCTTACGTTGCTTATGACTATTCAATATTTTTGGCAACTGCGAAGGGTTTTGCTGCACAAAGGTATTCGCTACCTCACCAATCTGATTATTAAAACGGTAAGTGGTATCGAGATAATGAACCGTCGAGTGTTGAAAACGCGTTTGGAAACCGGTGGTCAGATCTACGTCTGCCCCGGCAAACTGGTAAATCGCCTGCCAGTCATCCCCTACAGCGAACAAGGTTGCTCCTAACTGCTTGTCTGTCGATTCGCACAGTGCTTCAATTAAAGCCAAACGATCTGGCGAAATATCTTGATATTCATCAACCATCACAAAACGCCATGGTGAAACAAACTTTCCAGACTTCACATAATCTGTCGCGCGACTGATCATGGTTGGAAAGTCCACTTGGTTACTGTCTTTTAGCATTTTTTGCCAAGCGCTATAGCACGGCCAACACAACGCAAGTTCACTATTCAAGCGTGTGTAATCTTGATGATTAACCAACTTTTCCTGTACTTGTTTCTTGGTTAACCCGACCAAGGCCAGTTGAGATATCTGTGAATCTAACCATGCAATCAGCTTGGGGTTCTCTGAGTGACTGCCAAGCTCGTCATCCCCTTTTAAGTACGCGATAGGCCACTTATCCAAATGTTTCTGCCAACGTTTAAAGTTAGTCGGCGTCATCCAATGTTTTTTCAACCAATCAATGCACCAAGCAGTACGTTGGTTGTCATCCAAAGCGGCCGGGCTAATTTCTACGGCTTGTGGTTCAACTTGGTTCAAAATGCGTAGGCCAAGTTGATGGAAGGTATTTACACGTACGCCTTCCGCAGCCATACCCACTTTGTCTACTAATCGATCTTTCATCTCGGTTGCTGCATCGCGGCCAAACGCCAGCAACAGCAGCTCTTCCGACTGAGCCTGATGGCTTTGAAGTAAATAGGCCACCCGCGCAGTCAAAACACTCGTTTTACCCGAGCCTGCACCTGCTAACACTAAATTATGATCGTCATTAAGTAGCACCGCATGCTGCTGCGAAAGGTTCAATGGAGAAGATTCAATACGATTAAATAGCACTTCCCAGTTCGGACGCTCATTTTCCAGCCACTCATGATTACGTTCAGCCAGTGTTGCCGAAGTCTCCGACAACCAAGGTTCTATCTCAGCCATACGATTCGGCATACGCATTTTTGCTTCAGCCAAACTGGTTTTGATGTCAAAAAGTTCACTATTAAGTTGGTCAGCCCAGCTTTGAACTTTTGAGTGAGATAAATAAGCTGGTAGATGTTTGAGCTGATACAGCTCATCTTCCCACCGAGGTAAATATTCAGCGAGTTTACGACACTGGCTATTGTGCCAGTCTTGATACTGGCGTACGGCTTCAAGTGCAAACTTACGACACTGGGGCCATGGCAAACCTTGTACTAACCAGCTTTGCTGCTTGCCACCTTGTTCGTGAGCAAAAAACTGCAGCGAGCTCCAAAGTAAACCACGCTTAACGCTCACTTTTCCGTTCCAAATCGTGAACGGAATGTGCTCTTCGCTGCCAATTGATGTTAATAAAACGCTGTTTTCTTTTATTTCAACTTGGAAATACTCATTTTGAATAAAAAACTGTGCTTTATTAGAGGCTGTGAGCAGCATGAAAGAGGCGCCTTTTGATAGAGAAGTTCTCATTTTATATCATTTTAGACGGCCAAGTTGTAGCAGGGGATTGAGACAAAATGCGCTTCTTTCGGTATTCTCAATTAAAAATTACATTACTGTTGAATTTGCAAACAATAATTTGCGATCTAATGAGTACACTCACTGTAAGTCAATGACGCACCTGTTTAATTTCTAACCAAATGACAATATTTATTAAATTAGGTCATAAACGCGCTATAGTGAGTTTGTTAAAATTCTGTCGTTTTTACTGGCAACGAAAGGCGCACTGTGCAAACTGCTTTAAAACTTCGCCTCTATTGGGCAAACAAAACCATCAACTACAGTATTCTCATTTTGATCACCTTACTAGGCGTAGTCGTCCCGGCTTGGTATTTTGAACAAAATACGTTAATTACCCCTTTAATTTTAGGTGTAATCGCTGCTGCATTGGCTGAAAGTGATGACAGTTTCACAGGACGCATCAAAGCACTGCTCCTCACTTTTCTCTGCTTTGCCGTTGCCGCACTTTCGATAGAAATCTTATTTAACATTCCTTGGGCGTTCGCTATCGGGCTGTTCATTTCTACCTTTGGTTTTATTATGCTCGGCGCCATCGGCCCTAAATATGCTAGCATCGCTTTTGGATCATTACTCATCGCGATTTATGCCATGCTGGGCGCCCATGAGAGTACTAACCTTTGGTTCCAACCCGCACTGTTGCTCGCAGGGGCGGCGTGGTACTACTTCATGTCGATGATATGGCAGATATTTTGGCCGCTACAACCCGTTCAGCAGAGTCTTGCAGCCGTATTCCTCCAGATCGCTAATTATCTTGATGCGAAAGCAAAGCTATTTCACCCGGTGACGAATTTGGTGCCTCAACCCATTCGTATTGAAGCCGCCAAACTCAATGCTGCGACAGTGAATTCGTTGAACGCTTGTAAAGCGACCCTACTCAGCCGCTCTAAACGTGGCCATATCGATGGCCCAAGTGACCGGTTCCTGAATATCTACTTTATTGCTCAAGATATTCATGAGCGTGTCAGTTCAAGTCACTACCGCTATCAAGATCTCGCCACCGAGTTTGAACGCTCTGATGTGCTATTTCGCTTTAAATATTTGCTTGAATCACAAGCGCAAGCTTGTCGTGATATCGCGCATGCAATTCGTCTTGGAAATGAATATGTCCATACGGATCAATCCATTCTTGCTTTGGCCGAACTGCAAAACTCACTAGCCTATTTAGAAGAGCAGCAACAAAACCATTGGAAACGCCTGCTCACGCAACTGACTTACCTCTTCAATAACCTAGCAACGGTAGAAAAGCAGTTGAGTAACATCAACAACCCGGACGCAGAGCGTTTAGAAGAAGGGACACTTGACGACACCAATCCACACACTCTCAAAGCGATGTGGCAACGAATAACAGCAAATCTAAACAAAGACTCAATGCTGTTTCGTCACGCCCTGCGCATGTCCATCGCACTGACCGTAGGCTACGGTATCATTCAGATGTTTGATATCGACCGTGGATATTGGATTTTGCTCACCACCCTGTTTGTATGTCAGCCCAACTACAGCGCTACCAGACAAAAATTAACGGCGCGTGTTATCGGCACCTTAGCCGGCCTGTTAATTGGTGTTCCCTTACTGACCTTCTTCCCTTCTCAAGAAAGTCAGCTAGTATTTATCGTCCTCTCTGGTGTCATGTTTTTTGCATTTAGAATCAACAATTACGGTTATGCTACGGGCTTTATCACACTACTGGTTCTGTTTCTATTTAACCAATTAGGAGAAGGCCATGCCGTCGTATTACCTCGTTTAGCCGATACCTTAATTGGTTGTGTGTTAGCTGTTGCGGCAGTGATGGTGATATTGCCCGATTGGCAATCTAAACGATTGCACAAAGTGATGTCTGATGCGATTGACGCTAACAAACAGTATCTTGGGCAAATCATCGGTCAATACCGTATCGGCAAGAAAGATAATCTAAGCTATCGTATCGCTCGACGTCAGGCACACAACAATGATGCGAACCTATCTTTAGCAATCAGTACTATGTTGGCTGAGCCTGGTAAATATCGTACTGCGGTGGATGAAAGCTTCCGTTTTTTAACCCTTAACCACGCAATGCTGAGCTACATCTCTGCGCTTGGCGCTCACCGTACGAGAATTGAGGACGAAGCGATTCACCAACTCGTACTTGATGCACATCGCTGTATTCATCAACATTTGGATGTACTGCATCGTCAGCTACACCCTCATTGTGAAGAGTATGATTTATCGTCAATGGATGATGCTGATCTGGAACAAAGACTGAATGAATGGCGTGAAGAAGATGATCACTCAGCTAGGATGGTACTGCAGCAGCTTCATCTGATCTATCGCATGTTGCCAGAACTCCATTCACTGGCTTCCAAATTTGCAGTCCGCGTAAACTAGAAGCTCTTACCAATTGTTAAACACTAACTGACATTACTCGGACAAAAAAACACCAGTCAAAATCTAAGCTAGACGTATCGGGTTTTCAGTGGCGATGAGAGCCGCGCAGCGGGTTAATGATGGAAAAGCCCAATCAAGATGCGGAGATAACAATGACTGCTCAGCAATTTAACGACTTAAAAGAAAAAATCAATGAGTTAACGGCAAGCCAACTGCGTTCGTTGCAAGGGCAAATTAGCCAAACACTCAGCAAGAAGAGTGCGCCAATTTTGTCGAGTGAAGAACAAGAAATGTTGTCAAAACTGTTTACTTAGTCAAGCCGTTGAACAAAAACACTCGAACATTTTTCAACACTTTTATGCTCAAGAAAGCATAATGAAGAGTGTAATGCCATGTCTATGTCTGGAATTCGGTCTGGGTATCAACGGATTCAGTTATCACAGAAGGTGGCTGACGATGCTGCGCATGACATTCAACAAGGCACTGTAAAAAAGCGCGACAGTTGATAGACTGCCACGTTTTTTGAATGTCAGTTCAGGCTTGCTTAGCCAAACTCACCATTAGCTATTACGTTATTATGCAATTGCGACTCCGCAATATCATTTGATGACATACCGTTGAAATAGTTCTCAACCAAAATCGTTTAATGCACATTGACATCAGTCGTGATATTTAATGAAACAGCCTCCATTGATGGGTCATAATCTACCTGAATTTGAATCAGTAACTCATCCATATCGATCGCTGAGTCGTTCAAGTCCATGATTTGGAAAGAGACACCAAGCATAGCCTTGCCCAACAGTAACGATTATCCTTATTATGGCATGCCATTCCATGCGCTCGTCCGTCCGCGTTTGCCCATCAATATCATCGTTATCATCAATCAGACTTATAAGTAAATTTTCAACAATTGGCGACCTAAACGTTTGCGTAATCGCTAACCTTCTCTTAACCTTGTTTTGAGGCTTTCATCACGGTTTTTCCATTGATATAGTTAACCCATCAAAACGAAAAAGACCATTCGAGGCATGGAGCTTCCTCACTAATCTCAAGAAGAGAAGAATTGGTACCGACAACAATCGGCAGATTTAAGAGGGTCAAATTATGGAGATGAATATGGTTGAAATCCTAGGCTACGCTGCCTCAATCATGGTCGCGATTTCACTTACAATGAAAGATATCGTTAAGCTACGTATTCTTAACTTTATCGGCTGTGGTCTGTTCACTGCATACGGTCTGATGATTGACTCATGGCCAGTTGTGCTAACTAACGGGTTTATTGCTTGTGTAAACGTGTATTTCCTAGCAAAAATGCAGCGTGAAAAAAAAAGTTTCGCCACTGAGTAATGTCTAAATATATTGAATAACGAAAGCCCGAAAGTACTGTTCTTTCGGGCTTTTTCTTAATTATTCAAAAACTTACTTAACACAACTTAGATATGAAAGGTCATGAACACGAACACGGATAAGTAAAAGTCTCTTCAGTACTGCACCTTAACGCCCGTTCGGTATATACTCGCGATAACATCATCTCGAATGTAGAGGCTATCTATGAATATTGGTGTGGCTGCTGAATTGACAGGGCTTTCTTCCAAATCTATCCGACTTTATGAAGATAAAGGCATCATCACACCGCCAGCACGCAATGACTCGGGTTATCGAGAGTATTCAGACAAGCACATCCAAGAGTTAAATCTAATTTCTCGAGCAAAAAATGCAGGATTCTCTCTTCAAGAATGTAAAGAGTTTGTGCAGTTGGCGCATAATCCAAACCGAAAAAGCAGAGAAGTTAAAGCTCGAACCATGGGGAAACTACAAGAAGTTGAAAACAAGATAGCTCACCTTGTCGAAATCAAAAAGCAACTTGAGAGTTGGGTTACTTCCTGCCCTGGTGACGCCACAAGCTGTTGCCCAATTATTGATGAGCTCACTAAATAACCTCAGCTCGAGACAATCTAAGCCATTCAGCACAGCGCTTTTAGCGCCTAACGTCGTTAAAATGACCGCAATAGACTCACTATTGACTTGTCATTTTGCCTTGTTATTCATCTAAAATAGCTGTACTGACTCCTATATCAGCTTAAGTGACTCATGAATTGGGCTATGTAGACTTTCTTGTCCCGAGTTGAGGTTAAATAACCATCATCCGAGCAATCAAAACAGGCCAGTTTCGAGGCTTCTCCACGCCTTCAAAGTTTCAAGTTGCACGTCCTTCTAAAGTGAGATCATTCGCTCAAATTTTTAATTTTGACATTACTTCAGTAACTGAATGTTTATACTTCATGAAAAGGACAACTTTAAAAGGTATGGAAAATGAAAAAGTTAGCATTGATCGTGTTTGTTACAGCTCAACTGATGGCGTGTACTGAAGTAGGCAGCGAAGCATGGTGTAACGATATGAAAGAAAAACCAAAAGGCGAATGGACGGCCAACGAAGCGTCAGACTTCGCTAAACATTGCGTGTTCTAACAATACCTTAGACCCTGTAAATAATTCTGTGTAACTGTCGGCGTTACATATATTCAGTGAGTCGGTCTTCGAACATAATCATAAAGCGGTTCAGTGCTTGTCGCTAGGTAAATCACCTTTCGAGCTGACTAATCTGTTGGGAACAGTTTTTTGTTTCTTAATCGCTTTTCTAATAACGCTGTTGAGTGACTCAATGGCGTTAGTCGTGTAAATTGCTCGACGTATATCCTCTGGGTAGTTAAACAGGGTATTAAGGTTCTCCCAATGCGTCCTCCAAAAAAGAGAATAGAAGCCCGCAATCTTTGTCCTTGCAGAACAAAGCAGCACTCTTGGCGCTGCTTTGATTTGTAATGCTACTGCATGCGTTTTAGCATATTCAATGTAATGTTCGCTGAGTTGTCAGCCGTGGCTTTCTTCAAATCAGAGTATACCATCTCTGCAGATCCATCCGCTTTGTCCGAAATCGTACGGATCACGACGTATGGAACTTTAAATGCATCTGCGACTTGACCAAGTGCGGCCCCTTCCATTTCCACCGCCATGGCATTGTACTCTTGATATATTCCGGTCACTTTTACCTTACTTGCTATGAACTGGTCACCTGAAGCGATAATGCCTCGATAAACACTCTCTTTACCTAACGTATCGACCGCAGCTTCAAACGCGTATTTTTGTAGCGTTTTATCTGCGTAGAAGTAACGCTCTTGATAGTCTGGTAATAGACCTTTCGGCATATTAAAAGGTGTTAAATCGACATCATGTTGAACAAGGCGTGTTGATACCACCACATCCAACGGATCCAATTTAGGATCGCTTGCACCTGCAATACCAGTAAAAATCAGTTGGTCTACACCGAATGACTCAATAAGCAATGTGGTTGTCATAGCGGCATTCACTTTACCAACGCCAGACTTAGTTACGACTACTGATTTGCCTTCTAACTGACCCGTGTAAAAACTGTGCCTACCAATTTGTTTTACTTGTTGATTTTGGATTTTTGGTAATAGAGCTTCAACTTCTACATCCATTGCACCGACGATACCAATGGTTGATGCTGCAATGGAAGGTAGAGAGTAAGCTGCAAGCATAAGAGCAAGTGATTTCTTCAACATATGAGTCCTGAAATGTAATACGAGCCACCAATTTGTGACGCAGCTCAGATTATACAACACCCCAAAACAAGAGCAATCGTTTGCTTTGAATATTCAAGACTGATTGATTAAATAACTTTCAATCCATGATGATTATTTAATCACCATCGCTCTTGATTTAAAAACAGCTCTGTACACTGCGTTGCATTGGTGATATTTCAGCCTCACTTTATTGACGCATACATAAGCGATAACTGCCCACTCCTAGTAAAGTCACGTCTTATAAACATCTCAGGACTCCACTCAGAACGCTCAAATCGTGAATATTTTAGTTTATCCGCGTGCATCTTTCTTATCAATCTAACCATTCCCATAAGAACATGAAAAATATAAAAATTAGTATAATTTTAAAAACCAATTGAACTTGAATCATAAAATAACAATGCACAATAATAACTAAACCAACTGCAAACCTATTAATTAATAAAAAGTCATACTTAATAAGTTTAAGCGTTAATATTGTTTTTAAATTTCACCAACCCAATTCCAATTCAATAAGCACTGACCATTAATTTCATTGATATAATTTATTTAGGTGTGAAATATAACATTCATCATTGGACACCTCTTACTAATTTCAATCAAGAAAAATAATATCACTCCAATATCCATTTTTTTGATTTAGCAACGCAATGGAGCTTTGTTGCAGAAATCGAATGAACTAAATCAGAATATTACGATCAGATCAGTAACATTCATTCACTGACGTTGATTTCATGCCGAAGCCTCGCGACAAAACCAATCACTGGCGCAAGTGCAATAACGCCTTGGTCAACCGAGGCTCACTCGCCTTTTGGATTGACGAAGAAGCGATAGCTGAGTGGAAGCAACCCAGACAGAATAGACGTGGTCGAGCACGATTGTTTAGTGACCTCACTATCACAACCGCTCGATGGTAAAGCGCGTCCTTTCCTTACTTTAAGAGCCCTACAAGGCTTCATCGATTCTGTTTTTAGATTGGCAGACGTCCCACTGGTTTGTCCCCACTATTTTTGCATCCGTCGCCGAGCTAAGGATGTTGAGGTTAATTTCAAAGCCTCATCACGAGATGCTATCTAGCCCCTAGCTATCGATGCAACTGGGCTCAAGGTATACGGTGAGGGTGAATGGAAAGTAAAAAAGCACGGAATCGATGGTAAGCGTCGAGTCTGGCGTAAACTCCATCTTGCTGTTGATACTGGTACTCATGAAATTATCGCAGCGGAACTGACACTTTCAGGCGTGACAGATGTGGAAGTACTCCCTAATTTACTTAAGCAAACACGCCGAACCATCAAAGAAATTTCAGGAGATGGTGCGTACGATACAAGGGAGTACCACAGGGCGATTAGGGTTAAGAAAGCGACACCTCTAAATCCCTCCACGTGAAGGGGCAGCTTTCTGGGAAAAGGGGCATCCACGTAATCGAGCGGTTGGCTGCCAAAAACTCTACGGCTCGAACAAAAAGTAGAAACAGAAGTATGGTTACCATAACCGTTCATTGTCGGATACCGCTATGTATCGTGTAAAACCGCTACTCGGGCGTCACTCACGCTTCGCAATTACAACGCATAAGTTGGGGAGACTTACGCCATGATCAACGCACTCAACATGACTGGGATAGGCATGCCTGATACTCAGTATGTCGTTTAAAATGCAAACGAATTAGCTAGCGTTCGCTCTGAAGCTGAGTTCCGCCACAAAGCCTGTTTAGCCCCTCTTTTTTATGCAACATTTTGTTACAAGTCAGATCGCGAGATGAAAATTATTTTTTCCTTAAAAATCACCCCTAATCTCTTTGGAATAAAATGAAATTTCCGGCGAAATGTTAATTACACATTGTTTTATTAACTGTCAGTTTAAGTAAATGTCGTTAAACACAGTTTTATTAATTAACCAAATAAGATAGTATTTGCTCTGAAGTTTTTATATTCTTCGATTAACGCCTCAATATTGATTAAAATCAGTAATTTAAATCAACGAACAGCAAAAGTACTCTGTCCATCGTGGAATTTATGCGTTCAGATGATAAGAAACACCGAGAATAAAATTAATTTGATGTGCATGTTGTATTAAAGAATGCATGAAGCAATCGATAAGTTTGTAACACCAAGAGTTATATTAGTAAAAATGAAAAAGCTATTTTTATTATTGATATGGGTATCAGTATCAGTTTCACCTTTTGCTTTTGCGCAACAGACAGGGAAGCAGACGGAAAATAACCTCACTCAACAACTTGTTGAAAATACATATAAAGAAGCCAAATTGAACGGTGTCATTGACTATGAGCTATTTAGTGATGCTTTTAAGGCTTATAACCAAACACCAAATCGAAAAAAGCAGGTGCTAACCATCATCGATTATAGCAAGCCATCGACTGAAAAACGCTTTTACGTGGTCGACCTTGAGAAAAATAAGCTGATCTATAACACTTACGTTTCTCATGGGGTAAACAGTGGTTTGAAGACCGCTACTAAGTTTTCTAACATTGTGAATTCACGTAAAACTTCGTTAGGTACGTTTTTGACCGATACCACCTATTATGGTTCTAACGGCTACTCACTTCGCCTAGACGGTCTGACTTCTGGTGTGAACGATAAGGCTCGTGAACGTTATATCGTTGTTCATGGTGCGGATTACGCCAACCCGTCATTTATTAAAAAGAATGGGTATTTAGGCCGCAGTTGGGGCTGCCCTGCATTACCTGAACATCTATCACGCCAGATCATCGATACCATCAAAGGTGGCAGCGTGATTTACGCTAGCGCCTAACCCTCGGCTCGTGTCATCAAGTCAGAAACCTAGGCAAACAGGATGAATAAAAAGGCGCTGTGATAGCGCCTTTTTTGCAAATGTTGTCTGAGGAATACCCTTTATGATGATATCTTGTCAACGCCAGTTTAAATTTGATCCACTTATCGACGTTATCGCCGAAGTAAAACTGACCCACCCACGTTATTAACTCTTGTTTCCAGATAGACTTTCTAGAACCGCTG
>NZ_LIXM01000010.1 GCF_002608565.1 Vibrio sp. PID17_43
TCTTGCCCATTAAACGAGAAGATCGGATATATCCGAGAGCAATAAAAGCAAAGGCAAAGAAATACCCCAATAAAAAGAAAGCCAGTCAGCTTAACTGACTGGCATTAGGCTATCATCGCCTCTTTCTTGGGAGTGTTATTTGTGTTTTCTTGGCAGCCACCAAGCTAACACTAAGCTCAATGCGACCCAAATATACAGTGGCCAAGTGCCAAACATGCGGTAAGGCGTCTGTCCGTCTGTCGGCGTAAGCTCTGCACGCAGAACCGCAGTTTCAAACTGAGGGATCTGCTCAATGATTTTACCTTTGTGATCTGCCACAGCGGTTAAGCCGTTGTTGGTTGAACGAATCAGAGGTTTGCCTAACTCTAATGCGCGCATACGAGCGATTTCCATGTGTTGCAGTGGACCAATTGAGTGTCCAAACCAAGCATCGTTTGAGAGCGTTAGTATGAAGTCCGTTTCGTCAGTGATGTTCTGACGCACTTGTTCATTAAAGATGATTTCATAGCACAATGCAGGAGCCATGTGCATGCCATTCGCGACAATGTTGGGTTGGACGAACGCGCCACGGCTGAACGATGACATTGGCAGGTTGAAGAATGGTGCAAGAGGGCGCAATATCTCTTCAAACGGTACGAATTCACCAAATGGCAATAGGTGATGCTTGTGATAGCGCTCGTTCATATCAAAGCTGTAATCGCCATATGGTGTCACGCCAAGGGATAGAATGCTGTTGTAGAACTGACCGTCTTCACCTTGATTAACCACTCCGGTGATGATGCCGCTCTGGTTGATCTTCGCAGCACTGTCGATGTTTCTTAAAAATGACGGCACTTCGATTTCAAACGCTGGAATTGCCGCTTCTGGCCAGACAATAATATCCGCATCCCAATTTTCACGTGTCAGGTCCGCATATTTCATGATGGTAGGCCAACGCTGGCTTGGTAGCCATTTTAGTTTTTGGTCGACGTTGCCTTGAATAAGCGCCACTTTAGTGGTGTCTTTTACGCGAGGAGTCACCCAGTCGTATTGGCGAATACCAAAGCCAGCACTCAACAACACGGCAGGGATAATGATCATCAGCCATTGCTTGTGCAGCCAAGCGTAAGCTAATGCTCCAGCACAGATAAGAATAAACAGGGTTAAAAGCTCAACACCACCAATAGGCGCAAAGCTTGCCATCGGCGCATCAATTTGGCTGTAGCCAAGCCATAGCCAAGGGAAGCCTGTCATTACCCAGCCACGCAACCAGTCGGTGATCAGCCATAAAGCTGGGGCCGCTAGCAGCGCTTTAGTAAGCGTAAATTGAGGGAAAAGTTTGTTGTTTAGCCAAGCAAACAAGCCTGAATAAATTGCCAAGTAAGCAATCAACAAGCTCATTAAGAATAGGTTCGCAGTCAGCGGCATACCGCCAAAGCCAGCAATACTGACGTAAACCCAGCTAACACCCGTAGAGAATTGACCTAGACCCCAAGCGTAACCGATCCATAGCGCACGCTTGGGCGATTGGTTTGCAAGAAGAATAAGCAAGATAGCTGGACTAAGTATGGCAATCGGCCATAGTTGATAAGGGGCAAAAGCTAGGGTAGTTAAGGCGCCAACAAAAGCGGCCACGAAGGGCCGCTTGAGGCGATGAAAGAGTACATTCATCATTATATTTTTCTGATATTCCCGTTGTTAGGGTATCGCGTTACTCTTGAGTGGTTTCAACCAGTTTTTCTTCGTCTGGAATCGTCACTTGAAGTTGAATGACACGACGGTTGTCGGCTGCAGTCACTTTGAAGTTGTAACCTTCAAGTTCAACAACTTCGCCTCGAGAAGGTAGGTGACCAAAGGCCGTCATTACCATGCCGCCAACGGTATCTACTTCTTCATCGCTGAAGTCAGTACCGAACGTCTCATTAAACTCTTCAATGGTTGTCAGAGCTCGGACAGCAAACGTGTGTTTGCTTAGCTTGCGGATATCGGTTTCTTCATCGTCATCGAACTCATCTTCAATGTCCCCAACGATTTCTTCAAGGATATCTTCGATAGTTACGAGGCCTGAAACGCCACCGAATTCATCGACAACAATCGCCATGTGATAACGTTCTTCACGGAATTCTTTTAGCAGGCGGTCGACACGTTTACTTTCCGGTACAACGACTGCAGGTCGAATCACTTCTTCGATATCAAATGGGTTACTGCCTGAGCCCAAGTATTTGAGTAAGTCCTTCGCTAGTAGGATGCCTTCCACATGGTCTTTATCTTCGCTGATCACAGGGTAGCGAGAATGTTGAGCATCGGTAATTAGCGCGATCAATGTATCCAGATCGTCTGTGCGCTCAACCGTAACCATTTGCGAACGCGGGATCATAATGTCACGCACGCGCATTTCGGAGATTTCCATAACACCTTCAAGCATATCGCGGGTGTCGTGGTCAATCAGGTCGTTGATTTCTGAGTCGCGGATAACATCCACAAGCTCTTGGCGGTCTTTTGGTTCGCCTTGAAATAGTTGACCTAGACGTTCAAAGAAGGACTTTCTACTCGGACCTTCTGCCTTTTCTTTCTTACCTTCGTTAGAAGAGGGAGAATTATCTTCGTTCATTGTTTCTCAATTAAGTAACGCTATCAGATGTGTGATAGCTCACGTAGAAAGGCGAGTACGAGGTATTGCCCTGGGTAGGTTGCCTTTCCCTTTCGAGTAACCTGTGGTTACTCTTTTTCAGCAATGTATGGATCTTCGTAACCCATGCCTTGCATGATTTCTGTTTCGAGGGACTCCATCTCTTCAGCTTCGTCATCCTCGATATGGTCATAACCTAGCAGATGCAAGCTGCCATGTACAACCATATGCGCCCAATGTGCTAGCAGAGGCTTATTCTGCTCAATAGCCTCTTTTTCAACAACTTGACGACAGATAATTAAATCGCCTAGTAGATCCATTTCCATACCAGGTGGTACTTCAAATGGGAACGACAGCACGTTGGTTGGTTTGTCTTTACCACGATATTCATGGTTTAGCTCGTGACTTTCTTTTTCATCAACAATGCGAATGGTCAATTCTGCTTGAGGTTGAAAAAGAGGAATGGTCTTGTCTAACCACAATTGAAAATCTTGCTCTGAAGGTAAGCCTTCTTCATTTTCGACTGCCAGTTGTAAATCAAGTTCAATTGTCATGTTTATTCCTTGCTCGCCGTGACTTGTGCACTTAGCTCTGCCTTTGCTGCTTCTAGCAATTTTGCATCACGTTCTTCACGACGGCGTTTTTCGAATTCTTTACGTTCTTTCTGGTCTTGCGCTTCCCACTTCTCATAGGCATTAACGATGCGAGCAACCACAGGGTGACGCACAACATCGTCTGCTTGGAAGAAGTTAAAGCTGATGTCATCGACTTCACTGAGTACTTCAATCGCATGACGAAGTCCGGATTTGGCGCCACGAGGCAAGTCGATCTGGGTTACGTCACCGGTGATCACTGCACGTGAATTGAAGCCGATACGCGTAAGAAACATCTTCATCTGCTCGACGGTGGTGTTCTGACTTTCATCTAAAATGATGAAGGCGTCGTTGAGCGTACGACCACGCATATAAGCCAGAGGCGCGACTTCAATGACGTTGCGCTCAATCAGCTTTTCAACACGCTCGAAGCCTAGCATTTCGAACAAAGCATCGTAAAGAGGACGCAGATATGGGTCGACTTTCTGACTTAAATCACCGGGTAGGAAACCCAATTTTTCACCTGCTTCGACCGCAGGACGAGTCAATAGAATTCGGCGGACCTCTTGGCGTTCCAGTGCATCAACGGCTGCAGCGACGGCTAAGTACGTTTTACCAGTACCCGCAGGACCAATGCCGAAAGTGATATCGTGCGTCACCATGTTTACCAGGTACTGAGCCTGATTTGGAGTACGCGGCTTGATCACGCCTTTTTTGGTTTTTACGAAGACTTCTTTACCGTGCTCGATGTTCGATTCAGTATTTTGCTCCAGGACACCGGATTCTTTGATCGCTAGGTGGATCTGTTCTGGTTCGATATCTGGCGTTTCGCCACGAACAGGTGCAGTATCAACGTAAAGTGTTTTTAGAATATCTAGCGCAGCGGCGGCAGTATGAGGTTTACCGACGATGGTGAAAAGGTCGCTACGGTGATTAATTTCAACGCCTAAACGACGTTCTAAGTGCTTGATGTTGTCGTCGAATGGACCGCACAGGCTTGCTAAACGGCGGTTATCTGAAGGTTCTAGGTTAATTTCTAGAGTTACGATTTTATTGCTCAAAGTTACCTCTCATTGTAGCCAATCACTAGAGAGCTGATAACGACCAGCTCTCCTTGGCGTTATACGAGCTTATGGCGTAAAAGTCGCTACACCTAGC
Source organism: Vibrio sp. PID17_43 (assembly GCF_002608565.1). Lineage (GTDB taxonomy): Bacteria > Pseudomonadota > Gammaproteobacteria > Enterobacterales > Vibrionaceae > Vibrio. The sequence continues at coordinate 4,360 of NZ_LIXM01000010.1, forward strand.
TCATCTTCGCGACGGGTTTTCGCCATCATTTGCATTGGAGAAATCACGCTACGAAGGTCCATGTCTTTTTCTGTACGTACAAGCTCACCACGCAGTGAGTTGGCAAATACGTCAGTAATCTTAACGTCAACGAACTGACCGATTAGATCCGCGCTACCTTCAAAGTTTACTACACGGTTATTTTCTGTACGAGCGCGTAGCTCCATTAGGTTCTTCTTAGAAGGACCTTCAACCAAAACGCGCTGCTCAGTGCCTAGCATTAGGCGAGAGTAGCGCATTGCCTGTGTATTAATGGTTTGTTGCAGTTCGTATAGACGCTCTTTCTTCACTTCTTCTGAGAGGTCACAAGGGTAATCTGCCGCTGGTGTGCCTGGACGAGGAGAGAAGATAAAGCTAAAACTCATGTCAAAGTCTACGTCTTTGATTAGCTTCATGGTGTCTTGGAAATCTTTGTCTGTTTCACCAGGGAAAGCAACGATAAAGTCAGAACTGATTTGGATATCAGGACGCGCTTTACGCAGTTTACGAATGATTGACTTGTACTCGATTGCCGTGTGAGGACGCTTCATCATGGTCAGGATGCGGTCACTACCACTTTGTACTGGTAGGTGCAGGAAGCTCACAAGCTCCGGCGTGTCTTCGTATACCGCGATAATGTCGTCAGTAAATTCAAGTGGATGACTCGTTGTAAAGCGAATACGGTCGATACCATCTATAGACGCTACTAGGCGAAGCAGCTCGGCGAATGAACAGATCTCACCGTCGTGCATTGGGCCGCGGTAAGCATTGACGTTTTGACCAAGTAGGTTAACTTCACGAACGCCTTGCTCCGCTAATTGAGCGATCTCGTATAGTACGTCATCCATAGGACGACTCACTTCTTCACCACGAGTGTACGGTACAACACAGTAAGTGCAGTACTTAGAACAGCCTTCCATGATAGAAACGAATGCCGTGGCACCTTCTGCACGAGGCTCAGGCAGACGGTCAAACTTTTCGATCTCTGGGAATGAAATATCCATGACTGGTGCTTCATCTGATTGAGACTGTTTGATCATCTCAGGTAAACGGTGAAGCGTTTGTGGGCCAAAGATTACGTCAACGAATGGAGCACGTTGACGAATGTGGTCACCTTCTTGAGTTGCTACACAGCCACCTACGCCGATCACTACGCCAGGTTTTTTATCTTTTAGGGTTTTCCAACGACCAAGCTGGTGGAAAACTTTTTCTTGCGCTTTTTCACGGATTGAACAGGTGTTAAGTAGAAGTACGTCTGCTTCCTCTGGCTCTTCAGTCAGCTCATAGCCGTTTGCAGCATTAAGCAGGTCGGCCATTTTTGATGAATCGTATTCATTCATCTGGCAGCCCCAGGTTTTAATTAGCAGTTTCTTACTCATCTCACTTTCGCTCGTTCAGTTGTACTTAAATCGGAGAGCTATTGCTCAAATTATAGCCGCCATCTCGGCGGTAAGCGGCGTATTGTACTGCTTTAAAAAGCACCTGACTAGTGATCTGATGAATTCTCTGCAAACCCTGATGAAATCTAGTTTTTTGACCTACACGGAGCAAGGTTTTGTGTTAAAGAATTTTGTAAAAAAAGCGGTGGAACGTACAATTAAAAAACGCCAATTAATCAATGTGATGAAGAGCAAGAAATGAACAAGTATGACATCGTCGTAATCGGTGGCGGCATGGTAGGGGCAGCGGTTGCTGTCGGGTTTGCCAAGCAGGGGAGAAGTGTTATGGTCGTGGAGGGCGCTGAACCGAAAGGATTTGAGGCTTGTCAAGCTCTGGATATCCGCGTGTCTGCGATTTCCCATCAGTCGGTAAAGCTACTTGATTCATTAGGCGCATGGTCCGCGATTGAGAGCATGAGAGTTTGCCCTTATCGTCGTTTGGAAACTTGGGAGCACCCAGAGTGTCGTACTCGTTTCCACTCTGATGAGCTGCTATTAGAGCAGTTAGGTTACATCGTTGAAAACCGTCTGATCCAACTTGGGCTTTGGCAAGCTTTCGCCCAATATGATAACTTAGCGGTAATGTGCCCTGAGCGATTGAAAAGCATAGAATTTTCTGATGTGAACCGTGTGACGCTAGAAAGCGGTGAGCAGTTTGAAGCGAATTGGGTGATCGGGGCTGACGGTGCGAATTCTAAAGTTCGTCAATTGGCGGGCATTGGTGTGACCGCATGGGATTACCGTCAACACTGTATGCTGATCAATGTGAAGACCGCATTACCACAGCAAGACATCACTTGGCAGCAATTCACACCGTCAGGTCCGCGTTCATTCTTGCCTCTATGCTCTCTAATTGAAGATGGTCACGAAGTTGGCCAAGGTTCGCTGGTGTGGTATGACTCTCCAAAGCGTATCAGGCAATTGTGTTCAATGACGAAATCTCAACTCAGAGAAGAGATCCTACGTCATTTCCCATCAGAACTCGGTGATATCGAGGTTTTGCAGTTTGGCTCATTCCCACTGACTCGTCGTCATGCTCAAAGCTATTCAAGTAAGAATTGCGTACTAGTCGGTGATTCTGCTCATACGATTAATCCACTAGCTGGACAAGGCGTGAATCTCGGCTTTAAAGATGTTGGTGTACTGCTTGCGGTTACGGATCAGCAGGAGCAACTCAACGATGTGTTGTTAGCCAAGTATGAACGCGCTCGTCGTCCAGATAACTTATTAATGCAAACGGGTATGGATGTATTTTACAAAGGCTTTAGCAATGATCTAGGCCCGTTGAAGTTTGCTCGTAACGCAGCTTTAAAGCTGGCTGAAAACTCAGGACCGTTCAAAGTACAAGTGTTGAAGTACGCGTTGGGGATATAAGCAACTTGAAAACGGCAGATAGAAAAAATAACAGAGACAAAAAAGCGAGCCATGAGCTCGCTTTTTAATTCTGGATATCAAAGAACGCCCGAGTCCAGAATCGAAAAAATAAAAAAAAAACCAGCAAATTAATGCTGGCTTTCTTAATCATGGTGCGGTCGGAGAGACTTGAACTCTCACACCTTGCGGCGCCAGAACCTAAATCTGGTGCGTCTACCAATTCCGCCACGACCGCATCGTATTTTTTTAGTTATCAAGGCAATTGGTATAACCTTAACAACGTTTTGTAATGGCAGGGCTACCTGGATTCGAACCAGGGAATGGCGGCATCAAAAGCCGCTGCCTTACCGCTTGGCGATAGCCCTACAGGTCTTAGTCTTTCAACTAAGTGCTCTCCAATTAAGGAAAGTAATGGTGCGGTCGGAGAGACTTGAACTCTCACACCTTACGGCGCCAGAACCTAAATCTGGTGCGTCTACCAATTCCGCCACGACCGCATTTTTAATTTACGGAATTAATAGTATAAACTATTTCTTCGAATAAATGGTGGCTACGACGGGATTCGAACCTGTGACCCCATCATTATGAGTGATGTGCTCTAACCAGCTGAGCTACGTAGCCAAATTTTAACTCTTCATTAAGATGGTGCGGTCGGAGAGACTTGAACTCTCACACCTTGCGGCGCCAGAACCTAAATCTGGTGCGTCTACCAATTCCGCCACGACCGCATCTTAATGTGTATTGCTGAGAGAATTGGTAAAACCTCAACAACATCCCTTTTTAGGGAGAATAATGGCAGGTCTACCTGGATTCGAACCAGGGAATGGCGGCATCAAAAGCCGCTGCCTTACCGCTTGGCGATAGACCTACAATGCTCTAATAAAAGAGACTTTAATAATGGTGCGGTCGGAGAGACTTGAACTCTCACACCTTACGGCGCCAGAACCTAAATCTGGTGCGTCTACCAATTCCGCCACGACCGCATAATTACTGAGTAGACTCAATAATCAAAATAGTGGCAGGTCTACCTGGATTCGAACCAGGGAATGGCGGCATCAAAAGCCGCTGCCTTACCGCTTGGCGATAGACCTACAGGCGATAGTCAAAAGACATATCAATTTAGAAAAGTATGGTGCGGTCGGAGAGACTTGAACTCTCACACCTTGCGGCGCCAGAACCTAAATCTGGTGCGTCTACCAATTCCGCCACGACCGCGACTTTTCTTTCAACGTTTAGATCAATTGGTGAGATCTAAATGTAGTTGTAAATGGTGGCTACGACGGGATTCGAACCTGTGACCCCATCATTATGAGTGATGTGCTCTAACCAGCTGAGCTACGTAGCCAAATTTTTACTCTTCATTAAGATGGTGCGGTCGGAGAGACTTGAACTCTCACACCTTACGGCGCCAGAACCTAAATCTGGTGCGTCTACCAATTCCGCCACGACCGCATCTTAATATTTATTGTTGAGAGAATTGGTAAAACCTCAACAACATCCCTATTTAGGGAGAATAATGGCAGGTCTACCTGGATTCGAACCAGGGAATGGCGGCATCAAAAGCCGCTGCCTTACCGCTTGGCGATAGACCTGCAGGCAGTAGTATTGCTACTACTTAAAATATGGTGCGGAAGGAGAGACTTGAACTCTCACACCTTGCGGCGCCAGAACCTAAATCTGGTGCGTCTACCAATTTCGCCACTTCCGCATAATTACTGAGCATGCTCAATAATCAAAATAATGGCAGGTCTACCTGGATTCGAACCAGGGAATGGCGGCATCAAAAGCCGCTGCCTTACCGCTTGGCGATAGACCTGCAGGCAATAAATATATGGTGCGGTCGGAGAGACTTGAACTCTCACACCTTGCGGCGCCAGAACCTAAATCTGGTGCGTCTACCAATTCCGCCACGACCGCATATACTTACTTAAACTGTTTCAAGATGGTGCGGTCGGAGAGACTTGAACTCTCACACCTTACGGCGCCAGAACCTAAATCTGGTGCGTCTACCAATTCCGCCACGACCGCATCTTGAATTTTTACAATCATTAGTTAACTGGTAAAAACTAATGATCTTGTATTCTTATAAAAAGAATGGTGGCTACGACGGGATTCGAACCTGTGACCCCATCATTATGAGTGATGTGCTCTAACCAGCTGAGCTACGTAGCCATCTTTTTGAGCGAGACAATATAAACCTTCGCGCCCTAAGTGACAACCCTTTATTTAAGGAATCTCACTTTGAATAGTGGCAGGTCTACCTGGATTCGAACCAGGGAATGGCGGCATCAAAAGCCGCTGCCTTACCGCTTGGCGATAGACCTGCAGGCAGTAGTATTGCTACTACTTAAAACATGGTGCGGTCGGAGAGACTTGAACTCTCACACCTTACGGCGCCAGAACCTAAATCTGGTGCGTCTACCAATTCCGCCACGACCGCATCTATTCCTAACAATTCTTATGAAAGAATTGTTAGGAATGGTGGCTACGACGGGATTCGAACCTGTGACCCCATCATTATGAGTGATGTGCTCTAACCAGCTGAGCTACGTAGCCATAACCATGTATTGTTGTTCTCGTCGCCTTGTTGCCTTGTCGTCGGGAACGGCGCGCATTATGCGAAGTTGAGTGAGTTCCGTCAATAGTTTTTTTTAATAAATCTCGTAAAATCCATCGTTCGCTTTCTTTTTAAACAAAGAGGCGTGTTTATGATCTAAAACTGGAAATAAATTGGCTTGCAGTGCAGAAGTTAATTATTGGTCTATTATGACAGACATAAAAAAAGCCAGCGCGTTGGCTGACTTTTTATTTAAATGAATTGTTTGAAATTCATTCGTTTAATTATACGTTGAAACGGAAGTGTACAACGTCACCATCTTTTACGATGTACTCTTTACCTTCTAGACGCCATTTACCAGCGTCTTTCGCGCCGCTTTCACCGTTGAACTGGATGAAGTCCTCGTAACCTACTACTTCAGCACGGATGAAGCCTTTTTCAAAGTCCGTGTGGATTTTACCAGCAGCTTTTGGCGCAGTTGCACCAACAGGGATAGTCCAAGCACGAACTTCTTTTACGCCAGCAGTGAAGTAAGTGTGAAGGTTTAGCAGCTCGTAGCCCGCACGAATAACACGGTTTAGGCCTGGCTCTTCGATACCTAGGTCTGCTAGGAATTCTTCACGCTCGTCATCTTCTAGTTCCGCCATTTCTGACTCGATTGCAGCACATACAGGAACAACAACGTTGTTTTCTTTTTCTGCGTACTCACGTACAGCGTCTAGGTATGCATTGTCTTCAAAACCATCTTCGTTCACGTTAGCGATGTACATCGTTGGTTTTAGGGTTAGGAAGTTTAGGTAACCTACTGCTGCTAGTTCTTCTTTAGAAAGCTCAACAGTACGCGCCATGCCACCTTCTGTTAGCACAGGTAGTAGCTTTTCTAGAACGGTTAGTTCAAATTTTGCGTCTTTATCGCCGCCTTTTGCTTTTTTAGCGTTACGCTGGATCGCACGCTCACAAGCATCAAGGTCAGCCATTGCTAGCTCAAGGTTGATAACTTCAATATCTTCGATTGGTGATACTTTACCCGCTACGTGAACGATGTTGTCGTTTTCGAAACAACGTACAACGTGGCCGATTGCGTCAGTTTCACGGATGTTCGCTAGGAATTTGTTACCTAGACCTTCACCGCGAGATGCACCTGCAACTAGACCAGCAATGTCTACGAATTCCATTGTAGTAGGCAAAACTCTCTGTGGGTTAACGATCTTCGCTAGTGCATCTAGACGTAGATCTGGCACAGGAACCACACCAGTGTTTGGTTCAATGGTACAGAACGGGAAGTTTGCCGCTTCGATACCCGCTTTAGTTAGTGCGTTAAACAGAGTTGATTTACCAACGTTAGGTAGACCAACGATGCCACATTTAAAACCCATGATAGTAACCTTATTCAGCTTTGAACGTGTGGAGGCGATTTTGTGCTTTTGATAGACCATCCTTAATTAGGATATCTAGACAGCGTACTGATTCATCAGCTGCGGCGTCTAGTAGCTCTTGCTCTTTCGCTGGAGCCTTGCCTAGTACAAAACCTGCCACTTTATCTTTGTGTCCCGGATGGCCGATGCCGATACGAAGACGATAAAAATCTTTGTTATTGCCCAGTTTACTTATCGTGTCACGCAGGCCGTTATGACCACCGTGACCGCCACCTTTTTTAAACTTAGCGACACCTGGCGGTAAGTCTAGCTCGTCATGAGCAACCATGATCTCTTCTGGCTTAATTTGATAAAACTTCGCTAGTGCAGCGACAGCTTTGCCAGATAGGTTCATGAAGGTGGTTGGGATAAGCAAACGGAGATCCTGGCCGTTGACCATTATACGTCCGGTTAGGCCAAAGAACTTTGGTTCGTTCTTCAGGGTAACGTTGTGAACGCGTGCTAATTCTTCTACGACCCAAGCCCCCGCATTGTGGCGAGTTTTGGCGTATTCTGGTCCCGGATTAGCAAGACCAACGAGAAGTTTGATTGGTTGACTCAAGGTTAGGATCTCTCTGGAATCTCAAAAAGCGCAGTATGATAGCACAGAAAACTCACAGTGGGCGACCAAGCGCAATTCTCTCTTTTCATACAAATAAAAAAAACACCCCAAGGAGGGGTGTTTTTGAAATCAGTGTAACTGAAATGTTCGGATTAGTTGAACATTGCAGAGATTGACTCTTCGTTGCTAATACGACGAATCGCTTCAGCGAGCATGCGCGATAGGCTTAGTGTGGTTACTTTGCCTGTTGCAGCCATCTCTTTAGATAGAGAGATAGAGTCAGTGACGATAACTTGGTCAAGAACAGAGTTCTTAATGTTATCTGCAGCGTTACCAGAGAAAACAGCGTGAGTTGCGTAAGCGAACACGCGCTTAGCACCGCGCTCTTTTAGCGCTTCAGCGGCTTTACATAGTGTGCCACCTGTATCGATCATGTCGTCAACGATCACGCAGTCACGACCTTCAACGTCACCGATTAGGTTCATTACTTCAGAAACGTTTGCACGTGGACGACGTTTATCAACGATAGCGATATCGATATCACCTAGCGCTTTAGCTGTCGCACGAGCACGAACAACGCCACCTAGGTCAGGAGAAACCACTACTGGGTTTTCTAGACCACGAGATTGCATGTCTTCTAGAAGTACTGGTGTACCGAAGATGTTATCCACTGGTACATCGAAGAAGCCTTGGATTTGCTCTGCATGTAGGTCGATAGTAAGAACGCGGTCAACACCAACGTTAGATAGGAAATCAGCAACAACTTTTGCAGTGATTGGTACACGCGCAGAACGTACACGACGATCTTGACGAGCGTAACCGAAGTAAGGAATAACTGCAGTGATACGGCCTGCTGAAGCACGGCGCATTGCATCAATCATAACAACCAGTTCCATTAGGTTGTCGTTAGTTGGGGCACAAGTGGATTGAATGATGAAAACATCGCTACCACGAACATTCTCGTTGATTTGAACTGCAACTTCGCCATCAGAAAAGCGAGAAACAGATGCATCACCTAGAGAGATGTAAAGACGATCAGCAATACGTTGGGCTAGTTCAGGTGTTGCATTACCAGCAAATAGCTTCATATCAGGCACGGTGGAAACCTCGGGTTTGCGTCCAGTTTTAAATAGGTCGGTGTTGGGCTGATTGGTATTCAGCCAAAGTCTCTTTTAGTGGCGAAATATTGCGCCCTTGAGCGACAAATGCCGAGACATTATCAGAGAGTTGTGCAAGGAGAGTTTCTGCTTCAGATTTGCTCGAAAATTCAGCAAAAACGCAAGAACCTGTCCCCGTTAATCTTGACGGCGCGTATTGTAGCAGCCAAGAAAGTTGCTTATCAACCTCTGGGTAGAGCAATCGTACAATTTTTTCGCAATCGTTTACGCTTGGCGTGTTTAAAAGCGTATCTAAATCGCGCTTTGGCGTGTTTCGGATCAAATTTGGATGACCGAATATGTCCGCAGTTGCAATGGAAACGTTCGGTCTTACCACCAAATACCATTTCTCGTCAGGATGAGCAGGAGAAAGTTTCTCTCCTACACCTTCGGCAAAAGCAGAAAAACCACGAACAAAGACCGGCACATCAGCACCAAGTACCAAACCGATTTCCGCTAATTCGTCATCACTTAGGTTGGTTTGCCATAGGAAGTTTAGTGCAACTAGTGTGGTGGCTGCGTTTGAGGAACCACCACCAATACCACCACCCATAGGTAAGATCTTATGCAGATCAATCTGGGCACCGTATGAGCAGTTCGCATAGCGTTGTAGCGCCGTCGCTGCTTTCCAAATCAGATTGTCTTTTAATGGGACGTCTTTGAGCTCTGGGGAAATGGTAATCTCACCAGAGTTGTTGGCTTGAATGGTGAGCTCATCGCCGTGATCGACGAACTGGAATAGAGTTTGTAACTCGTGGTAGCCGTTTTCAGTGCGACCATTAATATATAGAAAGAGATTCAATTTCGCTGGTGATGGCCAGCGGGTTGAAAGATCGATCATTGGGTGATGTTCCATTTTGTGATCACTAAATTAATTTTTACGTCAGCGGTACTTAGCTTCAGTCTGTTCGGCAAAGGCAGCGTTTGCTCATGCCATTCCACGTCACCGTAGCGCTGGTAGGCTATGTTCCAATCGTTTACACCGATCTGTTTATCCAGTGCTTGCAATGTATTGGTTGGTGAAAGTTGGAAAGAGTCGGCATCTGTCGGTAAACCGAGTAGCCAATCCGGCATGTGGTCAACAGGCATCATCAAGCCCGTTAATCGGTAAATCAATTGGTTGGCATCACGGGCAGTAAGGACTTGGTCGTCGTAGGTTTCGACGGTTGCGCCTTGCGGGGTAATCGTGAGCTTTAGTGCCGTCTGGCCGAGTAACGTAGTTAAGCGTAGCTGACTCAGTGCGGCGGAGTGTTTCCAGAAGAAGTTTAAACTCTGCCTTTGATTTGGGCCAATGTAACCGAGTTTGCCCGTCGCTTGAAAATCATTGATGGTTTCAAGTCGCTGCTCGTGCGCTTGCCACTCGACGCTAGTGACGCTTTCAGGTACGGAGGTACAACCTGCAAGTACGATGCTCGATAAGAGCAAGATGAGAAAGGAGCGTAAGGTCATGTTTGATGGCTTATTAATCAGTTTCATCGGTAATCGTTCACAACTATAGCATTGAAAAGACGGAGTTAGGAAAACAAATCCGGCTTACCCTTTCAATAAATGCGTGCTTACAGTAAAATTCTGAACCTATTTTATAACCGATCTCAGAGATACCACGTTAGATGTCCTTGCTTGCTATTGGAATCAATCACAATACAGCGTCTGTTGACTTGCGAGAGAAAGTGGCATTTGGACCCGATAAACTGGGCCTAGCACTTGAGCAACTCAGGGACCATGAAGCTGTTAACAGCAGTGTGATTCTTTCAACCTGTAACCGTACCGAGGTGTACTGCGATGTTAAGCAGGAAACACGAGACGAGCTTATCGGCTGGTTAGCTCAGTTCCACCAAGTTAACCAAGAAGATTTGATGCCGAGCCTATATGTACATGAAGAGCAGGCTGCGATTACGCACTTGATGCGCGTTTCTTGTGGTCTGGATTCTCTGGTACTCGGTGAGCCTCAGATTTTGGGGCAGGTTAAACAAGCGTTTTTAGTTTCTCGCGAGTATCAGTCGGTTGACGCCTCGATGGATAAGCTTTTCCAAAAAACCTTTTCTGTCGCGAAGCGTGTTCGTACTGAAACGGATATCGGTGGTAACGCTGTGTCGGTGGCGTATGCCGCTTGCACATTGGCGAAGCATATCTTTGAATCCTTGTCTGAATCAACGGTACTGATGGTTGGCGCAGGTGAAACTATCGAGCTAGTAGCGAAACACTTAGCTGCTAACGGTTGCACCAAAATGATTGTTGCTAACCGAACTAAAGAGCGAGCGCGAGGGCTCGCTGAGCAGTTCGGTGCAGAAGTGATCAGTTTGAATGAAATACCTGATCACCTGCCGAGAGCGGATATTGTGATTAGTTCTACCGCTAGTCCACTGCCAATTATTGGTAAGGGGATGGTGGAAACCGCGCTGAAAAAACGTCGTCACCAGCCTATCTTGTTGGTGGATATTGCCGTTCCGCGTGACGTGGAGGCTCAAGTCGGTGAACTGAGTGATGCTTATTTGTATACTGTGGATGATTTGCAATCAATCATCGACAATAATATTGAGCAGCGCAAGGTGGAAGCGGTTCAAGCGGAAGCGATCGTCAACGAAGAAAGTGGCGTATTTATGACATGGCTACGTTCACTGCAAGCGGTGGACAGTATTCGAGACTATCGTCAGTCGGCGAATGAAATCCGGGAAGAGTTATTAAGCAAAAGTCTGCAATCTTTGGCAACGGGCGCTGACCCTGAGAAAGTATTGCGTGAACTTAGCAACAAACTCACCAACAAATTAATTCATGCCCCAACTCGCGCATTGCAAAGTGCGGCAGAGCAGGGCGAACAAGCAAAATTAACGGTTATCCGCCAAACACTTGGTCTGGATAATCTGTAACTCACGCTTTTTATTAAGAAAACGACACTATGAAAGCCTCTATTCTAACAAAGCTAGAATCACTAGTAGAACGTTACGAAGAAGTACAACACCTATTGGGTGATCCTGGCGTGATCGGCGATCAGGACAAATTCCGTGCATTATCAAAAGAGTATTCTCAACTCGAAGAAGTGACTAAGTGCTTCCAAGCTTATCAGCAAGCTCAAGAAGATCTTGACGCAGCAGAAGAGATGGCAAAAGAAGATGACGCAGAAATGCGTGAAATGGCTCAGGAAGAGATTAAAGAAGCAAAAGAAGCTATCGAGCGCTTAAACGATGAGCTGCAAATTTTGCTTCTGCCGAAAGATCCAAATGATGAGCGCAACTGTTTCCTAGAAATCCGTGCTGGTGCAGGTGGTGATGAAGCGGGCATCTTCGCGGGTAACCTTTTCCGCATGTATTCTAAATTCGCTGAGAAAAAAGGCTGGCGCATCGAAGTGATGAGCTGCAACGAGTCTGAACAAGGCGGTTATAAAGAGATGATCGCAAAAGTCAGTGGCGATGGTGCATATGGTGTGCTGAAGTTCGAGTCTGGCGGTCATCGTGTTCAACGCGTACCTGAAACCGAATCTCAAGGTCGTGTACACACGTCTGCGTGTACGGTTGCTGTGATGCCAGAAATTCCAGAAGCTGATCTACCAGAGATCAAGGCTGCGGATCTAAAAATCGATACATTCCGAGCATCAGGCGCGGGTGGTCAGCATGTTAACACCACGGATTCTGCAATCCGTATTACTCACTTACCAACGGGTACGGTTGTTGAGTGTCAGGACGAACGTTCACAACATAAGAACAAAGCGAAAGCGATGGCAGTGCTTGCTGCGCGTATCGTTCAAGCAGAAGAAGCCCGCCGTGCAGCGGAAGTTTCTGATACACGTCGCAACCTACTTGGTTCTGGTGACCGTAGTGACCGTATCCGAACTTATAACTACCCTCAAGGGCGTGTTTCTGATCACCGTATTAATCTAACGGTTTACCGTTTGAACGAGGTGATGGAAGGTGATTTAGCAAGCTTGATCGAGCCTGTAATTCAAGAGCACCAAGCGGATCAACTGGCTGCGTTGGCAGAGAATCACTAATTCATGAGCCCAGTTCAATCCATTGAGCAAGCGCTGAAAAGTGCGACGGCAATTTTGAGAGAAGGCGGCGATGAGTCGCCTTCTCTCGATGCAGCAGTCCTTCTTTGTCATGCACTCAACAAACCAAGAAGTTACTTACTCACTTGGCCAGAAAAATTGTTGGAAGCGGATCAGCAAGCGCATTTTGATGCATTGCTTGAACGTCGCATCTCGGGGGAGCCTGTCGCGTATATCATTGGCGAGCGTGAGTTTTGGTCATTGCCGCTTAGGGTTTCACCTTCAACGTTGATCCCAAGACCGGACACCGAGCGCTTGGTTGAGGTGGCGTTGGATAAAACCTATGAGCAAACGGGTCCCATCCTAGATTTAGGCACTGGTACCGGTGCGATTGCATTGGCGTTGGCCTCCGAGTTACCGAAACGCCAAGTGATGGGGGTTGATCTAAAGCAAGAGGCGAAAGAACTGGCAGAGTTTAATGCCGAACAATTAAATATTAAAAATGTGACCTTTGACCAAGGTAGCTGGTTCGAGCCTATTGCCTGCGGTACAAAGTTTGCTTTAATTGTCTCCAATCCGCCGTATATCGACGAAAAAGATCCGCACTTATCTCAAGGTGATGTGCGTTTTGAGCCGAAATCGGCGCTCGTCGCGGATGAAAATGGCTTGGCGGATATTCGTCATATCTCTGATCTTGCTCGTCAATATCTGGAAGACGGCGGATGGCTCGCGTTTGAACATGGTTATGACCAAGGCGAAGCCGTTCGAGAGATCATGACGAACTTTGGTTATAAGCAAGTAGTCACGGAAAAAGACTACGGCGAGAATGACCGAGTGACGCTTGGTTGCTACACCGCACAATCATAACGAGCAAGTCAGCAGTAACTTATAAAAGAGAAAGAAAATGTACGTAGCTCTAAAACACATTCACTTAGTAACGATCGCATTGAGCGCGACGCTACTATCGCTCCGATTTGCGTTGCTGATGATGGACTCGCCAAAACGCAATAATCGCTTCCTGAAAGTTTTCCCACACATTGTTGATACCGCGCTGTTGTTGTCTGGTATTGGCTTGATCATGGTGACTGGTTTTGTTCCATTTACGGATTCCGCACCTTGGCTAACCAACAAAATTACTTGTGTGCTCGCGTACATTGCTCTTGGCTTCTTCGCGCTTAAAATGGCGAAAAACAAGTTGCTGCGAATTTTTGCCTTCTTTGGCGCGTTAGGCTGGTTAGTGATGGCTGCCAATATTGCAGTATCTAAAAATCCAAACTTATTTGGGTAATCTTCATGCTTGAGTTTTTTGACGAAGATTTTGATAACATGGCGTTGGTGGAAGGCGCGTTAGAGTTAAATTATTCCATCAGCCCTGACACCAATGTGCATTGGGCGAAACAAGAGTTAGAGCGCCTTTACCAAGAGGCGGAAGCAACATTGGTTCATGAGACTGATGAAGAGCAACGTTTCGATTCGTTCCTGCGTCTATTCTTTCATGAGTGGGGCTTTAAAGGCGACGAGCAAGAGTACTTTATTTCTGACAACAGCTTTATTGATAAAGTGCTAGAACGTAAAAAAGGCATTCCTGTCAGCCTTGGTGCTATCTTACTTTACTTGGGTAACCGTCTTGGCTTCCCAATGAAGGGGGTAACGTTCCCGACCCAATTTCTGATCAAAGTGGATTGGATGCACAAAACACCGGACTATATTAACCCGTTCAACGGTGAGTATGTCGGTGAGAAAATTCTTCAAGCTTGGTTAATTGGTCAAGAAGGCCCATTTGCGACACTTAAGCCTGAACATTTTGAAGAAGCAGACAACCCAACAGTGATTGGTCGATGGTTAGCACTCATAAAAAGCGCCATGCTGCGTGAAGAAAAATATACACTCGCGCTGCGTTGCACCAATCTTGCTTTAACGTTTGTACCTGATGACCCGTATGAAATTCGTGACCGTGGATTTATCTTCCAGCAGCTAGAATGTCATCAGGTGGCGGTGTCTGATTTTGAGTACTTTATTGACCAATGCCCGGACGATCCGGCATCAGAGCTACTAAAATCACAAGTTAACGTGATGAGCGAAAAGCACGTTACGCTTCACTAATTTTGTCGATACGCCAAATTGAGGCGTGTCGAAAACAGACATAAGAGAATCAAAATGGAACAGAAAATCGTTAATATTGGCGACATTCAGGTTGCGAACGACATGCCATTCACCCTATTTGCAGGAATGAACGTTCTTGAGTCTCGTGATCTTGCAATGCAGATCTGTGAGCACTACGTAAAAGTGACCGACAAGCTAGGCATTCCATACGTATTTAAAGCATCGTTCGATAAGGCAAACCGCAGTTCTGTTCATTCTTACCGTGGCCCAGGCCTTGAAGAAGGCATGAAAATCTTCCAAGAACTGAAAGATACATTCGGTGTGAAGATCATCACTGATGTTCATACAGAAGCGCAAGCTCAACCTGTGGCCGATGTGGTTGATGTCATTCAGCTTCCTGCATTCCTTGCGCGTCAAACTGATCTTGTTGAAGCAATGGCAAAAACAGGTGCAGTGATCAACGTGAAGAAACCTCAATTCATGAGCCCAGGTCAAGTTGGTAACATCGTTGAGAAATTCGCAGAATGCGGCAACGAAAACATCATCCTTTGTGAGCGTGGTTCTTGCCATGGTTACGACAACCTAGTGGTGGATATGCTTGGCTTTGGTGTGATGAAAAACGCATCAAAAGGTAGCCCAATCATCTTTGACGTAACGCACTCATTGCAAATGCGTGATCCATCAGGCGCAGCATCTGGCGGCCGTCGTGAGCAAACAGTAGAGCTTGCAAAAGCAGGTCTAGCAACAGGTATTGCGGGTCTATTTATCGAAGCGCACCCGAACCCAGATCAAGCACGTTGTGATGGTCCTTCTGCCCTACCTCTAGACAAACTAGAGCCATTCCTAGCACAAATGAAATCGCTTGATGATTTGATTAAAAGCTTTACGAATATCGACATCAAATAATCATTCTTATTTGAATGTTTCAATAAAGTGGTCAGCATTATGCTGGCCATTTTTGTTTTTACAACAGCACTCTGGTCTACTATAGCTTCTTGTTTTGTAACTATTATCTATAATCTTTCGAAACAACTGTTGCAAACTTCACCACCTAAAGCACTTATTAGTGATCTGCGTATCACAATAATGACATAACAATGCTATTAGCATAGCGTTCTTTTAAACTGCACCCGTTTATAGCGCCTCACTAGCTGGAATTTGATTCCTTTAGTTTCTATACAGCGCAATCTAGTGGACCTCAGAAGAGAATAAGGTAAAACAATGAAGCAACGTCTGATTGTAAAAACCGCTTTAAGCGCCGCGATTTTAGCGACTCTTGCTGGATGTGCAACGCAACCCGCGCACGAATGGAATGAAGATACAACATATAAATTGACGGTATTGCACACCAATGATCACCACGGTCGTTTTTGGCAAAATAAGTACGGTGAATATGGTATGGCCGCACGTAAAACGCTGATTGATGAACTCCGCACTGAGATTCAAGCGGAAGGTGGTAGTGTATTACTTCTATCGGGTGGGGATATCAATACTGGTGTACCTGAGTCCGACTTGCAAGATGCGGAGCCTGACTTTAAAGGTATGAGTAAAATTGGTTATGACGCGATGGCGCTGGGTAATCATGAATTCGACAACCCACTAGAAGTGCTGTTCAAGCAGCAAGAGTGGGCAAACTTCCCGATGTTGTCAGCCAACATTTACGACAAAGAAACAGGCGAGCGCTTGTTCCAACCTTACGCGATGTTCAACAAGCAAGGCATCAAGATTGCCGTTATCGGTCTCACCACTGAGGACACCGCGAAACTGGGTAACCCAGAGTACATTGGTCAGGTAGACTTCCGCGATCCGAAAGAAGAAGCGAAAAAACTGATTGATGAGCTGAAAGAGACGGAAAAGCCAGACCTTATTTTTGCAGTAACGCACATGGGCCACTACGAAAACGGTAATCGCGGTGTGAATGCGCCGGGTGACGTTGCACTAGCGCGTTATTTGAATGAGGGTGATTTGGACATGATAGTGGGTGGTCACTCACAAGAGCCGGTTTGTATAGAAGGTCCAAACGTTATCAAGAAGAACTTCACACCAGGTGATGAGTGTAAACCAGATCAACAAAACGGTACTTACATCGTACAAGCGCACGAGTGGGGTAAGTTTGTTGGTCGTGCGGATTATGAGTTCCGTAACGGTGAACTATCCATGGTGAGCTATGATTTGATCCCGGTGAACCTGAAGAAGAAGATTAAGCTTGATGGTAAGTCTCAACGTGTATTTATCGAAGACGAAATTAAGCAAGATCAAGCATTATTAGAATTCTTGCGCCCATATCAAGAGCAAGGTCAAGACAAGCTTAACGTAAAGATTGCCGAATCTAATGGTAAATTGGAAGGTGATCGTAATGTGGTTCGTTTCCAACAAACTAACCTAGGTCGTCTCATTGCTACCGCACATATGGAACGAGCAAAAGCGGATTTCGCAGTCATGAATTCTGGTGGTGTTCGCAATTCGATAGAAGCGGGTGATATTACTTACAAAGACGTACTTATCGTTCAACCATTTGGTAATATGGTGTCCTACGTAGACATGTCGGGTAAGGAAGTATTGGACTACTTAAATGTCGTTGCGACAAAGCCGATTGATTCCGGTGCTTATGCTCAGTTTGCAGGCATTTCGATGACAGTGGAGAACGGTAAGGTTTCGGATGTCTTTATCGGTGAAAAACAACTTCGTTTAGATACTCAATACCGCTTTACTGTACCAAGCTACAATGCATCAGGCGGTGATGGTTACCCAAAAGTGGACACGCACTCAGGCTATGTAAACACGGGTTTTACGGATGCTGAAGTATTGAAAGAGTACCTTGAGTCACATAGCCCAATTGACGTAAATGCCTATGCACCGTCAGGTGAGATGATATACAAATAACCTGAGTGAGATGGCGTAAAAAGCGATTGACTCAAACTCACTGATATCATTAACTTAAAGCGCTGTTCCCAATCATGGGATCAGCGTTTTTTTGTTTTATAGGAGAATCTTGATGACTCCGGCCATTAATCTTGCGAAAAAGAAAAAAGTTCCACACATCATTCACCAGTACGAGCACGATCCTAGAGCGGATAGCTATGGATTAGAAGCGGCAGAAGTTCTGGGGCAAGACCCAAAGAAAGTATTTAAAACGCTGCTGTTCTGTTTGAACGGCGAACCGAAAAACCTTGCGGTTGCGATTATTCCTGTTGATCAAAAGCTGAATCTAAAACTGGCAGCGAAAGCCGCGAAGGGTAAGAAAGCGGATATGGCTGATCCAGAGATTGCACAAAAGGCCACAGGTTATGTTGTAGGTGGGATTAGCCCGTTGGGACAGAAGAAGGCATTGCCGACGTTTCTGCATGAGAGTGCGATGGCGCAAGACACTATTTGTGTCAGTGCGGGAAAGCGCGGCCTAGAAATAGAGTTGGCGCCAAAAGATTTACTGGGTCTAACGCGAGGTCAGTTTGCCCCTTTGTGTTTGTGAGTAGAGGACAAATAAGAAGGACGCTCATAAGCGTCCTTTTTTGATCTCGTCATCTAGTGAAGCGTTACTTCTTCAGACTCAATGTACCACCGGTATGTTTTGCTGGTTTGCTCGGCTTAGCGGTATTTGGGTTCATGTAATGCTGCTTAGGCTTTGATTGCGGTTTGTTTGATGAATGCGGCTTGTTCGCAGCATCTGGTTTATTCCGGTGCGATTTATCATACTCGCTTTGCGAATTACTGCGCTCACCTTGTGGCCTCACTTTGTAATGCTCTTTTGCTGGGCGTCCGTTTTCATCATTACGTTGACGACGTTGTTGGCCTTTGTTCGAGTTCGGTGCATGACGGAACTCATCAGCATTGTTACCACGGAAGGTACGCACTTTTTGGTTGCGTCGGGCGGTAGAAGCTTGGTTTTCTTCACGACTGTCAAATAGCTTAGCGTCGGTCGCTTTGCGAATGTTGCGGCCTTTCGCATCCAGTTTTGACGCTTCTTCTGTGCCGACAGAACCTTCGCACATGGCTAAGATTTCAGCCACTTCCGCATCACTGAGATAGCGCCATTTTCCGTTTGGGATGCCATCTAGAGAGATGTTCATAATACGGACGCGGCGTAGTTTAAATACTTCGTAACCTAGTGCTTCACACATACGACGGATTTGACGGTTTAAACCTTGAGTCAATACGATACGGAACGAGAACTTGGTCTCTTGGGTCACCTTGCAAGGTAGCGTAACCGTATCGAGAATATTGACGCCGCTCGACATCTGTTTGATGAACTCTTTGGTGATTGGCTTATCAACGCGTACAACGTACTCTTTCTCGTGGTTGTTGCCAGCTCGAAGGATCTTGTTCACGATGTCGCCATCGTTGGTTAAAAAGATCAAACCGTCAGATGGTTTATCCAAACGACCGATAGGGAAGATACGCTTTTTGTGACCGATGAAATCAACGATGTTGCCCGGGATATCACGCTCTGTCGTACAGGTAATGCCGGTTGGTTTATTCAACGCAATATAGACCGGTTTTTCTTTTGCTGCGACAGGGTTACCATCGACACAAACATCATCACCTGGGAGAACTTTCGTCCCCATTTCTGGCTGTTTGCCATTGATCGTGACACGACCTTGTTCGATTAGACGGTCTGCTTCGCGGCGCGAGCAAAACCCCGTTTCACTGATGAATTTATTTAAGCGTTTTGCGTTATCTTGTGACATGTTGCTCTCCTAACGTTTCACAACGGCGGTTAATAAAAGTTGCCTTCCCAATATTTTATAGGAAGGCGAGATAAGGTCGGGCATTCTAGCACCGAGCATCCGGTTAGCCTAAACGTTTTTGATGACGTTCACGCGTCTCCATTTTCTTTTCAGCACTCTTTCTCAGCAGTACGTACACTGCACCACTTCCTCCATGGAAGCGTTGTGCCGTATGGACGCATTGCACTTCACGTATTTGTTGCAGCCAACTACTGACAAAGCTCTTCATTAAGGCTGGCGGGTTAGAACGTTCGCCACGACCGTGCACGATCATCACGGTACGGATATCCATTTCAATGCATCGCTTGAGGAAAGTTACTATTTCGTCACGCGCTTCTTTTAGCGTCTTACGGTGTAAATCAAGGCGAGCTTGAATGGGGTACTTCCCAAGACGCAGCTTGCGGTACACGCCATCTTGTACACCATCACGTTTGAACTCGATGAAGTCGTCCGGCTTTAGCATTTCCGCGTGGTCGATAGATAAGTATTCGGGGTCGTCTTCTGTTAACCAGATCGCAGCCTCTTGTTTGGCAAGGTGTGCATCGGTCACCTGGTGGACTTTTTTATGTTCAGCTGTGTCGTGGGTAATTGGCTTAACGTCGCCCATCATCTGTTGGAACAGGTCAAAATCGTCGTCGTGAGACATAACGGCAATCTCATAAAGAACAGGATAAGTAGAGACAATTATATTAAGGAGGTGCTAAAAAAGATCAATAAAAAACCGGAGCAGGCAAATAACCAACTCCGGTGCGAAGCGTTTCTAGAGCTAAGCGAGATCTAGTGAGGAGATTTGTCGTTCATAATCTTGTACATGAAGAAACCGCCGTAAAACAACATCAGACCAATTGCCCCAAAGATTACAATCATTGATGATAGACCCACTGCATTACCAAATAGGAGATCAAGCCAAAAGTCCATATGTTTCCTCCAAGATATTTCCGACAAGGTTTAAACTAATGGCTGGTGTTTTTTGCACACTGATCTGGATCAATGATGTTGCACGAGTTAATAGGTTGTATTTTATTGTGAGTTATTAATCACAATTTACGTGCTAGTGCTCAGTAATTCAGCAATCAAATTAGAGCGTCATCTTTTTTTGAAAAAAGCGCTTGCGTCTCTTCGGATTATCCGTAATATACGCATCCGTTGACGGGGAAAAGTCCTTAGTTAAACATCTCGGTGAATAGCGCAGCTTGGTAGCGCATCTGGTTTGGGACCAGAGGGTCGGGGGTTCGAATCCCTCTTCACCGACCACTTTCAGAAAGCCTGCTCAATGAGCAGGCTTTCGTCGTTTGGCGCGAGCAAATTTTGACTTTGATAGTATCGAACCAAATGGGGTTCGCCTGAAGTTAGAATATGGCTCTTCACCGACCATTTTCAGAAAGCCTGCTCAATGAGCAGGCTTTCGTCGTTTTGGCGCGAGCAAATTTTGACTTTGATAGTATCGAACCAAATGGGGTTCGCCTGAAGTTAGAATATGGCTCTTCACCGACCACTTTTAGAAAGCCTGCCTTTAAATATCACATTTCGCATTTCTGGTGTTTGCTAATGGTTTGATCGCAAAACCGCGCTTTTCTAGTAATTCGATAAGACTGCCCTTACCAACTAAGTGTAAGCTGCCGACCACAACGGTGTAACGGCCTCCTTTCTTTGGTAATACGTTGCCAGAGTCTAATTTTTGTGCCCAATCTCGGTTACGAGAGTATAGAAAGGCTTCATTGAACTGTTCACTGGATTTTTCACTTAGCGATGCTTTTTCTAGCTGACTTCCGGCGCCACTTTTCCAGCTCTCGATTAAGCATTCGACAAGAGCTTCTCCACCATCATATTCTTCGATTGAAGAAAGCAGTAGCTCTTTGCCCCCCTCGGGTTGGCCTGTAATTAAATCGATTTGAAATTGCACCGATTCTAAAGAGAGGATGGGGACGTGTTTTTCTTCTGCCATATTAATTAAATGCATATCGACGCCATGACCTGCCACGTACCCCAATTTGTTAACGAGAGACAACTGAATCGTTAAGGCTGCTGCCCAAGGAGGTGCATTGAGTAATTGCGTTTGTTGCACACCAAGATCTTTGGCAATCTCAGCAAGATGTTGATGCTGCGTTTTATCCAAGACATCTTTGGCGAGAAACGCGGTTTTTGGGTAGGTCACGCCTTCAGTATTTCGAACATCGGTTTCGATGATTAATCCATCACTGTTTTTTAGGAATTGAGTAACGGCTTTAGGCAGCGGGTACATACTTGTATCCCCCACATGAATCGAACCAATAATCATGTATTCGGTATTGCCTTTCTTTGCCAACCAGTGCTGCGGTTCTGCTTGGGTAGAGTAAGAAGTAAAAAAGACAATGAGAGATGACATGACAGACAAGAGTCGAAACATATTTTGTTCCTCGAATTCGATATGCATCTTATCTATATCATGGTTCGACAAAAACGTCATTTTTAAAAATATTGACGTGTTTTGACGGTGATGAAATGAGAGCTAATTCACGAAAGTGTTTTAATTGAGTTTGTTGTTAATGGTAAGTCAAATGCTCTCTCGTGATCAAAATCCTATAAAATCATGCAAAACGCACCAGTTTTTGTGATTGAGATCGCAACAATCTCGTCAAAAAAAGTTGCTCGTTTTTGACAAGTTAAATAAGCAATTGAATTTCATGTATTTATATTTTTAATCTCAAGACCAAATTTGAGCTGGATCACTTCTTACTTTTATTTATTTTACGTATTAAAATAACTGCTTGTATGTTGAATACAACTGTTAAGCGCCTCGCATTTAGGTGCTCACCATTTTTGATAAATGTCGTTTTGAACCACTGACTTTTTGGGGAAAGTAAGATGTTGAAACATAGTCTGATTGCTGCTTCTGTAATCGCTACATTGGCAGGCTGCTCTTCACTGCAGAACTCTGAGCAACAAGTTGTAAACTCACTGGCTGACAACCTTAATATTCAATATGAAGTACTTACAAACCACGGCGCAAATGAAGGTCTTGCATGTCAAGACATGGGCGCTGAGTGGGCGTCTTGTAATAAGGTTAACATGACGTTAATTAACCAAGGTGAAGCGGTTGACTCTAAAGATTGGGCTATCTACTTCCACAGCATTCGTCTGATTTTGGATGTAGACAACGAGCAGTTCAAAATCTCTCGTGTAACGGGTGACCTACACAAATTAGAACCAACAGATAAGTTTGACGGTTTCGCGGCAGGTGAAGAAGTCGTTCTGCCGCTGATTGGCGAATACTGGACATTGTTTGAAACTGATTTCATGCCAGGTGCATTTGTAACTGCGCCAAACGCAGAGCCTAAGATGATTGCGTCTCTAAATACAGAAGACGTTGCTTCTTTCGTTACTGGCCTTGAAGGCAACAACCTAAAACGTACGCCTGATGACAACAACATCATGGCAAATGCTGTCTCTCGTTTCGAAAAGAATGAAGATCTAGCAAAACAAGATGTATCAACTACGTTACTACCAACGCCAATGCACGTGAAAGCGGGCCAAGGCACAGTAGACATCGCAGGTGGTATTGCGCTGCCGAAAGACGCATTTGATGCGGCTCAATACGCAGCAATTCAAGATCGCGCAGAAGTGGTAGGTGTGGATGTTCGTGGTGATGTTCCTGTTAGCATCACGCTAGTTCCTGCAAACTTCACCGGTGAATTAGCAAAATCGGGTGCTTATGATTTGAGCATCAATGGCGACGGCATTGTGATTGAAGCA
Source organism: Vibrio sp. PID17_43 (assembly GCF_002608565.1). Classification (GTDB taxonomy): domain Bacteria; phylum Pseudomonadota; class Gammaproteobacteria; order Enterobacterales; family Vibrionaceae; genus Vibrio. The sequence goes on from NZ_LIXM01000010.1 coordinate 27,423, forward strand.
TTCGACCAAGCAGGTGCTTTCTACGCAGTACAATCTATCTTTGGCCTGATAGATAGCCAAAATGCTGATTCTCTACCACAACTGTCTATTCAAGATGCACCGCGCTTTGATTACCGTGGTGTGATGGTCGATGTGGCTCGTAACTTCCACTCTAAAGACGCAATCCTTGCAACGCTTGAGCAAATGGCGGCGTACAAGATGAACAAACTGCACCTTCACCTGACGGATGATGAAGGCTGGCGTTTGGAAATTCCGGGTCTGCCTGAGCTGACCGAAGTGGGTGCAAACCGTTGTTTCGATTTGGAAGAGAAAAGCTGTTTACTGCCTCAGCTTGGTTCAGGTGCAACGACAGATAACTTTGGCTCCGGTTACTTCAGCAAAGCAGACTATGTGGAAATCCTAAAGTACGCGAAAGCACGTAACATCGAAGTGATTCCAGAAATCGATATGCCAGCGCACGCTCGTGCAGCAGTGGTATCAATGGAAGCGCGTTACGATCGTCTAATGGAAGAAGGTAAAGAAGCAGAAGCGAACGAGTACCGCCTGATGGATCCTCAAGATACATCGAACGTAACGACGGTTCAGTTCTACAACAAGCAAAGCTTCATCAACCCATGTATGGAATCTTCAACTCGCTTTGTTGATAAAGTGATTTCAGAAGTAGCAGCAATGCACCAAGAAGCGGGCACGCCGCTAACAACATGGCACTTTGGTGGTGACGAAGCGAAGAACATCAAGCTAGGCGCTGGTTTCCAAGACGTTAACGCAGAAGATAAAGTAAGCTGGAAAGGCACCATTGACCTGTCTAAGCAAGACAAGCCATTCGCGCAGTCTCCACAATGTCAGACATTGATCGATAATGGCACTGTAAGTGATTATGGTCACTTACCAAGCTTCTTTGCGGAAGAAGTGTCTAAGATTGTGGCGGAAAAAGGTATCCCTGGTTTCCAAGCATGGCAAGATGGTCTGAAATACAGTGAAGGCGCAGAGGCGTTCGCGACAGAAAACAAACGTGTGAACTTCTGGGACGTACTTTACTGGGGTGGTACTTCATCAGTGTACGAGTGGTCTAAGAAAGGTTACGACGTGATCGTTTCTAACCCAGACTACGTGTACATGGACATGCCATACGAAGTGGATCCGAAAGAGCGTGGTTACTACTGGGCAACGCGTGCAACAGATACGCGTAAGATGTTCGGTTTTGCACCAGAGAACATGCCTCAAAACGCAGAAACATCGCTAGATCGTGACGGTAACGGCTTCACAGGTAAAGGTGAGATCGAAGCGAAGCCATTTTACGGTCTATCAGCACAGCTTTGGTCTGAGACTGTACGTAACGATGAACAATACGAGTACATGGTATTCCCTCGCGTACTAGCCGCTGCTGAGCGTGCGTGGCACCGTGCGGATTGGGAAAACGACTACAAAGTGGGTGTTGAGTATTCGCAAAACTCTAATTTAGTAGACAAAGCTGCGCTAAACCAAGACTACAACCGCTTTGCGAACGTTCTTGGTCAACGTGAACTGGCTAAGCTAGAAAAATCAGGCATCGACTACCGCCTACCAGTACCTGGCGCGAAAGTTGAAGATGGTAAACTAGCAATGAACGTTCAGTTCCCAGGCGTGAAGCTTCAATACTCTCTAGATGGCAAAAACTGGCTAACTTACGCAGACAGTGCGCGTCCAAATGTGAAAGGTGAAGTGTTTATCCGCTCTGTGTCGGCAACGGGTGAGAAAGCAAGCCGTGTGACTAGCGTGAAATAAATTCACTAAGTTTCACTTAAATCACTATTTATAGCCAAAGCCCTCAACTCATGTTGAGGGCTTTGTTTATTTTTCTATGGGAAATAAGTGTGAACAATGTCTGATTATTATTTACTGATATATAAAATCGTCATTTAGAACGAAAAGAAGAATGTGATCTCGATGCTTGTTTTTTTGCTTGAATTAAGAGTGTAGCTAACCTGACTTCACACTTTATCTTTTTACGAATTTTTATTTTTCATGGCAAGATATTGTATTTAATGGTTTTTTTAATTTTTACAATGCCAGTTTGAATTGGGTCACTGTTTTAAATGATTTATTTTCCAATGCGAATTAAATTGCGCAGTATTGCCTTAGCCAGGGAGGCTCATCCCAATAATGTTGGCGATGAAGGGCAAGTGATAGCCGCACATCTCATCGCATAACGTGAATAAATATAGGCAGTAATTATGAAAAACGTTTTAGCACTAAGTGCATTTTCTCTTGTTTTCGCTTCTAGCGCTTTCGCGGGTTCTTCTTACGTAACAGGTAACGTTCAGTTTCACTCAGACTTTCAACCTAACGTGACTTCAACACTTGAAGCGGGTCATACGTTTGATACTGGCACAACGTTGCTAACTGAGTTTGATGGTATCTCTCTTGGTAAGTACGACGATAATGCTCTTCAAGATACTCGTCTTGGTTACTCACCATACATCACTCTAGGTATCGAGCAGAGCTACTCTTTTAATGACAATCTATGGGTTGCTGCTGGTTACCATCACCTACTAAACAATGGCGAGACTGTACAATACCGTCCGCTTGTTAAAATCGGTTACTACTTTGATAACGGTATTGCTATCAGTAACCGTACTCGTTACCACGACGTAAAAGATGGCAACGATCAATTGCGCTTTGATAACCGTATCGGTTACGTAGTAAATGAAGAGTTAGCGCTAAGCTACAACAACGTTTACGTACGTACAGACAATGCTGACAACACGATGGATCATGAGCTTCGTGCTACATGGATACGCAATGGCGTTCAACCATATTTCGAATACCGTAACCAAGCTGATAATGCAAACAATGCGTTTGTGTTCGGTGCGTCTTATGGTTTCTAATAAGTCCTAGCTGTTCATGATTAATGAACACATTCAAAGCTTAGCAATATTCAGATGCTGTTAGCTTTGCGAGCGACCTTGATATTTTTGAGGTCGCTTTTTTTGTATCTAAGAGACTGAATTCATGCAGCAAGTGACGCTTTAAGATAGCAGAGGTTACTACTAAGTATTGAAGAGATGGGGGAAAATAAGCACTGGGAAAAATGGCCCGCAGAGGGGAATCGCGAGCCATATTCTAACTGATGAGGTTTAACGCATCGGTGTCTCAAGCAATTGAAGAGCTCGGTCAACGGCGTTATTGATCACTTCATGACTGTCTAGCTTTCCAGCCCCCGCAGGTCCAAGAGCACAAGCAAATAACGCTAACTGTTTGCCAAAAGGCAGGTTCAGTTGATCGTACAAATCTTGCCGTATCTTTGCGTGTTGTTCTGGTTCCTGGTTAGCAAGGCTAACAAGCGTGTCATAAATAAGTGCTTTCTTAAATTTTCCTTTTTATTGCACGGGGTACATATCCATTTATGGTGCTACGCACAATAAATCAGGAAAGTCAGTCACACAACGAAGCCTTGCAGTAAGAAACTTTCACAATAATCGTGATCGTACCATGGATCACTGGTCGTTCCCTTTGTGGTAGCGATATTCGTACACTTGACCTTTTTCGTTGTACGCGTAAACGGCGTAACTGTCTTTCTTGTCACCATATTCCATGCCGGGAGAGCCCATTGGCATACCTGGAACCGCAAGGCCTTTCGCATTTTTAGGTGGGTTTTCTAAGAAAGCTTTGATGTCCTCGGCTGGGATGTGTCCTTCAAAAACGTAGCCATCAATTTCTGCCGTATGGCAGGAGTATAACTGTTCGTTTTTAATGCCTAAGTCGCGTTTGATGGCGTTCATGTCATCATGCAGCTTCTCTTCAACAGTAAAACCGTTCTCTTCCATGTGTTTAGTCCACTCACCACAACAGCCACAATATGGCGATTTGTGGTTGATGACATCAGCGGCCAATACGTTAGCCGATGTGGCAGCAAGCATGGTAAAGGTCAATAATTTCAACTTCATAATATCCTCGAAAAGAAGGTTCGCTTACTTAATGGTAAACAGCCGTAGTCGATTTGCGTTACTCACGACTGTGATTGAAGACAGCGCCATTGCTGCGCCAGCAACAACAGGACTGAGCAAAAATCCAAACGCTGGGTAAAGCACGCCTGCGGCGATAGGAATACCCAACGAGTTATAAATAAAGGCACCGAACAAATTTTGTTTCATGTTTTTCAGTGTCGCGCGTGATAGCTCAATCGCATGTACTACGGCCAATGGCGACGTATTCAAAATGGTCATTTGTGAGCTTTCGATGGCGACATCACTGCCACTGCCCATAGCCACCCCAAGATTGGCAAGGGCCAAAGCTGGTGCGTCGTTGATACCATCGCCAATCATAGCAACAGTACAGCCTTGCGATTGAAGTAATTTAATATGCTGAGCTTTTTCGTCAGGCATGACTTGGGCAATGATTTCATCAATGCCGAGCTCTTTGCCGATAGCGTTGGCAACGTGTTGGTTGTCGCCCGTTAGCATGACGGTTTTTATGCCCTGCGATTTTAATGCAGACACGGCTTGTTTAGCATCAGATTTAATCGGATCAGCGATGGCAATTAAGCCAATCAGTTCATTGTTTAATGCTACGGCTACCGGCGTCCAAGCATTATTGGCGCAATCTTGAATCGCTTGTTCCATTAGGCTGGTATCAATCTGCTCGGCTTGCATAAATTGCAGTGAGCCTATCAGTAATGGTTGAGCTTGGTAGGTCGCAACAATACCGCGACCACGGATGTTCTCAAAGGCTTCTAACTCAAGATCTTCGGTACTGTGCTGTTTTGCATAATCACACACCGCTTTCGCTAATGGGTGCTCTGATTGACGCTCTGCTGCGTACGCCAATGCCAATAGTTCTTCTTGGCTGGTGGTTTGAGTAAACACTTGCTGCACACTCGGTTTGCCCTGTGTCAGTGTGCCGGTTTTATCGAATACAACCGTATTTACTTTGCTGGCGAGTTGCAGTGCGTCGGCGTCTTTAATCAGGATACCCAGCTCTGCGGCTTTACCTACACCAACTGTCACCGACAGAGGTGTTGCCAAGCCAAGGGCACAAGGGCAGGCGATAATCAGCACTGTGGTAGTGACCACGAGCATATAGCTAGCTTTTGGCTCCGGACCTACGGCAAACCAGACCAATGCTGCTAACACTGCAATGCCTATCACCACGGGAACAAATACCGCTGAAATCTGATCAGCCAGTTTAGCAATGGCAGGCTTACTGCTTTGCGCGGTACGTACCATACGAATGATGCGCGCTAGCATGGTGTTTGCGCCAATGCCCGTAGCTTCGATGATCAGTGCGCCATCAGTATTTAATGTTCCTGCAGAAATGTGCGCATTTTGCGTTTTTAATACTGGTACAGGCTCACCAGTGAGCATGGATTCATCGATGTAGGATTCACCTTGAATGACAACCCCATCAACCGGCACTTTTTCACCCGGCTTTATACGCAGTTTCATGCCTAGCGTGATTTGCTCAACCGCGAGCTGTTGATCGCCTTGTTCAGAAATGACGGTTGCTTGCTGAGGCTGAAGGTTAATCAGTGCTTGCAATGAGCGCGTGGTGTTGGCCTTGGCTTTGGCCTCGATATAGTGACCAAGCGAAATCAGACCGATGATCATTGCGCTCGCTTCAAAGTACACATGGCGCGAAGCAAGTGGGAACCACGCAGGGAATATTACCACGAGCATCGAATAGAACCATGCAGCACCAGTACCCAACGCGACTAAGGTATCCATCGTCGCGCGTTTGTGAGTCGCTGCTAACCAAGCATTGGTAAAGAAGTGCTTACCTGCGGTTGCCAATAGTAATAGACACAATACTCCTATCGCCCCCCAAGCGAGCTGATCATTCGCATTACGAATCATCATGTTGCCGCCAAATACACCCCATAGCATTAACGGTGCACCAACAACTAACCCAGCAATAGCATCAAGCTTGAAGCGTTTTTGTTGGGCTCGTTGTTGAGCCGCTTGCTTTTCTTGTTGGGTTGCTGCGTCTTGAAGGATTTCTGCTTGGTAACCTGCTTGTTTTACCAATTCAACAATCGCTTGTTGGAGTGCTTCAGAATCTTGAGTGGCGAACACCAATGCACTTTGCTCAGCAAAGTTTACTTGTGCTTTTTCAATGCCTTCTACGCTAGTGAGCGCTTTCTCTACTGAAGAAACGCAACTCGCACAGGTCATGCCTTGAATCAGGATTTGCAACTGAATACTCGCTGGTGGCGATTGAGCGTGTTCAATGTTGCTCTGCTTTTCTACTTGCTCAGTTGCCGGCGAGCTTTCCTCTTCGGCTTCAATTGGCTCAAGGCTGGCGGTGTAGCCAAGTGTTGCCACAAGCTCGATCACGTGCTGCTCAGAGAGTAGGGTTGTGATATCGAGTTGTGTCGTAGATACGTGAAAAGCAATGACGTCTTGATTCGACTCTAATAAAGAAGAGAGTTTCTTCACGCATCCGCCACAGCTTAACCCGCTAAGGTTGAACTGATATTGATGGCCTGCGTGATAACCCAGTGCCTCGATGGATGCAACAATAGAAGAAAGGGGAGATTCGGTTTTCAATTCCACCATTGTCGGGGACAAATTAATGATCTCAACACTGTGATTTGTGTGTAAAGCTTTCTCAACCTTCCTCGCACAGCTCATGCAGTTGAGCCCAGTCATAGGTATAACGAACTGATACATAATATGTCCTCGATAATCGTAATAGGCTGAGCATAAACCTTCCTGTTAGGGGAAGGTCAAGCATTACTTCTATTGGGCAGTGTCATTTGATTTATACGTATTCACCACGATCACATGACACTTTACTATTATAAGTAGCAGAGCAGAGCCGTTATGCCTGCAGCCCTGTTTGATTTATAACGCCAATCTCCACTGAATGATTGTAGAATTGACTTACGGTGGTAAAATGTCGCCACTTTTATCCTTGATATTACAACGAGAGCGTTCTTGTTGCTCATTACTCCTAAGGAACTCAAATGACGGTTAAAACTCGTTTTGCTCCTAGCCCAACTGGCTACCTTCACGTTGGCGGTGCACGTACAGCACTTTACTCTTGGCTACTTGCTAAACACAATGGCGGTGAATTTGTTCTACGTATTGAAGACACTGACCTTGAGCGTAACTCTCAAGAAGCAGTTGACGCGATCATGGAGGGTATGGAATGGCTTGGTCTTGAGTGGAACGAAGGTCCTTACTTCCAGACTCAACGTTTTGATCGTTACAACGAGATGGTTGATCAGCTACTTGCTGAAGACAAAGCTTACAAATGTTACGCATCAAAAGAGCTGCTAGACGAAGTTCGTGCAGAACAAGAGCTAAACAAAGAGATGCCACGTTACGACGCAGACCATCCAAAGATTAAAGCGGCAAACGATGCGGCAAAAGATGGCGATCCATGCGTAATCCGTTTCCGTAACCCGAAAGATGGCAGTGTGGTATTTGATGACCAAATCCGTGGTCGTATCGAAATCAGCAACACGCAAATGGATGATCTGATCATCCGTCGTACCGATGGTTCTCCAACGTACAACTTCTGTGTAGTGGTTGACGATTGGGATATGGGCATCACTCACGTTGTGCGCGGTGAAGACCACATTAATAATACGCCTCGTCAGATCAATATCTACAAAGCGCTAGGAGCGAAAGTACCAACATTCGCTCACTGTGCAATGATTCTTGGTGATGACGGTGCAAAACTGTCTAAACGTCACGGCGCGGTATCAGTAATGCAATACCGCGATATGGGTTACCTACCAACTGCACTAAACAACTACTTAGTGCGCCTAGGTTGGTCTCACGGTGATCAAGAAATCTTCTCTCAAGAAGAGATGATCAACCTGTTCAGCCTAAATGCAGTCTCTAAGTCAGCGTCGGCATTCAATACTGACAAGCTACTATGGTTGAATAACCACTACATTAAGAACTCAGATCCAGCGTACGTTGCAGAGCATCTACAATGGCACCTAGATCAGCAAAAACTGGATGTAACTAACGGCCCTGCTATCACTGAAGTGATCAAGCTTGTGGGTGAGCGTTGTAACACACTAGTAGAACTTGCCGAGCAAATCCGTTACTTCTACGAAGACTTCTCTGAGTTTGAAGCGGGTGCAGCGAAGAAACACTTACGTGGTGTCGCAAAAGAGCCTCTAGAAACAGCCCTTGCTAAAGTTGAGGCCATGACTGAATGGACAACTGAAAACTTACATCAAATGATCGCAGACGTATGTGCGGAGCTTGAAATTGGTATGGGTAAAATTGGTATGCCGCTACGCGTTGCGGTAACGGGTGGCGGTCAGTCTCCTTCCGTTGACGCAGTAATGGCGCTGATTGGCAAAGAGCGTTGTATTGCCCGTATTAAGATGGCGCTTGAATTTATTGCTGAGCGTGAAGCTAACGCATAGTTATTTTGAATAAGTTGTTATAAAAGCCGCGATATTTTTCGCGGTTTTTTTGTATCTAATGAACAAGGAAAGCGTATTTCTAGCTACAGGTTGGTTGAATTTTTCACAGGCATGGCATTATTTAGCGCCATTAAAGATAAGTTTCATTTATTAAAATATAGCAACCATGAATGTCATAATCGCAATTTAATTCATGCTATGTCTATGATTTATATCCATATCCATATCCATTAAAGTTCCCCAATTGTTGTCATCATTGATGAGAAATTAGTTTTCCTTACTTTTTCCATGTTAACTTTTCACGTAAACGTTGACGTAATTGGTTACACAGCAGCGTACAACCAACAAGTATCGAGAAACGTGCAGAGTCAGTTGCACATGCGCTAGTAGAAAAAGGTATTGATGCTTCACGCATCCACGCTCGTGGTGAAGGTGAAAATAACCCAATCGCTTCAAATGACATTCGTGAAGGTCGTGAGCAAAACCGCCGCGTTGAAATCGTTGTTCCTGAGTTTGATTACCAAGTTCAACAATAAGCGTCTGCCTGACGCTTAGAAGCCTAACTGTACAATGCCCCAAAGAATCTGCTCTTTGGGGCATTTTTGTATTGGGTCTTACGTCAGGAGCATACTGACTGTTATTTGAGGTCGATACTATTAAGTCGCCCCATGAAGGTTAGGATCTCTAAATTATCTTTATGCGCATCTAATAGGGCTTTTTTAGTCTGCATGTAAGCCGCCAGCTTGCCATATTTGTTTATCGAGCGAACCACGGTTTTATACTTATACTCACCTTCATCATTAAATTCACGCCACTTTGCGATGTAGCAAGTATCGCGGTTGTTTGGGTCTTCAAGGGTAGGATTGGGTTTGTGCACTATCTTGGGTTCGACACTGTGCGGTAGCCTTGTCATCAGATAAGGGTCTTTCAAAAGGCGACGCCAAAACTTGCCCCACATTTCAAGTCCTAATTCATTTCGCAACTTAATGGCTTTCTTTAACGCTTTTTCCTCACCAAGACGAACAAAGCCTACAGAGCGATGCAATACTGTATCGTCAGGGGTATGAATGTGGATCTTAAAGGCCGTTTTGCCTTTAGAAATAAATCGGTGTCCGGTGTTAGTTATTAAATTGCTTTTAGACATAGCGATAATTAATAATCTTATTAATAGGCAAAGGGTAAGCAAATCTTACCGATAATTAAAGTAATAAAATTCAAAATTGTAAATGTGCACAATCGAACTTGATTTTCGTGAGAAGGACCTATACCCAAGTAACCTCGCCCTGCGGGAACGTGCCACTGAGGCACTTTCTTTTTCAAAAAAATAGCTGCGACAAACAACTTGGAAAGAGCTAGCTATTACACTGCGTTGTTTTCCTTGAATTTGAATCAGTGACTACGCTCTGAATTCCGCATCTTGAAGTCTCTTGGGTACATGATGGTATTTTGCCATCAATGACGTTCGATACACCGTGAAAAAAGCAAAGGTGTCGTGACGACCTTCCCGATGAATCGTGTCAGAAGCGAATGAAAGATGACAGCGGCCGAAAGTGGTTAACATTGAAATAATTACTGAAGATTTTTATCAAAATGCCGATTCCCCACCTAAAATTGATAGGGAAAAACCAATGACCGGTATCTGAAATGGCAAACTCAGGTAAGACAACCAATAAAGGCATAAGCATCTTTGCATTAGCGATGCTCAATATCGTGGCAGTGGTGAGCTTAAGGGAGCTGCCTGCAGAAGCGGAATACGGACGGAGTTCAATTTTTTACTACATTTTTGCTGCCATCGTATTCTTAGTGCCCGTTTCACTCGTCGCGGCAGAATTGGCGAAAGTTCCATCAGATTTGACTGGGCTGTGCTTTGTATCGGTATCTGGTCATATGCATGCCATTGACGATACAGAATATAAATTTGCCATAGAGTCGATTTCCCAAGTGATGACGTTGGCATTAGCGCTTAATCAGCATGGCAGTAAAGTGTTGCATGAAAAAATTGGCGCTGATGCGACTGGACTACCATTTAATTCGGTGATGGCGTTAGAGCTTCATAACGGAAAACCGTTAAGCCCGTTAGTGAATGCAGGGGCAATGGCCACAGTAAGTTTGGTGAAAGCAACGGGCGCAGAAGAACGATGGAGCAAGATACTGGAGATGCAATCGGCTATGGCGGGGAGCAAGATCAAATTATCTGCACAAGTTAACAAATCAGAGCAGAGCACGAACACGCATAACAAAGCGATTGCTCTGCTTCTTGGGGCCTCAAAATGCATGTACTCTGATCCTTTTGAAGCGTGTGATGTGTATACCAGGCAATGCTCTACGCTTTTTAATTGTGTTGATCTTGCCACAATGGGGGCGTGTCTTGCCAACGGCGGCGTTAATCCTGTTACTTCAGAAACGGTTTTAAAGAATTCATTGGTTCCTTCCTTGTTGGCAGAAATGACAACAGAGGGATTGTACGAACGCAGTGGGGACTGGGCATTTGAGGTGGGGTTACCTAGTAAAAGTGGCGTAGGGGGCGGCTTGGTTGCCGTTATTCCCAATGTTGGGGCGCTGGCAGCGTTTTCCCCGCCTTTGGATGAAGCCGGAAACAGTGTTCGAGGTCAGTTGATGATCAAGTCTGTTGCAAACAAAATGGGATGGAATATTTTTAATGCACGCGTAAATGAATAACATTTACGAGTGCATGAGTAATGTCAATGATGGGTGAATAATATGTGGGAAAAGTACGGATATATTATAGCATCATTGATGGTGTTACTTAATAGTATATTAATATTTGACGTCGCTTTTGGTGCAAATCAATCTTTTGATATTATTTTTTTAATTGATGATATTTCAAAGCTTAACTTTGAAACGATAAAGAACTTGCCTTGGCTATTGCTTGGCGTCTTTCAATTGTTAAATTGCATTGGACTATTTTTCAAAGCAAGAGCTGCATGGGCGATGAGCTGTATTTTGCTGATCGTTTATCTCATATTTACTGCGCAGTACTTTCCTAATCTCACTGTTAACTTTTCATTAGGTGTATTGACGCTGTTTGTCATGGTTTTTTTACGAAAGCATTTTCATCATAGCAGTACAGCAGCAGGTAGTATCGTTGCTTTTATCAGTATTATCATTCTTATTATCTACTCTACTTATGGCAGCTTGTACTTTGGAGACGGGTTTAAGCCAGAAATTGATTCGCTGACAACGGCGTTCTATTTCTCTCTGGTTACGATGACAACGGTGGGGTATGGTGACATTTTGCCAGTGAGTGATTCTGCGAGACTTTTTTCTGCCTCCATGATTACTGCTGGGATTGCCATTTTTGCAACATCATTGAGCACCGTGCTTGGTCCATTACTCAATAAAAGTTTTGGTAAGTTAATTCAGGGAGATAGAAAAGTGATGGAAAGGAAAGATCATTTTATTATTTGCGGTACCTCTACAATGGCCATGAATACGGTGCTTCGATTAAGAGAGCGCGGTTTGGCAATTACGATTATTACTATTCGACCAACCGATGAATTTCAGCAAATTGAACAAAGTCTGGAAGGAAAGTATGACATTATATCCGGAGACAGCTGCGATACATCAGTGTTAAAGAGTGCGGGATTAGAAAACTGCAAAGCGATTCTTGCTCTCACTGACACCGATGCAGACAACGCATTTATTGTTCTGTCTGCAAAGGATCTTAATCCAAATGCAAAAACGGTGGTAATTGTCAATGATAGTAAAAACATGAACAAAATAAAAAGAGTTCAGCCTGATGTTTTATTATCGCCACAATTACTTGGCAGTGAGGTGCTCGCTCGGTTATTAAATGGAGAGAGCATGGATAACAACGATTTAATTTCTATGTTTCTTGACTCTGGAAAGTAATACTAACGAGCTGAAAAAAGATGGCGCCCCCAGTAGGATTCGAACCTACGACCTGTCCCTTAGGAGGGGACTGCGCTATCCAGCTGTGCCATGGGGGCGTTAATTCAGATACGTGGTGTATGATATAAAAAAACAGTCACATAACAAGACTCTGTTCATGTTTTTAAAGCACTTTGTTCATTACGTCACCAATCTGTACGCTTGATGCCAGATTTGGCTGGTCAATGGTCAGCTCTGCTTCGTGCTCGTAGAGTCGTGAAACCGTTAACGTGATAGCGCTCTGCGAGACTTTATTACGTGGCAGACCCTTTTGGTCGATGAAAGAGGCGGTATGCCACAATTGCAGCTTGTCGCCTTCTTTCACGCCGTGCATGCGACCGAGATCCATGGTGACTGTATTACCAAACACGGCTACTACTTCTGGTAAAGTGATTTTGCAAGACAGCTCTGATTCTAAGTCGAGCATAATATTACGGCTTACACGCAGCATCATTTCACCGTAAGTGGATGCCCAAAAACGTGCGCTGCTTGTATCGACTTGACTGGTTTTGGCAAATGGCCAACGCGCGACTTCACGGTAGTTTTTTTGGTAAACCTCGTGACCGGTTTTTCCATCGTAAACCTTTATTTCCAATGCAAACTGTCGATTGATGATATCATCTTTAAGCACTTTAGCATCAACCGTCGCCGTCAGGTCGGTGACTTCTCCGCCAATGATGTACTGTGCACCGTTGTCCTGGGCGATCATTTGGGTTCGCTCTGGATAGTGGCTATGGATTGAATAATCGGTTGTGCCAACCGAGACAAAGCTACGAGAAGTTTGGTCCAATTGGCGGTTTACTACATCACTGAAATCATCACCCACACGGTAAATTTGTCCCATCACTGCTTGCTGCGGTGACACGACGTCGATGTTGCCGACCAACACGGTTTTCTTATATTGATTCACGTGGCAACCCGTTGCCGATGGATAGATGTCCACACGGATCTTCATTTCCATTTTGCCACGGCGTTTGCGCTCTGATTCCACCAAGATGTAGCGTACTTCATGATTAGTGAATAGGTACTCTTTGCGGTTTTCTTCTAGCAGTGGCATCAAATTGCTAATGCTGCCAATATCTGCGCCCGAAAAATTGACGGCTTTGAAGAGTGCATCCTCTAATGCGTGCAACCTTGCCGCTTCATCTGAAGAAACGATCGTGGCAATGCCTGTCACTTCATACCATGACGCTGCCGTACGAAATGGCAGAAATAATATAAAAGTAATTGAAATTACGCTAAAAAATATTTTTTTCATTGTTTCTTGCCGTTTGGGTATAGATATTGCTTTATCAATTGCAATGAAGTTTGGTGGCTTTTTGTAAGTTTGACAACAGAAGAAAGCAAGGACTGTTCCAATATTGCATTTCTCGGCAGAGAAGTAATCAAAAAAACAGTGACACCTAAGATTATCTGGAGAATCAAACCATGAAAAGATGGCTTGTTGCCGCATCGATGATGACGCTTTTGACATCGTGCGCGTACTCACCAATTTACAATGGTAAAGAACCGTATTCCGGCAGCCAGTTCATGCTCATGGACAGCCCACGCCACACAATGGACTTCTTTATTGAAAGCATGACGGAAGAGTTGATGGTTTCAAACGTAGCGGTGTCATCACGTACACCTGTTGCGATTACATCATTTGTTGATTTGCAAAATATGGATGCGACTAACTGGTTGGGTAACTCGATATCGGAAGGGTTTATTCACCAATTCCAACGTCGTGGTTTTAAGGTCGTGGACTTTAAAACGACAGGGTCTATTCAGGTGACTCAACAAGGTGACTTTGCTCTAAGTCGTGATTGGCAAGATTTGGCGCATGAACAACAAATTCAATACGTACTGACTGGAACGATGTTACGTCAGGAAGGTGGCGTTTTAGTGAATGCACGTATTGTCGGTATGCAAAGCCGTATTGTTGTGGCTTCAGCACAAGCATTTTTGCCAGCAGATCGTATTGGCCGTGATTTAGATACACTGAATAGTATCCGTACTCAAGACGGGGTATTGATTCGTTCTGATCCTACCATTCGACAACCATACACTGTGATTCTCCGCCCGTAGGAAACAAGCATGAAAAAGTTATTATTTATTCTAGTGACATTGGTGCTGGTGGGCTGTCAGCCATTACAACAGATGCGCCAAGATGATATTTTAGTTGCGGTGGGCTACGCGAGCGTGAGTGAGCAAACTGGCCGCACGGTAGAAGAGAAGCGTGTTCGTGCTATGCGTGCGTCGAAGATTGATGCTTACCGAGAGTTAGCTGAGCAAGTGTATGGTATGCGAGTAAGCGGCCGTGCTGAGCTAGAAGATCAGCGTCTTGGTATTGAAACGACAACGGGTGCCGTTGATGGTGTGATCCGTGGGGCGGAGGTTGTGCGTAGCTATCTAGTTGAAGACAGTTACGTTACTGAGCTTCGTTTAGACATCCGTAAGATGGATAAACTGCGTGATTACGGTGAAGTACAACAGGTACCTGAGAAGCGTCAGCAGACCTTGTTTTAACCCATTTCTACGAATCAGGTAATTTTTTCTAGCGACTGATTGGCAACAATTGGTTGCTTTTTTATGTGCGACATTCAGTGCTAACAGGGATGGGCAGGAGAGCAAGGCGCGTTTTTAGGCTTTGATGTTCGTGCCGAGCGTTGAGATGGTATGAGTTTTACCGCCGGCATTGTAGGTCATGCCGATCTTACCGTGGGTATGCTGAAGCATATTGTTGAGCTTGTTGAAGCTCAATTGAGCACGGTTGAGCGATTCCCCATTTATTTGATTGGTGTGTTGGCAATCGAGGATGATGGATTGGATCTGTGCGACAACCTGACTTAGGTTTGCGTCATCAGTAAGTTGATTGACGTGCGGGTGAGAGGCAATTCGTTGATCGGTGGTTCTCAGTTGATCAATGAGTGTCATTTTTTCTTTGGCAAATTTCTCGATCTCAGAAGAGACACGAGCGGTGATCGCTTGTGTTTCTTGGCGTAACACACCAGAAAGTGCTTTTGCATTTTCCAGCTGGAAGTTAACAAGATCGACTAATGCTGCCATCAATACTTACCTTGGGCCTAAGTCAGTTAGCTTTTGCCTTGCAATTCGTTTTCAAACTTAATCATATTGTCGGCCAGTTTTTCTGGATCAACTTTGTATGAGCCGTTTGCGATTGCTTCTTTAATTGCCGCTACTTTTGCACTGTCATAAGCTGGAGATGCAGCCATATCCTTTTGCAGCTTGCTGACGGCCTTACCTTGCTGGCTCAATGAGACGGCGTCTTGTTGTGCTAGCGCTTTTTTTGATTCCGTGGTGCTTGTCGCCGTAGAATCATTACGGGCAGGTGAGCGACTTGTCGTCGTCATCTGGCCTGAGCGTATATTATCTATACTTACCATATTTCAACCTTAAATTCGTATCGTAATACTGGTATCCAGACTATCGACCATTAGCAAAATAACTTTAGGGAATTTTTGCATTTTTATTGTACATTTTTCCATCACCGCCAGTAAGTTATCAAACAGGACTAAAAGGTGATGGTGATTTCCGCAATGCCAGTCACAATGCCTTCTATTATACGTTGGGACTTGTCATTTTTCACTCTTACTTGATCACCAGTGGAACCATCCTGTAATGCCGTACCTTTAGTGGTAATGGTCATGCCTGATTTCACCGCTTTGATCGTCACTTTTTCATTGCGGCAAACCACACACACATCATTGCGCTCGACCACATCACCCAAGCGTACATTGCGTTTTAGTTTTGCCCCAATCACTTGTTCCTCGCGAGTAAAGCCATCTTTACGAAAGCGCTGTAATTCGATCATCGATGTAGTGATATCCGAAGCACTGATGATTTCGCCACGCCCCAGTTGACGAGTCGCAACGATCATTGGTACAGATGCAGAAATCCGAACCGGAACATACACCTTCCAGTTATCGATCGGACACTCAACTAATACATTGATATTACTGCGTGTGCTACTGGTTGAAGATGCAGACGTAGTAAGGGGCTCAGGGCAATCAGTGGCTCTAATACGTGGATCAATATTTGCCGCGCCCACTGACAATTCTCCTCCGACTGGTTGCTCGACCGTGGTAAGAATATGTTGCTCGGCAGCGGTTCTAATTTGTTCGAGTTGGTTTTCTGTTGCTGACTGCACAAAAAAGCTAAAC
The DNA here is from genome assembly GCF_002608565.1 of Vibrio sp. PID17_43. Taxonomy (GTDB): domain Bacteria; phylum Pseudomonadota; class Gammaproteobacteria; order Enterobacterales; family Vibrionaceae; genus Vibrio. The sequence goes on from NZ_LIXM01000010.1 coordinate 43,866, forward strand.
ATACTGAGCATAATGCCGATAGACTTAGCGTACTTTGTGATGACTGCTCTACCTATAGTCATAGTCAATGGTGTCGCTATTATATTATGGTGCGCCATACTGTTTCCCTGGTATTATGCCTGCCAGTCGTAGAGTATCATTTAAAAACAAAAAGTTTGAGATGGAGATGAGCATATGACGGGGATTCTTGATTCGGTGAATCAGCGTACGCAACTCGTCGGCCAAAACCGATTGGAGCTACTGACTTTTCGGTTGATGGGACGACAGCGCTACGGTATTAACGTATTCAAAGTAAAAGAAGTACTGCAGTGTCCTAAATTGACGTTATTGCCAAATCTACACCCTCTAGTAAAAGGTGTTGCTCATATCCGTGGCCATACCGTGTCAGTGATTGACTTGAGTTTGGCGATCGGTGGTCGCCCAACGACAGATATCGATAAATGTTTTGTTGTGATCGCGGAATTTAACCGAACTATTCAAGCGTTCTTAGTCTCTTCAGTTGAGCGCATTATTAACATGCTCTGGGAAGCGATTTTGCCGCCGCCTGACGGCGCAGGTAAAGCACATTATCTAACCGCAGTAACCAACATCGACAACGAGCTAGTAGAAATCCTGGACGTTGAGAAAATCTTGGCAGAGATTGCACCGGTAGACGAAACCATGGATTCGACCATTGGTGAAGAAATCGCTCAAGCAGAGCAGGCGAAGCCGATAGTACGCCGCATTTTAATCGCGGATGACTCAACGGTCGCTCGTAAGCAAGTGGAACGAGCGATTAGCGCCATCGGATTTGAAGTGATCTCGGTGAAAGATGGTAAAGAAGCATACAATAAGCTGCTAGAAATGGCGCAAGAAGGTAGCATCTACGATCAGATTTCTTTGGTCATTTCTGATATCGAAATGCCAGAAATGGATGGCTATACGTTAACCGCTGAAATTCGCAGAAATGCAGATTTGAAGAACCTTTATGTTATTCTTCACTCTTCATTGAGTGGTGTCTTCAACCAAGCGATGGTCGAGCGAGTAGGGGCAAACTCCTTCATTGCGAAATTTAACCCAGGTGAGTTGGGGAACGCAGTTAAATCTGCATTAATACAATAAAAGAGACATTAATGACTGCTATTACAATCAGTGATCAAGAGTATCGTGACTTTAGCCGTTTTCTAGAATCACAATGTGGCATCGTATTAGGTGACAGTAAGCAATACCTCGTACGCAGCCGATTGAGCCCACTGGTGACTAAGTTTAAGCTCGCATCGTTGTCTGATTTGCTGCGTGATGTCGTAACAGGGCGCAATCGTGAACTGCGTATTGCTGCAGTGGATGCAATGACGACGAACGAAACATTGTGGTTTCGAGATACTTATCCGTTCACGGTATTAGCTGACAAACTCTTGCCGGAGATGGCGGCAAATAAACGACCAATTAAGATTTGGTCAGCGGCTAGCTCTTCTGGTCAGGAGCCGTACTCAATGGCGATGACGGTGCTAGAGACACAGCAGCGTAAGCCTGGATTGCTGCCTAGCGTATCGATCACGGCAACCGATATCTCTTCAAATATGTTGGATATGTGCCGTGCGGGTGTTTACGACAACCTTGCTTTGGGGCGTGGTCTTTCACCAGAACGTCGCCGTACGTTCTTTGAAGACGCAGGTGATGGACGCATGAAAGTAAAAGATAACGTAAAACGTATGGTGAATTTCCGTCCTCAGAACTTGATGGACAGTTACGCCCTTTTAGGGAAATTCGACATTATTTTTTGTCGTAATGTCTTGATCTACTTCTCACCAGAGATGAAATCGAAAGTGCTGAACCAAATGGCAAACAGCTTAAACCCTGGTGGTTACCTGCTGTTGGGTGCTTCGGAATCGCTCACTGGTTTGACCGACAAATTTGAAATGGTGCGCTGTAATCCAGGTATTATTTACAAGTTAAAGTAGCGATAAGCTAAAATAGCGGACTCTTTTTAAAACAATGAAGCCTGACCTTGTTTCAGGCTTTTCTTTTTGTTCCTTTCCATCCCACCATTTCGTTACTCATTTCTGCGTTTCTCCTCGTTAAAGATCTGGCCATTTTTGCCTTCAATGCATCAAAGGGTGTATATTTTTTAGTGAGTCAGATTGATTAACTGACTTGATATGACATTCAATCACCTACTTTGGCTTGCTTATTGCGATCCATTACGTTGATAACCAAACGGCAAAACGGTACATCGCTTTTTGGCATGCTAATTGCTTTTGGTTACTAATGACGGTCAGTTCTTAATGTAGAGGCAAACATGGCTATTTCTTTTGACAATGCACTAGGTATTCACCAACACACGGTGGGTGTACGCGAGCGCAACGCGGAGGTGATTTCCACCAACATCGCGCAAGCAAACACGCCTGGCTACAAATCAAGAGGTTTAGACTTTGCTAAGGAATTACAGGCGGCAAGTTCAGGGGCAAGCATCGGTCTTAGCCGAACGGATGGTCGGCACATTCCTGCCACTACTACGTTGACGGGGGATAAACTGTATCGTCTTCCTACTCAACCAGATACAGGCGATGGCAATACAGTTGATTTGGATTTAGAGCGTAACTTGTTTATGCAAAACCAAATTAGACACCAAGCCTCGCTAGACTTTCTAGGCGGCAAATTCAAGAACTTAACCAAAGCAATCAAAGGGCAATAATTTAGATGAGCTTATTTAACGTTTTTAATGTGACAGGTTCTGCAATGAGCGCTGAGTCTGTTCGTCTGAATACTACCTCGAGCAACTTGGCCAACGCCGACAGTGTCAGCAGCTCTGCGAAAGACACTTACAAGGCGCGTCATGCTGTGTTTGGTGCTGAGTTAAGTAATGCCATGCGTGGCGGTGATACGGTGCCGGTGAAAGTTCTGGGTATTGTAGAAAGCGATAAACCGCTGAATGCGGAGTACAACCCTGATCATCCCCTTGCAAACGAAGAAGGCTACATCTACAAGCCAAACGTGAATGTAATGGAAGAAATGGCAAATATGATTTCAGCTTCTCGCGCTTACCAAACCAATGTGCAAGTGGCTGATTCTAGTAAACAGATGCTGCTGCGTACGCTGCAGATGGGTCAATAGGGTAAGGGGGTAGCGTATGGCCGGAATTAATAACATTGGTCAAAGCGGCTTGTCCTACATCGACCAGCTTAAAAGCCTACAAGAGAACAAAAAAGCCAACGAGAGCACAGGTAAGCAGGACCTGAAACAGGAAGACTTCCTATCTTTGCTCACTAAGCAATTGTCTCAGCAGGATCCTTTTAAGCCGGTAGGTAATGACCAGATGATTGCGCAAATGGCGTCATTTGCGACCGTAGATGGTATCGGCAAGATGAACTCTCAGTTTGAGAGCTTAAACTCGTCAATGACGTCAAACCAAGCATTGCAGGCTTCCTCTTTGGTTGGTCGTGACGTTTTGGTCCCAGGTGCGGCGGGTGTGAAGCAAGACAATGCGAGCATGGCGGCAATGGTGAAGCTTACACAGCCACTCGATAACCTATTTGTTCGAGTGGAAAACGAAGCTGGCCAACTGGTGCGTACTTTTGAGGTAGGTGCGAAACCAGCCGGTGACACTCGTGTGCTTTGGGACGGTAATGATGAAAACGGAAATCCATTACCTGCTGGCAAATACAATGTGAAAGCGTCTGGCTTGGTCGAAGGGACATCGCAAGAGTTTCCAGTATCGACTTATGCGAACGTGAATAGTGTGTTGCTAGGTAAGGGCGACGGAAACGTATTACTCAATCTGGCAGGCTTTGAATCGCCAGTTCGACTTGCAGAAGTGTTGGAAGTCGGCAAAGCGTAATCAATAGCATGTTAGATTAGGAGATTTTGGAATGTCATATGTATCTTTAAGCGGTCTGTCCTCCGCTCAACTGGATTTGAACACCACAAGTAATAACATTGCGAACGCCAACACCTACGGCTTTAAAGAGTCTCGTGCGGAGTTCAGCGATGTGTATTCAAATTCTTTATTCACTAACGCAAAGACCACACCGGGTGGTGGTGCGCAAGCAAATCAAGTGGCGCAGCAGTTTCACGAAGGTTCAAGCATTTATACCAACAACCCAATGGATTTACGTGTAGCGGGCTCTGGCTTCTTTGCGGTGGCAAAAGAACGCATGGTGCCACAACAGAATGAATTGACCCGTAATGGTGCCTTTCATTTGAACAAAGATAACTACATGGTAACGGCCAACGATGAGTTTTTGCTTGGTTACGAAGTGAATAAAGACACAGGTGACGTTCTCTCTTATGAGCCTCAACCACTCAAAATTCCTGCTGAATTTGGTAAGCCAAAGCAGACAGCAAATATTGAAGTGGGCGTGAACTTGCCGGCAAATGGTGATTTGAAAGATCCAACCCAATTCGATTTTTCAAATCCAGAGACCTATAACCGTTCTACGTCTTCAACGATTTATGACTCGATGGGTCAATCTTACAAGTTAACGACCTACTACTTGAAAGATCAAACCCAGCCGAACACGTGGCAAACCTACTATACCGTAACAGACAAAGCAGGTGAGAAACCGCTAAACGTTGCTAATGGTGATGCTGCAACGCAGACGGGACACATTGGCCACACAATGAAGTTCAACAACGATGGTACGTTGGCAAGCTTGAACAATGGTCAGCCAATCACTTCTGTTGCACTGGGTGACCCAGCAACAAATGGCAGTCCGGTGGATCTAAATGGTGCCGATCCAGCACAGACGCTTAACTTCGGTCTAAATTCAGCGACTCAGTTTGCCGCGCCGTTTGAGCTAACCAAGTTTGATGAAGACGGTGCAACCACGGGCTTCTTAACAAAGATCGATTTTGATGAGTACGGTAGCGTATTGGGTACTTACTCAAACGGTGAAAACGTGACATTGGGGCGAGTGGCATTAGTACGAGTTCCTAACGAACAAGGCCTAGATAAGAAAGGCGGCACTCAATGGGATTCAACTCAGTTTTCTGGTGACAAGATCTGGGGTGAGTCAAACAAAGGCTCTTTTGGCACGATCAACAACGGTACGCTGGAACAGTCAAACATTGATATGACTCAGGAGTTGGTGGATCTGATTTCTGCTCAACGCAACTTCCAAGCAAACTCACGTGCGCTAGAAGTACACAACCAACTGCAACAAAATATCCTGCAGATTCGCTAGACCGATAGTTCGATAATCTGTTTCATCCAACGCTGCGTGCACTTGCCGCTTCGTTTGATAATAGTATGACATTCATCTAATGCTCAACCGGAACACACCTCAGTTCAGGTTGAGCTTGTTTTGATCTCCTGTTTGCCGCTGTTGCCGCTCGGTGGTTAAAAACTTGCCTCTCCTTCGGTATATTCATCTTAAATTACTTCCGATAATCCGCGCATTTCAACTCAATTCTCTGATTAATAGAGACATTTTAATATTGGCATAGCTTTTGCTGTTTACTCCATGGTACAGAGAATTTTTGGAGTAATTTATGGATCGCGCACTGTTTCTCGCAATGAGTGGCGCCAAGCAAAATATGCAGGCCCTGCAATTGCGTGCCAACAACCTGGCAAACGTAAGTACGACTGGCTTTCGTGCTGATTTAGCTCAAGCTCGTTCTATGCAAGCTTATGGTGAAGGTCACCCTTCGCGTGTATTCAGTATGACAGAACGTCCTGGGCATAACTTTGCTCAAGGCAGTGTGATTACGACAGGCCGCGATCTCGATATTACCGTTGAAGGCAGTGGTTGGATCTCTGTTATGGATCACACCGGTAAAGAAGGTTTGACGCGTAACGGTAATCTAAAAGTGGATCAAAACGGTTTACTGACTAACGCAAGTGGTCACGTGGTGCTTGGTGAAAACAACGCACCGATTACCTTACCTGTTCCTGTCTCAAAAATTGAAATCGGTCGTGATGGCACTATCTCTGTACTGCCTCAAGGTGCGCCGGCTGAAGAATTAGCCGTGGTTGATCGTATTAAGCTTGTACGTACAGACGATCAAAGTTTGTTTAAAGATACCAATGGCTTATTTCGCCACAAAACTCCAAATCAGCCTTACGAAGCAGATGGAACCATCAGCATCCAAACTGGTGCAATTGAAGGTAGTAACGTCAACGCCGTAGGTGAAATGACCGCACTGATTGATCTACAGCGTCAGTTTGAAATGCAGGTCAAAATGATGAGCACCGCTGAAGAGATGGATAAATCTTCAGATTCATTGCTTCGTATGAGTTAACAGAGTTAGAGGTTCACAATGCATCCAGCACTATGGGTAAGTAAAACGGGTCTAGACGCTCAGCAGACCAATATCGCAACGATTTCGAACAACTTGGCGAACGCTTCAACCGTGGGCTACAAAAAGAGCCGTGCAGTATTCGAAGATTTGTTTTACCAAAACATCAACCAACCAGGTGGTCAGTCATCTCAAAATACAGAGCTTCCAAGTGGCTTAATGCTGGGGGCGGGTTCTAAAGTCGTGGCAACGCAAAAGGTGCACACCCACGGTAACGCGCAAACCACGACCAACGCATTAGATATGATGGTGGAAGGCGATGGCTTCTTCCAAGTCACGATGCCTGACGGCAATATCGGTTACACCCGTAATGGTCAATTCACGTTAAATGGTGAAGGTACACTGGTGACCTCTGGTTCTGGCTACCCGGTAGAACCAGAAATTGTCATTCCTGAAGACGCGATTTCTATCACTGTTGGTACCGATGGTGAAGTGTCGGTGCGAGTACGAGGCCAGCAAGACAATCAGGTTGTTGGACAGTTGACGATTACGGATTTTGTTAACCCAGGCGGCTTAGAGCCAATTGGTCAAAACCTTTACTTACCAACAGGCGCAAGTGGTGACCCACAAGAAGGTGTCCCTGGTCTCGATGGTTTGGGTGAGATCCGTCAGTCGATGTTGGAAGCATCCAACGTGAATGTGACTGAAGAGCTGGTCAACATGATTGAAGCGCAGCGCGTGTATGAAATGAACTCAAAAGTGATCTCATCGGTTGATAAGATGATGAGCTTTGTGAATCAGCAGTTGTGATAACTAGGACGAATAATTAAGGAGCCAATGATGAAACGTATTTGTCTACTTGCACTTATCGCCACGATGTCTGGTTGCACAATGCTCGACCCCATCGAGACGGTTGAAGTGACGCAAACGACCACCGTTGTGGATGCGGTTGAAGGTGATAAATCGCAAGAAGAGAGTAGCGGCATCATTGACACTTTACGTGGCAGAACGGATCCGGTCGCTGGCGATCCTGCGTGGGCACCGATTCACCCTAAACAGAAGCCAGAGCATTACGCTGCGGCAACAGGTTCATTGTTCAGCGCTGAGCACATTACCGATCTTTATGATGACTCTAAGCCACGTGGTATCGGTGACATCATTACTGTAACGCTAGATGAAACCACACGTGCGACTAAGAGCGCGAACGCGGACTTATCGAAAACCAACGATGCAACGATGGAACCTCTGTCTGTCGGTGGTCAAGAGCTGCAAATTGGCGGCAAATACAACTTCTCGTACGAACTAAACAACACCAACACCTTCGTCGGTGACTCTTCTGCTAAGCAAAGCAACAGCATTAGCGGTTACATCACGGTGGAAGTGATTGAAGTGCTGGCAAACGGTAACCTTGTGATCCGTGGTGAGAAATGGATGACGTTAAATACTGGCGATGAGTACATTCGTTTGAGCGGTACAATTCGTCCTGATGATATCAACTTCGACAATACGATTGCGTCAAACCGTGTATCTAACGCAAGAATTCAATACTCAGGCACAGGCCTAGCACAAGATATGCAAGAGCCGGGCTTCTTGGCACGATTCTTTAATGTCGCTTTGTAAGACGCCGCAAATGACGGCAAATTGACGGCAAGAGATTAAGTAAGCATGAAAAGAATCTTATTAGCACTGCTGAGCGTTTCACTGTTTGCAACCTCAGCCCAAGCTGCACGTATCAAAGACGTCGCGCAAGTGGCAGGTGTGCGTAGCAACCAACTTGTGGGTTACGGTTTGGTCTCAGGCTTACCCGGTACTGGGGAATCTAACCCGTTTACAGAGCAAAGTTTTGCGGCCATGCTGCAAAACTTCGGCATTCAAATGCCGCCAGGTACCAAGCCAAAAATTAAAAACGTTGCCGCTGTCATGGTAACGGCAGAGCTTCCTCCATTTTCAAAGCCGGGTCAGCAAGTTGATGTGACCGTTTCTTCTATCGGCAGTGCGAAAAGCCTACGTGGCGGTACATTACTACAAACGTTTTTGAAAGGTCTTGATGGACAAGTTTACGCGGTTGCACAAGGTAACTTGGTGGTAAGCGGATTCAGTGCTGAGGGCGCGGACGGTTCAAAGATTGTCGGTAACAATCCAACAGTAGGCCTTATCTCTAGTGGTGCAATGGTCGAGCGCGAGATACCAAGCCCATTTGGCCGTGGCGATTACATCACCTTTAACCTACTTGAATCAGACTTTACTACAGCGCAGCGCATGGCTGATGCAGTGAACAGTTTCCTTGGCCCGCAAATGGCGAGTGCCGTCGATGCCACATCGGTCCGCGTGCGTGCACCACGCGATGTAAGCCAACGAGTCGCATTCTTGTCAGCCATCGAAAACTTAGAGTTCGACCCGGCTGATGGCGCGGCGAAGATCATAGTGAACTCTCGTACGGGTACTATCGTTGTTGGCAAGCATGTTCGTCTTAAGCCTGCGGCAGTGACGCACGGTGGTATGACGGTAGCGATTAAAGAAAGCTTTAATGTGAGCCAACCAAACGGCTTCTCGGGCGGTCAAACGGTGGTTGTGCCAGACTCTGATATCGAAGTGAACGAAGAGAAAGGCAAAATGTTTAAGTTCGAACCAGGCTTGACGCTTGATGATCTGGTTCGCGCAGTCAATGAAGTAGGCGCTGCACCTTCTGACTTAATGGCCATTCTACAAGCATTGAAACAAGCTGGCGCTATTGAAGGCCAGCTGATCATCATCTAATCGATTAGGAGGTGAACGGTGGTAAACAATCCTAACGATATCGGCTTTATTCATGACATCAGCTCGCTAGATTCACTGCGTCAAAAGGCAGTAAAAGAAGGCAAAGAGGGTGAACAAGAAGCGCTGCGCGCTGCGGCTCGTCAGTTTGAATCTATCTTTACTTCGATGATGCTAAAATCGATGCGCGAAGCCAATGAAGGCTTCGAATCAAATTTCATGAACAGTCAAAATGAAAAGTTTTATCGTCAAATGCTGGATGAGCAGATGGCCAGTGAGTTGAGTGCGTCTGGTTCAATGGGCTTGGCTGACATGATTGTTCAGCAGTTGACGGTTGGTCAGAGCAACGACAAGAGTGAAACGGCAATGCGCGATGCGGTAAACAATGCGGTGGAATACCGTCGTGTGGATCCGAAGAAAGCGCGTGAAATTGAACAACGCTTGATCGAATCCGGTCAACTGTCTCGCTCTGGGTTAGACATTGCGCGCCCGGAGTCAGAACCATCTCGTTTTGATACACCTGAATCTTTCGTTAATTCGATGAAGCCATACGCAGATCGTGCGGCAAAAGCATTAGGTGTTGAGCCTTCATTATTGCTTGCTCAAGCCGCTCTAGAAACGGGTTGGGGACAAAAGGTGGTGCAAAACGCACGTGGCAGCAGTAACAACCTGTTCAACATCAAAGCGGATCGTAGTTGGCAGGGTGACAAAGTTACCACCCAGACACTGGAGTTTCATGATAATACCCCAGTGAAAGAGACTGCGGCCTTTCGCGCTTACTCTAGCTACCAAGACAGCTTTAATGATTATGTCCGTTTTTTGAGTGATAATCCTCGTTACGAGACCGCACTTCAGCAAGGTGGTGGCTCTGAAGCATTTATTCGTGGCATACATAACGCAGGTTACGCAACGGACCCTAACTACGCGGACAAAGTTCTGCAAGTGAAGAAAAAAATCGAAAGCATGTAACTCACGTTTTTAACGGCGATATATCTTCGATATTGTCACATTCAATTTCCCTAAGGCTTGCCCAATCGCAAGCCTTTCTTTTTAGCTGTTGAACCTCCTATATAAATTGGCACACCTTTTGCTAATTTCTAATTAGGTGATCGGTTAATACCGATTTTATTTCGTTTTTGGGGGCATGTATGGCGTCAGATCTTCTGAATGTAGGTACTCAAAGTGTGCTTACTGCTCAGAGACAGTTAAATACGACTGGTCATAACATTTCTAATGCTAATACAGAAGGTTACAGCCGTCAGTCTGTCATACAAGGCACCAACGATCCGCGTCAATTTGGTGGTTCTACCTACGGCATGGGCGTGCATGTGGAAAATGTTCGCCGCTCTTGGGATGAGTTTGCCGTGAAAGAGCTTAACCTCTCCACCACTAACTATGCGAATAAGCTCGACAACGAAAAAAATCTTGATTTGCTTTCAAGCATGTTGTCATCGGTGGCATCGAAGAAAATCCCAGAGAACCTCAATGAATGGTTTGATGCGGTGAAAACCATGGCGGATACCCCAAATGATATGGGCGCACGTAAAGTCGTATTGGAAAAAGCCAAGCTACTGAGTGATACCCTAAACGAATTTCATGAGACTGTGCGCCAGCAATCAGATGTGACGAACAAATCGCTGGATATGGGGATTGAGCGCGTGAACCAACTGGCGGTTGAAATCCGTGATATGCACCGCTTAATGATGCGCACTCCAGGCCCTCACAATGATTTGATGGACCAACACGAAAAATTGGTCAAAGAGCTTTCCGAATACACCAAAGTAACGGTCACACCGCGCAAAAACTCGGAAGGCTTCAACGTCCATATTGGCAATGGTCATACGCTCGTTTCAGGCACAGAAGCCAGCCAACTTAAGATGATTGATGGCTCTCCAGATGTACACCAACGTCGCCTTGCGATGGTAGAAGGCGGTGGCATCAAAGCGATCAAAGCGGATGATATTGACGGAAAAATTGGCGCGATGTTAAAGATGCGCGACGAGCACATTCCACAAGTGATGGATGAGCTTGGTCGTCTTGCTACAGGACTCTCTAGTGAAATCAACCATCTTCAATCGCAGGGTTTGGATCATAACGGCAATGTCGGCGACCCGTTGTTTACCGATGTGAACTCAGAAGAACTGGCTCAATCACGAGTTATTACGGGCCCCCAATCCACAGCGGATATGGCCGTCTATATCGACAACATTAGTGCGTTGAAGGGCGGTGAATATTCACTGCGCTATGATGGCGACCGCTACAGCGTGACCAAGCCAAATGGCGAAACCGTGAAAGTTGACGCAAATTCCTCGGGCAATGCTTTTTATCTTGATGGTATGCGGGTGGAAGTGCGTAACGAACCAAAAGTGGGTGAACAGGTTCTACTGCGCCCAACTCGCAGCAGCGCTGCACAAATGAAAGTTGAGACGACGGATCCAAAAGCGATTGCGGCACAAAGTTATGAAGCCTCGACGACGTTTGCTCAAGGTCATGCAACATTCGAAATCATCAATGCCGGAGATCTGCGTGAGTTTGAAGTTGTGGTATCCCCAACTGGCGATCAATTTGCGGTTACGGATACCCAAGGCAATGTCGTCATGGCACCGCAGCCATATCCACCAACGGGACCAGTATCGATCTCTCTACCGAGTAATCACCCAAGTTACAAAAACGGCGCTGAGACGGTATTTGAATTGAGTCTTGGCGCGTTGGCGAATGATAAATTTACTGCGAACTTAGTGCCTTCTGAAGGTGACAACGGCAACTTACGTAAGATGCAAAACATTCAGACAGACAAAAAGATGAATGGTAACGAGTCGACGATTCTGAGCGTGTACTTTAACTTGAATACGGACGTAGGATTGAAAACGTCAACGGCGTCGCGTTTAAGTGATGTCACAAGGTTGGAGAGCGAAGCTGCGCAGGAGCGTGTAGCCTCGATATCAGGGGTAAACCTGGATGAAGAAGCCGCGAATATGATGAAGTTTCAGCAGGCGTATATGGCGTCTTCACGAGTCATGCAAGCGGCGAATGATACCTTTAACACCATCCTGCAACTGCGCTAGAGGAGGCCGTAGATGTTAACCCGTATTTCTAGCTTCCATAATTACCAATCGGTGCAAAATGATTTGCGTCGTCAGGAAAACAAAGTGCACCACAACCAGGCGCAACTCGCGTCGGGTAAGCAGCTTATGAAACCGAGCGATGATCCTCTAGCAACCCACTATATTCAAAGTATTGGACAACAAGAAGAGCAGCTAAAACAGTATCTTGATGCGATAGTGCTCGTACGTAACCGTTTAGAAAACCAAGAAGTTGTGATTGCGAGTGCCGAGGAATTTACCGATGAATCGAAACGTATTGCGATGGAAATGATCAACGGCTCCTTCTCTACGGAAGATCGTGCGGCGAAAAAGCGTGAGCTAGAAGAAATTGCCGATAACTTTTTGGCCTTAACCAACACTCAAGATGAGTCGGGCAACTATGTGTTTGCTGGCACGAAACCAAAGAACCAACCATTCTTCCGTGATTATGATGGCAGTGTGTTGTACACCGGCGATGATTACCAACGTAAGATGAAGATCGCCAACAACATTGAGTTGGGGGTTAACTATCCAGGCAATCATTTGTTCACACAGGTGCCCAATCCGTTTGGTGATTTTGAACCTCAGTATGACTTAAAAGATGGCTCTGAACTGCTGCTTTCCCAGGCATTGACCCGCTCACGCGACGAATCTAACTACAAGATCACGTTTGTTGATATGAGTAATGGCAAGTTTGGCTACCAGTTGGAAAAAAACGGCAGTGTCGTGCAAGTGGACGATTACTCTCCGGTTGATGGCATTTTATATGAGGGTGTCAACATTCAGCTTAAAGGGCAGGTCACTGCGGGCGACAGTCTGACTCTTGAGCCAAGAAAAACCTTTAGTATCTTTGACTCGTTTAAAAAAACCATGCAATGGTCAGAGAGTTCGGTATCAGATGCATCTGCAACGGCAAAACTGCATCAAATGACAGAAGAGTTTCGCGCTGCGTTTGTTCATATGAACAAGGTTAGAACGGATGTTGGTGCCAAGCTAAGTACGCTCGATATTCAAGAGCAAAACCACGAAGACTTTAATTTGTCTTTGGCAAAAGCAAAGAGCAACTTTGAGGACTTAGACTACTCCAAAGCGGTGATTGAATTCAGTGAGAATTCACGAGCGTTGCAAGCGTCTCAACAGGCTTTTGGAAAAACCAAAGACTTGACGTTGTTTAACTACATCTAGCTTTGACTGCCGCATATTCAGTTACTTAACCTCAAGCCTTATGTGCAACGCCTTAAGCGCAAGAGTTACGATTGAGCGGTAGTTGATGATGTACCTGCGGCATATTTTTACCGAAGGCGGCAATGACCTAAGTGGGCAAATCATGCGGCAACGATGAAACTGTGATCCTAGGGTTGCGCATTTGTGGTGTGTGGATGTATTTAAGTCATTACCTAATGATTAAGCTATTGATTAATAAGCTTTTATATCTAGTGTGCGTTTTTTGATTAGTTGGCACACTAATTGTATTAAAGAAATCAGAATAGGTTTACGAGATTCTAAACCCTGCCTTTGGGCAGATTTAGTCAGTAATTTATACGGTCAGTGCTTATCCAAATGAGAGTAAAGCTGGCCGCTTCGCATGAGCTTGCGAACTCATAGGGAGAGCAGAATGACAGTAACTGTAAATACTAACGTTGCAGCAATGACGGCACAGCGTTATTTGAACAAGGCGACCGGTGAATTAAACACCTCGATGGAGCGCCTGTCTTCAGGTCACAGAATTAACAGTGCAAAAGACGACGCGGCAGGTTTGCAGATCTCGAACCGTCTAACGGCACAGTCTCGTGGTCTTGATGTGGCAATGCGTAATGCCAATGACGGTATTTCGATTGCTCAGACGGCTGAAGGTGCGATGAATGAGGCAACGTCTGTGATGCAACGTATGCGTGATCTCGCTTTACAGTCATCAAACGGCACTAACTCTTCTGCAGAGCGTCAGGCAATTAACGAAGAATCGATGGCGTTGATTGATGAGCTGAACCGTATTGCTGAAACGACCTCGTTCGGTGGCCGCCGATTGCTTAATGGTTCATTTGGTGATGCAGCATTCCAAATCGGCTCCAACTCTGGTGAGGCGATGGTGATGGCCTTGACGAGTATCCGAGCGGACGACGAGCGAATGGGCGGTTTAACATTCTTGTCTGAAAACAAGAAAAGTAAAGACTGGCAAGTTGACCCGACGAAATCCGACTTATTGATTGCCCTTCCCGGTTTAGGCGAAGATGAAGACGGGAATGTGACTGATCTCGAAATCAGTATTAACGCTAAAGCAGGTGATGATATTGAAGAGTTGGCAACGTACATCAATGGCCAATCAGACAATAAAATTAACGCATCGGTAAGTGAAGATGGCAAGCTGCAAATTTTTGTCGCTCATCCAAACGTTCAAGGCGACATCTCTATTTCCGGCAGACTTGCCTCTGAGTTAGGTTTGAGTGATGAAGGCATCCAGTCACTGGTGCAAGACATCGATATGACAAGCGTTCAAAGCTCTCAGAATGCGGTTGCAGTTTTGGACTCGGCACTGAAGTATGTGGATGCCCAACGTGCAGATTTGGGTGCGAAGCAAAACCGCCTGAGCCATAGCATTAACAACTTGGCCAACATCCAAGAGAACGTGGATGCGTCGAACAGTCGAATTAAAGATACAGACTTTGCGAAAGAAACCACGCAAATGACCAAAGCCCAAATTTTGCAACAGGCAGGTACTTCGATTCTTGCTCAAGCAAAACAATTGCCAAACTCTGCGATGACACTATTGCAGTAGTTTACCTAGCCCGCATGTTCGCCATTCAGACGTGGATGCAAATGCAGGTTATTGGCAAGCAACCTTACTAAAACGAAATGAGCGGCTCTCTCATCTCTCACCTGCCAATCATTTTTCGTGTAGGGTTGCACCCGGTGTGCCGGAAATGTGTTCATTTCTCTTGATCTCCACATTGGCTCTGGCTACCAACCCAGCCCCAGTTCTCTCAAAGGAAAAGGGGCTTTTTCTTTTCTAATTCCTTCTATACCCAAGCTTCTCTTTAATAGGCGGGATTCAAGTCGCTGTCGCGGTTGCAAACCAAGCCATTTTTGTAGAACTAAGCTGTTTGACGTTACCCAGCATATAACCTTTCTTTTGTTATCTCGAACTGACGACTTTTGAAAGGATAACGGCTGTGTTGTGTTCGATTTTCGTCACTCGGCTTAAGTCGGAGAAACTTGAGCACTTTTATTTATTTTTCTTCAATTTTTCTAGCTAAGTCTCACTATTTCACTTTTTTGAAAATTTATCTAAAGCTTCTGTATTTGGTGTCGTTAAAAAAAGTAACTTTGAGAGAACTACTTGGTTTTCCGAGACGTCGGAAACCGCACCAACGGAAAATCAATTGGAGAAATCACCATGGCAGTGAATGTAAACACCAACGTATCAGCAATGACGGCTCAGCGTTACCTAAATAGCGCAAGCTCAGCACAGCAAATTTCAATGGAGCGTTTGTCTTCGGGTTTCAAAATTAACAGCGCTAAAGACGACGCTGCGGGTCTGCAAATCTCGAACCGCTTGAACGTACAAAGCCGTGGTCTTGATGTAGCGGTTCGCAATGCGAACGACGGCATCTCAATTGCTCAAACCGCTGAAGGTGCAATGAACGAGACGACGAACATTCTGCAACGCATGCGTGACCTTTCTCTACAGTCAGCAAACGGCTCAAACTCAAAAGCTGATCGTGTGGCGATTCAAGAAGAAGTCACAGCACTCAACGATGAGCTTAACCGTATCGCTGAAACCACGTCTTTTGGTGGTAATAAACTGCTAAACGGTACTCACGGTTCAAAAGCCTTCCAAATTGGCGCAGACAACGGTGAAGCCGTGATGCTTGAGCTAAAAGACATGCGTTCAGACAACAAAATGATGGGTGGCGTAAGCTACCAGGCTGAAAATGGCAAAGACAAAAACTGGAACGTTGCTGAAGGTAAAAACGACCTAAAAATAAGCCTAACGGATAGTTTTGGTCAAGAGCAAGAAATCAACATCAGCGCGAAAGCGGGCGATGACATCGAAGAGCTAGCAACCTACATCAACGGTCAAACAGATCTAGTAAAAGCATCGGTAGACCAAGATGGCAAACTGCAGGTTTTTGCTGGTAACAACAAGGTAGATAGCGAAGTTTCTTTCTCTGGTGGTCTATCGGGTGAACTCGGTTTCGGTGAAGGTAAAAACGTAACCGTTGATACCATCGACGTAACGTCGGTTGGTGGTGCACAAGAATCAGTGGCTATTGTCGATGCTGCATTAAAATATGTTGATAGCCACCGCGCAGAGCTAGGTGCCTTCCAAAACCGTTTCGACCATGCAATTAACAACCTAGACAACATCAACGAGAACGTGAATGCGTCGAAGAGCCGAATCAAAGATACTGACTTTGCGAAAGAAACGACTCAAATGACGAAGTCACAAATTCTATCGCAAGCATCAAGCTCTATCCTTGCGCAAGCGAAACAAGCGCCAAACTCAGCGTTAAGTCTGCTAGGTTAACCGACGTCATACGAAAGATACCAAAGCCAGGTTTATTCCTGGCTTTTTGCTTCAAGCTAATAAGTGAATGGTGCAAGGCGTTTATTTCGATTAAATGGTCTCTCTAAATACCAATATTACGGCGATGATGACGCAGCGGCATCTCAGCCATGCAGCTGAGCAAAGCATTGAGTCACAACGCAATCTGACTTCTGGCTATCGGATTAATTCGGCCAGTGACGATGCTGCTGGTTTACAGATTTCCAATACTCTGAATGTTCAAACGAGAGGGCTTGATGTTGCGTTGAGAAATGCACATGACGCTTATTCTGTCGCACAAACGGCGGAAGGTGCTTTGCATGAGAGTAGCGAGGTTTTGCAACGCTTACGCTCTCTCGGGCTTCAAGCGGCAAACGGCAGTCACGATTCAAGTGATCGGCAAAGTATTCAATACGAAGTCATCGCGCTACAAGATGAGCTTGAACGTCTTGCGATCACGACGACATTTGGCGACAAGAACTTGTTTGATGGCTCCTACGGATCGCAAAGTTTCCATATTGGGGCGAATGCTAATTCGATTTCTCTGACTCTTAAAAACATGCGTAACCATATCCCCGAGATGGGCGGTCAACATTATATTGGGGATGCCATCGATAAGGACTGGCGAGTTACCAAAGACAATCAAACGCTCGTATTTGAATATCAAGACAGTGCCGGCCAGAGCCAAAATGAGTCTATTATGCTTAAGTTGGGTGACCGTATAGAGCAAGTGGCGACCTATATTAATGCCCAGCAATCGGCGGTGAGTGTGTCGGTGACTGAGGACAACGAGCTGCAATTCTTTTCCTCTACATTGAACACCCCCGAAGGGCTTAAGCTGACCGGAAGTCTAGCTGATGAGCTTGATGTGAGCTCAGGCGTGCTGGTGACGATGGATGACATCAACATGTCAACCGTTGGAGGCGCACAGCTTTCTATTGGGGTGATCGATGCGGCAATTAAGTATGTCGATTCAGACCGAAGCGAAATCGGTGGATTTCAAAATCGCGTCAGCAGTGCTATGGATAACTTAAACACGGTTAACCGCAGTGTGACTGAATCAAAAGGCCGGATACGCGATACCGATTTTGCTCGGGAGTCAACGGAGATGGTGCGTTCTCAAGTCTTACAAGATGCGACAAGCGCGTTATTGGCACAAGCAAAGCAAAGGCCAAGGGAGGCGTTGGGGTTACTCAACTAATCAATTTTAGAAAATAAAAAACGCTGCCATTGGCAGCGTTTTTTCGTGCTGAGCTAAGTAGTGATTACTTAGTTACACGTAGTACTGGAGTTTCACCAACAGTTACAGAACCAGTAAGCTTGTTCAGCTCTTTGATTTCGTCCATGTTAGAGATAACAACTGGAGTAAGAGTCGATTTCGCTTTCTCTTCTAGTAGAGCTAGATCGAATTCGATTACAGTGTCGCCAGCTTTGACAGTTTGACCTTCTTCAGCGATACGCGTGAAGCCTTCGCCTTTAAGTTCAACAGTATCGATACCGAAGTGAACGAAAAGCTCAACACCGTCGTCAGACTCGATAGAGAATGCGTGGTTAGTTTCGAAGATCTTACCGATAGTACCGTTTACAGGAGCTACCATTTTGTTGCCTGCAGGCTTGATAGCAATACCATCACCAACGATCTTTTCAGCGAAAACAACATCTGGCACATCTTCGATGTTCACGATTTCACCAGAAAGTGGCGCGATGATTTCGATTGCACCAGCGGCAGCGCTGTCATCAGATACAAGCTTCTTAAGTTTGTCAAACAGACCCATTGTGTCATGCTCCTAAGGTTTGATTTTATTCTGTCGAATTATAGTATACCAATAACGTTCATTAGACGACTTTTTTCGCCGCCTAATGACCATTAAGTATTGAATAACCTGGTACTAGCGATTACTGAGTTTTTTCAGCAATGAACTTTTCTACAACGGCTTCGATTTCTGCAGCTGTTGGTAGAGCCAATGCTTCTTCCGCCATCGCTTTTACTTCTGCGAAGTTAGCGTTACGGATCACTTTCTTCACGGTTGGGATAGAGATGCCGCTCATAGAGAACTCATCTAGCCCCATACCAAGAAGTAGAAGTGTTGCACGCTCATCGCCTGCTAGCTCACCACACATGCCTGTCCATTTACCTTCCGCGTGAGACGCGTCGATAACTTGTTTGATAACAGTCAGTACTGCTGGTGATAGTGGGTTGTAAAGATGAGAAATCATCTCGTTACCACGGTCAACGGCTAGCGTGTACTGAGTCAGGTCGTTGGTACCGATAGAGAAGAAAGCCACTTCCTTCGCTAGGTGGTGCGCGATAGCTGCTGCAGCTGGAGTTTCAACCATTACACCGATTTCGATGTTTTCGTCGAATGCATGGCCTTCAGCGCGTAGCTCTGCTTTGTATTCTTCGATTGCTTTCTTAAGCTCACGGATTTCTTCAACAGAGATGATCATTGGGAACATGATACGTAGCTTACCGTGTGCAGACGCACGTAGGATGCCACGTAGCTGATCACGTAGAATTTCACGACGATCTAAGCTGATACGTACTGCACGCCAGCCTAGGAATGGGTTCATCTCTTTTGGAAGATCCATGTATGGAAGATCTTTGTCGCCGCCGATATCCATAGTACGGATGATCACAGCTTCACCGTTCATTGCTTCAGCAACTTCTTTGTAAGCTTGGTATTGCTCATCTTCCGTTGGAAGCGCATCACGGTCCATAAATAGGAACTCTGTACGGTACAGACCAACGCCTTCACCGCCGTTACGGATGATACCGTCACAGTCTTTTACCGTACCGATGTTGCCGCACACTTCTACGCGGTGACCGTCTAGAGTCTCTGCGTGTAGGTCTTTTAGCTTCGCTAACTCTTCTTTTTCTGCAATGAATGCCGCTTTAACTGCTTTTGCATCAGCGATTTCTTGCTCAGAAGGGTTGATAACAATCTTGTTGTTCATCGCGTCAAGGATCAGCATGTCGCCGTTCTTAACTTGTTTTGTGATGTCGTTAGTACCAACGATTGCTGGAAGCTCAAGAGAGCGAGCCATAATTGAAGTGTGAGAAGTACGACCGCCGATGTCACAAGCAAAACCAAGAACGTAGTCTAGGTTGATTTGTGCTGTTTCAGATGGCGTTAGGTCGTATGCTACTAGGATAACTTCTTCATTGATGTCACTTAGAGACACAATGTTGATGCCTAGAGCATTTTTAACGAAGCGTGAACCGATATCGCGAATATCTGTTGCACGTTCCTTTAGGTATTCGTCGTCAAGAGATTCTAGAGCACATGCTTGCTCTTCGATAACGGTGTAGATTGCGTTATCAGCAGACATTTTGTCGTTTTTGATCAGGGCTAGGATTTCCTCTTCTAGCTCTTCGTCTTCAAGAAGCATGATGTGACCTTCAAAGATCGCTTCTTTTTCTTCACCAAACGTTTCAAGCGCTTTTTGCTTGATAGTTTCTAGTTGAGCAGATGATTTGTTACGAGCGTCAAAGAAACGTGCAACTTCTGCTTCTACTTGATCATCAGAAATAGTGTTTGTGTTTAGGACAATTTCATCTTCTTGAAGTAGTAGTGCTTTACCGATTGCAATACCAGGAGATGCTAGGATGCCTGAAATCATAGCTTTACCTTAAGTTGGTCAACTTTATAAAACGGGAGAATAATGGGTGCGCTAACGAATAGTTTTAGCTTAGTTTTGAGTCTATTTCCAACAAAGCCATTTTGCTTGCACAAAATGGCTTCTGAAATAGGAGACCGGATTAGTGTAGCTCGTCCATTAGAGCAACTAGGTGGTCTACAGCTTGTTGAGCTTGTGGGCCTTCAGCTGAGATAGTCACTAGTGTGCCTTTTACTAGGCCTAGTGTTTGTAGTTTGAAAAGGCTCTTAGCGCTAGCGCTTTTACCGTTAGAAGTCACAGTGATGTCTGCGTCGAATGCTTTAGCTTCTTTAACGAACTGTGCAGCTGGACGAGTGTGAAGGCCGTTTTCTGCAGTGATTTCTACTTGCTTCTCGTACATGTGATATACCCCAATAAATGTATTTTTTGTTAGTTGTGACTAAATTCTAGCTTAACTGCTTTATGTCTTGTGCGCTACCGCGGGAGAGTTCAAGCACGTCAGAATTGATACTAGTCAAAAGTTTGGTCACTACGCAACTGTTTGCGTGCGTAATAACTTTGAAACCTTTTTGGTCTAGCTTCTTTATTTTGAAGCTTAAAATAAAACGCCCTGATATTACCAAAGGTGAGGCAGGGATCAACAAAAAAGCCCCTGACCGGGGCTATTTTAAACGAAAAATTGATTTGACCACATATTACTGTTGGTTCTCTTTATCAGTAAAGATGCCTGAAAATAGCGCAGTACTTAGGTAGCGTTCACCAGAGCTTGGAAGGACGGTTACGATAGTTTTTCCTTCAAATTCAGGCAGTTCTGCAAGGCGGTTTGCTGCAACAACGGCTGCGCCTGAAGAGATGCCGGCAAGGATGCCTTCTTCAGACATTAAGCGACGAGCCATCTCAATCGCTTCTTCAGAGGTTACCTGCTCCACGCGGTCAATCAGCTCTAAATCTAGGTTGCCGGGGATGAACCCTGCGCCAATGCCTTGGATTTTGTGTGGTGCTGGTTGAATTTCTTCACCTGCTAGTGCTTGTGCAATGACAGGGGATTCTGCTGGTTCAACCGCGACAGAGGTGATGGCTTTGCCTTTCTCGCCTTTGATGTAACGGCTTGTTCCTGTGATCGTACCGCCAGTACCAACTCCCGCGACGAATACATCGATTTCACCGTCAGTGGCTTCCCAGATTTCTGGGCCAGTCGTCTTCTCGTGAATTTCTGGGTTGGCAGGGTTGTTGAATTGTTGCAGAAGTAGGTATTTGTCTGGGTTACTGGCGACAATCTCTTCCGCTTTAGCAATCGCACCTTTCATGCCTTTTGCGGCTTCAGTAAGTTCAAGGTTTGCGCCGAGAGCTTTAAGCAGTTTACGGCGCTCAAGACTCATTGACTCTGGCATGGTGAGCGTTAGCTTATAACCGCGAGCGGCTGCTACGAATGCAAGCGCAATACCGGTATTACCACTTGTCGGTTCTACGAGTTCAACCCCGGGTTTTAGTGTGCCAGCTTTTTCTGCTTCCCATATCATGTTTGCACCGATACGGCATTTCACACTGAAACTTGGGTTACGCGCTTCGATTTTCGCGAGAACCTTGCCATTGCTCACTTTGTTTAAGCGAACGAGAGGGGTATTACCAATGGTAAGAGAGTTGTCTTCGTAGATCTTGCTCATAATGATGTTCCTTCATTACACGATTTGTAAATATGTTTAGAAGAATATGCTGTATGGAAAAAAGGGAAAAGGATTAAAAAGTTATATCTTATGAGGTTGATCGAGAATTATGCAAAATAACCGGGGAGGTATACATATCCTCTCCGGTTGGTATAAATCTGGTTTACCGCTGATGCTTAAACTCTGCCACCCACATAGCGGTCGCACCACATACCGCAACAGGCATTACGATAAGATTGAGGATTGGAATGGTAGTAAAGACCGAAACCAACACACCGAACCCATACGCTTTACCCTGTTTTTGTTTCAACTTGTAACGCATGTCATTGAATGGCATTTTATGATTATCAAACGGATAATCACAGTATTGGATTGCTAGCATCCATGCAGTAAAGAAAAACCATAAGAAAGGCCCGACGGTTTGCCCTAACGCAGGGATTAATAAAAGCAGGAATAGTCCAATCGCTTTAGGCAATACATAAAGGAGTTTACGCCATTCACGGGCCATGACTCGAGGCACATCTTTAATCAGTGCAGTTAAGCCGTCGTCATTCACTTTTTGTCCTGTTAGTAACTCTTCCACTTTCTCAGCCAGTAAACCATTGAACGGAGCAGCAATGAAGTTTGCTAATGTACTGAAAAAATAGGAGAAAGCGGCGAGAATTGTCAGAGCTAGGATTGGCCACAGAATATAAGTTAACCAAGACAGAAACTCAGGAAGCTGGCCAATCCACCCTTCAATCCAACGGTCTAAATGAAAAAATAGATAAAAGATGGCACCGCCCACAAGCAAGACATTCGCCAGTAGAGGGAGCAAGACAAAACGTCTAATTTCTGGAGAGAGTGCGAGTTGCATTCCGTATAGGAAATAACCGAATCCGGTTCTTTTCTGGTTGTTTAATTTCATATCCATTATGTATTTTGGGGAGTGAATACTCATTGTACCTGTGGTTACTTTTCTTTCAATGCCCAACAAAAATGGGCTTGTAAAGTAGAATCGTGGCAAGTATCACAACAAAAAATGGAACTTCTTACATTAAGTTGTTCTAAACCTACATATAGTTTTGGTAAAGTAAAGCATCATTCAGATTTATTGCACTTGGGTTGCTACTCATGGAATGGCGAGTAGTCAAGAACAAGTAGATTGAGAGTAAATAATGCAGGAATTGCGATTCGTACTCATTGTCGTTGGCGCACTAGCCATCGCCGCATTGCTGTTTCACGGTTTGTGGACCAGTAAAAAAGAAGGCAAAGCAAAATTTGGTAACAAGCCACTTGGTAAGTTGGATGTTGACCAAGTGGATAGAGAAAATAAAGAACTAGAGCGTGAGTTTGCTCCTGCGCCGGAAGATGACTTTGAGATTATCCGTAAAGATCGCAAAGAACCAGATTTTGGAATAGAGAGTTCATTTGACAACAAATTCGCTTCAGATCCTCTTATTGATGATGTTCTTGATGAAAAAGAGAGAGAGCGAAAAGAAGAGGCCATCCCTGCATTTGTTGCGACCAAAGCAGAAAGTGATATTGAGCCACTGATGCAAGAGCCCATTCAGCCTGTTGTTGATGAGAGCATCATTGAACCTGTTTTCGAACCACTTGAAGTGACGCCGGTTGAAGATACTCCGCTGCAGGCAGAGCAAGCAGAAGAGCCGAAGTCAGCGCCAGAAATGCAAGTGATCGTGCTAAACGTACATTGCGCAGGTGATGAGCCATTTGTTGGCACTAAACTGTTTGATAGTATGCAACAAAATGGTTTGATCTATGGTGAAATGGACATATTCCACCGCCATGTAGATTTGTCTGGCAATGGAAAAGTGCTCTTTAGTGTCGCCAATATGATGCATCCTGGTACATTGGCACACAATGACCCGGCTGAGTTTACCACCAAAGGTATTTCCTTCTTTATGACTTTACCTTGTTATGGTGAGGCTGATCAGAACTTTAACCTTATGCTTCGCACAGCGCAGTTAATCGCTGATGATATGGGCGGTAATGTACTTGATGACAAACGAAACTTAATGACGCCTGATCGATTATCGTCTTATCGCCGTCAAATAGTTGAGTTTACCACCGCTAGCGCATAATCTTAGCACCAAATAATGATAGGGCTCCGTTAGGAGCCCTTTTTCTTAGATTTCCAACGACATTGATTGACTATATACGGGGTTTTAATATGTCTGAATCCGTACTTCAGCGACTAGAAGAGCTAAAAGAGTCGTTGCATTACCACGCCGTTCGTTACTACGTGGAAGATAACCCAGAGATTCCTGACGCAGAATACGATCGTATGATGCGTGAACTGCTGGATATTGAAGCCGAGCATCCAGAACTGATCACACTTGACTCACCAAGCCAGCGCGTAGGTGGTCAACCTTTGTCTGAATTCAGCCAAGTGACACACGAAGTTCCGATGTTGTCGCTAGATAATGCGTTTGATGATGGCGAGCTCGGCAGTTTTCATAAGCGTGCTCAAGACCGAATTCCGGGACAAACCATCAAACAGTACTGCTGTGAGCCAAAGCTTGATGGCCTTGCAGTTAGTCTACTGTATGAAAATGGTATTTTGGTTCAAGCCGCGACACGCGGTGATGGTACGACGGGTGAGAACATTACCGAGAATGTGCGTACTATCAGTGCGATTCCTCTTAAACTACAAGGGCAAGACTGGCCAGCACGCCTTGAAGTACGTGGCGAAGTATTTATGCCCAAAGCAGGGTTTGACAAACTGAATGAGCTAGCTCGTCAAAAAGGTGACAAAGTTTTTGTTAACCCAAGAAATGCGGCTGCGGGTAGTTTGCGTCAGTTAGACTCACGCATTACCGCCTCTCGTCCGTTAAGCTTTTATGCCTACAGCGTGGGGGTTGTGGAAGGGGCGACGTTGGCTGCCAGCCACTATGAGCGCTTTCTACAGATTAAATCTTGGGGCTTACCCATGTGCCCTGAAACCAAGCGTGTAGGTAACCTAGATGATGTCAAAGTTTACTATCAAGATATATTGGAACGCCGTGAAGCCCTAGCGTACGAAATTGATGGTGTGGTTATCAAAGTGGATGATATTGCGATTCAAGAGAGGCTCGGTTTTGTTGCTCGTGCTCCACGTTGGGCAATTGCCTACAAATTCCCCGCGCAAGAAGAGATCACAACCCTAAATGATGTCGAGTTTCAGGTTGGTCGTACCGGTGCAATTACCCCAGTCGCTAAGCTTGAGCCTGTTTTCGTTGGTGGTGTGACTGTAAGTAATGCGACACTGCACAATGCGGACGAAATCGAACGTTTACAAGTGATGGTTGGCGACCAAGTTGTGATTCGCCGTGCGGGCGATGTCATTCCGCAGGTGGTTTCTGTAATCAAAGAACGTCGACCTGAATCAGCGCGTGAAATTGTCTTCCCTAATTTGTGTCCAGTATGTCGTTCACACGTTGAACGTATCGAAGGGGAAGCGGTAACACGTTGTACAGGGGGACTTGTTTGCCAAGCGCAACGTAAAGAAGCGCTAAAACATTTTGTTTCTCGTAAAGCGCTCGATGTCGACGGACTTGGAGAGAAGGTGATCGAACAGTTAGTCGACCGTGAAATGGTCGAAACACCGGCAGATTTGTTCAAGTTATCTGCGGGCGTGTTGACGGTTCTGGATCGTATGGGGCCTAAATCGGCGACAAACATTGTCAATGCGTTAGAAAAGTCGAAACTCACCACATTGCCACGTTTCTTGTATTCGCTCGGCATTCGAGAGGTCGGTGAAGCGACCGCTGCCAACTTAGCACAACATTTCAAGTCACTTGACGCCATTCAAGTCGCTACGCAAGAGCAGCTCGTTGAAGTGCAAGATATTGGTGTGGTTGTGGCGAAGCACATTACGACCTTTTTTGGTGAAGAGAACAATCAAGCCGTGGTGCAAGACTTGCTAGCACAAGGTATCAATTGGCCAGAAATCGCTGCGCCACAGGAAGGTGTTGAACTTCCGCTAGACGGTAAAACGGTTGTGTTAACAGGAACGCTTTCCCAGTTGGGTCGCTCGGAAGCAAAAGAGGCGCTACAGAGTCTAGGAGCAAAAGTCACGGGCAGTGTGTCTAAGAAAACCGATATTCTATTTGCTGGGGAAAATGCTGGTTCTAAGCTTGCCAAAGCACAAGAGCTTGGAATTGAGATTCAAACCGAGCAAGACTTACTTGATTTGATGAAATAATTCTTGTCAAGAAAGCTAAGAAATAGCTTAAAAGCCTCAGATGACAATCACCTGAGGCTTTTTTGTGTTGATTAAAAAGCGTGCAATTAAGGCTGGCCAATGGCAATGAAATCATTTCAGTGATCGGGATCTCTCAACACGCTATTGCGTTTATTCTTCTGTTTAGTCTGCGATCTGCTTCAAGTTAAATTTCAGTGCTAGCACTTAAGTTGTTGAAAGTGTTTATTTTTTACTGAGAATGAAATCTTATGGTAAAAAGTAAGATCTAGATCAACAACTTGTATGGAACTTTGGCGTTGGTCATATTTTTTTAGAAAAAAAATAAGTTCCATTTGGATGTTTATCGCCGCGAAGTTAGTCTAGCACCATGGATACACAGTGTGTATGCAGAAAAAAATAAGAACTGAATTTTAAACAATGAGGTTCACATAGGAATTTACTTCTCCCCTTTGGCGGCCAACTTAAGGTGAGCAAGAAAAATACAGCTATATCCATTTTTAGGAGTTTTCCATGGACAAAATGTTTAAACGTACACTACTAGGCGCTGCTGTAGCTGCAGCAGGTTTCGCGGGCACAGCAAACGCAGCAATCCCACTAGCGGGTGATGCGGTTCAATTTTACGGCCAAGCAGCTGGCTTCATGACTTATGTTGACCCAGCAAAAGGTGACGGTTCAGTTGCTACAACTATCGAATCACGCATAGGTTTCCGTGGTGTGGTTGAGTTCGAAGATTTCGGCCCTAACTTCATTTGGCAAATCGAAGGCGGTAACGCAAACAACGGCGGTTTCGATCCTAACCAATCTTGGACGCACACAGATAACGGTCAGTTAGGTGCACGTGATACTTACCTAGGTTTTGATTTTGACGGCGTTGGTTCCTTTAAATGGGGTCGTCAACTTGTTGCTGCATACAACTACGTAGACTGGCCACACTCAAACCCAGGTCTTGGTAACGTTTTTGATTGGAACAACGATATCGGTGCTGGCTACGAAGATCGTGCAAACAACGTATTGCGTTTTGATTCAGCGAACTTTAATGGTTTCAACTTCCAAGCAACATTAAGTGGTATGGGTTCGTCTACAGAGCAAATCGTATCTAACATTGCGGGTTCTTACTCACAAGAGATGTTCAGCGTTCACGCGGGTTACTACACGCAAAAAGGTTACAACGTTGATGTAGCAGCAACTGATCCAACATGGGGTCAGGACAAAGATGGTGAGTGGGCTGAGCAACCAGGAGAGGCGGCTTATGTTAAAAAAGCGGGTGACATCTCTTACTACGTAGTAGGTGGTTCCGTATTCCTAGATAACCTAACATTGACTGCAGCAATGAAAGGTATGGAAAACAACGCTTACGATGGCAAAGCAGTTAAGGCTAAGCAAAATGCTTATTCTGCAACAGCACAATACGTACTTGATGGTCAGTGGGTATTTAAAGCGGGTTACGCATCAACTGACGAAGCTAAAGCTGATGGTAAGACACTTCGTGATAAGTATGGTAACAAAACAAACGATCTAGCGGTAACAGCACGTCTTGGTTACCTACTACCGAGCACATACCTATACCTAGATTCTCGTAACTACAAGATGAATGACTCTGATAAGTGGACAAACGGTGTCCTAGCTGGCGTAGAATACTACTTCTAATTTAGCTAAGTCATTATCTAATGTATTATTAGCGAGCGTCATTGACGCTCGCTTTTTAGTTGAGGGGAAGGATATGAAATCAATAGGTAAGTGGCTTGCAGTATCTGTAGGCGTCTTTTCTTGTAGTGTGATGTCAGCGGTTAATATTGATTTGCATCGAGATATCGCGCCAATCGTAGTCAATGGTGAAAAACAGGGCTTTTTTATTAACAGAAATAGTGTGCTTACTCTAGACGATGGACTCAATCAAATGGTCGTGAGTGTTGGTAAGCTAGTGCAAAATCAATACGGTGAACGAGAAAAATTTAATTCAAAGCCATTTATCATTACGTTTGAAACATCGAATGCGGATCTTGAACTGCTTTTACCTACTACATTCACCAAAATTGAAGACGCGAAAAAATTTGATCAATCTCCAAGCTATATTTTGAGAAACAAAAAATCAGGTGAACTCGTCGAAAATGTTCAAGCAATACTGCCAGACAGCGGCGGCCTAACCCGTGACTATGAAAAAGAAGTTGCCAAATACAATCACAAAAACGGCTTCTCGATTGGCTACTTAGCAGCAAAAGACGAAAAAGGTAGTGTCAATAATAATTCATATGCAGTAGAAAACGCGAAAGCGGAATCAAATAGTAAATCGGTTGAAATGATTAAGTATTGGTATGAAAAAGCCAACAGTAGTGATAGAAAAACCTTTACTGATTTAGCATTAAGCAATAGAAACTCAGAAATAAAACAAGAAAATAACCAACAATCTCAGAGTTTAGAAATGATGATTTATTGGTTTAATGAGACTGAAAAAAGCGGTAAAAAGTCAATTGCCACATGGCTAATAAATCAAGAATGATCAAATTGGGGGCGATATAAGCCCCCAACATTATTTTATTGCGGCCAAGAGTATGTACCACCTTGGATACGACACATTTCGCTAGGGATGTACTCAACAGAATTGTTGTCCATATTACAATTTACTAAAGGCCCTAAAGCGGTTGAACCTAGTGTACTAGCAGTCGTTGATGCTGAAAATGCAAACAACGCTGTGAGAAGTAATGGTAAAAATGATTTCATAGTTTTCCCTCTTACTTACCTTTAAAAATATAAGCACTTCATACCCATGCTTATGCGTTAAGTATGTATAGAGACCCGAAAAGATCAAAAATAAATTCAATAAGCTTTTATTTTTTAAAATGAATTTAGATTTACATTTAGTCTATTTTGATATGTATGTTGCTGAATGTTTATCAACTTCAAGGAAGGTGTTTTAAAAAAGGATAGGATTTTATTAATATATCTATCACTTAATTTCCATTGGTAATTAAAATAACGTAATGAAATATAATAGGTAGTTAGAAAGGACTGAAGTAAGGGGTGATAGTCACCCCTTTATTTTGGCAAAAATTATTGAGAGACGGGTTTTACGGTTAAGATTATACCTTCAATCGCGACGATTTCGACTCTGGTCCCGGCAGGGAGATCATGTTCGCATTGGGCAGACCAAGTGGTATCTGCCACACGAAGTCGGTTGATTCCAACCTTAAAATCTTCTTCAAGGGTGACGATATTACCAATAAGCTGTTTATGTTTTTGGTTAAGATCCCGTTCTTGATCGTTTTTCCTGTCTTTCGCCCATTGGCGACGCCACCATAACCAAGTGGTGACGAGACTGAACGTAGCAAAAGCAAGCCACTGGAGTTGCCAGCTTATGGGGAGGACGGACATTATCATGCCGATAAGTAGAGCCGATATCCCGAGCCAGAGAAAATAACCGGCTGTCCCTAGCAACTCCACGGCAAGCAATGCGAGACCAAATGCGATCCAATACCAAAAAGTTACCCCTTGCAGAAAACTAAATAAGCTCATTACGCTTTGCCTTGTTTAAACATTTCTGCCACGCCCGCAATAGACCCCATCAGGCCCGTCGCTTCGATAGGTAACATGATGATTTTGCCATTCTCCGCTTGGCCGATACTTTTCAGTGCGTCGGTATACCCTTGAGCGATGAAATAATTGACCGCTTGCATATCACCCTGAGCTATCGCGTCAGAAACCATTTGTGTTGCTTTCGCTTCCGCCTGAGCCGCACGTTCACGTGCTTCAGCATGAAGAATAGCAGACTGTTTCTCACCTTCAGCTTTTAATATTTCAGATTGTTTTTGGCCTTCAGCTCGAAGTATCTCTGCCTGACGGATACCTTCAGCTTCTAGGATCTCGGCACGTTTGTTACGTTCTGCCTTCATCTGTGCATTCATTGCTGCTGTTAAGTCAGCTGGTGGCTGGACATCTTTTATCTCGATACGAGTGACTTTTACTCCCCATGGGTTCGTTGCTTGGTCGACAATGGTCAGCAATTTTGTATTGATCATGTCTCGCTGACTGAGCATTTCATCCAGCTCCATAGAACCAAGGACGGTACGAATATTGGTTAGGGTAAGGTTGCGGATCGCATGTTCAAGATCGTTGACCTCGTAAGCGGCTTTAGCGGCATCAATCACTTGAACAAAGCCAACGGCATCAATGACGACATTCGCGTTGTCTTTGGAAATGACCTCCTGCGCTGGAATATCGAGAACGCGCTCCATCATGTTGATTTTTTGCCCAACGCGGTCAATGAAAGGGATAATCAAATTTAACCCGGGTTTTAGCGTGTGGGTATAGCGCCCAAAGCGTTCTACCGTCCAGTTATTGCCTTGCGGAACCGTTTTGATTGCAGAGGCGAGAATGATGATCGCCAGAGCGACGAAAATACCGATGGTAATTAATGAGTCAATTGGCATGTGCTATTCCCTAAAGTGCATAATGTGTTGGTTTATTTTTGCGCATTAAGGGGGATTAAACAATTGAATAAATGAGAGTTGTGCTAGATTCCTGACAGAATAAAGGCCAGAATAATCCAGCCTTATAGTTGTACTACATGTTGCCTTAATAAGGCTAATACAAGATAGAGTATAGCTGACGACGGTATTTACTTGCGGTTACGTTACCTTGGCCTAGTGCACTTAAGATATCCATAAAGGTTTTCTTCACTTCGCCATCCTGAGCGCCGAGATTTACTTTGAGAATGTTCCAAAGCAGTTCTAATGCCTCTTCGTCACGGCCAACTTGGTTGTATTGAATCGCAAGTTCACACGCCAATTCTAAGTTGTCAGGATTTGTTGCTCGCTCTTGCTCAAGGCGCTGAAGTTCTGGGCTGTCTGCTGCTTGAAGATGCAGATCTAACTTAGCGATCAAGCCTTTATAGTAGTTGTCTTGGTACTCAAGTGGGATCGCGTTCAACAGCGTTTGTGCCAACTCAAACTGTTTGGTTTCAAGTAGACAGTCTGCGCTGGCGAGCTTTACATCACCACGAGCTTGGATCTCTTCTGGTAAGGTTTGTAGGATAGTGAGCGCTTGCGCATGCTCACCTTGTTGTAATAGATCACTTGCTTGTTGGAGCCGGAGTTCATCTTGGCTTGGCAAATGTTTTTGTAGCATTGCCGCAATCGTATCGATAGCTTGCGGCCCGCCTAAACCATCGACGGCTTGACCGTTGATAAATAAAGCGATGGTTGGCAGTACTTGAACACCAAACTGAGAGGCAAGTGCGGGCTGTTGCTCACAGTTCAATAAAGCAAGTGTGAATGTGCCATTGTATTGCTGAGTCAGCATTTGTAGCTCAGGAATTACCTGCGCACTTTCAGGTTGAGCGCTCGCCCAGAATTGGATCAACACAGGCGTGTTCATTGACCCTTCAAGTGTTTCGCGGAAATTTTGTTCTGTTAACTCAACGATAAATGGGGATTGCATCAGAGTATCCTTGCTTTTGTTTCTTGTTGTTGATTGTAGATATGGAGTTGAAATTATGGAAATTCAAGCGTTCAAGCAGATAGAAAGGAAAAACGCTACCGAAGCAGCGTGTTCCAGATAGCAAGCGAAAGTGCTAATAAATTTGGCCAGCTCCAGTACGATGTAGAGTAGACGTTATTGGTGTGCTAGGTGTGGAATCAAAATAGGATGAGCATGGCCAACACTACACCCACACTAAGCCAGTTAAGCTGATTTAATGTCATTATTGTCTCGTGCAAATACAAAATAGAAAAGGGTGGCGATACCAAATCTAAGTGAGTATCGGCATCGCGTTCAGGCTTGATGGATAAAGATACTGACTAAGGAATTGATTCGAACATTGAGGTTTTCTTAACCTACATGCTCATAATGACATCACATTGTTACGGTAAAATTACATGGTGATAGAAAGTTTTTATGCGGTTTGTCGCAAAATTTTATCAAGTAAACGAGTCGGTAACAGGCGTTTCAGTACGGCAAAGACTTTGGTTGGTGTCGTGATTCGGTAGCGAATTTTGGGTTTGTCGCTTGTTAATGCGTGTAGCACGGGATCAATGCAAGATTCCGCAGGGAGGACGAATTTGTTGTTCGATTTATCATTGTCTAAACGTTGTTTTTGCCCTTCGTAGGCCGCTTTATGTGGGCTGCTTTCAACGTCAATCCATTGCTCAAAAGCTTTTAAAGCATTGTGCCTAAATTGGGTTTCAATTGGGCCAGGCTCGATCAACGCGACTTTGATGTTGGTGTCCATCAACTCCAAGCGGAGGGTATCGGTCCAACCTTCGAGCGCAAACTTAGAGGCGTTATAGGCTCCACGATATTTCATTGCCGCAAAGCCTAGTACTGAACTGTTTTGAATGATGCGCCCTTCACCTTGTGCTCGCATTTGAGGAAGGATTTCTCGAACCAACTGATGCCAGCCAAAGAAATTGGTTTGAAACTGCGCTTGAAGTGCTTGAGTAGGTAAATCTTCTAATGCGCCAGGTTGGCCGTAAGCGCCATTATTGAAGACGGCGTAAAGCTTTCCATCTGTCAATTCGAGTGTGCGCTTCACCCCGAGGGAAATGCTGCCAGGATCATTGAGGTCCAGTGTTATGCAGGTTAACCCTTCTCGGTTTAGACGTTCAACATCTTGATCGCGACGGCAAGAGGCGATGACGTTGAACCCCTCTTTCTGTAAAGCATGGGCACATACGTAGCCGATGCCCGTCGAGCATCCGGTGATTAGAATCGATTTTTTCATGTAGAAGGCTCACAAAGGGTCAGTGATCCTTATCATTCAACAACTTCTATCGTTAAGCAAGTGCTTGAGTGCAGGTTCGACTCGCGAATAACTGAACTTAAAGCCTAGCTCGGTGAGCTTCTTTGGCTTGGCTCGAATACTATCGAATAACAGGCATGAGGATTCACCCATTGCCATGGTCATCACCCATTTCGGGGTGAATAAGAGGTGAGGACGTTTGAGGG
This sequence comes from Vibrio sp. PID17_43, assembly GCF_002608565.1. Classification (GTDB taxonomy): domain Bacteria; phylum Pseudomonadota; class Gammaproteobacteria; order Enterobacterales; family Vibrionaceae; genus Vibrio. Next base: position 76,869 of record NZ_LIXM01000010.1, read on the forward strand.
TTTTTGCTAAGGTACGGCTGAAGTTCCGGTTGCTGACAGGGTGAGGAGCGCACAAGTTAAACTCTCCGTGGGCATGTGGTGTTTCCAATAAATACATAATGGCGCGTACCATATCGAGAATGTGGATCCAAGGCATGTATTGATTGCCATTGCCCAAAGAGCCGCCTAAGCCCAGTTTGTAAGGCAAGAGCATTTTGGCAAGTGCGCCCCCATTTTGGCCGAGTACCACACCAGTTCGCAACAGACACACGCGAGTTTGCTCTGATTCTGCGCGCTTAGCAATTTGCTCCCATTTCGCACAGACGGTATGAGTGAATTCATCGCTATTGACTTGTAAGCATTCATCGAAGGGGTGATCTTGTTGATCGCCGTAATACCCCACCGCAGAGCCACTGATAAATACAGAAGGTGGTTCGGTGCTGGCGTGGATCAGTTCTACAATTCTTTCGGTTACCTTCCAACGGCTTTTGCAAATAAGATCTTTTTGTTTTGTTGTCCAACGCTTATCGGCAATCGGCTCACCAGCGAGGTTGATTACAGCGTCAACGTCATTCAAATCTTCGATCGAATCAAGGGAATCCAAATAGTCAATATTACCAACATCGGCATGTTTTAGACGTTGTTTCGCTTGTGCAGGGTTTCGCGTTAACAACATAATTTGATGAGTGGTTAAGAGCTTGAGTAATTCTGACCCTATAAAGCCTGTACCACCAGTCAATAATATCTTCATGAATTCCCTTCGATTGTTAAAACGATGTACATATTATAGTCGTTGTGCGCTAGGCGTGTTCATTTCAACCACTTGTACTGCTATTTTTATTATTAGTAACTAATGAGTTAGACGCATTTTTCTAACTTTCTACTCGAAGCTCACAATTTTGGCTAATGGTAACATTATGTTATGGAGCTTTTTGAGTCGCTCACACTTACCTATAGAAAAGTATGCCATGCTGAATTTAATCACAATCACAATCACAATCACAACTTACGGTAAGGAGAGTATATGGCTTCGTTTGTTGCTCTAGTTCGAGCCTTACTCAATAGTGCCCGTGATCTGTTACCGATTGTTGTTGTTATTTCTTTTTTTCAGCTCGTTGTGTTACAGGAACCATTACCCCATTTATTTTCAATTCTATTTGGTCTACTGCTGGTTGTATTTGGACTCACCTTTTTTATTTTCGGTTTAGATCTTGGATTATTCCCTATTGGTGAAAATATGGCGCAAGCCTTTGCGAGAAAAGGCAGCGTGTTTTGGCTTCTCATCTTCTCTTTTTGTTTGGGCTTTGGAACGACCATTGCCGAACCAGCACTGACGGCAGTCGCAGAAGAGGCATCGGAGGTCGCTGCCGAAGGGGGGATGATCCTAAATACTGAGGAGTCAATGCAAGAGTATGCCGAGGGTTTACGAATGACAGTGGCGCTTTCAGTGGGACTTGCGATTGTTCTTGGTGTACTCAGAATTCTAAAAGGGTGGCCAATTCAATATATGATTATTGGTGGTTACATTGGTGTGGTCATACTGACTGGGTTTGCACCAGAATCCATCATAGGTGTTGCCTATGATTCTGGTGGTGTGACTACGTCCACCATTACGGTGCCTTTAGTGACGGCGCTTGGGGTTGGGTTAGCGTCTGCCATTAAGGGACGAAACCCGATGATCGACGGTTTCGGGTTGATAGCTTTTGCTTCATTGCTGCCTATGATGTTTGTGATGGTTTACGGGATGGTGGTTGCATGATTTCGTTTGATCATTTCGCTGACACTTTTCTTTCTACCATTCGTGATGTTGTACCTATTGCGACGATAATCTTTGGCTTCCAACTCGCGGTGTTGCGCCGTCCAGTTACAAACTTACCTAAGGTATTACTGGGTTTCTTATATGTGATTTTTGGGCTTTCGCTATTTCTGCTTGGCTTAGAAATGGCGTTATTTCCTCTTGGTGAAACGATGGCAGTACAACTGACCGCGCCAGAGTTTCTGAACGAATTTAAGATATCGGTAGGCCAGGTGCTGAGTTGGGTTGATTATTACTGGGTGTACTTATTTGCGTTTTTGATTGGTTTTAGTACCACCATTGCTGAGCCTTCTTTGATCGCCGTGGCGATAAAAGCAAATCAAGTTTCCGGGGGGAGTATTAGCGTTAATGGTTTGAGGGGGGCTGTGGCGTTAGGGGTTGCCGTAGGGATTGCGCTAGGCAGCTATCGCATTGTGGTTGGCGATCCGATTCATTATTACATCATTGTTGGTTATATCGTGGTGGTGATTCAAACGTTTTACGCTCCTCGTCTGATTGTGCCGTTAGCTTACGATTCCGGTGGGGTTACGACATCCACGGTTACGGTGCCGTTAGTCACCGCACTAGGGCTTGGTTTGGCGTCTACCGTTCCTGGTCGTAATCCGATGATTGATGGGTTCGGCTTGATCGCTTTTGCCAGCCTATTCCCTATTATTTCTGTTATGGCATACGCTCAAATAACTCAGTGGTTAAATAAAAAACCATCGGAGGAGAAAGAAAATGCGCTTTAAACTCATCCTAGCTTTTGTGGAAGATGGTAAAACAGACAAAGTACTTGATGCCGCACGTGCAGCAGGGGCGACCGGAGCCACCGTGATAAATAATGCTCGGGGTGAAGGCCTAAACCAAAAACGTACTTTTTTCGGGCTTACGCTCGAAGTGCAAAGAGATGTGTTGTTGTTTGTGGTGGAAGAGCATTTGTCACGCCACATATTGGAAACCATTAACGAAGTCGGTGAGTTTGACCAAGAGTCGGGACAAGGCATCGCGGTGCAGATTGATGTGGAAGATGCGGTGGGGGTGGCCCATCAGGTAGAGACATTGACGAAAGTGGTAGAGGATGAGTTATGAGTGATCATGAGCGGATTCGGGTAAGAGACGTTATGGCAGCAACATACGTAATGGTTGATGGATTGATGACGGTCTATGAGGGAATTACATTAGCGAAAAAAAATCAGGTGAAAGCGCTAGTGGTAAAAAAACGCAATGAAGATGATGAATACGGCATCGTACTGATGAATGATATTGCGAAGAAGGTATTAGCGAAAAACAGAGCACCTCAGCGCACAAATATCTATGAGATCATGACAAAACCTGCATTGTGCGTAGACCCTAACATGAACGTTAAATATTGCGCTCGTTTGTTTGAACGCTTTGGTGTTAGTCGTGCGCCAGTGATTGAAAATGGACAAGTGATTGGAATGGTGAGTTATAACAATATTGTTATAAATGGAATGGTGAAGGAAGAGATGTAAGCTAGGTTCGATTTCGTGCGCCTTGCTCAGTATTTGTCCATTTTCTGAATCGAAAAGTATCCTTGCCTGAATTGACTGTATGAGTTGCATATCCTTTTCTTGATGCTTATTCTTTGATAATTCAGAAAGACGTTGAGGAATTCGCATCATGCCATTAGTTGATTGCCCTGTGTGTGAGAAGCCAATATCGAAACGCGCTCATACCTGCCCGTGTTGTGGGGAACCGGATCCACTCAACCATCTCGCGAAATCTAAGTTCTTATCACTCACCGTGTGGTTCATCGTGCTAGTTGGGGTTGGATACGTCGCTTGGTTTTATTTACTCCCGATGTTGATTGAGTTTGTTCGCCATCAGTAATCTCGCACGTTGGTTGAGCTTCCTCAAGAATACCGTAGAATACCCGCTTACTTTTTGAGGAGACGGTGTTGTGAAACTATTTTTTGCCTCAGATTTGCACGGTTCTTTACCGGCAACCGAAGAGACCATCCAGCTATACTTGGCATCAGGTGCTGACCATTTAATTTTGTTAGGCGATATACTTAATTACGGTCCAAGAAACCCGCTGCCAGATGGCCATGACCCACTGCAAGTTGCAGAGTTACTGAATCAGTACAGTGATCAGATTATTGCTGTGCGTGGTAACTGTGACAGCGAAGTTGACCAGATGCTACTTAATTTCCCTATGATGATGGATTACGCCTGGGTTTTACTTGAGTCTGGTAAGCGTTTATTTTTGACCCATGGTCATTTGTATAATAGTGAAAAGCGTCCTTCGCTACGTGAAGGTGATGTCATTGCGCTTGGTCATACACACGTGCCGGTTGCTGAGATGCAAAATGGCGCGGTGATATTTAATCCTGGCTCGATGACGTTTCCACGTAATGGCTTACCAAGAAGCTATGGCTTACTGGAAAATAATACGCTAACAGTGCAGACACCGGAAGGTGAGGTGTTGGCACAAACAACGATTTAGCCGTTTAGTCGAATGAATAGAAAGGGATCCATTGGTTTCCTTTCTTTTCCTTTGTTTTTGATTGAACAACATTACATTAGCAGCTTGATGCCAACAGCAAAAGTGAGGATTTCGAAGGCGATTTTAATCACTCGATTGCTATAACGCGTTGCTGCCCATGCGCCTAGACTCCCCCCCAAGAAAGAGCTCACTAATAATATTGGAAGCCATGCCCAGTGGATCGGAGCGCCAGCTTGAACCACGGCGATTCCCCCAATACCATTCCAAAATAGCCCAACGCATACCATGGTATAAGCAACGGCTTGTTTGTAGTCATAGCCAAACCAGCGGACTAAAAATAGCGTAACGAGTAAACCTGAACCCGCTGTCAGTGAGCCGTTGATCACGCCGATAACCATTAAGCCCATACCGCCCACAGCCAAGCCAAAGGGATCTCGGTGCGATCTGGTTTCAGTTTGGCCGAGTTCTTTTTTAAAGCGAGAATAAGTACCGAGTGCAAGGATCATGGTACCAAGCATTTTTTCTGCAATACCATCAGGGAGCTGCACGATGAGGTTGGCACCTAGAACCACACCAATGCTACCAACCAGTATTAGGTAGAGTGCAACTTTGGCTTTGATTGTTCCTGCTTTTAGATGCGTACTCGCTGCTCCTAAGCCGAGCGCCACTGAAGCGACTTTATGAGTCGCTAGCGCGACAGAGAAAGGCAGCCCAAGAAAGATCAAAAGAGGGAATTGCAGCAAGCCAGCACCGCCGCCAGAAAGCGAAGCTAGCGTATTGGCGATAAGAGAGCCGAGAAAGAGAGTAAGAGTATTTAGCCAATCCATGAGCAAAATAAAGGGGGCGTCTTGCCCCCTACTATCGAATCAAAATCAGTTTCTAAACAGTACCGTAGAACCGTGGTTGAGGCTAGTTAATAGCAGTGTTTTTTCGTCAACGATATCGATGCGGCGACTTTGCTCCGCATCAAGTTTGAAGATTTGTGTAATCAAGTGAAGTTGATCCTCAGAAAAATCTTTGGACTGAGATGAGGAGATATCTTTGAATTCAGATGGCGTGACCAACAAATAATTGTCACTGATTTCCCAGCGACCTCTTTCTGAAATGTTGATGGTGGATTCAGAAGTTGAGTCTTGCGCAAACAACTTGATGTTCGCCACGCGAATGTAATCACCATTTGGTAGGTATTTTACGTTTGATTCAACATTGACACGGCGAAGTGGCCCCATCGTACTATCGGGGGTGGTATCCTTAATCAGTGTCACCATGTTTGACTGCCATTCGTTGGCGGTCAGAACTTGTTCTATTTTTAGGTCACTGCCCCAATATAGCCAACCACTAAAAAGGATAGATACGGCTAAAACCGCAGATGCTACTTTAATCTTCATTTCAGCCTCCTTTAATTACAAATATCGGTTGGGTCGTTACGATCAGCGAAGATACGCAGCGTCACATTTTCATACGAATGGTTGCTATCGTGGATGTAGTTCAAGGTTAGGTGGTTATTTTGACCACCCGTTGCGATAACCTTCATCGGAGAGGAGTCTTCGATGTGGTGCTCAACATAGCGCTTTATACATTGCTCTATAGACGGGAGCCAACGGTTCAGTTGAGGATGGTTCACTGGTGTCATGACGGGCACATTGTGATACTCGCCAATTTGACGGAATTGCGATTCTGCAGGAGAGGTGAACAATACAACACAAATTGGTAATAGTAATGCCAGTAGGAGAAGCGCACGCACTAGCCAGTTGCTTGTGGTAGAAACAGGGGCTGCTTGTGAGGTTTCTAGCGGTGTTTCACCGTCTTTGTTTACGTCTGCAGTGGTTTCTGTGGGCTGTTCCGTAGACTGCTCTAAATCAACGATAGGCGCTTCGCTTTCACTATCAAGGTTTTCGTGAGAAAAGGGGGAATCTGAGCAAAGTGGACTTAAGCGTTCAACGGAACAAATCAGTTGGTAGCCACGTTTAGGAACGGTTTTTATGAATTCAGGTGACTTTGTTGAATCCTTCAACATTTTACGCAAAGTTGAAATGGCTTGAGTTAGGCTTGAATCATCCACCTCAAAGCCTTGTTCACGCCAAACAAACTCGTGCAGTTCGTTGCGTGTTAATACTTCGTTAGGTCTCTCAGTCAACATCAGGAGGATACGACTTTCGTTACTTCCTAATCGAACAACTTCATTGTCGCATTGTTGGTCAGTGAGCGAATTGCTATTTGGATCAAAGACAAATCTTTGAGCAATTAAAAACTTGGTGCCGATGTTTGTCATTTAGCTCTTCTTAAGTGGATGATTCTATATACAAAGTGATTCACGTCACACAATTGGATCGGACGCAAAGGCACGTGTTACGTTTTAGATGATTTTAGGAAAGTAGGATAATTAAAATTATCTTAAAAAACACTGTTTTTAGCAATTTTGACCTTGAATTTACATTTGTCAGCCACATGTTAAATGACATATTAGTAATGCAATTTCGATGAGATTGCTGTTAGGGGTATGTCAGATAACGCCCCCTTAATTTAGATGTTATGGAGTAAACATGAGCGAAACCGTCTCTCAAAATAAAGAAACTCGTGGCTTTCAATCAGAAGTAAAACAGTTACTTCACCTGATGATTCATTCTCTTTATTCCAATAAAGAAATTTTCTTACGCGAGCTAATTTCAAATGCATCTGATGCCTCAGATAAATTGCGCTTCCAAGCGTTATCGAATCCAGACCTATATAACGGTAATGCGGATCTCGGCGTAAAACTGGCGTTTGATGAAAATGCGAATACGCTAACGATTTCTGATAATGGCATTGGTATGAGCCGTGATGACGTTATCGAGCATCTTGGTACGATTGCAAAGTCAGGCACGGCAGAATTTTTCTCAAAATTATCTGATGAACAAAGTAAAGATTCTCAGTTGATTGGTCAATTTGGTGTAGGCTTCTATTCTGCGTTCATCGTCGCTGATACGGTAACGGTACGCACTCGTGCCGCAGGTCTTGCCGCTGATGAAGCCGTACAATGGCGCTCTGCGGGTGAAGGAGAGTACACCATTGAGACCATCACTAAAGATTCTCGTGGTACTGATATCGTGCTTCACATGCGTGAGGAAGGAAAAGAGTTCCTAAATGAATGGCGTCTACGTGATGTGATCAGCAAATACTCTGATCATATCGGCATCCCAGTTTCTATCCAAACTGCGGTTCGCGATGACGAAGGTAAAGAAACGGGTGAGAAGAAGTGGGAGCAAATTAATAAAGCTCAAGCACTTTGGACTCGCAATAAGTCAGATATCTCTGAAGAGGAGTACCGAGAGTTCTACAAGCATGTCTCTCACGACTTCGCAGACCCTCTTACTTGGAGTCATAACCGTGTAGAAGGTAAGAACGACTACACTAGCTTACTTTACATTCCAGCAAATGCGCCTTGGGATATGATGAATCGCGACCATAAATCGGGTCTCAAACTGTATGTACAGCGTGTCTTCATTATGGATGATGCAGAGCAGTTCATGCCGTCTTACCTGCGCTTTATTCGTGGTTTGATTGACTCCAATGATCTGCCATTAAACGTATCGCGTGAAATCCTACAAGACAACAAGGTCACTCAGTCGTTACGTAATGCTTGTACTAAACGCGTCCTGACAATGCTTGAGCGCATGGCTAAGAATGATGAAGAGAAATACCAATCATTTTGGAAAGAGTTCGGCCTTGTGATGAAAGAAGGCGTTGCAGAAGACATGGCAAACAAAGAGAAAGTGGCCGGTCTATTGCGCTTTGCTACAACAGAAGTGGATTCGGCTGAGCAAACCGTGGGTTTGGCGTCTTACGTTGAACGCATGAAAGAAGGCCAAGATAAGATTTACTACCTAACAGCAGATAGCTACGCAGCAGCGAAAAACAGCCCTCACCTAGAGCAGTTCAAAGCAAAAGGCATCGAAGTGATTTTGATGTTCGACCGCATTGACGAGTGGCTGATGAACTACCTGACAGAGTTTGATGGCAAGCAGTTCCAATCGATCACGAAAGCAGGCTTAGACTTAAGCAAGTTTGAAGACGAAGCGGAAAAAGAAAAGCAGAAAGAAACGGAAGAAGAGTTTAAGTCTGTCGTTGAGCGCACTAAGTCTTACCTAGGCGATCGTGTGAAAGAAGTGCGTACTACCTTCAAACTAGCAACAACACCGGCAGTGGTTGTTACAGATGACTTTGAAATGGGAACGCAAATGGCGAAGCTTCTTGAAGCAGCAGGCCAAGCGGTACCAGAAGTGAAGTACATCTTCGAAATTAACCCTGAACATGAACTAGTGAAGCGCATGGCGGATGAAGCCGATGAAGAAGCATTTGGCCGTTGGGTTGAAGTTTTACTAGGTCAAGCAATGCTGGCAGAGCGAGGTTCTATGGAAGATCCTACGCAATTTGTAGGTGCTATCAATAAGCTTTTGACTAAGGTTTAATAGTCAAATATCAGCAAAAAGCTCATAGATTCACCCTTTAAGTGTTGAGTTAGTAATCAATAAGGCAAGAAAGCAGGCTTCACTAACATTCTTTAGTCTTAAACTGCTCATTGAATGATGAACCTGTGTTAGAATCCCAAACTTGAATGTGACTAATAAGGCGTGTATTTTGGCTCGCCTAATACGTTATACCGAAACTTATCGTTGCGTGCTTCTAAGGGTTGATGTCCGGGAAGGTTAGTTATTGTGAGCTTCGGTATAAATCTTAAATAGTAAAGAGGATAAATCATGCGCATCATTCTTCTAGGTGCTCCAGGTGCAGGTAAAGGCACACAAGCAAACTTCATCATGGAAAAATACGGTATTCCACAAATCTCTACTGGTGATATGCTTCGTGCTGCTATCAAAGCAGGTACAGAGCTTGGTAAGCAAGCTAAAGCTGTTATCGACGCTGGTCAGCTAGTTTCTGATGAAATCATCCTTGGTCTTATCAAAGAACGTATCGCTCAAGACGATTGCGCGAAAGGTTTCCTACTAGATGGTTTCCCACGTACTATCCCTCAAGCAGATGGTTTAAAAGAAATGGGCGTTGACGTAGATTACGTGATTGAGTTCGACGTTGCAGACAGCGTTATTGTTGAGCGTATGGCTGGTCGTCGTGCGCATCTACCATCAGGTCGTACTTACCATGTTGTTTACAACCCACCTAAAGTGGAAGGTAAAGATGATGTGACAGGCGAAGATCTTGTTGTTCGTGATGACGATAAAGAAGAGACAGTACGTGCACGTCTCGGTGTTTACCATGAGCAAACTGCACCACTAATCGAGTACTACGGTAAAGAAGCAGAAGCGGGTAACACTAAGTACCTTAAATTCGACGGTACTAAGCAAGTTGCAGAAGTCAGTGCAGATATTGAGAAAGCACTGGCATAATTTGCTAACGGCAAAATTTAATATTTTGATATATTGAAAAGCGACCTCAGGGTCGCTTTTTTTATTCAGCCTGTAAGTATGGTGAACGATTTCGTGTATTTCACCGTACAAGCAAAGTCGTTTACCATGAATAGGATGTTATGAAAAACAATAATAAACAGGGCGTGTTGTTGGTGAACTTAGGTACGCCTGACGAGCCAACTACGACTGCGGTAAAACGCTTTTTAAGCCAGTTCCTCCATGATCACCGCGTTGTCGACATGACAAGGTGGCTGTGGTGTCCGATTCTTCACGGTGTCATCTTGCCAATTCGTTCACCAAAAGTAGCCAAGCTTTATCAATCCGTCTGGATGGAAGAGGGATCGCCTTTAATGGTGTACTCAAAACGACAAGCAGAGAAGCTGCGATCAGCATTAGAGATGCCAGTTGAGCTTGGTATGACTTACGGCAACCCAAGTTTGCTGTCGGGCTTTGAAGCGCTGCAAGCTCAAGGTGTAGAGGAAGTGATTGTATTACCTCTTTACCCACAGTACTCGGGCACAACGACAGCCGCAGTCTCTGACGGCATGACGAAGGCATTCAAAAAGATGCCAGTAATGCCAGAGTTCAGCTTTATTCGTGATTACCACAACCATCCCAAATACATCGCGGCATTGGCTCAATCGGTGCGTGACCATTGGGCTGAGCATGGCCGTGGCGATTATCTGCTGTGTTCTTACCACGGTATTCCAAAGCGCTACGCCGATAATGGCGATATCTACCCTCAACACTGTGAAATGACGACGCGTTTGTTGGGGGAAGCGCTGGGTTTGAATGAAGAGCAAATCGGCATGACATATCAGTCACGCTTTGGCCGTGAAGAGTGGCTACAACCTTATACAGACAAAACGTTGGAAGTACTACCAAGCCAAGGTAAGAAAAAGCTGAATGTCATTACACCAGCGTTCTCTGCCGATTGTTTAGAAACGCTTGAGGAAATTTCTGAAGAGTGTCATGAGATTTACCTAGAAGCGGGCGGCGAGAGCTTTAGCTATATTCCTTGTTTAAATGACAACGACTTACACATCGAGATGATGGCCGAGCTAGTTCGAGCCAAGCTTTAAATTCTTTTTGAATACAAAAAGGGTCGCACGACCCTTTGTTGTTATTTACACTTTATATTAAGCAACTTGTGTTTGTTGTTCTTCAATCTGTTCTATTGTGCTGTTCGTCTTTTCTGCACCGTGCATCCAGCGTACTAGCGTGTTAGAGAACAGTAGTAGAATCACACCAGAGATCGTTGCTGTGACTGCAATACCGCTGAAGATTGCTAGAGCACCGAGCTCACCTACGTGAGAACCCACGTAACCAGCAACATAGTTTGCAATTGCGTTACAGCCAAACCATGCTCCCATCATAAGTGAAGCAAGACGTAGCGGAGCTAGCTTGGTGACTAGCGATAGACCGATAGGAGATAGACATAGTTCACCCAGCGTATGGAAGAAGAATGCACCTACTAGCCATAGCATTGATGTTTTCACTGCAGTGTCGCCACCTTGTTCAATGACCGCACCAACCATACATAGGAAGCCAAGCGCGAGGAAGAACATCGCCAAAGCAAATTTTACCGGTGAGTTTGGCTCTCGCTTACCTAGTTTCACCCAAAGTACAGCTAATACCGGCGCTAGTGTGATGATGAAAAATGGGTTTAGTGATTGGAACCATGCTGCAGGTACTTCGAAGCCACCAATCATACGATCGGTGTATTGCTGCGTGTAAATGTTCATTAGACCGCCTGCTTGCTCAAAGCCTGCCCAAAAGACGATGGTAAACATGCTCATCACAAGGATTACGTTGATACGATCCGCTTCTTCTTTGGTCAGAGGCTCTTTTTTTGCTGACTTCTTGAGTGCTAGGTCACGCTTCGCAGCAGGTTCACGGCCAATATCACCAAGCCAAGATTGAGCAAATGTCATTTGCATTACAAGGCTGATAAGCATACCAATGCCAGCGGCTACGAAGCCGGCTTTCCAACCGAACTCATTGGTGACTGAACCTGAAATCACACCTGCGAGCAGTGCGCCGATGTTGATACCCATGTAGAAAATAGTGAAAGCACCATCACGACGGTTATCACCTTCGTTGTATAGATCACCAACCATGGTCGAGATATTTGGCTTGAATAGACCGTTACCGCAGATAAGTAAAGCAAGGCCTAGGTAAAAGGTATGTAGAGAACTAAGGCCAAGAATGTCTGCTGGCATTGCTAGTGTGAACTGGCCTATCGCCATCAGTGCACCACCAATCAGGATAGAACGGCGTTGACCTAAGTAGTTATCCGCAAGGTAACCACCAATAAGAGGAGTGATGTAGACAAGCCCAGTATAGATGCCGTAAAGATCTAGAGCATCTTTAGTCGACCAGCCAAGACCACCGTTCATGGTTGCGTCAGTCAGGTAAAGTACTAGAATGGCGCGCATTGCGTAGTAAGAAAAGCGTTCCCATAGTTCAGTTCCGAACAATAAGAACAAGCCACGTGGGTGACCAAAGTATTGATGTTGGTTTGACATAAGCTCTTCTAATAGTCGTTATTACATTTTTTAACGGAGTCTACGTATACATGGCTATTTAGGCGGTGACAAACAATAAAATTTCACGTGACGATTCAATAACTTTATTATGTTGCTGTTTTGTGGTGATATTGTGGAATATTTGTCGGTATATTTGATGTGTTACAAACTTACTTTCCATTTTTGTCTATGGACTTGCCCGTTAAGTGTCTGAAAATAAAAAAGTATCATGGCGAAGATTTAGCCATATGCACATAGATTGCTTGAATGTCCATGACTCAATATTGGCTTAATGCTAGGATGATAAAAAATACATAATTGGCTAGTCATGAAATGAAACGTTGGTATCTACTTTATTGCAAGCGTGGAGAGCAAGTAAGGGCGAAGCAACACTTAGAGAATCAAGGTGTGGAATGTTTCTACCCTACTGTTGAGGTTGAAAAGATCTTGCGTAGTAAACGACAAAAAGTCGAAGAACCGTTATTTCCATGTTATGTATTTGCTCGATTTGACTATGAGCAAGGGCCGAGCTTTACGTCGATTCGCTCTACACGTGGAGTGGTAGACTTCGTCCGTTTTGGAGCTCAACCAAAAGAAATCGAAGGAGATTTGATCTTCGAACTTAAGCAGTTAGAGCAATGCACCGTAGAAGATATAAACTCGGAGTGTATGCCGCAACCTGGTGACCAAATTAGAGTCAAAAGTGGGCAGTTTGCCGGTATTGACGCTATCTACCAAGAGCAAGATGGAGAGAAGCGTTCTATTCTGTTGGTGCAGATGATCACTAAGCACGTGCCAGTTAGCTTAAACAACAGTGACTTGGATCTGAAGTAACACGAATTCAAATCAAAAAGAGGTGCGAAAGCACCTCTTTTTGATCGTAGTGAATTTATTTGTCTGAAAGGGCTGGTGGAGCCAGTCCAATCGTTATGTCATGAAAATGACTTAGTAAGCGTCGTTGTGAACGGTTTGTACCGCACGCCCTGATGGGTCTACGCAGTTTTGGAAAGATTCATCCCACTCGATCGCTTTCGCAGATGAACATGCGACAGAAGGGCCACCAGGGACACATTCTGCAGCTGAAGGTAAGGGGAAGAGCTCTTCAAAGATCTCACGATACACATAACCTTCTTTTGTGGTTGGTGTGTTGTACGGGAAGCGGTATTGAGCGGTCTCCATTTGCTGTTCGGTCACTTTCTGTTCCGCGACTTCTTTTAGCGTATCGATCCAGCTGTAGCCAACACCATCAGAGAACTGCTCTTTTTGGCGCCATGCAATCGACTCCGGTAGGTAATGCTCAAAACACTCACGAAGAATATGTTTTTCCATTTTACCGTTGCCGCACATTTTGTCTGCTGGATTCAAACGCATTGCCACGTCGATGAACTCTTTGTCTAGGAAAGGCACACGGCCTTCTACCCCCCAAGCTGCCAGCGATTTGTTTGCTCGTGCACAATCAAACATATTTAGAGCAAGCAGTTTACGTACGGTTTCCTCATGGAACTCTTGTGCGTTGGGTGCTTTGTGGAAGTAAAGGTAACCGCCGAATATCTCATCCGCGCCTTCGCCAGAAAGTACCATCTTAATGCCCATCGCTTTAATCTTACGTCCCATTAAGAACATTGGTGTTGATGCGCGAATTGTTGTGACATCGTAAGTTTCAATGTGGTAAATCACGTCACGAATTGCGTCTAAGCCTTCTTGGATGGTGTAAGTCATCTCGTGATGGACGGTGCCAATTTGCTCTGCGACTTCGCGGGCCGCTTTCAAATCGGGCGCACCTTCTAGACCAACAGCAAAAGAGTGCAGTTGTGGCCACCACGCTTCAGATTTCTCATCATCTTCAATGCGCATCGCGGCGAATCGTTTTGCTACTGCCGAAGTGATCGACGAGTCCAGACCGCCAGAAAGAAGTACACCATAAGGAACGTCTGTCATTAGCTGACGTTTTACTGCGGCTTCCAGTGCTTCGGTTAATTCTTCCTTACTGGTTGAGTTACCTTGCACGGCCGCGTATTCGTTCCAGTCTCGGATGTAGTAACGTTGTGGCTCTGAATCGGCACTAGCGTAATGGCAACCAGGAGGGAATTCACTGACGGTTTTACATACCGATACAAGTGCTTTCATTTCAGATGCGACATAGTAGTTGCCGTGTTCGTCGTAACCTTGGTAAAGCGGAATGATACCGATGTGGTCACGACCTATTAGGTACTCATCATTTTCTTCGTCGTATAGGACGAATGCGAAAATACCGTTGAGTTCTTCAAGAAGGTCTGCGCCTTTGTCTTGGTAAAGCGCGAGAATCACTTCACAATCAGAGTCCGTCTGAAATTCGTATTTGCCTTCGTAACGCGCACGGATCTCTTTGTGGTTGTAGATTTCACCGTTTACAGCAAGGATGAGTTTTTTATCTGGGCTGTATAGTGGCTGAGCACCGCTATTTAGGCCAACGATGGCTAAGCGCTCGTGCGCTAAAATAGCGCGTTCTGAAGAGTAAATACCAGACCAGTCAGGGCCACGGTGGCGAAGTTTTTTCGACATCTCTAATGCGATAGGGCGCAATGAAGCAGCATCACTTTTAATGTCTAAAATGCCAAATACTGAACACATACAACATCCTTTTTAAACTAGACAATTTTTAATCGGTATGGCTCCAATTTGCCATTCTGAGTAAAAAAAGCAACGTTTTATGAATAAAAAAATCATAAAAAGGCTTGTTAGTTGGAAAACATTTAACAAAATCTAGTTTTTGGTGAATGTGATTAAGGTTTGGTTGAAATAGTGTACAAAAAAGCCCTCTTATTCGCAGAGGGCTCAATAAAAATAGGGTTTTTGATGCTTATTTGATAGGGGTAAATTGAGGTTGAAGTTGATCGCAAACATGACGAGCAAAGCCACTACCAGCTTCACTGTAGATGTTAAATGCTGCATCGACTCCACTTTCTAGTAAGCCTTCTAGTTGATCGGGATATTCGGCAATTGCAGCAATTTGGCCTTTGTAGTTTCGGCTTTGTAATTGCTCAAGTGCGGTTTGGTTTCCTTGATGGTGTGGCATCGCCAGAAGAACCATCTTCACGTTCGCGGTATCTAAGATACGTTCCCAAAAATCCGGGTCAGTCGCATCGCCGGAAATCACATTACGGCCTTCAGATCGGTGTTTATGGGCAGCGTCTTCACGAACTTCGACACCAAGAGAGATCTTGCCATAGCGAGCGCGAAGTTCATCATAAGCACCTGTACCAATTCGACCCATACCTAAAATCAATATTTGCGCATGCCCTGGATTGATGAGTTGGTCACGTTGGTTCAGCTTCTCTGCCGCCGTTTCTTGTAGCCACTTACCCGAGTGTTGGTAAATTTGATGACCAAGTCTGTTTAGTGGCGCAGAAATGATGAATGAGATAGAAACGGCGACCGCAATCGCGGCTAGTATATCGCTTGGCATCCATCCCATATTATACGCAAGGCCACCCACAATCAGGCCAAATTCACTGTAATTGAACAGTGAAAGTGATGTAAGTAAAGAGGTACGAACACGGAACTTAAAGTAGTTGATGGTTAGGAAGTAAAGCACCCCTTTGATTGGTAGTAACAGAATAAAGAGCAGCGCGAGGCCTACACCGTTAAAGCTCAGTGATGCGGATAGGCCAATGTTTAGGAAGAAACAGACTAAAAACAGTTCCTTCATGTTAAATAGGGCTTTGGAAAGCTCTGACGCTTTGCGGTGGCCGGCGAGTAGCATGCCAAGGATCAGCGCGCCGAGATCTGGCTTCATACCAACCAATTCAAATAAGCCTGCGCCGACAACGAGTGCGAAAAAGATGCCAAATAGCACCAGCATTTCACCGTGGCCGACTTTGTCTAACACTTTGTAGAACAGTGGACGAAGTAGCGGCAGGGCAAACAGGCCAATGGCATACCATTCAGGGATTTTCCCTGTTGATGCGGTCAAGAACACCACGGCAAAGATATCTTGCATAACAAGAATACCGATAGCCAGAGTGCCGTAAGTGGCATTTATTTCCCCCTTTTCTTGCAGAGTCTTAACAGCAAAAACGGTACTAGAGAATGAGAGGGCGAACGCTAAGAGCAATATTTGCGTGCTGTCCATGTCCGTTAACGAGGACAGGCCAAGCAGCTTTAATCCGATAAGAACCAGCGCAAAGAACAGAGTGGAAATAATATTGTGCACGGTCGCGCCACCCCAGATCTCTTTGGAAAGTAGGGTTTTGACATCAAGCTTTAAACCGATAGTGAAAAGTAGAAGCGTCACACCGAGATCGGCGAGGGTGATGATGACCTCATTGCTCTGATAACCAAAAGCATGCAAGCCAAAGCCCGCAAGCAGAAAGCCAACCAGAGGTGGGAGGTTGCACTTGAGCGCAATAAAACCAGCTATAAAAGCCGTTGTAATTAGAATAATTTCCATACTGTTGAGCTATATTCCTGATATACAAAAACGGGCTGTGAAATCACAGCCCGAGATTGTAACTTAATTGGATGTATAAACTTAGTCTTCTAGTAACTTTTGTAACAAAACACCGTTTAACATGGCACGTTTAATCATTGCAAATGCACCCATGGTTGGTTGCTTATCAATATGTGATGCGACGATAGGGAGTTCGTTGTGGAATGTTTTTAAAGATTGGTTTTCTACATTACGTCGAATCGCTGGGAAAACAATTTCTTCGGCCGCAGTGATATCACCCGCAATGACAATCTTTTGTGGGTTAAACAAGTTAACTGTAATTGCGATGGCTTTACCTAGCTGGTTACCCACACGTACCAAGCTTTGTTTTGCCAATTCATCCCCGCTAATGGCGTGACTACAAACATCTTCGATAGTGATGTGTTCCAGCTGAGTGAGGCTGGACTCGTAGCCTTGCGCGATCAATTGTCTGACTCGTTTTACGATGGCAGGGTTTGCAGCCACCGTTTCCAAGCAACCAAAGTTGCCACATTGACATTGTTCGCCTAAAGGGTCGATTTGAATATGGCCGATTTCACCCACGTTGCGATTAAAACCAAGGAATACCTCTCCCTTTACAATGATACCCGCTCCCGTACCTCGGTGAACACTAACAAGAATAGAGTCTTGGCAGTCTTGACTTGCACCAAAGTAGTGCTCGGCTAATGCCATGCTGCGAACATCATTACCGACAAAGCAGGCAGTATTAAACTTTTCACTAATGATCTCCCCAAGCGCGAGGTTATCGATATCAGTGTTTGGCATATACTCGACAACCCCTGTGGTTGGGTTAACCAAACCAGGAAGGGTAATACCAATTGCAATGAGCTGATCAATCTTATCTTGGCAACGATCACGAAAACCTTTCAATAACTCAATTAACCCTGTAATCAAGTCAGCTTGATTTGAGTAATGAAGTTCGTGCTGATCGGTAACTAAAGCCGTTCCGCCCAGATCGTATAAACAGAACTGAACATAGTCACGGCCCAATCGAATGGCGATAGAGTGGAATGGCTTCACTTCAGTGGTCAACGAGATAGCTCGGCGACCACCAGTAGAAGCTTGTTGCGCGACCTCTTTAATTAGACCGTGCTCTAAAAGTTGACGGGTTATTTTGGTAACACTTGCTGGAGCAAGCTGACTTACATCGGCTACCTGTATGCGGGAGATAGGACCTTGTTGGTCGATCAACCTATAAACAGCAGCACTGTTCAACTGCTTTACTAAATCTACATTACCAATCTGTCCGCCATTCATGCTTAATTTTGCTCGTATTGTCCGTTAACAACCGTCGCTTTTACATTGAAGTCACGATCGAAAATAGTTAGGTTTGCCACCATACCTTTTCGAATTCGGCCAAGACGCTCCTCAACACCGATAGCGGTAGCTGGATAAAGCGTAGCCATTCGTAGAGCTTCGTCTAAAGCGATGCCCGCGTGCTCAACGGTGTTCTGAACTGCTTCAATCATTGTCAGAGCTGAGCCGCCTAGTGTGCCGTTTTCATCAACACACTTACCATCTCGGTAATATACTTTCTTACCAACAAAAATAAAGTGATCCATGTCGGCACCTGCTGGAGCTGTGGCATCGGTCACCAAAACAAGCTTTTCACCTTTGATTTTATGCGCAATACGGATGTTCGCGTAATCAACATGGAAACCGTCTGCAATGATGCCTGCGTAAACTTCAGGCGTATCGTAAATAGCGCCCACAACACCAGGTTCACGACCCACCATTGGTGTCATCGCATTAAACAGGTGTGTAGCAAAGGTAATGCCTGCTTCAAAGCCTTCACGCGCTTCAGCATAGGTTGCATTCGTGTGGCCGATAGATACCACGATGCCAGCCGCTTTCAAACGTGAGATGTGCTCAGGATCGTTTTGTTCTGGTGCCAATGTTACTTTTGCAACGATGTCTGCGTTTTCACAGATAAGATCAATCATGCCGTCATCTGATGGGCGAATGAAATCAACGCTGTGGATGCCTTTTTTGGCAACGTTAAGGTAAGGGCCTTCTAAATGTAGGCCTAGTGATTGGTTTTTATATTGGTTGTGGTATTCGCGAGCTGCTGCGATTGAAGCACGCATGTCTTCGTCAGATGAAGTGATAAGGGTAGGCAGAAAGCTCGTACAGCCAGACTTTAAGTTCGCGTTATGCATAATCTGCATGGTTTCTGGTGTGATTTCGTCGTTAAGCATTACGCCACCACAGCCATTTAACTGAAGGTCTATGAAGCCTGGGCTTAGGTTTGCACCGTTTAAATCTCTAACTTCAATAGTCTCTGGTAATTGAGTCACAGGCACTACCGAGTGTATCTGATCGTTTTCAATGATAACCGCATGGTGGGTGAGAACGTCACTACCGGTATAGATTTTACAGTTACTTAGCGCGTACATATTCAGCGAGTCCTTATAAATTAGAATTCAATTTCTGCCTTGTTATCTAGATGATGTGCGAGTGAATCCTATGGATTACTTAGTTTGTATCACTGATTTAGATAACAGGTCACATACAGCAAGTCGCGTTTTATTAATGTTATTGTCATTGTAACCATTTGAAAAATATTGAATTAATTGCTTGTTGTTATTATTTTTCAGAGCAAAGCTACTGCGATTAGCCTGTTGAGAGACTAAAATAACACTGATTCTTTCTTGCATATAGTGCGAGAATTTTATCGTTAAAACGCCATTTTTTCGTATAATAAAATAAGTTTTATGATCTCGCTAGCAAAAACCTTTCTATTGGGCGATTTCTGGTGATTGTGATCACAAACAATGAGGTTTTAATTTGCGGAGCAAAATTAATATCATAAACTGGTGCGAACTAAATTGAACGACTGAAATAAGTCTTCAACAAAACATAAAATCCTATAGGGGGAACTTAAGGTGAATATTCTTGGGTACGCGCAGAAGTTAGGTAAAGCACTTATGCTTCCTATCGCAACGCTTCCAGTTGCAGCGCTTTTACTACGTTTGGGTCAAGGCGACCTTTTAGATATTCCATTTATGGCTCAAGCGGGTGGTGCGATCTTCGGTCAACTTCCACTTCTCTTTGGTCTAGGTATTGCGATCGGTCTTTCTAAAGATGGTCAAGGTGCTGCTGGTCTAGCTGGTGCCGTGGCTTACTTTGTAATTACAGCAACAGCAACAACAATCAATGCTGACGTAAATATGTCATTCTTTGGTGGTATCATTGCTGGTATTATCGCTGGTCACTCTTACAACGCTTTCCATGCGACGCGTCTTCCTGAGTGGTTGGCATTCTTCTCTGGCAAACGTCTAGTACCTATCATGGCGGGTCTTTTCGCGCTAGTAGCAGGTGCAATCGCTGGTGTTGTTTGGCCATCAATTCAAGCTGGTCTTGACGCTCTAGCACACGCGGTATCAACATCTGGCGCTATCGGTCAGTTTGTATACGGTACACTTAACCGTGCGCTTATCCCTGTAGGTCTACACCACGTATTAAACTCGTATTTCTGGTTCGGTATGGGTACGTGTCAAGAAGTTATAGTTTCTGGCGCAACAGCAGCTGGTCAAGCACTTCCTGCACTACAACAGCTTTGTGTTGACCCTTCTCTAGCTAAGACTCTAGTTGTTGGTCAAGCTCACACATTTGAATTCGCAAACTCTGTCACTCCAGAAATCACTGCAACAGTTAAAGAAGTAACTGAAACCGTTAAATCTGGTGACCTACACCGCTTCTTTGGCGGCGATAAGAGCGCTGGTGTATTCATGAACGGTTTCTTCCCTGTAATGATGTTCGGTCTACCGGGTGCAGCACTTGCTATGTACCTCGCTGCACCAGTTGAGAAACGCAGCCAAGTTGGTGGCGCGCTATTCTCAGTAGCATTCTGTTCATTCCTAACAGGTATTACTGAGCCTCTAGAGTTCATGTTCGTATTCCTAGCACCTGCACTATATGCAATGCACGCGGTGTTCACAGGCTTGTCTCTAGTAATTGCAAACATGTTTGGTACGCTACACGGCTTTGGTTTCTCTGCAGGTCTTATCGACTTCGTATTGAACTACGGTCTAGCAACTAAGCCTCTAGTACTGCTTGCTATCGGCCTAGGTTTTGGTGCCCTATACTTCTTCACATTTAGCTTCGCAATCCGCGCGTTCAACCTAAAATCGCCTGGTCGTGAAGATGACGACGAAGACACGCCTGCAGCAGCACCAGCAGGTGAAGCGAAAAAAGGTGACCTAGCTCGTCAATACCTAAAAGCATTAGGTGGTCACGACAACCTAACGTCTATCGACGCATGTATCACTCGTCTACGTCTAACTCTTAAAGATCGCTCTATCGCTGATGAAGCAGTACTTAAGAAACTAGGTGCGAAAGGTGTTGTGAAACTGGGTGAAAATAACCTTCAAGTTATCCTTGGTCCTCTTGCAGAAATCGTTGCTGGTGAAATGAAAGCAATCGGTTCAGGTGAAGACCTATCAGATGTAAAACTTCCGTAATTACATCTTAAGACTCTCTATTAAGACCTCCTTCGGGAGGTCTTTTTTTGTTTTGAGGGGATTGAATCTACACCGCTTTCAAGCGAAGTAGCGAAATATTGCTTTTTTAACGACGGTTCTTGTTGTCTAATCGCTAAGAATTGTGGATCATTAGGAATAATGCACTCTGCAAAACCAACCTTGGTTGCGGAGTACTGTTTTCTCTGACAATACTAATATTTTTGAGGTGCTATAGATGAGTGAAGCTGATGCTCGTCCATCAAACTTTATTCGCCAGATCATTGATAAAGATCTAGCGGATGGTAAACACACTAGCGTGCATACTCGATTCCCGCCAGAGCCAAATGGCTACTTGCACATCGGTCATGCTAAGTCTATCTGTTTGAACTTCGGTATTGCTCAGGACTACCAGGGTCAATGTAACTTACGTTTCGACGATACAAACCCTGAAAAAGAAGACATCGAATACGTTGAGTCTATCAAGAAAGATGTAAACTGGTTGGGCTTCGAGTGGGATGGTGAAGTATGTTACTCATCAAACTACTTCGATAAGCTTTACGAATATGCAATTGAATTGATTAACAAAGGCTTAGCGTATGTAGATGAGCTAAGTCCAGAGCAGATCCGTGAATACCGCGGCACACTAACTGCGCCAGGTAAACCAAGCCCTTATCGTGATCGTCCTATTGAAGAAAACCTAGCGTTATTTGAAAAAATGCGTGCGGGTGAATTCGAAGAAGGTAAAGCATGTCTACGCGCGAAGATCGACATGGGTTCTTCATTCATGGTTATGCGTGATCCAGTGATTTACCGTGTACGTTTTGCTACTCACCATCAGACTGGTGACAAGTGGTGCATTTACCCAATGTACGACTTTACACACTGTATTTCTGATGCGCTAGAAGGCATTACGCATTCTATCTGTACGTTAGAATTTATGGACAACCGTCGTCTTTACGATTGGGTTCTGGAAAATATCACGATTGATTGCCGTCCACACCAGTACGAATTCAGCCGCCTGAATCTTGAGTACACGGTGATGTCTAAGCGTAAGCTAAACCAGCTTGTGACTGAAAAATTGGTTGATGGTTGGGATGACCCGCGCATGCCAACAGTATCAGGTCTCCGTCGCCGTGGTTTCACGCCAGCATCAATCCGTGAATTCTGTAAGCGTATCGGTGTAACAAAGCAAGAGAACATGATCGAATTCGGTTCTCTAGAATCTTGTATTCGTGATGATCTAAACGAAAATGCACCGCGTGCGATGGCTGTTCTAGATCCAGTTAAGATTGTTATTGAGAACTACGAACAAGGCGCTGTTGAAACACTAACGCTTGCAAATCATCCAAACAAACCTGAAATGGGTGAGCGTGAAGTACCATTTACTCGCGAAGTATGGATTGAGCGTGAAGACTTCCGTGAGGAAGGCAACAAGAAGTACAAGCGTCTGGTTCTAGGTAAAGAAGTTCGCCTGCGTGGCGCTTACGTAATCAAAGCAGAACGCGTTGAGAAAGATGCGGAAGGTAACATCACAACTATCTTCTGTACTTACGATGTCGATACGCTAGGTAAGAACCCAGCTGATGGTCGTAAAGTGAAGGGTGTTATCCACTGGGTATCTGCGGATAAAGCATTGCCTGCAGAAATCCGTTTGTACGATCGTTTGTTCACGGTACCAAACCCGGCTGCAGCGAATGACTTCGCGGCAACAATTAACCCAGAATCACTAGTGGTTCTAAACGGTTTTGTTGAGCCAAGCCTAGCGGCTGCAGAAGCAGAGCAGGGCTTCCAGTTCGAACGTATGGGTTATTTCTGTGCAGATTCGAAAGATTCTTCAGCAGAGAAGCTAGTATTCAACCGTACGGTTGGTCTGCGTGACACTTGGGCAAAAATTGAGAATCAATAATCTCAATTAACTGCGAATAAAAAACGCCAGCTGAAAAGCTGGCGTTTTTTTGTTTCGGGCAAATAAAAACGCCAGCCTGGGCTGACGTTAAAGTGCATTACTGAGCAAAACTGAATACAGAATTACTGTGCTGGTTTATGTGCGTCAGGGTTATCTTTACAAGTCCCGTCACCACATTTACCGTATAGGTATAAGCTATGGTTAGTAAGCGTGACATTGTACTTAGCCGCAATTTCACGCTGACGTTGTTCAATTATTTCGTCTGAAAACTCAATAACTTCGCCACAGTCTAAACAAACTAGATGGTCATGGTGGTGCTGAGTTGATAATTCAAACACTGATTTTCCACCTTCAAAATGGTGTCGAGTTACAATGCCAGCATCATCAAACTGGTTGAGTACACGGTAAACCGTTGCAAGACCTATTTCTTCACCTAGATCAATCAACTTTTTGTACAAATCTTCAGCACTAATGTGCTGGCAGTCTGGCTGCTGAAGTACTTCTAAAATTTTTAGCCTTGGAAGGGTTACTTTTAAACCCGCATCCTTCAGCGCCTGATTATTGTCTGACATATACTTTCCCGTTGGATCATCTGCAGCGATTTAACAGAATTTAATATGTCTACCATTATAGGCGAAGCATACTGAACATTAAACCACGAACTTCAAAGGGTTAATAGATTCTTTTTGTAAATTGGAAACGGCTCTATTATATTACAGATCAGACCAGTTACATATTAATAACATTGAACTGCAAAGACTATGGATAGTTATGAATAAGCGACTTGCTAAGATATATAAACCAGGGATAGTGAAATTTTCGCTCAATATTTGGCCGCCATTTTGGGGGGCTGGTATCAAAATCTTACATATTTCTGATGATTTTCGAACGGTAAAGGTCCGTTTGAAGCTCTGCTGGTGGAATAAAAATGCGAATCGCACCCAATATGGTGGCAGCATTTTTTCACTCACCGATCCGATTTACTCACTGATGCTTATGGGGATTTTGCGTGAGGAATATTATGTTTGGGATAAAGAAGCAAGCATCAATTTTATCAAGCCGGGACAAAGTGATTTGTTTGCCGAATTTGAAGTAACAGACGGTATGCTAGAAGAGATCTATCAGGTCACCCGTAACGGAGAGAAATGTTTTCCAGAGTTCATTACACACGTTAAAGATAAGGACGGTAATGTGGTATCGCAAGTACAGCGGAAGCTATATGTACGGAAAAAACCTCAATATCGGGAAGAAGAGATTGCCTCCGAAGCTTCATAGCATTCAGATAAAAAAAGACCTCCTGATGGAGGTCTTTTCTATAATGCTTTAATTAGCCTTCAAGCTCGGCTAGGCACATCTCTTCGTGGATTTGCTTAACCCAGTTTGCAACGCGCTCTTCAGTTAATTCTGGTTGACGATCTTCGTCGATACATAGACCAACGAATTGGCTGTCATCGCCTTCAACCAGTGCTTTCGATGCTTCGAACTCGTAACCTTCTGTTGAAGTGTAACCTAGAATAGTACCACCCTTAGACTCAACGATGTCACGTACAGTGCCCATCGCATCACAGAAGTATTCTGCGTAGTCTTCTTGGTCGCCACAGCCAAAGATAGCCACTAGCTTCGTTGAGAAGTCAATTTGCTCAAGCTCTGGGAAGAAATCATCCCAATCACACTGTGCTTCGCCGTAGTACCACGTAGGGATACCAAGAAGAAGAAGATCGAAATTATCAATGTCTTCTTTGCTGCTTTTTGCGATGTCTTGAACGTGAACTAGTTGCTTGCCTAGTTGTTTTTGAATCATCTTTGCAACGGCTTCAGTATTACCTGTGTCGCTACCGAAGAAGATACCTACACTTGCCATAGAATCTATACCTTTACATTGTTTATTATTGGCGATGGGGATAAGGGCTTACCCAAGTCCTGAGCCTTCCCAACTGAGCTGAATCATGCCTTTCGCAATAAATCCAGCACAGCCTAGGAAAAGAACTAACCATACAATACGACGACCAAAAACGGGTACATTACCCTGATTTAGCACATCTTTTATTGCCATCCCAATGAAAAAGAAGATAGCAGCAAAAAGCAGATCGAGCCCGATTGACTCGAGCATATCCATATAGTCGTAGAGCATTGTCGTCCTTCATGCCGAAAATTCTTGCGCGCACTATACCACTGTTAAACGGTAAAGTTAATGCAATACAAGATGGGTTATTTTAATAATCTCGCACGAGTGTTCGAATTTGTTAACTCGAAATGTATTTCCTGATCACGCGCATGACTTCTGCGGGTTTTTCTGCATGTAGCCAGTGACCAGTATTAGCGATTATATGTGCTTTAGCTTGCTTGAACTGACGCTTAACAGCGGTTTGATACTCTGGTAAGAGGTAGTCAGAATCACCGCCTTTTACAAACAAGGTCGGAATGTCTGTAGAGGGAATTTCTTGCCAGCCGATAATGTCAGCGTAGTTATCAAACAGGCTAGCTACGTTAAAGCGCCATTCCATTGTTTCGCCGTGTTTATATAACGATTTCGACAGGAATTGGCGTACGCCATCTATCTCAATATGTTGGGCTAGGATGTCCATGGCTTGTTGGCGGTTTGTTGGCTGTTCTTTGAGTACAGCTTGCAGACCATTGAATACATTGTCATGGCGATTGGTGTCGTAAGCGACAGGCGCAATATCTAATATGATGAGCTGCTTTACAAGCTCAGGTGCAATATCCGCCACTTTAATTGCCACTTTACCACCCATTGAATGCCCTATAACAAGTGCTGGATCGACGTTTAAATGGCGTAGCAACGTCACGACATCTTGTGCCATAGACGGATAATCATGAATATCAGAGTGAAAAGAAAGTCCGTGATTACGTAAGTCGATGCTGATCACGGAGTGATCTTGAGCGAGATCACGTGCCAGTAGGCCAAGATTACTGAAACTTCCAAACAATCCATGAATTAAAACAACCGTTTGACCTTGGCCTTCTTGCTTATAGTTGAGTAATGCTGACATTTTATCTTATTCGTAATGGGTTTAACGTGGAGTATCCGAAAGGATCTCGTTATAATCCCCCAGAGTTTAAACATTGAGAATGTGAAAAGCGAATGAAAACAATTGAGGTTGATGAGGATCTATACCGTTACATTGCAAGCCAAACAAAGCATATCGGTGAAAGTGCCTCGGATATTTTGCGACGCCTTTTAAACCTTGACGGTCAGTTACAGGAAGCAGAAATTGCAACTGTAGTACAGCAGCCTCAAGGGATTGTAGTAAGTAAAGACGCGGGTAAAACAGATTCGGTAGATATGGTGAAAGAGATGCGTTCTCTGCTTATTTCTGATGAGTTTGCTGGTCTTAAGAAAGCGATTGATCGCTTCATGTTGGTGCTATCAACCTTACACAAACTGAATCCAGAGAGTTTCTCTCAAGCAACAAAAGTGAAGGGGCGTAAACGCGTTTACTTTGCTGATAATGAAGAGACTCTGCTAGCGAATGGTAACACCACGAAGCCAAAAGCGATTCCGGAAACACCGTTTTGGGTAATTACTAATAACAACACCAGTCGCAAACGACAAATGGTGGAGCAGGTGATGACTCAAATGGAATTCCAGCCTGACTTAATAGAGAAAGTAACAGGTTCAATTTAAGAAACCTGATAGAAGCCTCATAATGTGTAGCGTTTAGCGGATATTATGAGGCTTTTTTGATTTTATTTGTTTTTAATGAAAGGATGTCAAACATGGCGATGCACCCTCGTGCTGGGCAAAAAGCGCAGCAGGAAGATCTTCACAATATTCCAGCACTCGTTGCTAACTACTTCTTACTTCAACCAGATGCAGCAAACGCAGAGCATAACGTTCAGTTTGGTACTTCTGGTCACCGCGGTACAGCAGACAAACACACTTTTAACGAAAACCATATTTTGGCAATTGCTCAGGCAGTAGCAGAAGTGCGTGCAGAACAAGGTACAACCGGTCCTCTGTTTGTGGGTAAAGACACTCACGCGCTATCTGAACCAGCATTTTCAAGCGTTATTGAAGTATTGATTGCGAACGGCGTAAAAGTGATCGTTCAGCAAGACAATGGCTATACACCAACACCTGGTATTTCTCATGCGATTTTGACTTACAACATTAAGCATGATGATAAAGCGGACGGCATCGTGATTACGCCATCCCACAATCCACCACAAGACGGTGGCATCAAATACAACCCGACTCACGGTGGTCCTGCTGAAGCGGAACTCACCCAAGCGATTGAAGATCGTGCAAACGCATTGATCGCTGAAGGCCTGCAAGGCGTGAAGCGTCTGCCTCTAGCAGAAGCAAAAGCATCGGAATTGTTTGTTGAGATGGACTTGGTGAAACCATACGTCGAGGATCTAGTGAATGTTATCGATATGGATGCCATACAAAAAGCAAATCTGAAGATTGGTGTTGATCCATTGGGTGGCAGCGGCATCGATTACTGGCGTCAAATTGGTCAGGCGTACAATCTAGACCTAACACTAGTAAGTGAAGCAATTGACCCGTCTTTCCAATTCATGTCGCTAGATAAAGACGGCGTTGTACGTATGGACTGTTCTTCTCCTTACGCAATGGCGGGTCTGTTGGCACTGAAAGACGAATACGACTTAGCATTTGGTAACGACCCTGACTACGATCGTCACGGTATCGTTACGCCAAAAGGTTTGATGAACCCGAACCACTTCTTAGCAGTATGTATCGATTACCTATACCGTCACCGCGATGCGTGGGGTAAAGATGTCGCAGTTGGTAAAACGCTAGTATCAAGTGCACTGATTGATCGTGTTGTGGCTGATCTCGGTCGCGATCTTTGTGAAGTACCAGTCGGCTTTAAATGGTTTGTTGATGGCCTTTACGCTGGTAAGTTTGGCTTCGGTGGTGAAGAAAGTGCGGGTGCGTCTTTCCTTCGTAAAGATGGTACGCCTTGGTCAACGGACAAAGACGGTATCCTACTTTGTTTATTAGCGGCAGAAATCACAGCCGTAACGGGTAAGAATCCTCAAGAATACTACGAAGAGCTAGTGGCGAAACACGGCGAATCTAAGTACAACCGTATTCAAGCGGTAGCCAATGGCCCGCAAAAAGACGTATTGAAGAAGCTTTCTCCAGAAATGGTTGCAGCTGAAACACTAGCCGGTGATGTCATTACTGCTCGTTTGACTCACGCTCCAGGTAATGGTGCAGCAATCGGTGGTCTGAAAGTGACAACAGCAAATGGTTGGTTTGCGGCACGTCCATCTGGCACCGAAGACATCTACAAAATTTACTGTGAAAGCTTCAAAGGTGAAGAGCACCTAAAGCAAATCGAAGCAGAAGCGCAAGAGATCGTGAATCAAGTGTTTGCAGCTGCTGGTCTGTAAGCACTTAGTTCCAAATTAGTTATAAAGGGTTGGTGTGAGAGCACCAACCCTTTTTTGTTTACGGGGGACGCATGGATTAAACGGCAGGGTGTTATTCCTTATCGCAACACCGGAATACGTAAGAGAATCCATGTTAGTCCAAAGCTTATTGGTTATTTGGCCATGAATCTGGCACCACAAACCAAAATTGGCCAAGCCGAGTTTGTGCATGGATGAATTTACCTGATGGCTTGCTTATTGGGTCTTCATGCTTTTCAGTTCCAATTGCCCATAATGGTTTGGAAAGGGCGTAAAGTGGCTGTTCAATTTGCTCCCATTGGCTCTGATAACACCAATAACCGGATATTTGATTCGGGTCTAGTTCGTAGCCTAAACAGCTTGTCGGGATAGGTTCTGTCGAAAAGGGGTTAACGTAAAGACGTCCCTGCATCAGGAGGTGCTCACTCGGTATATTGTCTAACGGTAACTGTTGGTGGAACTCTTCTCTCTGACTCATCTTTAGTTGGTGAGTGAGCATGCGATCGAGCTTCTTGTGCAGTTGGTCGTGAGCATTCGGTCCATACCAAATACCTTCATGCAGTAAGTAAAACTTGATGGCCACTTCCCAATGCTCGTGTTGTTTGGTCTCCTGATTCTCGAGGATCAAATCGACGGCACCAATGGTGCGGCCAGTCGCGTCATTGAGTTGAATCTCTTCAGCAATCAATTCATATCGAGTTGAGCAAGTCAGCAGCTTGGTACAAAGGTGTTGGTAAAGGAAGCCAAGTCGTGGATTGCCATCGTAGACTTCATTGTCCGATAGAGGTGGTGCCAGAATATCTTCGACGCTGACAAAGGGCGTGTGAAGTTTAAAAAGTGGCGGGGTGCTAGCAATCCATTGATAGAAACGTTGTAGAGAATTCATCCATTATCCTGGTTGTTACAGGCAAAGCCTTTCTATTGTATCGAAATTTAAGCGAGTTGGGGATGTCACAACTGGCATCTGGATTGCGGTTCGATATACACTTTGCTCAAGCCACAAGTATTGGAATTAAAAATGAATAATTTTCAGCTAGAAAAGATCCTTAACGAGAAACTGTCGCCGCAACTTATTAAAGACTATGCACCTAATGGTATGCAAGTGGAAGGTAAGTCTGAAATCAAACGCATCGTGACAGGCGTAACCGCTTCACAAGCGTTGATTGATAAAGCCGTTGAATTAGAGGCAGATGCGCTACTTGTTCACCATGGGTATTTTTGGAAAGGCGAGCCAGAGCCCATTCGCGGCATGAAAGGGAAGCGCATCCGTAGCTTGATTAAAAATGACATCAACCTGTATGGCTATCACTTACCGTTAGATATTCACCCAGAACTCGGTAACAACGCAGAACTTGCTCGTTTATTGGAAATTGAAGTTGAAGGCGGACTTGAAGGTCATCCTCAATCTGTGGCTATGTTTGGTCGTTTAAAATACGCGATGACAGGTGCTGAGTTTGCTAACAAAATCAATCAAGTATTAAAGCGTGAGCCTTTGCATATTGCTCCTGAAAATGCAGACAAGATGATAAAGACGGTTGGTTGGTGCACGGGCGGTGGACAAGACTATATTGAACTGGCGGCACAACACGGCTTAGATGCATTTATTTCGGGGGAGATCTCAGAGCGCACAACTTACAGTGCTCGTGAGTTGGATATTCACTATTTCTCAGCGGGTCATCACGCAACAGAGCGTTACGGCATTAAAGCGTTAGGTGAGTGGCTAGAAAAAGAGCATTGCCTCGACGTAGAATTTATTGATATTGATAATCCAGTGTAAGTTCACCGTACAACAAAAATTAAAGGGTTGAGACGTGAGTCGAAACCCTTTATACGCATCCTAGATCCTAGATCCTAGATCCTAGAACCTAGAACCTAGATCCTAAAACCTTATTCGCGCTCATGCAGTGGTGAAAAATCGCGTTGCGTTTCACCAGTGTAAAGCTGACGAGGACGGCCGATACGATTTAGTGGATCACTGTGCATCTCGTTCCAGTGAGCAATCCAACCGATAGTACGAGAAATCGCGAAGATAACCGTAAACATCGATACTGGAATGCCAATCGCCTTTAGGATGATGCCTGAATAGAAATCTACGTTCGGGTATAACTTCTTAGACACGAAGTATTCGTCAGAAAGTGCAATGCGCTCAAGTTCCATCGCTACGTCTAGTAGTGGGTCTTTGATATTCAGCTCTTTAAGAACTTCGTAACAGGTTTCACGCATTACCGTCGCGCGAGGATCGTAGTTTTTGTAAACACGATGACCAAAGCCCATCAGGCGGAATGGGTCATCCTTGTCTTTTGCACGCTCTACATACTCTGGAATGTTATCTACGCTGCCGATCTCTTCAAGCATCTTCAGACACGCTTCGTTTGCTCCACCGTGAGCTGGTCCCCATAGAGATGCGATACCTGCGGCAATACAGGCGAATGGGTTGGCGCCGGACGAACCAGCTAGACGAACAGTAGATGTTGAAGCATTTTGCTCATGGTCCGCATGTAGCGTAAAGATTTTGTCCATCGCACGAGCGACTACTGGATTAACCTCGTATTCTTCACATGGGTTAGCAAACATCATGTGTAGATAGTTTTCAGCGTAGCTTAGGTCGTTGCGAGGGTAGATAAATGGCTGGCCGATCGAGTATTTGTAACACATTGCCGCCAGGGTTGGCATTTTTGAAATCAGGCGATAAGCGGCAATTTCGCGGTGCTCATCGTTATTGATATCCAATGAGTCGTGATAAAAGGCTGCTAATGCGCCAACCACACCACACATTACTGCCATTGGGTGAGCATCACGGCGGAAACCATGGAAGAAGCTTGCGATTTGCTCATGTACCATAGTATGGCGAGTAACGGTTGTTTTAAACTGCTCGTATTGTTCGCGTGTAGGTGCTTCACCATAAAGCAGGATGTAACACACTTCTAAGTAATCTGCGTTATTGGCTAATTGATCAATCGGGTAACCACGGTGCAAAAGAATCCCTTTGCCGCCATCGATATAGGTGATTGATGATTCACAAGATGCAGTGGCAAGAAAACCAGGGTCAAAAGTAAAGTAACCATTGGCTCCCAGTTTACGAACATCAATTACGGGTGTACCGAGGGCACCGTCCATAATTGGCAGCTCGATTGGCGCATGACCTTCGACATGAAGGGTCGCTTTCTTATCCGCCATAACAATCTCCTTTGTTTATTATTTAATCCGTCCAGGATGTATATGTGACATTTTTTACTGTTGTTAAAGCTTAAAGTCAATTTTTCTCCATTTTTGTGTGCACTTGTTATGATTTTTCACATGAAAATCGTTAAAAATCTGTTCCATGTAGCATAATTTGTTACATCAATTGTATTGGAATGTTACTGGTCGTATATTGGCACAGAAAATTTTAGTTAAATCCTTATAAATTCGGGGCTAGAAACAAAAGTGAGGTTTGTTTGTAGATTCCGGTGTTAACAATTAATTTACAACTAACTCTGGGTTTACCCTGAGTGTTTGTTAATTAGATGTTAACTTTTATGCGTTTGGAAGCTGAAATTGGTTATAACAATAAATGCTCAATGGAGCTGAGTGAGCAAGCCCGTGAAAGAAAGAAAGTCAAGACCTGTTAATTTAGATTTACAGACCATCCGCTTTCCCATCACAGCAATCGCGTCAATCCTGCACCGTGTGTCAGGTGTGATTACGTTTGTTGCGGTGGGTATACTACTTTGGTTACTGTCCATTTCTCTGTCGTCCCCGATGGGTTTTATGGAAGCCGCTGACGTTGTCGATAGCTTCTTCGTGAAATTCATTCTATGGGGAATTCTAACTGCACTTGCCTACCACATTGCTGGTGGTGTTCGTCACCTACTGATGGACCTAGGCCACTTCGAAGAACTAGATTCAGGCGCGATGAGCGCTAAAGTCACGTTTGGTGTAACTGTAGTGCTATCACTATTGGCGGGGATCTTGGTATGGTAAAACACGTTTCTTCATTTGGTCGTAATGGTGTTCACGATTTCTTATTGATTCGTGCATCCGCCATCATTATGACGCTGTATACAATTTATCTGGTGAGCTTCTGTGCTTTCTCAGATATCTCTTACGCATCTTGGACCCAATTTTTTGGTGGAACATTCACTAAAGTCTTCACCATGTTGGCACTTGTCTCTGTGTTGATCCATGCGTGGATTGGTTTATGGCAAGTATTCACCGATTACATTAAGTGCGCGAAACTTCGTGGTGCGCTGCAACTTGGTGTTATTGCCGTGCTATTCGGCTATGTCTTCTCTGGTCTATTTATTCTGTGGGGTGCGTAAGTGTCTATTCCAGTTCGTGAGTTTGATGCCGTAGTAATCGGCGCTGGTGGTGCAGGTATGCGCGCTGCACTACAAATTTCGGAGCAAGGCCTATCTTGTGCTTTGCTATCTAAAGTTTTCCCAACTCGTTCTCATACGGTATCTGCACAGGGCGGTATCACAGTTGCGCTTGGTAACTCGCACAAGGACGATTGGCAATGGCACATGTACGACACAGTAAAAGGCTCTGATTACATCGGCGATCAGAACGCGATTGAGTACATGTGTAAAAACGGCCCTGAATCGGTTATCGAACTAGAGAAAATGGGGCTACCATTCTCTCGTTTTGATAACGGTTCTATTTACCAACGTCCGTTCGGTGGTCAGTCTAAAGAGTTTGGTGGTGAGCAGGCTGCTCGTACAGCGGCGGCGGCAGACCGTACCGGTCACGCGCTTCTTCATACGCTTTACCAACAAAACGTAAAACACAAAACAACCATCTTCTCTGAGTGGTATGCACTCGACTTGGTGAAAAACCAAGACGGTGCGATCATGGGTTGTACTGCCATCTGTATGGAAACAGGCGAGATTTGTTATTTCAAGTCGAAAGCAACCATTCTCGCTACGGGGGGCGCGGGTCGTATCTACGCATCGACAACTAACGCCCACATCAATACTGGTGACGGTGTTGGTATGGCACTTCGTGCTGGCGTTCCGATGCAAGACATGGAAATGTGGCAATTCCATCCAACGGGTATTGCTGGCGCAGGCGTTCTTGTTACAGAAGGTTGTCGTGGTGAAGGTGGTTACCTTCTAAATAAAGACGGCGAGCGCTTCATGGAACGTTACGCTCCAAATGCGAAAGATCTTGCAGGTCGTGACGTAGTAGCGCGTTCAATGATGATAGAAATCCGTGAAGGTCGCGGCTGTGATGGTCCTTGGGGCCCACATATCAAGCTTAAACTGGATCACCTAGGTAAAGACGTACTTGAGTCTCGTCTACCAGGTATCTGTGAGCTTTCACGTACATTCGCACACGTGGATCCGGTTAAAGAGCCAATTCCAGTTATCCCAACCTGTCATTACATGATGGGTGGCGTTCCAACACAGGTTTCAGGTCAAGCGATTAAACAGATGGCTGACGGCACGGATGTTGAGGTTCAAGGTCTGTACGCTTGTGGCGAAATTGCATCTGTTTCGGTGCACGGCGCAAACCGACTCGGTGGTAATTCACTGCTTGACCTTGTGGTATTTGGTCGTGCAACGGGCTTACACCTTGGTGAGACACTGGCTGCACAAGCGGAAGCTCGTCCTGCGACAGAATCTGACATCGAAGCGTCTTTAGCGCGCACTATGCGTTGGGAGAACAGTACTGGTGGTGAAGACCCAGTTCAAATTCGTAAAGACCTACAATCTTGCATGCAAAATAGCTTCTCGGTGTTCCGTGAAGGTGATGCGATGGCGACAGGTCTGGAAGAGTTAAAAGTGATACGAGAACGTCTGCAAAATGCGCACCTAGCTGATAAGTCATCGGAGTTCAATACGCAGCGCATTGAGTGTCTAGAGTTAGATAACCTCATGGAGACCGCATTCTCGACAGCAGTAGCAGCAAACTACCGCACAGAAAGCCGTGGCGCGCATGCTCGCTTTGACTTCCCTGAGCGTGATGATGATAACTGGCTATGTCACTCTATCTATAACCCGGAAACTGAAGCGATGACTAAGCGTGATGTCAACATGACGCCAGTGCACCGCGAAGCTTTCCCGCCGAAAGTACGTACTTATTAAAGGGAGGGTATGACTATGAAATTGAACTTCTCTTTGTATCGTTACAACCCGGATGTAGATACCAAACCATACATGAAGGATTACATACTTGAGGTGGAAGAAGGTTCAGACATGATGGTTCTGGACGCGTTAATTCTACTTAAAGAGCAAGATCCAAGTATTTCATTCCGTCGCTCATGCCGTGAAGGTGTATGTGGTTCTGATGGTTTGAACATGAATGGTAAAAACGGCTTAGCCTGTATTACACCGCTCTCTGCATTGCAAGGCGAGAAAATTGTCATCCGACCTTTGCCTGGTTTACCCGTTGTGCGTGATCTTATCGTTGACATGACGCAGTTCTATGATAACTATGCGAAAGTTAAGCCTTTCTTGATTGATGATGACACACTGCCACCTTCACGAGAGAATTTGCAATCGCCAGATGAACGTGCGCATTTAGATGGGTTGTATGAATGTATCATGTGTGCATGTTGCACAACTTCGTGTCCATCATTCTGGTGGAACCCAGATAAATTTATCGGTCCAGCAGGTCTTCTTGCCGCTTACCGTTGGTTAATTGATAGCCGAGATACGGCCACTGAT
Organism: Vibrio sp. PID17_43; assembly: GCF_002608565.1. Taxonomy (GTDB): domain Bacteria; phylum Pseudomonadota; class Gammaproteobacteria; order Enterobacterales; family Vibrionaceae; genus Vibrio. The sequence goes on from NZ_LIXM01000010.1 coordinate 111,933, forward strand.
GAACGTTTGTCCAATCTTGATGATGCATTTAGCGTTTTTCGTTGCCATGGCATCATGAATTGTGTAAGTGTTTGTCCTAAGGGACTAAATCCGACGAAAGCCATCGGTCACATCAAGTCGATGCTGGTGAATCGTTCGATTTAATTAACAATAAAAATTGCCGACTCAATAGAGTCGGCTCTTAATAGCTCGGCGCAGACCGAAGCAAACGTGAAAACTACTGGTTAAGGGAAAATATGCACAACGGCGTGATGAAGGCATGGCTCGAGTCTTCACACTTGGCTGGCGCCAATGCAACGTATGTAGAAGACCTCTACGAACTGTATCTAAGTGATCCCGATCTGGTAAGTGAGGAGTGGAAACGTGTATTTGATGAGTTGCCTAAGAACTCTGAAGAAGTGGCCGAACAGCCACACTCGCGTGTCCGTGACTACTTCCGACGACTCGCTCAAGAAACGAAGCATTACAGTGTCCAAGTTAGTGATCCAGATGTCGACGCTAAGCAAGTAAAAGTTCTTCAGCTTATCAACGCATACCGCTTCCGCGGTCATGAAGCTGCAGAGCTCGATCCTCTAGGTTTATGGCAACGCCCACCCGTGGCGGAGCTTGACCCTGTATTCCACAATCTCACCGAAGATGACTTCGAAGAAACTTTCAACGTCGGTTCTTTTGCCATTGGCCAAGAGACCATGCAGTTGAAAGACATCTACTCAGCACTGAAGAAAACCTACTGTGGTTCGATTGGCGCTGAATACATGCACATGACAGACACAGAGCAAAAACGTTGGATTCAACAGCGTCTTGAGTCTGTGGTTGGTCAACCATCTTTCGATAAAGACGAAAAGCGCACTTTCTTAGAAGAATTGACTGCAGCTGAAGGTTTAGAGCGCTATTTGGGAGCTAAATTTCCAGGTGCGAAGCGTTTCTCGCTAGAAGGTGGTGATGCACTGATTCCGATGACGAAAGAATTGATTCGCCATGCTGGTAAGAGCGGCATGCGTGAAGTGGTTATCGGTATGGCTCACCGTGGACGTTTGAACATGTTGGTCAACGTTCTTGGTAAGAAGCCACAAGATTTGTTTGATGAGTTTGCGGGTAAACATGACGAAACTTGGGGGACGGGTGACGTTAAGTATCATCAAGGTTTCTCTGCAGATTTTGCAACGCCAGGCGGTGATGTTCACTTAGCTTTGGCGTTTAACCCATCTCACCTAGAGATCGTAAATCCAGTAGTGATTGGTTCGGTTCGTGCGCGTCAAGATCGCCTAGGTGATGAAAATGGCAGTCGCGTGTTACCAATTACGATCCACGGTGACTCGGCGATTGCTGGTCAAGGGGTTGTGGCGGAGACATTCAATATGTCTTTAGCTCGTGGTTTCTGTGTTGGTGGTACAGTGCGCATTGTTGTAAACAACCAAGTTGGTTTTACAACCTCTAACCCTCGTGATACGCGCTCGACCATGTACTGTACTGATATCGCGAAGATGGTGCAGGCTCCTATTTTCCATGTTAACGCAGACGATCCAGAAGCGGTCGCTTTCGTAACGCGTATCGCATTGGATTACCGCAACGAGTTCAAACGTGATGTTGTGATTGATTTGGTTTGTTACCGTCGTCATGGCCACAATGAAGCGGATGAGCCGAATGCAACTCAGCCATTGATGTACCAAAAAATCAAGAAGCACCCAACGCCTCGCAAGCTTTACGCTGACGTATTGATTGACAAAAACGAATCAGACATCGAAATTGCGACGCAACTGGTCAATGAATACCGAGACGCGCTGGATAAAGGCGAAGTTGTGGTTAAAGAATGGCGCCCGATGGCGTTGCATTCGGTTGACTGGTCTCCATACTTAGGCCACGACTGGGATGTAGAGTGGGACAATAAATTTGATGCGACTCGCCTTAAAGAGCTCGGTCAACGTCTGATTCAATACCCAGATAGTCATAAACTGCAAAGCCGTGTGAACAAGCTTTACAACGACCGTGCAGCCATGATCAGTGGCGAGAAAGCGATTGACTGGGGTATGGCTGAGACATTGGCTTACGCAACGCTTGTTGATGATGGTAAACGTATTCGTATCTCCGGTCAGGATTCAGGCCGTGGTACGTTCTTCCACCGTCACTCAGTTTTGCACAATCAAAATGACGCAAGCACCTACATCCCGCTAGCGAACATTCATGACAAACAAGGTCCATTCCAAGTCTTTGACTCAGTGTTGTCAGAAGAAGCGGTATTGGCGTTTGAATACGGTTACGCAACAGCAGAGCCAAGTGGCTTGACCATTTGGGAAGCCCAGTTCGGTGATTTTGCAAACGGTGCACAAGTCGTGATTGACCAGTTCATCTCATCCGGTGAACAAAAGTGGGCTCGTCTATGTGGTCTAACAATGTTGCTACCGCATGGTTACGAAGGCCAAGGCCCAGAGCACTCCTCAGCGCGTCTTGAGCGTTATCTACAATTATGTGCTGAGCAGAATATGCAGGTTGTAGTGCCATCTACACCAGCGCAGGTTTACCACATGATCCGTCGTCAGGTGGTGCGCCCAATGCGTCGTCCACTGATTGTTATGTCGCCTAAGTCGCTACTGCGTCATCCACTTTGTACTTCAACGTTGGAAGAGTTATCTGATGGTACATTCCAACCAGCAATTCCAGAAATTGACAATCTGGAACCAAGTAAAGTGAAACGCGTTGTGTTCTGTTCAGGTAAGGTGTACTTCGACCTTCTCGAGCAGCGTCGCAACAACGAACAAGATGATGTTGCTATTGTGCGTATTGAACAGCTGTACCCATTCCCTATGGATGAAGTACAAGCGGCAATTGCGCAGTACACCAATGTTGAAGATTTCGTATGGTGTCAGGAAGAGCCTCAAAACCAGGGGGCCTGGTACTGTAGCCAACACAACTTCCGTGCTGCTATTCCAGCAGGCGCAGATCTTAAATACGCAGGTCGCCCTGCCTCTGCTTCGCCAGCAGTAGGCTACATGTCGGTGCACTTGAAACAACAAAAAGCGTTGGTTGAAGACGCTCTGAATGTGAACTCAAAAACTTCGAATTAAGAACTAGAAGTTAAAGGAAGAAACAGTTATGACAATTGAAATTCTGGTTCCAGACTTACCTGAATCAGTTGCAGATGCAACCGTAGCGACATGGCACAAAAAACCAGGCGACGCAGTAGAGCGTGATGAAGTTCTGGTTGATATCGAAACGGATAAAGTTGTGCTTGAAGTTCCTGCTCCGGAAGCGGGAATATTAGAAGCCATTATTGAAGAAGAGGGCGCGACAGTCCTTTCTAAACAACTAATTGCAAGACTTAAGCCGGGTGCTGTTGCGGGTGAGCCAACAGCAGATACCACAGAAGAAACAGAAGCATCTCCAGATAAACGTCATAAAGCGGTGTTGACAGAGGAGAGCAGTGACGCGCTAAGCCCAGCGGTTCGTCGTCTTCTAGCTGAACACAACCTAGAAGCGTGCCAGGTGAAAGGTTCTGGTGTTGGCGGTCGAATCACTCGTGAAGACATTGAAGCGCACCTTGCAAACGCAAAAGCAGCACCGAAAGCAGAAACGCCTGCGGCAGTTGAAGCGCCAGCAGCGGCTCGCAGTCAAAAACGTGTTCCAATGACGCGTCTACGTAAGACAGTGGCAAACCGTCTTCTAGAAGCGAAAAACAACACGGCCATGCTGACCACGTTTAACGAAGTGAACATGAAACCAATCATGGACCTTCGTAAGCAATATAAAGATCAATTCGAAGAGCGTCATGGCATCCGTCTAGGCTTCATGTCTTTCTACGTGAAAGCAGTAACAGAAGCACTGAAGCGTTACCCAGAAGTGAATGCATCTATCGATGGTGATGACATCGTCTACCACAACTACTTCGATATCAGCATGGCGGTTTCTACGCCACGCGGTCTAGTAACACCAGTACTTAAAGACTGTGACACACTAGGTTTTGCTGACATCGAAAAAGGCATCAAAGAGCTAGCTATCAAAGGCCGTGACGGCAAGCTAACGGTGGATGAGCTAATGGGCGGTAACTTCACTATCACTAACGGTGGTGTATTTGGCTCATTGATGTCTACGCCAATCATCAACCCACCACAATCGGCAATCCTGGGTATGCACAAAATCCAAGATCGCCCAATGGCGGTGGATGGTAAAGTAGAAATCTTGCCAATGATGTACCTAGCTCTATCTTACGACCACCGTTTGATCGATGGTCGTGAGTCAGTGGGTTTCTTAGTAACGATTAAAGAGCTACTAGAAGATCCAGCGCGTCTGCTATTAGACGTTTAATATCGCTAAAACGTCGAGTTATCTTTGGTAACTCGACGTTTACGGCATCCAAGGCTAGACTGGCTCAGCGTCTGGCCTTCACTTGAACTGCCCCCGATATAATCTATATAGCAGTTGATTTGAGAAGACCCTACAGACGTACCGCAATCAAAGCGGTGTTATGGAAATAATAAATCCCTTAAGGGATAAACAAACGGAATATCAAAATGAATTTGCATGAATACCAAGCCAAACAGCTGTTTGCAGAATTCGGTTTGCCTGTACCGGAAGGCTACGCATGTGATACGCCACAAGAAGCTTTCGAAGCGGCGGGTCGCATCACTACCGAAAAGAAAGTTGTAAAATGTCAGGTTCACGCTGGTGGCCGCGGTAAAGCGGGCGGCGTTGAGCTACACGATACAAAAGACGGCGTAAAAGAATTCGCACAAAAATGGCTAGGTAAGAACTTGGTGACTTACCAAACAGACGCAAATGGTCAGCCTGTTACTAAAATCCTTGTAGAAGAAGCGTCTAACATCGCTAATGAACTTTACCTTGGTGCGGTTGTTGACCGCGCAACTCGTAAGATCGTTTTCATGGCTTCTACTGAAGGTGGTGTGGAAATTGAAAAAGTTGCGGAGGAAACGCCGGAGCTTATCCACAAAGCAGCAATCGATCCACTAGTAGGCCCTCAGGCTTACCAAGGTCGCGAGCTAGCGTTCAAACTTGGTCTTGAAGGCGATCAAATCAAACAATTCGTTAAGATCTTCATGGGTCTTGGCACGATGTTCTCTCAGTACGACCTAGCACTGCTAGAGATCAACCCACTGGTTATTACTGGCGAAGGTAACTTACTGTGTCTTGACGGTAAGATCAACATCGATTCAAACGCGCTATACCGTCAGCCTAAGCTTCGTGAAATGCACGATCCTTCACAAGAAGACGAGCGTGAAGCGCATGCAGCTCAGTGGGAGCTGAACTACGTAGCACTAGACGGTAACGTTGGCTGTATGGTTAACGGTGCGGGTCTAGCGATGGGTACAATGGACATCGTAAACCTACACGGTGGCAAGCCAGCTAACTTCCTAGACGTAGGTGGCGGCGCGACAAAAGAGCGTGTAGCAGAAGCATTCAAAATCATCCTATCTGATGACAACGTTAAAGCCGTTCTAGTAAACATCTTCGGCGGTATCGTACGTTGTGACATGATTGCAGAAGGCATCATTGGTGCAGTGAAAGAAGTGGGAGTAACTGTCCCTGTTGTTGTTCGTCTAGAAGGTACTAACGCTGACCTAGGTCGCGAAGTTCTTGCAAATTCTGATGTTGATATCATTGCTGCTGAGTCGCTAACAGATGCTGCTCAGAAAGTTGTTGCTGCTGCGGAGGCTAAATAATGTCTGTACTAATTAACAAAGACACTAAAGTAATCTGTCAGGGCTTCACTGGTGGTCAAGGTACTTTCCACTCAGAGCAGGCAATTGCTTACGGTACACAAATGGTTGGTGGTGTATCTCCAGGTAAAGGTGGTCAAACTCACCTTGGTCTTCCTGTATTCAACACGGTACGTGAAGCGGTAGAAGTAACTGGCGCAACAGCAACAGTAATCTACGTTCCAGCACCATTCTGTAAAGATGCAATCCTAGAAGCGATCGACGCAGGTATCGAGCTTATCGTAACGATCACCGAAGGCATTCCAACGATTGATATGATCGATGTGAAAGTGAAGCTAGAAGAAACTGGCGTTCGCATGATCGGTCCTAACTGTCCCGGTGTTATCACGCCTGATGAGTGTAAAATCGGTATCATGCCTGGTCATATCCACAAGAAAGGTAAAGTGGGTATCGTTTCTCGTTCAGGTACGCTAACCTACGAAGCCGTTAAGCAAACGACTGACGAAGGCTTTGGCCAATCAACGTGTGTTGGTATTGGTGGCGACCCAATCCCTGGTTCAAACTTCATCGACATCCTGAAGCTTTTCCAAGAAGACCCTGAAACTGAGGCAATCGTAATGATTGGTGAAATCGGTGGTACTGCGGAAGAAGAAGCTGCAGCTTACATCAAAGAAAACGTAACTAAGCCAGTGGTTTCTTACATTGCTGGTGTTACTGCTCCTCCTGGTAAGCGTATGGGTCACGCAGGTGCAATCATCTCTGGTGGTAAAGGTACTGCAGAAGACAAATTCGCAGCACTAGAAGCCGCTGGTGTTAAGACAGTGAAGTCTCTAGCAGAGATTGGTCAAGGTTTACGCGAAGTAACGGGTTGGTAATCGACCAAACTGCTTTATCAGCATTAAAAAAGCCTGCGATTTCGCAGGCTTTTCTTTTTCTGTTGGCTCGTCCTGATTTGTGTCTCAAGCATGAGCACTATATTTACCACTCGGTGCGATTACGCTTTACGCCTAATCAGTTGGCTAAGAATAAACAGGGTCGTTGCGCTAATCACAACGGATGGCCCCGCTGGGGTATCAAAATGCCATGAAAGGCTTAATCCCATCAATACAGCGACAGAACCAATAATAGAAGCAAGTAACGCCATTTGCTCTGGTGTTGCAGAAAGCTTTCTTGCCGTAGCTGCAGGGATGATAAGTAATGACGTCATGATCAAAGCACCGACAAACTTCATTCCAATTGCGATCACTACGCCGACCATTAGCATCAACACTAAGCGGATCAGGTCGGTATTTACGCCCTCAACAGCAGCCAATTCTTCGCTCACGGTGCTCGATAGCAGTGGACGCCAGAAAATGTATAAGCAAGCGCTGACAGCAACGACACCTGAATAGATGAATATGAGATCTTGAGGTGAAACGGCGAGTAAATCACCAAATAGATAACTCATCAGATCCACACGCACATTCTCTAAGAAACTCACGGAGACTAAGCCAATCGAGAGTGCGCTATGGGCGAGGATACCAAGTAGGGTGTCCGTCGCAACCAGTTGTTGCTTTTGTAATGTGACGAGCAATACTGCAATCGCCAAACAGCACACCAAAAGTGCTAAATAAAGGTTCACGTTAAGCAGAAAACCCAGAGCAAGCCCCATTAATGAGGCATGCGCTAAGGTATCCCCAAAGTAGGCCATTTTGCGCCACACGACGAATGAACCCAGTGGACCAGCAATGATTGCAATGCCAATACCTGCAAGGATAGAAGGTAATAGAAACTCAATCATGATGGTAATGTCCGTGTTTATGGTGAGAGCATGACGTGGCATCCCCTTTTACTGGCGAACCAGATAAATCATGGTGATGGTGCTCATGGTCATGATGATAAAACGCCAATGATTCGCGTGTCGCATTGCCAAATAATGCAATATAAGACGGATGCTGAGTAATCGTCGCTGGCGAACCTGAGCAACAGACATGATGCTGCAAACAGATCACATCATCGGTTTTTGCCATAACTAAGTGGAGATCGTGTGAAACCATAAATACACCGCAGTCAAAGCGGTGTCGAATGCTTTCAATCAAATCATATAGGTCAATTTGGCCTTGAATATCCACACCTTGTGCAGGTTCATCGAGTACCAATAACTCTGGACGTAGCAATAGCGCACGAGCGAGCAGCACACGTTGCGTTTCACCGCCAGAAAGGCGATGCATATTATGGTTTAAAAGATGTTCTGCGCCCACTAATCTTAACGCATCAAGACACTCTTGCTGACTGTATTTACCAGCGAGATTGAGGAAGCGAATGACGTTCAGTGGTAATGAATCGTTGAGTGTGAGCTTTTGAGGAACATAACCAATTTTCAAGCTACGTTTCTTGATTAATTGGCCGCTAGTCGGCTTCTGAAGACCTAAGATTACCTTGACTAAGGTCGATTTTCCCGCTCCATTGGGACCAATTAGGGTTGTGATCTTGCCCTTTTCTAATTCCATACTGATGTTATCAAGAACTCGACGTCCGTCAAATTCGACACACAGCTGTTCAAGACGAGCTAATGAAGGCATGAATGAAACTCATTTGCAAATCAATAATGTTATAATGTAACATTATTGCACTTTCCACGTGATCCCCCAAGTAAAACTATGAAAAGAGTCCTAATTCTCGCTGCTGCGACAATGCTAACGTTACCAGCGCACGCCATATCGGTATTGACTAGTGTTAAACCTATTCAAATGATCGTTAGTGAGTTGACTGACGGTATTACTCAACCGCAAGTATTGCTTCAATCTAATGCGTCGCCTCATGATTACGCACTTCGTCCGTCGGATGTTAGAAACATCGCCTCTGCAGATTTGGTTATCTGGTATGGGCATGATCTTGAGCCTTTTTTAGAGAAAGTGATGGCTGAACGTTCTAATACGTTCACACTGAGTAACATTCCAGGTCTTGCACTGCGCGCGTATGACACTGAACACAATCATGATGGTCATGACCATGGCTCTCACGATCCTCACTTTTGGCTTGGTGTTGAACCAGTGAAACAAGTTGCGCTCGCTGTGGCAAATAAGTTAGCTGAGGTGGATCCAGTAAATGCAGATCAGTACGAAGTGAATCTTGCCAAATTTGAAGAACAACTCAATGTAACCGACGCTAAAATTGAGCAGCAACTTGCACCCATTCAAGATAAGGGGTATTTCGTTTTCCATGATGCGTATGGGTACTTCGAAGAACATTTCGGAATGAATAATCTTGGCCATTTTACCGTCACACCGGATCGCAAGCCGGGCGCAAAAACATTAATTCATATACGAAAGGCACTGGCGGCTGGGGATGTTGAATGTGTGTTTTCTGAACCACAATTCACTCCTGCAGTTGTTGAAAGTGTGTTGCGCGGTAGCGATGTTAGCAATGGTACGCTTGACCCTCTTGGAAGCGACATTGAAGTTCGATCAGGCAGCTATTTCGTATTATTACAAAACATGGCTAACAGCTTTAGCCAATGTTTAGGGAAACCGTAACAATATTGTTGCTTTCCTAAGAGAGACGACTTTTTATCGTGATCTAACAGTAAGAATTGAAACCTTTGGTAAGACGAGTCTTTTCTCTATAGGGATTTGAGATATCATTATTCATAATTAGTGGCTAAAAATAACGACATTGATGCTTGGCTTTTAAGGCAGAGCAAACCGTGGAACGCCATAAATAGATTAATGAAAGGATTTTATCTTGCTGCGCCATTTAGCCCGAGTGGTATTGGGTTTTATCATCTCATTTCAAGTATTTGCCTTAAGTGATGCCAATGCGGTTTTTTACCCTTTGCCGAATCAGGCTGAGGGGACTTTCATTGCAGCAAAACAGCTGTTTCCAGGTGTGGAAGGCGGGGTATGGATTCACGATGTTCGAGGGCGAGTGCTGTTCTATGACGGCCAAAAGACCTTGCCAAAGTCAGGAAGCTTTCTTAAGCACAAAGCGGAACAATTAGCTTATCACAACGGTTCATTTTGGACTTTTGTCGAAAATGAGGTTTACCAGACTTACCCAAATCAAGAGCGGCAACTCATATTTAGTCTTAGCCCTGGTTCTCAAATTCGCAAGATCGGTGCATCAAGCAAGTATATTTGGGTCAGTGACGGAGCGAACTTCTATACGTATGATCTTTCGACAAGTGCGTTAACCGTTTTTTCTTTGTTGCAATTGTATCAGCACAGTAATAACAGCTATGTCTATATCAATGACGCGATCTTTGTTGAGACTAAGTGGGTGTTGGCAACGACATCTGGGGTGTATTTGTCTGAGGGAACGCGGTTTAATCATGTGACCCCTTCTGGGAAAAATTATGTAGAGAAAGTCTATTATTCGCATACCAGGCGTGAAATTTTAGTTGGAACGCTGAAAGGCGCGTTAATTTTCAATATATACGAGCCCAACAGCCCAGCGATCAAAGTTGGGCAGTCACATGTATTGACCTTTGCTGAAAGTAATCAAGAGTATTGGGTAGGGACAGAACATGGCCTCTATCTTTACTCTTTTCTTACAGGAGAAATATCGAAAGTTGCGCCCGCTAGCTTTCTGGAGTTGGAGATAGCCAACACCAAGGTTTACTCGCTTTTGAGCGATAGCATGGGAGGAATGTGGATTGCGACCAATCAAGGCATTCGTTATCACTCATTGTTTAGTAAGACGTTTGAACGTGTCACTTTTAGTGGTTACGACTCGCACACCTTATCTGGGCGACTAAGGCAGATATTACCCGGGCCTGATGGTGCTTTGTGGTTTATTGATGATCATAAACTGTATCGCACCGGGCCTCGAGGCAGCATGGATGTGCTCAATATTCCCGCTCAAATTAATGAGTTTACATTTCTTAATGAAAAGCTCTGGCTTGCCACGTCAACAGGATTACAGATCTACGATCTCGACAGTTTAAACCCGATTATTTTTCCGTACTTACACACCCTGACTGGGCGTCAAATCGAGCATATTGTTGCTGATGGTGCCACTCGACTCTGGGTTTCAAGTGGCTATCAACTCTTTAATATTGATGTAGAAAGTCAGGAGGTAAGAAACTTTGGTAGTGATTGGCTGGTAAGTAAACACCTACCAGCAAAAATAACGCGACTTTATGATAAAGATGCGTTGCTTCTCATCGGTACAGATCATGGTGTCTATGAGTACGATGGCGACCGGATCCGCTTTAACCACTTCTCAGAACAATTCGGTGAATCACTTAATATCATGACGACTCCAGATGGGGCGCAATGGTTCGCTTCTGCTTATGGTATTTTTAAAACCATCCCTGGCAGTAGAGAGAAACATGTGCTGGAGATGAGCCTGGAAAACTCACGCCCAGCTTGTATGTTGAGTGATAAAAAAGGCGTCTGGTTAGCCTCTTCTGTCGGGTTAAGTTATTACCATTTGTCCGGTCAACTTTTAAAGCACTATTCATCCTCTTCCGGTTTAATAAATAATGAGTTTTTATCCGGAGTCTGTAGTGCTAATCAACGCACAGATGGCAGTGAGCAACAATTGATCTTTGGTTCAAAATTTGGACTGGTAAAAGCGAACACATCGAAGCTGCTTGTCTCGCAATCACCAGAGTCTAAAATTATTTTTAGCCAAGTTCTGTTGGAAAATGAAGTGGTTCAGGTTGGCAGTGCGGATCTCGAAGGGGTGCAATTACCTTACGGCTCTTCGCTGAGCTTCCGATTTGGTGTAATGCCAAAATCTGATAACCAAAATCTGTATTATCGCTTAAATCAGAATGAGCAGTGGCAGTCCTTGGATGGGGAAGTGTTAACACTCGAATACCTTAAGTCTGGTGAGTACCACCTTCAAGTGAGCAATGACTCTCAGCTAGGTAAACAGATCATCGGATTGGATTCACGCTTTGTCGTACTAAAACCATGGTTTATGTCAAAGCGAGCTATTGCTGGTTTCGTTTTCGTTGGGTGTGTTTTTATTATACTGTTGATTTATTGGCGTTCTCGGTATGTTGTACAATCTAACCGAGAATTGGCAGCTCAGGTTACACTAAAAACCAATCAGTTAAGGCACCAAAGCCGGGTACTTCTTGCCAGTAACCAACAGCTTAGAAAGCAAATACAAGTTAGAAACTTATTGGTAGATCATGTCGCTCGGTCTATTAAAACCAGTATTGATGCTATTGTAAATCGACTCCCAACGGAGCTAGATTCGGAAACCCAGGACCATATATCGAAAGCCAGTTGGCAATTGAAAGAGCTTAATAATTCGTCGGAAGGCCGTCATGGTGGAAGCCAAAACTACAATTTGAGTCAGATAACACAATCTGTGGTGGATGTATGGCAGGAAGATTTCTTAAAAGCCGGCATCAAAGTCGAGCTTAACGACGATGATAAAATGAGCCGTATTGCATTAGAAAGCTTTAATCTTGACGTAATTTTCAACAGCATATTTGCCAATGCAATCAAACGATCGTTCCACGGGCAATCGGTTAAAGTCAGCATTGAACAAGGGCATGATGTTGTTTCATTAAGCTTTATTGACCATGGGACACAGCTTCCAAGTAAAGCACCGACAACGCGTTTATCGTCTAGCGGTGGTGATTTGAGTATGGATAATTTACCGGAGTTGGTTGCCGTCAGTGGTGGGCAGCTCTCGATGTTTACTTCTGATGCGCAAAACAAGATTGAAATTACTTGGCCTTGTGCACAAGAGCCTAGTCATGTCGATGAGCCACTATTAGAGTTTATTGAGGTTGAGCAGCCGCAGCCGAGTCAGAGTGTACCGCCTGAGCAGGAGTGGTTGGTGAGAATCTACCAATTGGTGGCTGAGCACTATCACGATGCGGAGTTTGGTACTGCATCTGCTGCGAAAATGTTGTTTATGTCTGAGCGAAGTCTGCAGCGGCGTTTTAAATCAGCGTCTTCGAGAACATTTAAAGATTACCTTACTGAAGTACGTCTCGAGACCGCTTGTGAACAACTTCTTGCTGGTGAAAAAATCAGTGAGGTTGCATTCAATTGCGGCTTTAATGACCCTTCTTACTTTAGTCAGAAGTTCAAACTTCACTTTGGGTTACCACCATCAAAATTTGCGATGGCTCAAGATAGCCAAGTTAGCTTGTAGTGTTGAATAGCGTATTAGTAAGCCCAGTCTATTTTAGGCTGGGCTTTTTTGTATTGGCACAATGGGCGTCGTCTAGCGAGGGTATGACTCAAGAGGTTTGATTGCAGTCGCTAAGTTTAAGCACACTACTTGCGCAGTAAGGGAGACGATCTGGCAGCGGTTCGTTGTGAGGAGTGTACGGTTTGCGTAATAGAACGTTCACCCCAGAATATAATGCGTCACAAGGTAATAGTGATGTGGGGGTACTGAGCCGATGTTTTGGATTTAAAGGGAGTTAAAGAGAGATGTAATGAAGAAAGAGTAGAAAAAAAAGTCGTGGTATAGCCGGGGGGACCATACCACGGGTGTCAATGACACCTTCGCTTGCTGCCGGAGTGGCATGTTGCCATACCACCTCTGGAATTTATTTGAGAGGTCGCCCTCTCGATGGGTTAACTATACGAAATCTTACTTATTTTTCTTATAAAAATAACGACAAGTTTACATGAGAAAACCGACAACAGGGTCGGATTTGTAGCTAAGACATTGAAATATAAGGAATTTATTTTCATGTGCACTTTGTTTGTTGCGTATTTGTTGTGTTTTTTTGTGTGCTTTTTCTTTCATTTTGACGTAAGTGACGAGTCTAATATTAACGGAGTTGACGTAGCGAATTACGCTTGGCATAAGTGCAATCTTTGATTTCACACAATAAAACAGAAGGAAGAGCGAGGTATCATCGTCAAATTAATTATTACTAATGATAATGCTTATCATTGGTATTTATTTTTTTAAGGGTCGCTATGAAGTTATCAGAGATTACACCTGGAGATACAGTAACAATTCGGCTGTTAGACGGTCTTACATCGGATGTCAGAAAAAAGCTTATGGTAATGGGTTTGCTTCCAAACACTGTAGTAAAAGTGATTAGACGTGCACCAATGGGCGATCCATTGCAAGTGGAAGTGCGTGGCGTTTCTGTCGCGTTAAGAGAAACCATTGCACAAAACATTACAGTGGAGCGAGTGTAATGCAGTATCAAGTTCTGACGGTTGGTAATCCAAATAGTGGTAAAACGACGCTTTTTAATGGTCTGACAGGCGCCAAACAGCAGGTTGGTAACTGGGCGGGCGTTACGGTAGAAAAGAAAACGGGTCAATTTAAGCATGCAGGTGATGATTTTCTGGTTACCGATCTGCCAGGTATTTACTCCTTAGATAGCGGTAACGATAGTAATAGCATCGATGAGTCGATTGCATCTCGGGCAGTATTAACTCATCCAGCGGACTTGATCATTAACGTTGTTGACGCAACAAGCCTAGAACGTAGCTTATATATTACGCTGCAACTTCGAGAGCTAGGCCGTCCAATGATTGTTGTATTAAACAAAATGGATGCGCTTAAGCGTGAACGTCAAATTATCAATGTTGCCGAGCTAGAAAAAGCGCTAGGCTGTCCTGTCGTGAGCATATCTGCCACAAACAAGGGACAAGTCTTTGAGTTTAAAGAAAGGCTACACAAGTCGCTCGTTCAAGGTGTCGCTCTTAAAGATATATCTTTGAACTACGGTGACAAGATGGAAGCGGCGATCGACAACGTCTCGACCCTTTTTAATGATCAAACTGTTTCTCATCGGGCGTTGGCTATTCGGGCATTAGAAAAAGACGCATTAGTGCTAAATAGCATGTCTGACGCTGACCGCAAAGTGGTCAGCGAAGCGATTGCTACGTTGGAGCTTGATGTTGATTTGCAGGTGGCGGATACCAAGTACACTCATCTACACGAACAATGTAAGAAAGTTCGCCGTAGTGAGGGTAAGTTAAGTCGCAGTGTGACAGAGAAGCTGGACCAATTCATTTTGAATAAATGGGTCGGTATTCCATTCTTTTTTGTTGTGATGTATTTCATGTTCATGTTCTCTATCAACATCGGTAGTGCATTCATTGATTTCTTTGATATTGGTGTCGGCGCACTGTTGGTTGACGGTGGACACTATTTACTTGATGGACACTTACCGGTTTGGTTAGTGACAGTGATCGCTGATGGTATCGGTGGCGGTATTCAGACGGTGGCGACCTTTATTCCAGTTATTGCGTGTTTGTACTTGTTCCTTGCCGTGCTTGAGAGCTCCGGTTATATGGCGCGCGCCGCATTTGTACTTGATAAAGTGATGCAGAAAATTGGACTGCCGGGTAAAGCGTTTGTCCCATTGGTTCTTGGTTTTGGTTGTAACGTACCGTCTATCATGGCAACCCGCACACTCGATCAAGAACGCGAGCGTAAATTAGCAGCATCGATGGCGCCATTTATGTCGTGTGGTGCACGTCTTCCGGTTTATGCATTGTTTGCAGCGGCATTTTTTCCTGACTCAGGCCAAAACGTGGTGTTTGCGCTTTACCTATTGGGCATCATCGCGGCTATTTTTACGGGGGTGTTCCTGAAAAAGACGCTTTATCCAGGTAGCAGCGATAGCCTAGTCATGGAAATGCCAAACTACGAGTTGCCGACGTTGCAAAACGTGGTCATTAAAACATGGCAAAAACTGAAGCGTTTTGTCTTGGGTGCTGGTAAAACCATCGTGGTCGTGGTTACGGCGCTTAGCTTCCTAAACTCGTTGGGAACCGACGGCAGTTTTGGTAACGAAGACAGTCAAAACTCAGTACTATCTAAAGCGGCACAAGTGGTCACCCCCGTATTTGCACCAATCGGCATTCAAGAAGACAACTGGCCAGCAACGGTAGGTATCATTACCGGTATCTTCGCGAAAGAAGCTGTCGTCGGTACGCTTAACAGCCTATACACCACGCTAAGTGACGAAGAGTCGGCTGGTTTTGATTTGATGGCGAGTTTGGAGGAAGCCGTGATGACGATTCCTGACAATTTCGCAGGCTTAAGTTATTCAGACCCGTTAGGAATTGAAGTGGGCGATCTAACTGACTCAAATGCTGTTGCTGCTGAGCAAGAAGTTGATGCCTCTATTTTCGGCAATATTAAGGCGCAATTTGTGTCTGGCAATGCAGCATTTGCTTACCTGATCTTCATTCTGCTTTATACACCTTGCGTGGCAGCGATGGGGGCTTACGTACGTGAGTTCGGCCATAAGTTTGCACGTTTTATTGCCGCGTGGACAATGGGTTTGGCGTATCTCGGTGCGACGTTCTATTACCAAGCAATGCACTTACTCGCTCACCCTGTGAGGAGTTCAATTTGGCTAGTCGTGATTATCGCTATCTTTATTGCGACGTATATTGGTTTTAAGTGGGTAGGTGAAAAACAACGTACACTAGAGGCGCAAGTAGTATGATTTTAAAAGAGCTTTATCAATACATTGTAGACAAAGGAACCGTCTCCCAGTCAGATCTGGCTAAGCAGTTTGGGATGAGTGAAGATGGTGCCGACGCAATGTTGAGCGTGTGGATCAATAAAGGTCGAATTACGCGTTTGGTGGACACCAATAAAGCTCATGATGTTACCCGTGTTCGCTACGCAGTGACAAGGCAAGATGGGCTGTCACTGACAGTGACCATGTAGCTAAAAGTAATCACGCAAAAACAACCAAGCCGCATTAGCAATGATGCGGCTTTTTTGTTGCTCTCTGAGCTCTAGCTATAACAGGTTTCTAAATTTAGGCTTTTTGGAAAATAGAGCTCAGTGATAGCACGTTCTTAATTCGACCAAGCACTTCGTTTTGCTCTTCTTCTGTACGGAATTCACCTTTGGTGTTACCCCAAATTGGTCCCGGCCATGCCACATCGTCTTTGAAGCGAGCAATATGGTGAATGTGCAGTTGTGGCACCATGTTGCCTAGTGCGCCAAGGTTTAGCTTGTCAGGGCGAAATGTAGCCTCTAACGCTTGACTTACCGCTTGAGACTCTAGCAAAAACTGTTGCTGCTCTTGCATTGGTAAGTGGTGCAGTTCTTTTAGGTTTGCACGTTTAGGTACCAAGATAATCCATGGCACCGCATTGTCTTTATGCAGAAGCGCAACACATAGTGGGAAATGACCGATAACGATGGTGTCTTTTGCCAGTTGAGGGTGCAGTTCAAAACTCATGATGGTATTCCAATTAACTTTTGTTTTATCTGGCGTCAGTATACGTCAGATAAAACAAAAGGTTGACGCTTTCACGCCAACCTTTTTAATTATCTCAATTATTGATTCGCTTACATGCGCTCTAGAGTATCGATACCTAGTAGAGACAGACCCTGCTTGATGGTCTTCGCTGTTAGCGCTGCTAGCTTCAGACGGCTTTGTTTCACCGCTTCGTCTTCAGCCACTAGGATAGGGCACGCTTCGTAGAAGCTAGAGAACTGACCTGCTAGTTCGAATAGGTAGCTACACATGATGTGTGGTTGACCTTCACGAGCAACAGATTGAACCGCTTCTTCGAACTGCATCAGTTTTGCGATAAGCGCTTTCTCTTTCTCATCAGTGATCTTGATTTCACCTTGTAGTTCATCCATAGACACGCCAGCTTTAGCGAATATAGATGCTACACGAGTGTAAGCGTATTGCATGTACGGTGCCGTGTTGCCTTCGAACGCGAGCATGTTGTCCCAATCGAACACGTAGTCCGTGGTACGGTGCTTAGAAAGGTCTGCGTATTTAACCGCTGCCATTGCAACCGTGTTAGCGATCGCTTTCTTCTCGTCTTCTGCTAGTTCTGGGTTCTTAGATTCGATCAGCTGTGCTGCACGAACCTCTGCTTCATCCAGAAGATCAGCAAGACGAACCGTACCACCTGCACGAGTCTTGAATGGACGACCATCTTTACCTAGCATCATACCGAATGCGTGGTGCTCAAGAGAGACAGACTCAGGCACGTAACCCGCTTTGCGAACGATAGTCCAAGCTTGCATTAGATGTTGGTGCTGACGAGAGTCGATGAAGTAAAGTACACGGTCTGCGCCTAGTTCTTCGTAACGGTATTTCGCACAGGCAATGTCCGTGGTGGTGTACAGGAAGCCGCCGTCGCGTTTTTGAACGATAACGCCCATTGCTTCGCCGTCTTTGTTCTTGAATTCTTCTAGGAATACAACTTGTGCGCCGTCATCTTCAACAGCAAGACCTTGCGCTTTAAGGTCTGCTACGATCTTAGGCAGCATGTCGTTGTACATGCTCTCGCCCATTACGTCATCACGAGTAAGAGATACATTTAGACGATCGTAGTTGCGTTGGTTTTGGATCATGGTTACGTCAACCAGCTTCTTCCACATTTCTGCGCAGAACTCGTCACCGCTTTGCAGTTTAACAACGTAGCCGCGAGCTTTTACGGCAAATTCTTCGTCTTCATCGTATAGTTTTTTAGATTCACGGTAGAAGCCTTCAAGGTCAGCCAGTTCCATAGATACTTCGCCAGACTCTTGCTGTACGCGCTCAAGGTTTGCGATAAGCATACCGAACTGAGTACCCCAGTCACCGATGTGGTTCGCACGGATCACTTTGTGACCTAGGAACTCAAGCGTACGTACTACGGCATCACCGATGATGGTTGAACGTAGGTGACCAACGTGCATTTCTTTTGCAACGTTTGGCGCAGAGTAGTCAGCAACGATAGTTTGTGCTGCTTCTGCCGCTACGCCTAGACGTGAATCGGCTAAAGCGGCGTCAGCTTGTTTCGCAAGGAACTCTTCGCTTAGGAAAATGTTGATGAAACCAGGGCCTGCGATTTCTGTTTTACTCGCAATGCCGTCTAGCTCTAGAACATCCAGTACTTTCTGTGCAAATTCTCGTGGGTTAGTACCCAGTTTTTTAGCAACGCCCATTACGCCGTTTGCTTGGTAGTCACCAAATTGTGGCTTTGCTGATTGACGAACAGCTGCAGGACTGCCTGCAGGTGCGCCAGCGGCTTCTAGAGCCTGAGATACTTTGTCATTAATAAGTGCTTGGATATTCACACGCGTTTCCTTCAATTCAAGGACGAAGAACTCGGCAAGACAGGGGCCGAGTACTGTTGGAGTTCACAAAAATAGGATTAATGATAACAACTTTATTGCTTTTCATACAGAGAGGATTGGGGGAAATTTTTACTTTTTCGATTGAATGGAAATATGCGGCGGATAGGGTTTACTATTGCGCCCAGAGTAAAGAGATAAATGGCCCCAAAAGAGAGCAATAATGAGCACACCATTAGTAGAAAAGCGCTTAACACCTGAGCTGATGATCCAAGATTTGGACGCCTTTATGGCAAAGATTGAAGCGTTCGCTTTGATGCTTAAATTAGACCTGAGCTTTGCCCAAGCGGATCATATTGCACTGCGAATCAATGATTGCGATACAGCCAAAGCCGCGCATGAAGCTTGGAATCAATACGGCAAGGTGATCTCACAAGCGAAAATCAATGGGCGCCCAATCATCGTGATTGAATTCGACAAAGCGCTGGAAAGCCGTGGCTGGAAGATTGAGTGTCTGGAATTGCCATACCCAGCGGAAGGCAAAATTTACCCAACTGAAAGCTGGGAGCACGTGGAGTTTGTCATTCCATCTCATGCAGAAACGGCAGATGAGTTTTTCGCTGATCTGAAATATACTTACCCTGCATTTGGTGAGCACTTTGAACAGCTAGAAGAGATGGGCGTGAAGATCAAACTGTCTAGCCCGAAGGGCGAAGGCGAGCGCTTAAACAACCCGACGGTGGCATTTAAGTATCAAGGTATTTGTATCAAACTGCACCCACATTCACTCAAGCGCATTGTGGAGTCTGAACAGGCGTAATTAAACGTTTTTTAACGGCTTGTAGAAAAAGAAGGGTTGCTCAATGAGCAACCCTTTTTGTATTCAAATGTGAGGCCTTTAAAGAATAACCGTCTTATTCCCGTAAACAAAAACGTGGTCATTGAGCACTTTATTTAGCGCTTTGCTCAAAACGTTCTTCTCTACATCGCGGCCTGCTTGAGCCATATCTTGTGCGCTGAACGTGTGATCGACTGGAATCACGTCCTGCTTGATGATTGGGCCTTCATCTAAGTCATTCGTGACGAAGTGCGCGGTTGCGCCAATGATCTTCACGCCGCGATCATACGCTTGCTGATACGGTTTCGCACCAATGAATGCGGGCAAAAAGCTGTGGTGAATGTTGATGATCTTATGACGGTATTTCTCTACGAAGGTAGGCGTTAGTACGCGCATGTACTTAGCGAGCACCAAGTAATCGGCATCGTATTGGTGAATCACTTCATGCATGTTTTGCTCGTGTTCTTCACGGCTGAGATCTTCATGGGTCACATGGTGATAAGGAATATCAAAGCGCTCAGTGAGGTTTTGCAGTTTATCGTAGTTACCCACCACAGCTGCGATTTCGACATCTAAACTGCCATCGTAGGTCTTCATTAGAATGTCACCCAAACAATGGGCTTCTTTGGTCACTAAGATAATGATGCGTTTACGACGAGAGCTGACAAGAGTGCGTTTCGCACCTTGCGGCAGTGCTTGGTCTAAATCGGCAAGGAACGTTTGGTCATTGAAGTATCCTTCTAACTCCGTTCGCATGAAGAAGTGCCCACTGGTGTTATCAACAAATTCGTTATTGTGAACGATATTCAGTTGATGCTTATAACAGATATTCGTGATTTTTGAGATCAAACCCGGAGCGTCGCTGCAATGGGTCAACAGTGTTTTCTTTTCCATAAATCAGATACTTCCATACATTATTTTTCTAGCGCACGAGTAAAGTACTCACTTTAGAAGCGTGAATCGTACGGCAATCTGACTTCATAAATAATCTATTCTCGACATGGTTTCAACCAATTATCACTATTGAGCCGTAAGCTGACCGTATTGTGGGCTGATGTCACACTCTATCCTCTGGTATACTCACACCAATTTTACTAACCAGATATCAGGCATGATTGCAAAAACATTTTCCTCTGATGGTGCTTTGGGTAAAGCGATTCCGGGCTTTCAGGCTCGTCAGCCACAAATAGACATGGCAGAAGC
This sequence comes from Vibrio sp. PID17_43, assembly GCF_002608565.1. Lineage (GTDB taxonomy): Bacteria > Pseudomonadota > Gammaproteobacteria > Enterobacterales > Vibrionaceae > Vibrio. The sequence goes on from NZ_LIXM01000010.1 coordinate 132,621, forward strand.
CGTCAGTAGTGCGATCAAGCAACAAAGCCAGTTAGTGGTAGAGGCGGGGACGGGGACAGGTAAAACCTTTGCCTACCTAGTACCAGCGTTGTTAAGTGGCAAAAAAGTCATCATCAGTACCGGTTCCAAAAACCTACAGGAGCAGTTGTACCATCGTGATTTGCCTTTAATGGTCAATGCATTAGGCTTTTATGGTCAGGTCGCGTTACTTAAAGGACGGTCTAATTACCTTTGTTTAGACCGTCTAAGTCGACAGATGGTCGAAAGTCATTCCACCGAGTCCGATCCCACTTTGTTAACGCAGCTAGTCAAGGTACGAGCTTGGTCATCAGAGACCAAAACCGGCGACTTGGGGGATTGTGACGATCTGCCGGAAGACAGCATGATCATCCCGACCATCACCTCGACCAATGATAACTGTTTGGGTAAAGATTGCCCGAGTTACACCGATTGTTTTGTTCTGAAAGCACGTAAACGCGCAATGGACTCCGACGTTGTGGTGGTCAATCATCACTTGTTCCTAGCCGACCTTGCAATTAAAGAAACGGGCTTTGGTGAACTGATCCCTGAAGCTGATGTGTTTATCTTCGACGAAGCTCACCAGCTGCCAGATATTGCGAGTGAATACTTTGGTCAGACAGTGTCGAGTCGTCAAATTCATGAACTGGCCAAAGACATTGAAATTGCCTATCGCACAGAAGCAAAAGACATGCGCCAACTGCAAAAAGTGGGCGATAAGCTGATGCAAAGTGCAATGGACATGCGCATCGTACTTGGCGAACCAGGTTTTCGAGGTAACTGGCGTGAGGCAATGCAATCGGAATCGATTAAGCGTGAGTTAATCCGCCTGATCGATAGTCTTGAGCTTGCCATCGATGTACTGAAACTTGCCTTGGGAAGAAGTCAGCTGTTGGATACTGCATTTGAACGTGCGAATTTGATCAAAGGCCGAATCGATCGGGTCTGTGATGTCGACATCACGGGGTATTCGTATTGGTATGACACGTCGCCACGTCATTTTGCTTTGCACATAACGCCTCTTTCAGTGGCGGATAAATTTCATGAGCAGATAGAAATTAAACAAGGTGCGTGGATCTTCACTTCGGCAACCTTAGCAGTATCGGGGGATTTTAAACACTTTACCGATCGTCTGGGGTTGAAACCCAAGCAGGCGTTTTCTTTACCCTCTCCTTTTGATTATGAGGAGCAGGCACGTCTATGTGTGCCTCGCTATTTACCAGAGCCCAATAGCCCTGGCTTGTCTGATAAACTGGTGCACATGCTTGCTCCCGTGATTGAAGAAAACCAGGGGCGTTGCTTCTTTCTTTGTACTTCGCACAGCATGATGCGTGAGCTTGGTGAGCGCTTCCGTGAAGTACTGGATCTGCCTGTACTGATGCAAGGTGAGATGAGTAAACAAAAGACCCTTGCCGAGTTTATGGCGCTAGGTAATGCACTGCTGGTGGCGACTGGTGCATTTTGGGAAGGGATCGATGTTAGAGGTGATGCGTTGAGCTGTGTTATCATCGACAAATTACCGTTTACCGCCCCGGATGACCCGCTACTGAAAGCCCGGATCGAAGATTGTCGATTACGTGGCGGTGAGCCATTTGCAGAAGTGCAAATCCCTGATGCGGTGATCACCTTAAAACAGGGGGTAGGGCGTTTGATTCGAGACAGAAAAGACCGTGGTGCGTTGATCATTTGTGATAATCGTTTGGTGACACGTGATTACGGTGGCGTCTTCCTCGGAAGTTTACCGCCCATCCCAAGAACGCGTGATTTAGACCGAATCAAAGCATTCTTAAAAACAGAATAATGGGCCATAGACGAGAGCTGTGGCATAACCAAATCAAAGAAGAGTTGTAGAGAATTACATGAGCGCAAAAATTCTTGCTATCGATACCGCAACTGAAAACTGTTCAGTTGCTCTACTGGTTAATGACCAAGTGATTTCACGCAGTGAAGTTGCACCTCGTGACCATACGAAAAAAGTGTTACCTATGGTTGACGAAGTACTGAAAGAAGCCGGTCTAACTCTACAAGATCTGGACGCATTGGCATTTGGCCGTGGCCCGGGCAGTTTTACTGGCGTGCGTATCGGTATTGGTATTGCACAAGGTTTGGCATTTGGTGCCGACCTACCAATGATTGGCGTTTCTACGCTGGCCGCGATGGCACAAGCAAGTTATCGCCTACAAGGTGCCACTGACGTCGCGGTTGCCATTGATGCGCGTATGAGCGAAGTCTACTGGGCACGTTACACTCGCCAAGAAAACGGTGAATGGGCGGGCGTGGATGCAGAATGCGTGATTCCGCCAGGACGCCTAACAGAAGAAGTACAAGCAGACGATAAAACATGGACCACTGCAGGTACGGGTTGGGAGGCGTATCAAGCTGAACTTGCTGGCCTGCCATTTAGCGTCACGGGCAGTGAAGTCCTTTACCCAGATTCACAAGACATTGTGATTCTCGCACAACAAGAGCTGGCGAAAGGTAATACCGTGCCAGTAGAAGAATCGAGCCCGGTTTATCTACGTGATAATGTGACGTGGAAGAAGCTTCCGGGGCGCGAGTAATTAGCATGACAAAAGGCAGGGCGTTTACCCTGCCTTTTTATGGAGCGTTATGGCATCGATTAATGGTTTACCTTCCGCGCTAATACCAGGTGCCAACCGCACCAATAAAGTCGCTAAAAATGGCAAGGTAAAGAAAGCCAAAAACAACCAGCCCGTAGGCCATCCATCCAAGGTAGCAAACGCGGTAGCGCATTCCATAAAGCAAGTGGATGAGTCTCAAATTCATCGAGCTCAAGTCCAATACGACCTCCCAGAAGGACGTGGGCGTAAGGCAATGGAAGAGTATATGGATATCATGAATCGAGCGAAAAAAGAGGAACTCGATCAATTGTTTGGTGTCGATATCTATGTCTGACAAACAAATTAATAGTGGTGGTTTATGAAATTTTCTGGACGCATTTTTCCGGTTATCGTTGCAGCATTTTGGCTTTCTGCCTGTAGCTCGCTTCCTGAAGAGCTGAGCGCAAGCACTGAGCAGGTTTTGACCGATTACAAAACCTTTGCCCAGGATCAAGGGCAAGCAGCAAATGATGTTCGCCTTGGTGGTGTTATTGCAAAAGTCGATAACCTGAAAAATCAAACTCGTCTCGAAATCGTTAACCTTCCTATCAGCAAATCCGGTAAGCCCGATCTCAACAAAGAGCCACTAGGTCGTTTCGCGGTTTATTTTGATGGTTATCTTGAGCCCGTCGCTTTTAGCAAAGGTCGCCTAATTACCGTTGTTGGTAAAGGTGAGGGAGAAGAGAAAGGCAAGATAGGTGAACACGATTATATTTTCCCAGTGATGCACGGAGATGGCTATCGTTTGTGGAAGATTGAAGAGCGAGTGCGCACTTACGATACGCCAACGTATTTTTACCCATGTTATTCCATCAACTGTCGCATGATGCGTGCAGATTTTCCTCAAGACGGAAAAATCATCAAGCAGGTGAAATAGTCAGTGATCAACGAGCGTCGATTTGAGCTCCCAGCGGGAACGATGGCCGCCCTTGAAGTTGGAAGTGTTGAACGAACTGAACTGTCAGTTGTTTTTCTTCATGGGTGGATGGATAACGCAGGTAGCTTTAAAGTGTTGATGGAAAGGCTACATCAGCTCAACCCTAATATTCATTTGTTAGCGATTGACCTGTTTGGTCATGGTTTATCCAGCCATAAATCTTACGACAATTATTATCCTTTTCATGACTATATTGACGACTTGCACCAGTTGTTGGACAAATTATCATCAAACAGACTGATGTTAGTAGGGCATTCGCTTGGTGCTTTGATTGCAAGTTGTTATAGTGCAGCGTTTCCTGAGCGGGTTGAAGCGCTGGTGCAAATTGAAGGGGCGGGTCCGCTATCAGAACCCCCCGACAATAGCCTGCAGCGTTTGCGGGATGGTGTACTGAGTCGGCATCGACAACAGAGTAAGTCGAACAGGGCCATCGCTTCTTTCGACCTGGCGTTAAAGCTGCGAATGCAAACGAATCATTTAACGGCAGACCAATTAATGCCAATTGTTGAGCGCGGAACAGAATGTCGAGAAGACAAATGGTTCTGGCGGCATGACGCTAAGCTGAAATGTGCGTCGCTTTATCGTATGGCGCAAGAGCACGCAAACGCAATAACCAGTCAGATACGTTGCCCTCATCTGATCATACTGGGTGATAAAGGATTCCAACATTTACAGTCTAACCAAGTTGATTGGGGCGAGAACCTGCCAAAAGTAGTCTCTGTCGTCGGTGGACATCACTGTCACTTAGAGCAAGCACTCGAGGTCGCAGAGCGGATTCTTGGTGTAGTTAACAAAATCTAAACAAGTGTTTGAGAGTTACGTGCTCAAGCACGTTTGCTGTGCTGTAATAGTGTTCAAAATTAAAAAGACGCTATTTTTAGCCAGTTATAAACGAGGAGTAACATCGTGGATAAACCATGGCTTTCACGTTATCCAAGTGACGTACCTGAAACCATCAATCCAGAGCAATATGAGTCTTTGGTAGAAATGTTCGAGCAGTCTGTACAAAAATACGCAGACCAACCAGCATTCATGAATATGGGCTCGGTGATGACCTTCCGCAAGCTGGAAGAGCGTAGCCGCGCATTTGCTGCATACCTGCAAAACGAACTTAAGCTGAAAAAAGGCGACCGAGTTGCGTTAATGATGCCTAACTTGCTGCAATACCCAGTTGCGCTGTTTGGTATTTTGCGTGCAGGTTGTATCGCAGTGAATGTGAACCCACTTTACACTCCTCGAGAGCTAGAGCATCAGCTAAATGACTCAGGTGCAACGGCGATCGTTATCGTTTCTAACTTCGCGAACACACTCGAGCAAATCGTTGAAAACACATCAGTGAAGCATGTGGTTTTAACCAGTCTTGGTCAAATGCTGCCACGTGCTAAAGGCACACTGGTTGACTTCGTCGTCAAGTACGTGAAGGGCATGGTGCCTAAGTACGATCTGCCGGGTGCAATCTCAATGCGTAAAGCGTTGCACAAAGGTCGTCGTCTTCAGTACGTGAAACCCTTTATGTCAGGCGATGATATTGCATTTCTGCAATATACCGGTGGTACAACAGGCGTAGCAAAAGGCGCGATCCTGACACACCGCAACATGATCGCAAACGTGATGCAGGCGAAAGGCGCATACGGCCCAGTCTTGTCTCCTGGTCGTGAGTTAGTGGTTACTGCACTGCCGCTATATCATGTATTTGCGCTGACAGTGAATTGTTTATTATTTGTAGAGATGGGTGGGAATAACCTGCTGATCACTAACCCGCGTGATATTCCTGGCTTTGTTAAAGAGCTACAGAAATACCCATTCACGGCGATTACCGGTGTAAACACTCTGTTTAACGCACTGGTGAATAATGAAGATTTCCATGAGTTGGATTTCAGCAATCTTCGTCTCGCTGTAGGTGGTGGTATGGCGGTGCAACGCGCGGTTGCTGAAAGATGGCAAAAGACAACAGGTTGTTATCTGCTAGAAGGCTACGGCCTAACGGAATGTTCGCCATTGGTCGCGGCATACCCGCATGATTTAGTGGAGTACAACGGTTCTATCGGTTTGCCGGTGCCATCAACAGAAGTACGTATCGTTGATGAAGAAGGTAACCCATTAGCAAACACCGAGACGGGAGAACTTCAAGTTCGTGGCCCACAGGTTATGCAAGGTTACTGGCAGCGTCCTGAAGCCACTAAAGAAGTGATCAATGAAGATGGTTGGCTATCGACGGGTGATATCGTTAAGTTTGATGACGAAGGCTTCCTACACATTGTTGACCGTAAGAAAGACATGATTCTTGTGTCTGGCTTTAACGTGTACCCGAACGAAATCGAAGATGTGGTTGCGCTGCACGGTAAAGTATTGGAAGTTGCGGCGATTGGTCATCCACACGAAGTGTCTGGTGAATTGGTTAAGATCTACGTTGTCAAACGTGACCCTAGCCTAACCAAAGACGAGTTGATCACGCACTGTCGCCAACACCTAACGGGCTACAAGATCCCTAAATTGGTGGAATTCCGTGATGATTTGCCAAAGACCAACGTAGGTAAAATCCTTCGCCGAGTACTACGTGAAGAGAACGATGCAGAGCTAGCGAAGAAGAGCGCGTAAGTCGAATTCTTTGTGCAGCAATCATTTATTGCCAAATAGTGTTAGAATGCCAGCGTTTTGCTGGCATTTTTTATAGCGAGAAGTATGTGAATTATCAGATCATCACTAAAAACAAAGACCTAGAAGAAGTTTGTGCTCAAGCCAGAGAAGCAGACGTTGTTATGTTGGATACCGAATTTGTTCGAGTAAGGACGTACTATCCACAGCTAGGTTTGATCCAGCTTTTCGACGGCAAACAACTTTCTTTAATCGACCCAACTGAATTGACGGATATGACGTCATTCACCGAGTTATTGAAAGATACCTCTGTGTTGAAAGTGCTGCATGCTTGTGGTGAAGATTTAGAAGTATTCCAAAATGCGTTTGGCTGTACACCATTTCCCATGGTTGATACTCAGCTTATGGCGGCATTTCTTGGTCACGGCTTATCGACGGGCTTTGCCACGTTGGTGAACGAATACTTAGGCATCGAGCTCGATAAAAGTGAATCACGAACCGATTGGATGGCACGTCCACTGACTCAAAAGCAGCTAGATTATGCGGCGGCAGACGTTCATTATCTCTTACCACTTTATGAAAAGCTCTTTGATCGTGTAACAGAAGCGGGCTGGTGGGAAGCGGTACAACAAGAAAGTGACTCGCTGGTCTCTAAGCGCATTCGTGAAGTCAACGAAGAAAACGCCTACCTCGATATTAAAGGTGCATGGCAGCTAAAACCATCAGAGCTTGCAGTGTTAAAACCTTTAGCGACATGGCGTTACCGTGAAGCACTTAAACGCGACTTGGCGTTGAACTTCATCTTCAAAGAAGGAGACTTGCTAACGGTAGCTCGTCTTGGGTTAACCAGCTTCAAGAAAATGGAAGCGGAGGATATTGACCCACGCGCAGTGAATCGTCATGGCGCAAGAATTGCCGCGATGGTGAAGAAGGCTAAGCAAACCCCGGCGGAAGACTACCCAGCGTCAATTGAGCGTTTGATGGATTACCCAGGTTACAAACAAATCTTCAAGAACCTGAAAGATGTGGTGAAGGTGGCTTCACAAAAATCGGGCCTGGCGACGGAATTTTTGGCCTCGAAGAAGCAAATCAATCAGATCATCAGCTGGGTATGGAAGAAAGACCGCGATCCAGCGAGACTGCCAGATGTGATGCAAGGTTGGCGCCTTGAACTTCTCGGCGAGAAGATGAACAAGGTGCTGAAGTAAGTACAAATTAAAAAGGTTGGCAATGTTGCCAACCTTTTTTGTAACACGCATTTGTATTTTGCTTGAGGTACTCATTTTGTAAGGCTAAGCCGCCGAGTCATTCTAGCTGAAACGCAAGTACCTGGGTGAGAATAGGAATCTACTCACCGCCCGCTTTGAAGCCAAAATCCTATCTCACCAATTCGAGCACTCTGGTAATAGATTCTGAATCACGCTCGTTCCTCGCTGTCCAGAATGACGGGGAGATAGTGGGTCATTCCAGCGAACCTAAGTGAGACTAGGAATCTACTCACCGCCCGCTTTGAAGCCAAAATCCTATCTCACCAATCCGAGCACTCTGGTAATAGATTCTGAATCACGCTCGCTCCTCGCTGTCCAGAATGACGGGGAGATAGTGGGTCATTCCAGCGAACCTAAGTGAGACTAGGAATCTACGCACCGCCCGCTTTGAAGCCAAAATCCTATCTCACCAATCCGAGCACTCTGGTAATAGATTCTGAATCACGCTCGTTCCTCGCTGTCCAGAATGACGGGGAGATAGTGGGTCATTCCAG
>NZ_LIXM01000011.1 GCF_002608565.1 Vibrio sp. PID17_43
GGAGCCAGCGTTTAAACGAACTACTACATGGAAAGCTTTAGTTGCAGCTAAAGCCTGGGTCTCACATTACCCGAAACTGGTCGATTTAGAGGGATAATTTCCCATACAAACAATTTAAGAGTGATTCGGCACGCGTGGCATTTTTACTATGCGTCGATTTTAGTGTTAAGGTTGTATGCGGTGGCAAAGGTATTGCGTGCTTCACACGTTAATTGGGCGTTATGCATTTCTCCAATTTTACGATTCAATGATGATTTATGAATGATTCAAAAGTGGTTTTAATCACAGGTGGCGGCCGAGGCATCGGCGCAGCGACTTCCAAATTATTTGCGTCAAAGGGTTATGCGGTTTGCATTAATTACAAGTCCAATTCAGCTTCGGCCGAAGCGTTAGCTCAAGATATTAGAGCTGCGGGTGGCCGTTGTATTACAGTTCAAGCAGACGTCTCCGTTGAGAATGACGTATTGAGGCTGTTCGAACAAATTGACGATGAGCTAGGCTCATTATCTGTACTCGTGAACAATGCGGGAATTTTGCGTAAGCAGTCTCGTCTTGAGGATCTGACGGCCGACAGAATCAATACAATTTTGACTAACAATGTGACTAGCTACTTTCTTTGTTGCCGAGAGGCGGTTAAACGTATGTCTACTCGTCATGGTGGCGACGGTGGCGTCATCGTAAATGTTTCATCGGGAGCAGCTCGCTCTGGCTCGCCCAATGAGTACATTGATTATGCTGCTTCAAAAGGAGCAATTGATACGCTAACAAAAGGCTTGTCACTAGAAGTTGCCTCAGAGGGCATTAGAGTTAATTGTGTCCGTCCGGGGCTGATACATACGGAAATGCATGCTTATGGTGGTGAACCTGAAAGGGTTGAGAGGTTAAAGAGTATTATTCCTCTTCAGCGTGGTGGTAAACCAGAAGAAGTGGCAGAAGCTATTTATTGGCTCTCATCGGAAAAATCATCGTTCTCGACAGGAAATTACTTAGACCTGTGTGGTGGTTTATAAATGCTTAGTATCAAGTTTGAAGTGCGACACTTTTTACAGATGCGCATGAATATACTCCGGTGGTGTTCTATACCAAAGCCTTTTGCGTGGGCGCATATTTAATTTTGTGTGCAATTTCATTGCAGAGCTTCTGTGTCACGTATGACATAGAAGTTCGTTTTGGTAAGTATTGTCGTATCAAGCCATTGATGTTTTCATTAGTGCCTCGCTCCCATAAATGGTATGGATTTACAAAGTAAAAATGTTTTTCTAGTTGTGCATAACCATGGAATTCAGTGCCGTTATCAGCAGTTATAGTTTTAAAAGGTAAATCAGAGCGGGTCATGATTTTGCTCATTCTCACATTGAGTGATCCCGTCGTTCGGTCGTCTAATTGGCCAATAAAAGTGTAGCCAGTCATTTTGTCGTTCCAAATATGCTGATAAATGAGCTCGTGGCTCATTGTTGGATAGCCTCTTACCCTTAGGTATCCGACGATTTGGTCAGGACTCCAATCCAGTCGTAGCAAGGCATCAGGCAACCTAAAGTCGATTTCGCTGTAGCGCTTGTTTCTGCGTGACCGGCTCAGTCGATTACGAGCCATTTGTTGGGGGCTCCATGCTTGATAGGAGTACCTTTAAAGTGTCTGTTGTATCGGGAATTACGTTCAATTTCTCGATAGATAGTGGCTTTGTGACGACCCAGTTGTTTAGCTATTTTTTGTGGTACTAATTCCTTGCTTTCTGAGTACAGAAATCATATACCTTTCGTGCTCAGTGAGGTGCGTGTATTTCATGTTTTTTACTTCTTGGCGGGAGCAAACTTCATGATTATCGCATCTCACTGTTTTTATGTTCAGAGGTGTCGCACTTCGTACTTGAATCCAAGGTCACAATTAGAGGGTTATTTGTGATTTTGCTAAGCATAAAATTCTTTTCTTTGTCTTGAGGTAAGCGTTTTCAGCCTTCAAGGACAGTTCATCTTCAATTATGATATTTTCATAATTAGAAGGTTTTTTGCTAACGAATCCATTTTTTATATTTTCCGAGGAATCCCCATGTTTCCTTTTTCCAGACAGTTCAAAAAGTTTATATTCTGAATTAAGAGTTGGTTTTAAATTAAACCAATGAGAGATTTTATTTAATGTATAATCAGTGTTATTTATTATAGTCTCGGAATCTAGGTAGTATACATCTTTCGTTTTGGCGTATTTAACAGCTATGTTTTCTATTTCGCTTAGTCTTTCTATGTAATATTTAGTTGCAAGGTCCACTCTCGCAAAATCGTGACTTGGATTGACTCTTTGGTAGAGTTTTACGATGCTTTTTATAGCCATATCTGGTCTTCTTAACATAAAGAAAAGAGACACATTATCTTGTTGAAAAATAGATTCTTTTATATGGTGTTCATTGTGCAGAATTTTGTCAAAATAGTAATCCGTTACAGGTTCTGCTGGGTTTTCACGAGAGAACTTTATCTTTTTTCTAATCAAGCTTTTCCAGCTGTAGTAACCAATATGGTGCTCATAATATCCTGATATATTATGATGGCTGCCAAAAATGTGCCCTAGTAAAGTAGTATTTGCTCGCATATGGCTTATAAGAATGATGTGTTTTTTCGGTAACAAAAGTGCTGGTTTTTTAATAGCTTCGACTAACATGTTAATTCCTTTTAAATGTTACGTATAGACTATTCTGAAGTGGGGTTTTTGACTTTATATATTAAAGTTAAACCACTTAAATACAAAGAGAATAGAAACCATTTTAAGCTGAATCGAACACCTAACGCTTGTCTTGAAAACGATGCGCTTTTTTCGTAATCTTTGTTTCTATATAATTCTTCCGTCATTTTTTTTAAAATATACATTTTATTCCTAATGCAAACATCCCTAACATTAGATGTTTTTGAAAATATTAATCCTTTGTTATACATTCTAAGTTGGTAAATAAATCTTTCTATATCAGAAGATGCGGTAGAAACATTATCTTTTTTCTTAGCGTTTGGAATGTTGTGTCTAGCTATAAATCTTGGACTGAATAATATTATTCCTTGCGCTAAGTCTATCGTTCTCAAGTAAAGATCTCTATCTGACTCGTAACGAATGTCCTCATCCATACCACCAATTTTTTCAAAAAATTCTTTACGGATGATTGAACAATTAAGATGAGAAAATCCATTGCTTTTAGTTAAATGGGTCACATCTAAAACCGTATTTCCTAGGTTGTCTTGCTTAGTATCCTCGAACCGAGAAATTAAATCTTCAAGCCATATACAGTTGCTGCTTTCCTGGCCATTTGGATCGTATGCTTTCTGATTTGTGTAATAAGCATCAACGATTTCTGTGTGAGATTTAATTGATTCATGTGCTGTACTTAAATGCTCATTATCAATCCAAAGATCATCATCGTCTAGAAAACATAAGTACTGACCGTTAGATACTTGTGCACCATAATTACGTGAGTAACTTGAACCATGGCCTTTAGGTCTGTGTATGAGATTGTAAAACCTGACGTTAGCTTGGCAGCCTGATTCTATCTCTTTGTACATTTTCATCGATTTGTCATCACTACCGTCATTGACAATAATGATTTCTATATTATCGAATGTTTGGTTGATCGCAGACTCAAGAGCACGTTTGAACAAAATCGGTCGATTTCTTGTAGGTATAATGACAGAGAAAAAAGGGACTTGTGATGTACTATTATCCATAAAATTACTCTTCCCAATCGAATTAGCGAGTACACTGAACTCACAGAGTGAACATTTAAGTACATCGGCATCACCTAGAAAGGAGCCTAACACTCAGCTAGTTCATGTTAAAATTCTACATTTAACTATAACACCAGATCTTTGAAAAGATAGTAAGAATGGCTTTTACTATTAACATTATAGTAGAGGTATACATCACTAATTTATCAATAGTAATAATGTAATTATCTCTCGATATAGCTTCATACGACAAGACTTGTCTATCCTAAAGCATAGATTAGTGATTTAGTCTAAAGTGTAGTGTGGCAACTCTAAAATTAGCAACGTTTTGAGAAACTCAGTTAACAAGGATATTGGCTGTGGAAAATTGGCTAGGGACAGTGGGCTACTCTTTGTCAGGAGCCGCATATCTATTTTCATTTCTTTTGTTGATCTTTACACAAACAACGTCACAGCAACGAACTTTGCTTGCAGCTACATTTGCTGTGGGAGGACTGTGGTCGGCGGGCTTTGCGGTGCAAAGCTATTATGGAAACTTTGCGCTCTACGTGTTTAGCCTAGAAACATTGAGAAACGCAATGTGGATAGCCATACTGGCCAATCTTTTAGACCGTGATGTTCAATTTTTCCGTTTGGTTGCAGGCAGTAAGCTTAGAGTGTGCATTTCGACGTTGTTAGTTTTATGTTTAATCATAGAAACAGGCCTTGGAGGGGGCACGGGAAGATACGAGGTATTCCTCATCCTTCACCTCGCTCAAGCGATTTTAATTCTTTGCTTGATCGAGCAACTCTATCGTCGCACAGCAAAGGTTCATCGCTGGAAGGTTAAGCCGCTATGTTTAGGTCTTGGTTTAATCTATACCTATGATCTCGCCTTTTTTTCCGATGCTTTACTTATCCAACGGATTGACGAGAGCTTTTTATATGGTCGTGGCTGGGTTTCTTTAATTGCTATTCCATTCATTCTTCTCACTGTAAGACGATTCCAGCAGTGGTCTATTCGAATTTATGTATCAAGAGATATTCTTTTTCATAGTACGTTGCTAATAGTATCAGGGGGGTACTTATTAGTGATGGCGCTTACTGGCTACTTGATCAAATATTTGGGGTATAGCTGGAGTAACATTGCTCAGTATGTCTTCCTGGCACTTAGCTGTTCAGTTTTGGTTAGTCTGTTCTTATCTGAATCATTGAGAAGCCAACTAAAAGTTTTCATTGTTAAACATTTTTATGAAAACAAATATGATTACCGTGAAGAGTGGATGAAATTTTCCGCAACGTTAGAAAGCGATAGTTCCACACCTTATCACGTTGCGCTGACTTCAATGATGAAACCTTTTAACTGTGAACAAGGACTTTTGTATGAAGTTAAGAATGACAGGCTCATTCAACGTGCTGAAAATAATGCTGTCTCACTTTATTATCAAGAGAACTTGACTAATTTGTCGAGGCAAGCAATTGAACACGATTGGATAGTTGATATCGATGAGGCTAAGAGTAAACCAACTTCCATGCCATTTGAGTTCAATCATGAAGATATCGAGAATGTGGGTGATATAAAATATATTGTTCCTGTTTCTGGATCGGGAAACTTAAAATTTGTTTTCTTAATATCAAAAATCAATAGCACTAGTAAACTTGATTTTGAGGACAGAGATTTGATGAAGGTTATAGGTACACAACTTTCAGTCTTTATCAATCTACATGTCACGAGCTCACAACTGGCGGAAAATGAACAATTTATTGCATTCAATCAAATGTCGACATTTCTCATTCATGATTTAAAAAATGTGTTGGCTCAACTTGAATTACTTTCTAAGAATGCGATAAAGCACAAAGGCAACCCTGAATTCATTGACGATGCGTTTGTGACTATTGACTCTGCGGCGTCACGCTTAAACAAAGTGTTATCACACCTACGCAAACATCGAGTCCAAGATAGCGGAATAGAAAAAACCAACTTGTGCGAAGTTGTCTTGCAAGCTTGCACTGAAAGAAAGAACACATCACCTTCACCCATTTGCGACATACGACCTGATGAGAAGGTATTTATAGAAGCAGATAAAGAAAGGATGAAGAATGTGTTCTCTCACCTAATACAAAATTCACAAGATGCAACTCAGCCAGATGGATGTGTAACCGTCTCGAGAATTAATAAGAAAGGATTCTTTGCTGTCAGTATTGAAGATGATGGTATTGGTATGTCTGAAGAGTTCGTTACCAAGCGGTTGTTTAAGCCTTTTGATACAACTAAAGGCAACGCCGGTATGGGTATTGGGGCGTATGATGCAAAAAAATTTGTTGAGCAGTTAAATGGGTACATTGAAGTCAGCTCGGTTGAGGGGGTCGGGTCAAGATTTGATGTATATATTCCTACCGACAAATAAAACTCTACTATAATCAGAATAATAGTCATGGTGTATAAAAGTGAAAGTTGTGCCAGAGGAAGGTGTGATGGAAAAGCTACTCGTCGTAGAAGATGATATTGGTATTCAAAAGCAGTTAAAATGGACACTAGATAACTATGATGTGGTATTTGCCAATGATAGGTCGTTGGCGATCTCATCCCTTCGACGATTTACACCTAGGGTGGTCACATTAGATTTGGGTTTGCCTCCGGATGAAGAAAACGCGAGCGAAGGGCTTGCTACTTTACAAGAAATTTTGTCGTTGAACCCAAGCTGTAAAGTCATTGTAATCACTGGAAACGATGACAACCAGAATGCACTTAAGGCAATCAAGTTAGGTGCCCATGACTTCTATCAAAAGCCAATTAACGATGAAGAACTGACCGTCATCATTAATCGAGCTTTTCTGGTTTCAACGTTAGAATCAGAGAATGCCAAGCTTGATGCTATCGATTGTAGCGATACACCTATCATTGGCTCCAGCCCTAAGATGATGAAAGTTAAATCCATGATTGACAAAGTCGCTCCAACTGAATTGACAACGTTATTATTAGGTGAAAGTGGAACCGGTAAGGATCTCATCGCACGAGAAATTCATCGTAAAAGCAGCCGAAGTGATAAGCCATTTGTTGCAATAAATTGTGCATCGATACCTGAAACCTTATTAGAAAGTGAACTTTTTGGTTATGAAAAAGGAGCGTTTACAGGAGCGCAGAAAACAACACCGGGTAAAATAGAATGTGCCGACGGTGGGACGTTATTCCTGGATGAAATTGGCGATATGCCCTATTCATTGCAAGCCAAACTGTTACGCTTTTTGCAAGATAAAATTATTGAACGAGTTGGCGGAAGAAATCAAATATCTGTCGATATCAAAATTGTATGTGCCACGCATCAGAATCTAAGAGAAATGGTGTTAGAAAAGACATTTAGGGAAGATTTATTCTATCGTATTAGCGAAATTATTATTGATATTCCGCCATTAAGAGAACGCAACGAAGATGTACTTACTATCAGCAGAACTCTATTAAACCAATCTGCTGACATGTTATCAAAGAACTTCAATGGATTTAGCGATGAAGCCATGAATGCGATACTATCTTATCATTGGCCAGGTAACATTCGAGAATTACAGAATAAAATTAAGTCAGCAGCATTAATGAGTGAGGCTAAACTAATATCTGCCGAAGATTTGGGGCTAAATTCAAATCAATCGACAATAGAATTCAATCTCAAGGTCACCCGTGATAAAGCAGAAAGAGAAGCCGTATCAAAAGCATTGACCTATTGTGATGGGAATTTATCAAATACAGCCAAGTACTTAGGAATCACTAGGCCGACTCTTTATCAACTTTTAGATAAATACGCATTGAAGAATTCTTAGTTGTTCGCAATTGGCAAGAACAAATTTAATTCTTTGGTCTATTTTTTAGAACTGGATTTATTAGGGTTATAAAGTGAATGTTACCATCATTAAATCAAAAATTACCGAATCAGCTAAAGAAAATGTAATATTGTTTTTATTTATTATCCCTTTAGCTACAGCCTTTTTCTTGCTGATAAATGTTTATCTTCTTAGCATCGGTTTTTATGATGATATCAATACAGTATTTGATTTTGACCAAGCTTGGTTTATCGAAACACTCGGCTATTCATCTTACGATTGGAAGATAAAGACCGCACACGAATCTCCTCCATTACTAATAAAGCACCCATTTCTTTACTTGTATCGTTTGCCTTGTGAAATATTTCAGTTATTTGGGATAAGTCCTGAAATAAGCGTTATATTCGTGTGCATTATATTCCATGTTGGATTGATTATTGTCGCTTACTTTATATTTTTTGAAATACTTCAATGTGCATTTAAAGCTTCATTAATGACATTATTCATGTTGTGTAGTTCTACTTTTCTCGTCAATGGTATTGTTCTGGATTCGTATGTACTTGCTGGGTTCTGGATCTCATGTTGTTATTATCTATACATAAAAAGTTACAATAAACCTGGCTTAGAAGTGACATGGTTAAAAATTTTTGTGTATACGATGGCAATAGGAACCACTACCTATCTATTGTTACTCATACTACTACTTGAAGTTAGCTTGCTGACAACGAAAAAAAACAGTTTAAACAATAAGGATATATATAAGTATCTGATTAGTGGGATTGTTCGCTTCCTACTTATATTTGGCACACTTTTTTTCATCTGCTATTACCAAAGTATTTATGAGTTACTTTCTAATCCTGTAGAAGTCATAAAACGGACTCTTTGGTCCGTTGTCCGACCTGGCGAGAAACAAGGTTTGCTATCAATTATGACCACGTTCTTGGCACATACTTTTATTGCACCTTTTCATCATGTAGTAGAAATCGGTCCTGACAACTTGATGGCTGATTTTCGTTCTGGTCGATTTAGCTTCATTGGTTACATAGGGTTAGGCGCATTGTTGTTTTTATATATACGCGCTTTCATACACCGAGACTCTTTACTTTTTATCGCTGCAGTTTGGTTGGTTATCACTATGCTTTTTCATGTTGAATATCAGGATCGTGGCAGCTTATTCTTGTATACAGGGCACACGATGTTAGCTTCTTCGATCATTATCGCATTTGGATTCAAGGGGTTACCATTAAAAAAGGCAGGCCTTTTAGCTGGGCTTCTGATTATCAGCATCGCATATAATAACCTAAATGCTATTTTTTATGCGATCCAAAGTGTATATCTGGTATGAGAAAATATTAATAGTAATTGCCTTCATAAGGGATGTTATTATCAAGGTGACGCTGTAACGCAGTAGTGTGTGAGATCGGCAATCATATTACCTAGAGGACTGTTCCGATGCGTCTTTCATTGGGGAAAGTTTCCTCAGTACTTGCAAAGCTAACTGCCACACCACAAAATCACAGCCGTTGAAATACCAGGCAATGGATATTTGCCTTGAGCAAAGTCGCCAACTTCTATTGATGAAATGGCAGAGAACGTGCGCAATCAATGTACCAAAAATTCTAAAATTGATGTCGTTACCATCTCCATGAAGGAATGATAGCCCAAAATGGGCAGAAATGTATCGCGTGGAGATTGGCAGCCTAGTACGTATTAATACCGCGCCAAAGCTTTTTGTCCATTTTATCATCGCTGGCCACCAAGAAATTATTATAAAATCTTTATGTCCTTGTTCTCTCCACCACATAGTCGTGAATCTCTAAAACATGACGATCTCCAACAAACTTTCGTTATAAAGCTACCAAAACGATAGCTGAAAGATGGCATAAATCTTTGTTCATAAATAGCTACGATGGTCAAAATATTACACTGATAACCGACTTTGGCTTTGTAAATCGTTGCCGATACTTAGTACCTTACTTTGAGTTATACATGATAGCTCAACCAGGCATTGCTCTATCTTATAACAACTTTAGTTTCACCTTCTTCCATAGGTTCAACTTGGCAAGATTTCACTAGTTACGGCGTCACTTTAGTGAGTCAAGTTTATTTTCTTATGATGCCAGAATACTGTTTTTCCGTTCTACATGAATTCAAATTAATTTCTACTTATGTAAATGTATATTTTCAAAAGTAGCTTACAGGAACTAGCGATTTTGTTAGTATTCAACTAGGATAAATTTCAGTTGGAAACTTAACAGTGCATAAGGCAAGTATGGTCAACAAACGAAATGAGGATTGTGAGCCAATGATTACGACAACATCGCTTGCAAAGTACCAAGAGAACGAAAATGCAGTTTTAGTAGCTGGTCATCAAACTAGAAATCCTGCTATTTCGTATTTACAAAGTTTGCCGAGTCGTAAAAGCCGACGCACCGTTGCATCATGTCTCAACTCATCTGTTCGACATTTTGGAGGTAAAGATATTCAAAATTGGGTATGGCACGAACTCAGTAATGTCCACTTGAGATTTATCGTTGATAAGCTTTTAGAACTGGGTCGTGCACCAAGGACTATAAATCTTTACTTAGCCGCATTAAAGGGCGTTGCTAACGAAGCTTTCATGATGAAACTTATTTCTTCAGACACCCTAGCTCTGATCAGAATGGTTAAATCAGTTAAAGGTCATCGTATTCCCAAAGGCCGCTCTTTAGACAACGATGAAATAGATAAGATATTTCATCACCTCGATCAGAAATTAGACGTAATAGCCATACGTGACGCAGCGATAATCAGTTTAATGTTAGGTGCAGGATTAAGAAGAAGCGAAGTTGTTGCGCTTGATTTCGCACATCTGTCATTTCGAGATATGTCATTGATCGTACATGGAAAAGGAAATAAACAAAGGCGAGTTTACCTACCAGCTCAAAGTTGGGAGCGGATAATGCAATGGATTGAAAAAGTGAGAGGTGAGTACCTCGGACCTTTGTTTACCCGTATCAGACGTCACAATGACGTGACACAAAACCGGCTGTCCGATCAGGCGATATACTATGTTTTACAGCGCCGCCGTGAGCTAGCAATGATACAAGATGCGTTCGCTCCCCATGATTTACGCCGAACTTTTGCCTCCGGTATGCTGGAATGTGGTGAGGATCTAGGTACATTAAAAGACGCCTTAGGGCATGCGAGTATTACTACAACGCAGCAATATGACCATCGCCACTTGGAGCGATTAAAAGATGCGAGGGTACGATTAAATACACGCTTTAAACTATAGGAGAAATTTTTAAAGTGCAGTGATACGCTCCGTATTAATTTGCATTTGTGATTCTTTTTTTAGAGTAGATAAACAAATAATCATAGCAAGAAGTACATAAAACAGTTCAAAATATGCCATCGATACAGCTGCTCCTGACACACAATAAGCCGTCAACGAAACTTTTATCATTCGTGCTAATTTAGACTGCCAATGACCTTTAAAGTATTTTTCAATTGATGATAGCTTCAAAAAGGCCAAAATGATGATCATCAAAAACAAAAATAGACCAACGAAGCCGTGATCTCCTAGCACTTGAAAATAGATACTGTGTGCCGCCCAACCTTTATCACCCGGAGGCGCAGATCGAATAAAACTTAATTTGTCAAAATCATACGCTAAATCTCGCCAAATATAGCCATATTGAGGTGCTCGGAATCCACCGCCAATAAGTGGCCTCTCTAACGCCATAAGGGTGTGTATTTTCCAAGAAACGAGTCGAGTAGCGAAAGATCCGTCGCTTTCAGCAGTTTGAATGGTTTCCATACGTTCAAACCATTTGTCTGGGAGTAGATCTATAGCAATGAAACTTAATGCGGCAAATCCAACAGTCGCAAGTAATTTTTTTTCAGATTTGACCCAAAAATATGCACCAACAATTAACAGGCCAATAAAGCCACCACGGGATTTTGTACCTAAAACAGCCAGAACACATACAAATATAAGCCCTATGAGACCTATTCTTAGCCACTTTTCCGGTGTATAAGAAATTAAATAAATAAGCAATGGTATCGCCATAAGAATAGCTAATGCCATATGGTTGTTATCGCCTAAAATATGACCATAAGCTCCGTGGACCTGGTGAAAGCCACCAGATTTTATGAACTTCAAACCTTCAACAAGTGCAAAAAAACCAATCGATAGAGCAATGATCCATATCAATAGGTTGAAGTGATTGATATTTCTAACTGTTAAATAAATAAATATAAACAGCAGAATAACTTTGAAAAAGTTATCCCATATAATCCATGAAACAGATGGTGGTATCAAAGTCATACTTGTTGTTATTGTCGTATGTAAGAAAAATATCAAAACTAAAAAAAACAGAGAGTCGAAATGAACACTTGGCTTTTGTTTGTAAAAGGCGTAAGCGATAATCGCACTTCCAGCAAATATTACGTTGTATCTGATAGCTTCAGCGAATCCGTATAGCCAGTATATGGGAACAAATATTCCTGACCACAACCAAATGGATACAGCAATAAAAGGCTTTCTAAATGAAATGAATAAGATTATGGCAAAAAATATTATAAATACTAAGTCCCTCATCAGTCTTCATCATCCTCAATTTTGTTCGCTCTAATACAGACGAAGACCACCATAACTAAGCAGCATGCAAATAAAAAGCTTTCCATACTAATTCGCTACCGTTTTATAGATAATATTGTATGCATCTACCATCTTGTCTTGACTATAATCAGAAACAATTCTTTGTCTTGCTTTATTAGACATAGCATGGAGACGTTCTCTATCATTAAATAGGTCAATCATCTTCAGATAGTATGTATGTTTTTCATTGTTTTCCAAGCTTAGCCCTGTTTGTTCATTCAGGATTACTTCTTTAATTCCACCAACGGATGTCACAAGGTGAGGTAGTCCCATTGCCATAGATTCGAGAAGTGTCATCGGTATACCCTCAGCTATGGATGACATAACAAATACATCAAACATTCCATAATAATCTCTGACGTTTGTTTTTGAACCAGTAAATATCACTTTTCCTTTCAAACTTTCATTTTGTAAAGCTTGCTTTTCGAGTTTATCTTTATCAGGCCCACTACCAACGATAACAAGTAAGCAGTTGTCTTTGAAACTATTACTTTCTGAGCATGCCTGATAAAATTGTTCTATTAGAAAACATTGGTTTTTTATTGGATGTAGCCTAGATACATGACCAAATACAAATTTATCTTTATAAATACCTTTATTGGTTTTACTTGCAAAGCTAGGGTTATAATATTTAGTATCGATCCCGTTCCTAATTAGATTCAACTTTTTAACTGGTAGACGGACATCATTTAACATCCAATTATGTAGGTCTAAGGAAACAGAAACGAAATGATTGATGAATGGACTCATTAACCGTCTCAATATCTGGTACTTTTTTATACTTCCATGAATGTCATATGAGTCTCTTCCATGCTCAGCATGAATTCTAAGTGGGACGCTAGCTATACACGCTAGCCATTGATATTCTATCGTAGATAAATTGTAACTATGCAGTATATCTGGTCTGATTTTTTTGATGAGATTAAACAACTTTAGATGTATTGAAAAATCATGACCTTTTGTCTTGTGTAGTGAGTAAAAGTTTGCGTGTTCTTCCACTTCATTAGCAAATGCACCAACTTCCGTCAGCGCAATAATACTGTGCCTATATTGTTCTTGATCTAGTGTTTTAATGCAGTCCGCGATCACTCGTTCCAAACCGCCGATATCGAAACTATAGACCAGATGACATACATGAATTCTTTCTTCCTTAACCATACAATCATTCTGTCTTTAATACATTCCATTGCCTAATGGTAACTCTAGGACTAGATTCGAAAATTTGCAAAATCATTGGTTATGGTCTTTAACTACATATGTTGGACGTAAATATGCTGTATGACTTATTGGAAAAGGACTTAAATATGTTGGTAAGAGCACGTTCTCCCCTACGGTTAGGGATTGCCGGTGGCGGTACTGATATTTCTCCTTATTGCGATACATTCGGTGGGTGCGTATTAAACGCAACGATAGATATGTACGCCAATTGTACCATTGAGCTCAAGGAGCACCATGACGGTATCACCTTTATCGCGCAAGATATCGAACAGAAATTTCATTCCCCATTAACGAATGAGCTACCGTTGAGTGGTGAACTACTATTGCACAAAGCAATCTACAATCGCATTGTTCGTGAATTTAACAACAATGAACCTTTACCGGTAAAAGTCTATACATACTCTGATGCTCCTCCTGGTAGTGGGCTTGGCTCATCCTCAACAATGGTTGTGACGATAATTAGTGCTTATCAGCAATTATTAAATTTACCGCTTGGAGAGTATGACGTAGCCAGGCTTGCTTATGAAATTGAGCGTAAGGATTGTCAGCTATCTGGTGGTCGTCAAGACCAATATGCGACAACCTTTGGTGGTTTTAACTTTATGGAGTTTTATGACAACGAGCGTGTCATCGTTAATCCTTTGCGCATCAGACAAAGCATATTGAATGAACTTGAAAGCCAAATTATTTTGTTCTTTACTGGTGTTTCGCGCTCTTCGGCTCGAATTATTGATGATCAGGTAAAGACAACCAATTCTGAAGATAAAAAGCCTCTTCAAGCGATGCATGAAGTAAAACATTTAGCATACTCAATGAAAGAGTGCCTGCTCAAATCCAATATTGATGGTATGGCTGATCTTCTGAAGGATGCATGGAATGCGAAGAAATCAACATCGTCCGCTATTTCGACTCAACAAATAGAGTTAATTGAGGATAAAGTGCTTAGCGCTGGTGCAAAATCCATTAAAATATCTGGAGCCGGGGGCGGGGGATTCATGATGCTCTTTGTCGACCCTATTCGACGATTAGATGTAGAAAGAGCATTGAATGAATTAGATGGGCATATACAGCCCTTCCGTTTCACCCAGCAAGGAACACAATCATGGACAGTCTAGAGTTTATACAGCAACACATTGCTGAATCCATTGAAACTAAGCAGGCGCTACTTTCATGCCTTTCGATAAATGAAAACATTGTTCAAGCGGCGAAAACCTGTTTGGCCGCCTATCAAAATGGACAAAAAATTCTGGTGGCTGGCAATGGAGGCAGCGCAGCTGATGCTCAACACATTGCCGCAGAGTTTGTGAGCCGTTTTGAGTTTGATCGGCCCGGTTTGCCAGCTCTTGCCCTAACGACTGACACTTCCATATTAACTGCAATAGGCAATGACTACGGTTTCGAAAGGTTGTTTTCACGTCAGATTGAAGCCAATGGCATGGCTGGTGACATATTTATAGGCATCAGTACATCCGGCAATTCTCCAAATATATTGGCTGCATTTGAATCCGCGAAACAGAATGGATTAACGACAATTGGCTTGGCGGGAGTTGGAGGAAAGATTCAAGATGCATGTGATATCTGTATAAGCGTTCCATCCTCACATACGCCACGAATACAAGAAAGCCATATTCTCATTGGTCATATAATTTGTGCTTACGTAGAAGAGGAACTTTTCCGTGCAAAGTATGGATAGCATTACCGCGATAATCCTCTGTGGCGGGTTGGGGACGAGGTTGCGCTCAATAAGCGGTCAGTTACCTAAGCCGATGGTCAGTGTCGCTGAGCGCCCATTTCTGGAGTATATACTTGATTACCTGATAGAGCAGGGTGTGACAAAAGTCATATTAGCGGTGTCTTACCAAAAAGAGGTCATTATTGAGCACTTTGGTTGTAAATATAAAAGTCTAGATATCACATACTCTGTTGAGTCTACTCCTCTTGGTACTGGTGGAGCAATCAAGCAAGCTATGGGGCATTTATCCCAGCCTACTGAGCAGCTCGCACTCATTATTAATGGCGACACCTTAGTTGAGTATGACCTGACTGACATGTACGCCAAAAGTACAGTCAAAAACGCAGATCTTGTTATGTCATTAATAAGCATTGAAGACACAAGCCGCTATGGACGGGTAAAGGTGTGCGATGAAAAAATAACGGACTTTGAAGAAAAGAAGAGTGGTCATTTTGGATTAATTAATGCCGGAGTCTACTTGTTTCACTCTCGTCTTTGTAATGAGCTCCCGCCGCAATCGTCGTTTTCTTTTGAACGCGATTTTTTGGATAACGTTATCCATACACACAATGTATTACCATCTATCTCTGATGGCTACTTTATCGATATTGGCGTTCCCGAGGACTATCGAAAAGCTCAATTGGACTTTACCAAGTTTAACGAAAATGTAGGAAACGCATGACGCTTGTTGATTTTTATGACGGGAACATTGTTGGGTTAATTGAGTGAGTGTAATCACTCTTCATACTCTTTTAATCGACTTCGAACACATTCACAAACATGGAAAGCACAGTGATAAATTTTCTTAACGGTTTGATCAAAAGACGCAACATTATTAAGTTTAATAAAGTGTTGTCAAATGTAATTGATACCCCTCCTATCTGTAGTTCCGATACTTCAGATGTACTTTTGGTTTCACAAGTACACCATGCTGCAGTGAAAATGTCATTGGTTGCAATTAAGTCTTTTGTCCAGAAATTCGGTAAGTGCAAAATTGAACTGATTGATGACGGGAGTTTAACCAACGACGACGTATTTTTATTGCGGAAACATATAATAGATGTCTCAATAATCGACATTAACGAGATCGAAACCTTCAGTTGTCCTCGAGGGGGGACATGGGAAAGGCTTTGTTATTTATTAAAAAGAACTGATTATTACTATGTCATTCAGCTCGATAGTGACACCGTCACTATTGGTGCGTTATCAGAGATCCGAGAGCAAGTAAATAATAACCAAGGCTTTACTATTGGTAGCCCAATGTTTCCTGATCCTGTTCCAATTGACTACATGGCTCAATTGGCAAGGAGTTGGAATAATAACCATGTGCAAGCAAAAGCGGAAATGAATCTAACGGCGCTTAAGGTGTTGAACGCTAGCCATTACTTAAGAGGATGCTCTGCATTTGCAGGTTTTCCTAAGGGGTCTAATTTACTGACATTACTGCCAGAAGTATCTAAAATCATGGAAGGAAAGCTAGGGAAAGATACATGGTCTGAGTGGGGAACCGAGCAATTTTCTAGTAACGTGATGCAATCATTATGTGAAAACAGCCAAGTTCTAAAATGGCCAAAATATCATAATCATGGTTTTCCGAACTTTGAAACCAAACAGTCAGGGTTAGCAGGGTATTTAGGCAAAGTCTCTTTAATTCACTTTATAGGCCCAACTAGATTCTCTAACGATCTCTATACAAAAACCGTTAAGCACACCATACAAAATTTAGGGCAAACATTATAGATTAAATTTTATACGGTTATACAAATAACAGTTTCGATATCAACGTGGGTACGTTATGGACAACAATGAATGTTATCCGATGTTTGTAGACTTGGATGGCACCTACACCAAAACTGATTTGCTATTTGAGAGTTTTATAGTCGCTTTCAAAAAAAATCCGCTCATCGCTTTTTACTGCTTTTTTTGGCTGCTCAAAGGCAGATCATATATCAAGTATCAACTTTCTGAGCGTGCCGAGCTTGATTTAAGGTCTCTACCGTTAAACCAGGAGCTTAACTCTTTTCTCCAAGAAGAGAAGAGCAAAGGGAGGAAGATATACCTTGCTACTGCGTCAAACGAAAAGTACGCGAGAGAAATTGTTAGCCAACATGATATTTTTTATGATTGTATTAGCAGCAACAAAAATGAAAATTTAAAAGGGAAAACCAAACTTAAGAAGATAGAAAACATAAGTAAAAAATTTTCTTACGCGGGCAATGATGTTATAGATTTTGAAATATTTGAACATGCGGAGCAAAGTGTACTGGTCAATCCTACTTATCAGGCAAAACGGAAAGCGCTGCAATTTCGAGTTGACAAAACGTTTGATGTTCAACAACCAAGTATGCGGGTTTGGTTTAAGCAGCTCAGGACCTATCAATGGTTGAAGAACCTACTTATTTTCGTCCCACTGGTCGTTTCTGGTACATTCGAAGATCTCAATAATATTAGCACCGCCATCTATGCATTTTTCGCATTTAGTTTCTTAGCATCATCAACTTATATTCTCAACGACCTTTTGGATATAGAATCAGACAGAGCCCATCGGATAAAGAAACACCGTCCTTTAGCTGCTGGAGTGATCAGCATCAAAAGCAGTGTTATTGTAGGCATAGTATTCCTTCTTATTGCATCTTTCATTTCAATTTTTATTGGTTATCAGTTTGCTCTCATTTTATTTTCGTACTTGATTTTAACCGTTTTGTATTCTTTTAAAGTCAAACAATATGTCGGTATGGACGTCGTGACACTTGCCCTACTTTACACGATTAGAATACTTGCTGGTGCTGCAGCCATAAATGTCGTTGCTTCTTTCTGGTTGTTAGCTTTTTCGATATTCATTTTTCTTAGTTTAGCGTTAGTTAAACGATGCTCTGAAATTCAAACTATGGAAGTAGATGGCCAAAAAAGCGTAAAAGGCCGAGATTATTCACCTAAAGACTACTCTGTATTGATCAGCTTTGGTGCCTCTTCTGCGTTATTGTCAGTACTTATGTTCTGCTTCTATATCAATAACAATGTACTTACAGACCAATACCAACAACCGGATATACTCTGGTTGATTGTGCCGGCTCTATGCTATTGGTTAATGAGAATGTGGATAAAAACCCATCGAGGAGAAATGCATCATGACCCCATAATATTCTCGCTGAGAGATAGGGGTAGCATAATCACTATAGGTTTTTGTGGACTAGTATCAATAGCGGCGCAAGTACTATGAATGTTATCTCTATTATATTAATTTTATTTAGCGTTTCTTTATCTGTTTTAGCACAGATTTTATTGAAACAGGGGATGTCAAATCCAACGGTTCACGATTCATTCAGCCTTGGAGTTTTTTCAGGTGTTACAACTGTTTTAACGAATATTTTTGTCCTGGGGGGCCTATTATCCTATGTCTCCAGTGCGGCTATTTGGTTAGGCGTATTAGCAAAGGTAGATGTTAGCAAAGCGTATCCATTCGTCGGTTTAGGCTTTATCGGTACAATGCTGTTTGCGTATTGGTTTTTAAATGAACCCTTAACCATAAATAAGACAACTGGAACACTGTTGATACTTGCCGGTGTATTTTTAATCTCAAAATAGAAAGTGTATGATACGTTGTATCAGCTCTGATCGTGTCTAACTATTGCTATAGATTAATTAATATCCTTCGAAAATAGATCATGATATCGAAGTCCAACATCTTTGAACTACAGCTAAAAATGTACCTGCCGCCTGATGCTGAGCTATAGTTTAGATGTGATCAAACGAATAATTATTTCGAATGTAGAAAATTCAACTATAGTGTGTGCAAAACCGTTCGGTTTTCTCATTAGTACTAGGGGGTATATAGGTGCCCACGATATCGTACCCATGAAGTTTTCTGTTAGGGACACCAATTTCATTCACGCAGTTTTATAGATGATATCGAGGTGTAGGTGATCAACGTTTTAAACATTGCTATTATCAGTTCGTTGCTACTCAGCTTTAATGCCACTGCAACATTGATTTTCATGGAACACATAGACGAAAGCCAAAGTGTCTTCTGGCTACATGTGCACTTAAATAGCGATTATCTACAATCGTCACAAAGAGACAACGGGGCAGTTAACACTCAAAGCTATTTTACTAACCAAGTTAATCTCGGCTCTCCGACCCAGCGTAAACGAAATAGCTCAATAACAGTACTTGATACTGTAATAGCCACTAGCAGCAATAATAGCGACCTATATTCACCTGATCTTGGAAAACTCGAACTTCCGGTTAACATAGATATCGTTAAGGAGTGGTTTCTTAGTTCTGGTAGCCAAACAAATCTACTTAGTGACTGGAAGAAGTATGTAGATGATATAGTTTATGAAAACCAAACCTATGGCGTATCAACTTCATCCCAAGACTATAACGCTTTCTATCATGACTCTTTTTTTGATTGGCAAATAATAGAAGGCTCTGGTCTGCTGACGTGGGCCAAAGTGTTTGTTGCTGTTATATTGGTATTACTTGGCTTCGTTACTTACATTCGTAATCAACCATCAGATCGGATACGGTCAAGAAGGTAAGAACAACACTACAAACCGCATTACTACTAAGCACGTGGTGTACTCTTAATGGGTGGAAATTAGATCCGTCAGTAATCTTGCGCCATCAACAGATGGATGATGATCATCAAAATACAACGCTTTACCATCCCTAACTGCAAAACAGTCTTTATCATCACAAAATGCATCCGTCGGGTCTATGAAAATCACATTGTCGGGATAACTCGTGTTCTTAAAGTGATTAAGAATAACTTCATTTCTCTTGTTATAAAAAGTCAAAGTAGTTCCGAGCACTTCATGGAAACCAAGATTACTCAACCATACTTTTGAGAGTAACAGCCCTATTGGTTTCTTTATCTCCGGAATAGGCAAATAAACATAGATATTCTTTTTACTTTTTGACAACTCCATAATTGCACGATCGACTGATTCCAATATCTCTTGGAAATTGTCATATAGCGGTCCAACATTAGGATAACTAGACAAATGATCGCCTAGCAAAGCAACAGAGTACCGGTGATTAAACACAACGTTTTGAATTCTGCTTTCATTAAGTATGCTCTTAACTGACTCGTTATACCATTTAGCACATTTTGAAAACCCATTCCCCTGCCCATAGGAAGGAAAACAACCAGAGAAGCTAAAGTGCTTAACACCACGTCCTGATTCTTTTAACTTTTCAGCTAAAGCATATGCAATTTCAACAGTGTGACTATCTCCTAATATCGCCCACTGAACATCGTTCTCAAAATACTCACAAGAATCCTCAGGTCGTTGGTATTCTCCTATGTGACACTTGTCTCTGTAAGGACTTGGATTGGCCATCGCCATAAGTGACTTAAACTCCATTGGTAGTCGATTGACATATCCTTTTTCGATAACCACCATAGAGGCTAAAACAGATACCCCTGCAACCATAGCCAAAGCTTTAACTTTCAGAATATCACGCCACGTTAAGTACCCAGAAAATCTATAACTTTCGATAAACTTAAAGCTTACAAACCCAAAAACTAAAGACAATATAATTCCATATAGAGACCAATTTCCAATATCAAAATAATAGCCAAACACCAAAATAGGCCAATGCCATAAGTAAATAGAATATGACCACTTACCTAAACACTGAAAAGCAAAGTTATTGGTCACAACGCTAGATTGCCGATTGGCAAGAACCATTAGGTAAGTGCCAAAGACAGGTAATAGTGAAAAATAACCAGGCCAAGGTACATCGCTCGATACAAAAAAGTATGAAACCAAAATCAAGGCTAAACCAATGCCTTCAATCAGCTTCTTTTTCTTTTCAGAACTAAGGCTCCAAGGGTAAAGAAAAGCAATCCCCCCCATCATCATTTCCCATGCCCGAGTAGGAAGAAGGTAATAAGCTGCATTGGGCCACTTCATCGTTGCAGCTGCACTAAGTACAAAACCTAACACAACACCAATGATGATTAACCTCTTTAAGTTCTCAAGAGAGATATATCGCTTTAGTGCTATAAGAACTATTGGATAAAGAATATAGAACTGCCATTCGACAGAGAGAGACCATGTGTGTAAAAGCCACTTCTCATTTGAAGCTGCATCAAAGTATCCAGACTCACTCCAATAGGTCACATTCGATAGGAAAACGATACTACTCACCACATGTCTTCCTAATGAGCTATAGTCTACGTGTGTGAGATAAAACCAACCAAAAATCAAGAGAACAAGACACAAAACAGCAAGCGCTGGAATAATCCGGTTAGCTCTAGCTACATAAAACTTAAACAAGTTGAAATTATTGTTCTCTAACCCTCTAAAAATAATCCCCGTCATCAAAAAGCCAGAGAGAACAAAGAACACATCTACACCAGCAAAACCACCTGGAACCCAAGATGGGTTAAAGTGGAAAAGAACCACAGCAATGACGGCTATTGCCCTTAATCCATTTATGTCATTTCTAAAATTCATCATTGATTTTAACTCGGCACCTGTCAGAGTTTGTGTCTAGATACTGTTTCCCATACTCTAATCACCCTGTTGACGCTCTCCCGTCGAACATATCCTCTATAAGGGAATTGGCTGTTAGTGTCTACACAGCGCCAATAAGTAGCTTCCGAAGTAGTAGGGCTATACACTTATCGATAATTTAGTTTGTTTCATCTATTGCTCTAACCATAATGGGGTTCGTATAGAACATATAGTCACCGTTAATAGGTTGGAAACTACGCCCTCTCAACCTTATAGCCATATCTCCACCCACAGCCAGTACTGGTACCGACATTACTATGCGATGACCGATCTTATAATCTTCTACATCAAATACTTGGCTTGTCACCGTTTCATTCGAGATAACGATTAACTCTACCTGTTCTAATTTTGTTGGCTTTCCTTTCCAGTTAAGTTCATTTAACGTTAGCTCAATATTGACTGTCAGCTTTTCGACGCCACTGATAGGTACTGTCTCTCCCATAATGGCAGGTCTTTCTAGCTTATCGTGCTTCAGCTCAAATTTTAGATCCCTTACGACTTTACCGTGACTAGCAAAAAAAGAGCCTTTACGTAATGCCTCTATTACTCCATTAATTGAATTGTCCCGCGAATAGACCCTAGTTTCTGAAAATTGACAAGGCCAATAATCACCTCTCGTACCATGAAAATCAGAAGGTGCACGTGCCCCCCAAAGTAATTTCCCTTTGCCAAGTAGATTATCCCACACCCCACCAACCTCTGAGACAACAGGGTCCCATCGGTCATGTGTCTTAAATTTATGGAAATACGAACCAATTTTATCACCAGGAACTCGTTGATGGCCTGGAGCTCCGGAAAAGCCTAAAAAAACACTGTTTTCTTTCGCCCAATCCTCCAAATTTCTAAGAGTCTCTTCAAAACTGTCGACTTTGCGGCTAGGGTGATTATAAAAAACTGCAGGTAAAACTGGGTAAGAATCGAAGCTACTTTCAAGCCACTTAAGCCCATCCCTCACAGATGAAAATGGGTTGTTAGGGTTTCTATAGTCATCGAACTGACGTCGAAACTGACTCGCTATCATGGCGGCAGTATGCCCTTCTGGGAACAGCAGCGTCGCATGCTCTCGTCCCTCATACGGAGGTAAATTCCATTCCAAGCCAGAAATAATTGAAAGTGTTGGAAATGCGCGATCGATTGCTTCAATTTCAAGAAAATAGTCTAATGAACCTGCATGTAAATCACCGTCTGAATGATCAGTAATCGCAATCGCATCGCACCCATAGCTCACCGCTTTATTGGCGATTTGTTCTATCGAATGCCCACCATCGGAATGCTTCGTGTGGATATGAGTATCGACAGCCAACCAAACACCATTGGAAGCCCAAGGGATAGTGTCAATTATAGCTAAACTCTTGTTTCTGGATAAATCATCTAAAGAACTGTTTTGATATAAGGTGAGAGCTTGCACTTCTGCTTGTAGTTTCTCTATCGTTTTAGTGTACTCCTCATTTTCAGTACTACCAATGACCTTTTCAAAGTCTTCAGAAGTTATAGAGCGATGCCGATTAACATTCGGAAAAAAAAGGGCTTCGGAATGACTAGCGATAAGAAGGTTTTGTGAGTGAACGGCATTAATTTTACGACTCGAGATAAAATTAGAAAATCTTGCACCAGCGATATCTGCGGCTAAATCAGAAATATCAAAACCAGAACCATCTTGATTAGCATCAAACAACTCTTTTAGTTCGCCCATATTATTAGCAATTGCTTCGCTACCAACTCTTTCAATAATAGCAGAATATAAAAAGTGCAGTGCTAAATCATTTCTGTTATTAAGAGATGCTGTCTTTGATGAGAGATTAGATAATTTAGTACCTATTGAATATGTATCAGCATCTATTAGCTCTGCAAAGCGATGGTTTGCGAATGCCATCGCGACCGCCCACAATGCATACTCATTTTCTTTTCTAGCATCACTAATGCGGCTTCTCTCTTTTGCATGTTGAAATACAACATTAAATATTTCTGATAGAGAAAGCTTTCTTTTTCTCATGATGACATCACTTTCCAACATAAACTCTAAATAGCTACCTATAACATCAGGATCAATTTTATTATTGTATCTTGAACTAAATGATTTTATAAATGAAGATATATCAGACAAACCAGATTTGATATAATTCTTTAGATCACCATTTTTTATCGCTCTTAAGCGTAATGTATTATCTTCTATTTCTATACTTTTTATAAATTGCTCAAAAATATCATTAACACCAGAATCAAATACTATTTTTAAAAAAACACTAACCCCGAATTCAACCAAAGAGCCAGGGACATAAATCCCGCCTACCTGACATGAATCGATGGCGTTATTACCATCTGGGATGATAAAGCAAGAAACGTTGACATATCGATTATTAATAAAACCGCTTAAATCTAAGGTTCCTAATACTACCGCACCATAATGAGAAACCTTAATCTCAAAATTCATATTAGGTGTAAGATGTGAAGCAACTTTAAATATAGATGTTAATTTTTCACCACTGATCTCTACTTCTATTTCATCCTCCAAACCAAAGATGACACCGGATACGTATTGATATTTATCCACTGCATCTTTGACCTCTTTTGGATTAATGTAAACATCAGAAACCAATGGTTTTTTAGATAACAAAAAAAATAGCGGCAAAAATAAAACAATCATAACAAACAGAATTAAAACCTTCCATTTATAACGCCTCAACTTGTCCATCTTTGACAATCACCTCATTGTAAACCCAATTTCAACTCTTTATATCTCACCTATTGATTAAAACATCAAAAATAAAATCATGCACTAACAAGGAATAAGTTAGTATTCAACTGAAACTGTAAAATTAGCTCTATTTTCTTTGTATATCGAACTATTGGCATGACGTAAGGACACGTCCCAAAAAATGCTGTTTGAAATCTGATTTTCTAAAGAAACATCGAATATACGGTAATAATTAATCAGAGATTCAGTTGGTTCAGAATCAAATTTATCTATATCAAATTGAAAGCTAGCAGACAATGAAGTCAAATTAGAGATATTGTGCAAAATGGCAAGTTTACTTCCATAAAGCTTACTGTCTCCTACATTATCACTTCCTACATTATCACTGTCAGAGAGTATTAGCCTCTCTTGAGCACGAAGGTCAAAACTAAACGTTGTTCTGCGTGTAATAAACGACGAGTTCATACTCAACTCTTTGACAAGTTGGAATTCCTCTATATTTTCTCCTACAACAAAAAATTGGCGTTCAAATCCTTCAAGTTCTTCACGATAGCTAATGGTGTTAGTCATTCTTTTGTTTATATTAATCAGCGTAAAGTCATAGGAATCCCCATAAAACTTTCTTGTGTAATCAAATGCTAAGAATGTTCTTGGGTTAGGATTAAGACTAACAGCCCACCTCCAAAAGTCCCTATCGTTAATCGAAAATTCGTAACCCAATTCAACATAAGATCTCCGATGTAGATAATATCGTACTCCAGGTCCCCAACTCCCAGATTCAACAACTTTATCTTGATTGCCTGTTGTATATCCTTCATAGTACGCGTGAATGAGAGGGCTCACCCCATATACAGTCTGAATTCCAACTTCTTGGTCGATCTCATAGTTATAATAGGATTCTTTTGTATTAGCAGATATGTTTTTTTCGTAAGAATAATCCGTCAACCAAAAATAATCCTTCTCAGACAAACCATTTTGAAAAACTATATTGCTTTCTATAGCATAATAATCACCTATACCATCTTCGTTAGATGTAGCGCTCCCATAAATGGATCCATAAATATCAAAATAACCTCTTGGATTATTCTGATATGAAATTTCTGCGTCTATCGAACGAGTTTCTATCGTGTTACCAGAAATAATATCAGGGTTAGCATTATCTTGAATAGAACGAGCAATATTGGTAATCGTAGCGTTAGTTTCTAACTCTACAGAGTCCTTATATATTTTTCTATTTGCGAAGAGTGAAAGTTCATTAAACAATTTATTTTCACTAGAGTCTTGCAGGTTAAACGTTTGATATACATCGTAGCCAAACAGCAACTCTCCATTATTTCCAATAGATTCAGTGATAACACCGGCGGACCATGTTGATACGAATCCACTGTTTTCATTTGTTGAATCTAAATTTATGTTATCGGAGTAAGTTAATTCGACCGAAGCCGTTGGACTAATCTCTACATTCGCGGAAAATACATTTTTAACGATGATAGATGATAAAATTAATATTATCCCCTCTAACTTTAGATATTTACAACTAGCCATACCCATAACCGTAACCATATTGACTTAGCTTATAGTTAACAGACTTATTAAGAATAAATCCAATGGCTAACCTGCTATCGAGCTGAGACACCGCCTCTTTGATAGATGAAATTTTCGTTTTGTTGTGTTCGACCACAACCACAACCTGACCGACGAGTTTTGACAACGAGATGGTTTCAATAACACCGAGAAGAGGCGGGCCATCGAACAGCACGATACGATCACTGTAACGGCTTGCTAATTCACTTGCCAATGCCAACATCTTGTCACTGGCCAAAAGTTCGTAGCTCAAATGATGAGCTTCACCTGAAGGCATTATCCGAAGGTTCTCTACTGAAGTGTTGTAAATAATACTCTCTACATCCGATACATCACCGTTTAAGTAGTCGATTAAACCAGGTCTATTATCAATATTAAGTATTCTGTTAACACTAGGATTTAGCACATCCGCATCAACGAGTAATACTGATTTGTTTTTCTCTAACGAAAGCATCATAGCTAAGTTAACAGCGCAGAAGGTTTTACCTTCATTTGCTGTCGAGCTAGAAACCATGATTAGATTGCCATTCTCATGGCTATTTGCTCCAGAGCCAAATGCATTGCTTACCAATTTATGTTTTATTGCACGAAACTCATCATTAACTCCTTGTTTATTCCCATTACTTCTTACGCAAACCATCCCCTTCTTTTTTAGATCTTCAACATCTATAACGATAATGTCTTTCTTTAAAAATCCAGGTTCATTGATTTCTTTCGTTCGCTCTTCTAAAGATAATTCACCGCTCTCTTCTGATTTTGAGTTGTGCATCCTTTCCCCCAAACGCATTTTATTGTAATAAATAAACTATCGAATCTACCTAATCATGCTATATATTGATGGAACAGTATTGATAACCAGTAACATGAACAACACGCTTAACAACATTAAGGTCATAAAAATAAATACCATTAACCTTTTCTTTTCTGCTGCTAGTAAACCAGAGCACGCTGTAGCCGACACAACACCAAAAACAGGCACTCCTGTCATCTGATAAAGTTGGTTTGGTGAAGTGGCCACTGGATACATCTGGCTCATAATAAACGACACCCCAAAGCCTGCCCCAACGCCAGCGACCAGAACGGCTAATAATAGTAGTAAGCGATTTGGGCCAGAAGGTGATGTCGGTATTGAAGGAGGCTCAATGATTTTGAATTTAATGTCTTCCGAAGCATTTCCGACGCTATTAGAAATAGAGGCAGTTTCACCTCGAGACATAAGCTCTAGATACTTTCCTTTAGTGACTTCGTAATTTCTTGTCAGTGATGTAAGCATAGCCTCAACATCTGGCACAATATCAAGCTTACTTTGATACTCGTCTATCTTCGCTTTGTGTTTTTCGACGCGTACTTCTAGCGATGCGATTTCATTGTTAAGTCGGTAAATCGAGATTTTTAAGTCCTGATAGACTAAATTATCATTTAAACTGTTGTCTACAGTGATATTTTTCACCGACTGACTTTTTAACTGTTTTAGCTCTAATAACTGTCGTTTAGTCTCAACGACATCAGGGTGTTTCTGTGTATATCGGAATAGAAGCTCATCTAAACGCATTTCGACAGCCTCAATCCTAGCGTCATACTCAGTCTGAATGGTGAATATTTGGCTCAATGCATTTTGCTTTTCTTCTTCGAGCTGAAGCTTGGCTCTAGCAACACCAGATCTTGCCTCTTTTAGGGCTAATTCTGCTTGTTCTAAATCAGACTTCTCTGATTCAAGATTTGAGTAGTAACTTTGATCACTACCAGGAAGAAGCCCGATATATTCTCGCTTAAAATCTGCTAAGTCTTTTTCTGCTTCGACTAATCGGTTTTCATAATATTCAATTTGGTCATTAATGACATAACGGGCTTGTTCAGCATCAAGTCGTTTATCTCCTAAACTGCTTTCAATAAATACGTTTAGCGCCGCTTGTACTACATTTTTGGCAAAAACTGGGTTTTCACCAGTATAACTGATTGTATATAAATTATTTCTACCCGCAGACCTAATTATTATTCCTGACTTCAAGTCATTTAATAATTCTTCGTATTCTTCTGGAGTAGTTGCCCTAATGTTAGCATCAACTTCATTTCCAATAACTTCGAGATTTCTCGTATTAAGTAATGTCTTTGCCATCAATTCCAATCTTTGGGAAGGATCCGTTTGTATTGCAAGCCCTCGTAGAAGTGGGCCAAGAATAGACTGTGTATCTGCGTAAACTTTTGCCTCTGATGTATACTGATTTGGCAGTAAAGTAACGCCAATCCACCCGATTGGACAAATGATCCAGGCCAAAATGAGCATATACCTTCTTTGCAACCAAATTCCCTGGAGATAGTAAGCCAACAACTTAACTTGTTCTTGCATGTATTGTTCTTCCCTGATTAAAACCACGCCTCTGGAATGATGATAATATCGCCAGGTAAAATATCGACATTCGCCTCTATATCACCGTCTCTCAGTAAGTCATCCATTCTTAAACCGAATTGTTTTTGCTGATTTTTAATCACTCTTATAAGTCGAGCGTTATTTCCGTCGGCAAAATCTGTTAATCCTCCAACCTCAATCATCACGTCAAAGAGCGTCATGTTTTCTTTATAATTGATAGCCTGAGGCTCTAACGCTTCACCCATTACCCGAACCTGCTCGCTGAATGGGCCAACAAAGGTGTCCACCGAGATAGAGACTATTGGATCTCTTATATACACAGATAGTTGGGCTTCAAGCTCTCTAGCGAGGAACGTTGGTGTCTTGCCAGCAACAACAATATCATCGACCAGTTGGGTAGAAATCATGCCATCAGGACGAACCGTATACGTTCCTGATGCCTCTGGATTTCCCCACACCGAAATGGTTAAAGAGTCTCCTGGGCCAATAAGGTAACGATAGTTATTAATGTCCTCAGTCAAGGATGGGTGGATTGTTGCCGTGGGTAACGAAGGTAAATCGTTAGTGGTACAGCCTATCATCAGCCAAACACAACTCAAAACGAATGCTTGTTTAGATTCTCTGTAGAATTGGCAAATTGCACTCATACATGCTTCCTTAGAATTCCTTTTCTCATCCATATCTTTACGTTCCGCTGCCACGTAAACTCAGAGTTCAACGTACCGAATGTTTCGTACTATGACTCCCTTTCCTATTTCCGAATGTACAAAGACATGAAAATCTATAGCTATACAAGAATCTAATATAGAACATGAATTTACACTCTGCACATTAGTTGACAGAAAAAACATGCCCCAAGAAATGCAAAAGTAAAATGTCAGTTACACCCAACATTGTTTTCAGTGGCACCACTCTTTTACCTATTTACATTGTGTAATACTACTCTTCAACATGCTTCCTTAACCTTCTGATTACCAAAATAATTACGGCGAGATTATCCAAATTAAGTAGGACACTACAAACCGCTACATTAAGATCTGAATCCTAATTGTGATTCGTTCATCACGGATTTACTTGAGTCATTAGGCGAACTGTCTTCTACAAGCAAACACTAAACTAAAGTGAAAATAGTCTAATATTGCATTGGATCTAACAACAAAACCCGTCTAAGTTTCATAAGTGTGTGACTCCCAAAATGTATTTAATTTGCTTTAGTGAGTTCTTAATTATGTCAGGGATAGGATATGTCGAGCGCTAAATTTCACGGATTGAATACCAATAATACTTTAATGATAGTTACTGATTTCATGGTGGTTTTTTTCAGTTTCATACTGACAATATTCTGCGCGAAGTTGTTCACGAGTGACTTTTATTTAAGTAATTCTAATATTGATGTTTATGTGCAATTCTTCATCTTTGCTCTGCCTTTACATTTAACGCTGTTAGGTGTTGGTTTATACAACGAAAAACTCAGGGAAACCTTTTATGGCATTCTAATTCGAATATTTGTCGCTGTTTTATTGGCTTATATATTAACCAGACTACTAAGCCATTTATTTATTGCAGACTTTTTCCCTCATTCATTCAATGAGTTATTATCCGTCTTCGCATTTTTTTCGCTGTCGATCTGCCGCTTTATCATGTTAAAGCTAGGGTTGAATCAATTGGTTAAGCGACGCATCCTAATCCTTGGTTCAGGGAAAAGGGCAAGTATCATTGAGCAATGTATGCGCCGTAGCTCCGATCGTATTGGGCTTGATTTTGTCGGTTTTGTCACTATTGAAGGCGATGCCCAGCAACAGATAAATGACGAACAAGTCATCAAAATCTCAGAACCGATTGATACTTTTGTAAGGCATAAGCAGATTGATGAACTCGTTATTGCAATTGATGAACGTCGAAATAACCTGCCCTTTGAAGAATTGCTCCGCTTAAAACAAGTGGGAGTGCAAATTACCGACATCATTGAATTTGTTGAGCGAGAAACTGGGCAAGTCGCCGTCAACTACCTCAACCCATCTTGGTTTCTTTTCCAGAACCATCGCTCAAAGAACCAATTGAGAACAAACTTGTATTGGTTGTTCAATGGTGCGATCGCGATTTCAATCGCTCTATTAACCCTCCCAGTGATGGCACTTACTGTGGTGGCCATCAAACTAGAAGGCGGGCGACATTTTCCTATCCTGTACTCTCAAGAGCGAGTCGGACTAAACGGCAGACGTTTCTTTATATACAAATTTACGAGCATGCGTACTGACGCAGAAAAAAATGGTGTTCAGTGGGCGCAACAAGATGACCCCCGAGTAACTAAAGTCGGTAAGTTCATTCGGAAATTTCGTATTGATGAACTTCCACAGCTCTACAACGTCATTATCGGTGACATGTACTTCGTTGGTCCGAGGCCAGAGAGACCACAATTTACTCAAGGCTTTAGTAGCTCCATTCCCTATTACAATCAAAGACACAATGTTAAACCAGGTTTAACAGGTTGGGCGCAGCTAAAGTATCCCTATGGCAGCAGTGAAAAGGACGCATTAGAAAAGTTGAAATTCGATCTTTACTACATAAGAAACCGCAACTTTACCTTGGATCTTTTAATTTTATTGAAGACATCCGAGATTATCCTCTTTGGAAAAGGTAGATAGCCGTATGACTGATTTACCAAGCAACGATCACTCTATAGCGCAGTGTGCGATGACCGTCGATGTTGAGGATTATTTTCAAGTAGCAGCCTTTGACAAAGTAATCAAACGTTCAGAATGGGGGACTAAGTACCCTCTACGAATCGAGCGAAGTACGAATAGGATCCTCGAAATTTTCTCAGAACATAATGTAAAGGCAACTTTTTTTATGTTGGGGTGGGTCGCTAATTCATGCCCACAATTGGCTAGAGCAATCACAGAGAACGGGCATGAACTAGCTAGCCATGGCTTCAATCACGAAAGAGCCACCTCTCAGTCCCCAATCGTGTTTAGACAAGATGTTCAACGTAGTAAAGCGTTGCTAGAAGATATAACTGGTGGCCAGATTAAGGGCTATCGAGCACCAAGTTTCTCGATCAACCCACAGAATGAATGGGCATTTAGTGTTTTGGCTGAATTGGGTTTTCTCTACAGCAGTAGTACTTACCCAGTTAAACACGACCATTATGGCGCGCCAGATTGGCCGAAATTGAAGTATCGTCGGCCTGAGGGAATTTACGAAATTCCCATACCGACGTTACATAAATTCAATCGCAGCGTCCCAATTGGCGGGGGTGGTTTTTTCAGACTCTACCCCTACGATTTGAGTAAAGTGTTGATTAACCGCTTTATTCGCGAGACTGGTTTGCCTTATAGCTTTTATTTTCACCCTTGGGAAATCGATCACCAGCAACCTCGCATCGCTGGGATAACCCTGAAATCTCAATTTCGCCACTATCTGAATCTTAATCGAATGGAAGCTCGTATTCAGCACCTATTAACGGATTTTTCATGGAATACGATGAGCCATGTTTTCCAACTGGATGGACTAACGGATGACTCAAAATCTACAAATCAGAAAAATGACTCAACAAGATATGTTGGCCTGGGATAAGTACGTTGACCATCATCAAGACGGTACGTTTTTTCACCTTACCGGTTGGTACACAGTCATACACTCTGTTTTCAAACATAAACCACAATACCTGCTCGCGGAACGCGACCACAACATCGTGGGTGTGTTGCCTCTTTTTGAGCAGAAAAGTGCGATTTTTGGCCACGCGCTGATATCGACACCTTTTTGTGTCTATGGTGGCGTGCTCGCTGACTCTGATGCCATTCGACATAAACTCGAAAAATCAGCACTTGAGCTTGGCGCGTCTTTAAATGTCGACTATGTAGAGCTACGCGATAAAACGCCCCGTGAATCAGAAGGGCCTTGGGTGGCACATTGCCAGCACGCAACGTTTTCATCCGTACTTAGTGATTCTCCCGATCAAATCCTAACTGACATTAAGCGAAAGCAAAGAGCGGTCATTCGCCACTCGCTTAAAAACAACCTGAAATGGGATAACAAAGACGACACGTCGTGCTGCTACGATGTGTATGCTCAAAGCGTTCACAACCTTGGCACTCCCGTCTTCAACAAAAAGCTTTTCGATTCACTAAAAGAAACGTTCGCTGAGCGATGCGAGACACTTGTTATCCATAATGATAAAGATACTCCAGTATCGAGTGTGCTCAGTTTCTACTACAAAGATACAGTACTTCCCTATTACGGAGGCGGTACTCACGATGCTCGAGATTTAAAGAGCAATGATTATATGTACTATCAACTTATGTGCATCGCTAAGGACAAGGGCATGACACAGTTTGACTTCGGTCGAAGCAAAAAAGATTCAGGCTCCTACCAGTACAAAAAACACTGGGGTATGCAGGAGAATAATCTTCACTATCGTATTGCACTAATCAAAGCCAAAAACTTACCGAACCTGTCACCAAACAACCCTAAATATCGGATACTAATAGGGTTATGGAAGAAAATGCCGTTAAGCCTTTCTCGTCAAATAGGGCCCCAACTTTCCAAATATTTAGGCTAGAACATGAAAGAACCGCTACTGTACTTGTGTCATCGTATTCCGTATCCCCCAAACAAGGGGGACAAAATCACGACATTCAATGTTCTGAAGTTCTTGAACAAACACTATGACGTATATGTGGGCTGCTTTATCGATGACCCAAACGACAAACAGTACACTGACAACGTTGCTAAGTTGTGCAAAGAATGTTTTTTTGTCGACCTCAATCCTACCCTAGCCAAAATAAAAGGATTAACTGCATTTGGTCGGGGTGAACCGATCACCTTACCCTATTACCGCAGTTCTAAAATGCAGAGCTGGGTTAATCAAACCATCGCAGAGCACAGCATCACTAAAGCTTTTATATACTCAGGCTGCATGGCGCAATATGTACTCAGGCCCGAATCACCAACCTTATATAAAGTGATGCAGTTTGCGGATATTGATTCTGATAAGTGGCGTCAATATGCATGTTCCTCAAACGGGGTCATGAGCAAAATATACATGCGTGAATACCAGGCTCTCGAAGGGTATGAAAAATACGTTGCAGATAAATTCGAGGTTAGTTGCTTTATCTCGGATGCAGAAGCTTCTCTTTTTAAGGAAATGGTGGACGACCATATTCAACCAAAAATTAAAACCTTAAGTAATGGTATCGACAGTGAATACTTCTCACCGTCAGCTATCGCGAACCTAAATGAAGGTTTTTCCGTTCAAGATGACAACTATATTGTCTTTACCGGCGCAATGGATTATCGACCTAACATCGAGACCGTAACGTGGTTTACTCATCATGTTTGGTCTGAAGTCATTAAACAGTGCCCAGATAGCAAGTTTTATATTGTCGGTTCCTCCCCCCCTAAACAGGTGTTGGAACTGTCCTCATTTTCTGGCGTTATTGTCACTGGTCGTGTCGATGATGTTAGACCTTACCTCGCACATGCTAAAGCGGCTGTCGCTCCTATGCAGATGGCTAGAGGAATCCAGAATAAAATTTTAGAAGCGATGGCAATGGAAAGGCCTGTACTTACGTCAAACCGTGGTATCGAAGGATTGGAAGGGTGCCCTAATGAAAACCTGTATGTCACCGATTCAGAACAAAATATGAGAGCATGGGTGATCAATAAGTTAGAGAGCCCTCCCCTTAACGCCACTGATTCTAGAGTGTGGTTAGAGCAAAATTACAGCTGGGAAGCAAAACTGACCCCTTTGCTGCATTATTTGGGAGCTCGCGGTGATTAAGCTACCCATATATCGCTTTATTCTCCCCCTTATCACTTGGGCTTTTGTTTACCATGAGTCTATAGAAAGCATGGTCACGGTATGGTCGCAATCTAAAACTTATGAACATGGCTTTATTATTGTTCCAATCTCTCTATGGCTCACTTGGCGTAAAAGAGACCAGATCAAGCAAACCCCGTTGGGGAGCAGCTGGATCCCTGTCGTTCTCTTTATATTCCCGAC
Organism: Vibrio sp. PID17_43; assembly: GCF_002608565.1. GTDB lineage: Bacteria > Pseudomonadota > Gammaproteobacteria > Enterobacterales > Vibrionaceae > Vibrio. The sequence continues at coordinate 34,264 of NZ_LIXM01000011.1, forward strand.
ACTGTGCTGGATGTTCGGAAAGGCGGCAGATGTCGCGCTGCTTGAGCATATTGCCGCTATTTTCAGCTTGCAGCTAATACTTTGGGCGTTACTAGGGACTCCCCTAACGAAGATCCTGTTTTTCCCAATATTTTATCTAATTTTCTGTATTCCTTTTGGTGAAGAGCTCGTTCCTTATCTTCAGGTCATTACCGCTGATATCACCGTGTTTGCCCTACAACTCTCAAATATTCCTGTTTATCGTGAAGGGTTATTCCTCGAGATACCTAATGGCCAGTTTGAAGTGGCCGAAGCGTGTTCAGGAATACGATTCCTAATTTCTAGCCTCGCACTCGGGACCTTATTCGCTTACCTCAGCTTCAATAAATGGTGGAAGATACTCATTTTTGTCGGGTTCTCGTTTATTTTTCCGATTATCGCAAATGGCATCCGAGCTTACGGCATTGTGCTCATCGGCTACTTAAGTGACATGAAGTATGCCACTGGCGCGGATCACTTAGTTTACGGGTGGGTCTTCTTCGCTTTCGTCATCGGCATCATCTTCTATATCTCTGATAAGTTTGCCGACAACCCGCGATCTTCGGCTACGTCACAGAAACCGAACCATGTGATTCGAACGCCGGCCAAAACATTGACTATGTCGATATGCTTTACCGCCGTTTTGTTCCTACAATTCAAATGGGAAGCGTCTTTACAAAAAACCGACCAGCAAGCCGTCTCTCCAATTCGTTTACCTGACCAGATAACTGAAGTTCATTCGTCAGTGTGGGGGATCTCTTTCCCGCAGGCACTAACAGTAACGAGGGGCGTCACGCCTGACGGTCGAGTTGAATACTTTTCAGCAAGATATTCCATCCGTCAGAAGCATGGGGAATTAATTAGCTCAGTTAATCACCTCTATGACCAGAATAAATGGGCGCTGAACTCAAACTCGAAACACGTCATTTCACCACAGGTTATTGATGCCTTTAATGCAACGCAACTCACTATCGCTAATCATTACGGCGAGTCAATGAAAGTCCTTTACTGGTATTGCATCGATAATGTCTGTTCGAGTAACCCACTAGAAATAAAACTAATCAAAGCAACGAAATTGATGACTGAACGGTCGGGCACAGCAGATATATTGGCGTTGGCAAGTTTCGATTTGACAGACGAACAACTTCAAGCACTCGCGAAGGCATGGATGGCCAACGGAGACTACTAACAGGGAATCATGTTATGTGTGGAATATCCGGAATATTTAATCTTGAGACCAATGCAGCGATTGACGAGAGCCTATTAAAGCATATCAATCGAGTGCAATCTCACCGAGGGCCTGATGATGAAGGTTACTTCATTGATAGCGACGTTGGCTTAGGTCATCGTAGATTATCAATCATTGACCTCAGTAGTGGACAGCAGCCTATTTTCAATGAAGATCAATCCGTTTGCGTTGTCTTTAACGGCGAGATTTACAACTTCGAATCATTAGTTGCTGAGCTGTCATGTCTTGGCCATCGCTTCTCTACTCATAGTGATACTGAAGTCATTGTTCATGCTTGGGAAGAATGGGGAGTCAAATGTCTTGAACGCTTTCGCGGGATGTTTGCGTTTGCACTGTGGGACAGGAACAAAAAGCGACTTTTTTTAGCGAGAGATAGGCTCGGCAAAAAGCCTCTTTACTACACCAAAACCACATCAGGCCAATTCATTTTTGGTTCTGAGCTCAAGGTATTACTCGCCCATCCAGACGTCGACACAAGGTTACGCGAGCAGATGGCAGAAGAGTTCTTTATGTATGGCTACATACCTGAGCCATTCAGCGCATACAAAAACGTTTATAAGCTCAACGCCGGCCACTATATGCTGTTAGAGCCTTGCACAAAAATCCAACAAACTCGTTACTGGGATCTACCCGTGCCCACCAAAACTCATTCATGGGAAGATGTTCAAACCGAACTGATCGAGCGGCTAAATGAGTCTGTCAGAATTCGCCTGCTCTCCGATGTACCTTTGGGGGCTTTTCTGTCCGGTGGCGTGGATTCAAGTGCTATCACTGCCCTGATGGCTGGCCTGCAAGAAACCCCGGTCAACACGTGTGCAATAGGCTTTAATGAACGTGACTATGACGAAAGTGACTATGCCAACCAAATAGCCGTGAGGTACCAGACCAACCACATAAGCCAAATCGTCTCCTCAAACGATTACCATTTAATAGACAGGCTCAGTACCATTTATGATGAACCTTTTGCCGATAGCTCAGCACTCCCTACCTACCAAGTGTGCCAACTGGCACGGCAAAACGTAAAAGTTGCTTTATCCGGCGATGGCGGTGATGAAGTCTTCGCTGGCTACCGACGTCAAAGAATGCATTTAACCGAACAGCGTCTTAGAGATAAAATCCCCCTACATTTACGCAAATCTCTATTTGGTGGCTTAGCAAGCGTCTACCCTAAAGCCGACTGGGCTCCCAAGCCACTACGAGCAAAAACCACATTACAATCACTGGCGATGAATACGGTCGAGGCATACGCCAACACCATGTCAAAACTGCGAGCAGAACAAAGGCATCAACTTTTTCATCCCGATTATTTGCGTCGCCTCAATGGCTACTCCGGTTTAGAGATCATGCGACAGCATGCTAAGGCGGCACCAACCGATGATCCGTTAAAGCAGATCCAATATTTAGACATCAAAACTTGGCTTCCAGGAGACATATTAACCAAGGTGGATAGAGCCAGCATGGCGCATTCGTTGGAAGTTCGTTCGCCGCTACTCGACCATGTCTTTGTGGAATGGGCATTCTCAATTAAGAGTACGGACAATATCCGAGGCACCGAAGGAAAATACGCCTTCAAGAAAGCGCTTGAACCCTATGTGGACTCAAACATTCTCTACCGCCCAAAAATGGGATTTAGCATTCCTATCGCCGAGTGGTTTAGAGGACCGTTAAAGCACAGCCTCAGCTCAACCATACTTTCTGAAAATATGCTCGACAGTGGTTTTTTTTCTGCCGACACGCTTAAAAAAATGATTAATGAGCATATCGAAGGAAAGAGTAATCACGCCGACGCCCTTTGGTGCCTGCTGATGTTTGCAAAGTTTATGAATAGGCAGTAGTGATAAATGAAGATATTGACAGTAACAACCTTATTCCCTTACGCCAATAACCCAAAGCATGGTGTGTTTATCGAAACTCGGCTACGTCACTTAAAGCAGCATTTTCCTGACGTTGAAATAAAGGTTATCGCTCCGATTCCTTGGTTTCCATTTCGCCAGCCAATGTTTGGTGCGTATGCTTCTTATGCCAATGCTCCACTGCATGAAAATCGTTTTGGGATGGATGTCTACCACCCTCGTTACGTTGTCGTGCCTAAAATTGGAATGACACTCACTCCACATACACTCGCTAATACAATATATAAAAAAGCAGCGGAACTTATCCAGCAAGGCTTTGATTTTGACATAATTGATGGCCACTACTTCTATCCAGATGGGGTGGCCATATCACAAGCTGCAGAAAAACTGGGTAAACCCTTTACAGTCACAGCTCGAGGGACGGATATCAACCTTATTCCCGAATTCACAAAGCCTAAAAAAGATATCCAGGCGGTCCTTAAACGTAGCGATCACAACATGGCGGTTTGTGAAGCGTTAAGGAAGGAGATGATAACGCTGGGAGCGGAACCTAACTCGGTAACCACACTGAGAAATGGTGTGGATCTAGAGCTATTTTCCTATGTGGACGAGTTAAAACAAACCGCACTAAGAGCAGAGCTCAATCTGCCGCAGGATAAACCTATCATCATTTCTGTCGGTCATCTTATTGAACGCAAAGGCCATCACTTCGTTATCGAGTCATTACGACAGCTGCCCAGTGTCTTGCTTCTTATCGCTGGCAATGGACCAGACGAAAATCAACTCAAACAACAGGTCATAAAAAATCAGCTGCAAGATCGCGTCATTTTCCTCGGTAGTCTTAGTCAAAGTGAGCTTGCGAACTACTACGGAGCAGCTAACGCGCTTGTCTTGGCATCAAGCCGTGAAGGGTGGGCGAACGTTCTATTAGAGTCCATGGCCTGTGGAACCCCTGTCGTGGCAACAAATATCTGGGGGACACCGGAAGTGGTTCAAAATATACAGGCCGGTGTCCTTGTTGACAGAGATTCGAACTCGATCGCTCAAGGCGTACAGCATCTGCTAGAAAATCCCCCACAGCGAAATCACACTCGTCTTTACGCAGAACAGTTTGATTGGTTCACCACTTCTCAAGGGCAATACGAAATTTTTCATTCAGTAATGAACAGCTATCAAAAAATAGCATGAGGATATTTGATTCTTAACTTGCTTGCTTAAAGTTAAAAAATACGACCAGACTAAGGGTATAACTCAATGAAGATACTTTATCACCACAGAATCGCGTCTAAAGATGGCCAGTATGTCCATGTGGAAGAAATCATTAATGCCCTTGAAAGCCTTGGTCATCAAATTATTGTCGTTGGTCCAAATGTCTCCGAGGAGGCGGAGTTTGGCAGCGACGGTGGATGGGTATCAAAGCTAAGAAGTGTATTACCGAAAGCGTGCTCGGAAGTGTTGGAGTTTGGCTATGCGTTTTATGTCTTTTTCAAGTTGCTACTTGCTGCTATTAAGCACCGCCCCGATGCTATTTATGAACGCTATAACTTATTTTTGCCAGCTGGAATTTGGGTCAAGAAACTCCTTCGCCTTAAGCTCATTCTGGAAGTGAACTCCCCTCTTTACGACGAACGAAAGCAATACGGAGGCATCACACTAAAACCGCTGGCAAAATGGAGTGAAGTGTATACGTGGCGTAATGCCGATCATGTGTGCCCTGTTACCCATGTGCTCGCTCGCTATATCCTGCAAGTGGGCGTTCCAGCAGACCAAATTACGGTGATCCCCAATGGCATTGACCCTCAAAAGTTCTATCCAACCACTCAGCATGATCGAAATCGTAAATTTGAAAATCAGCTAACCATCGGCTTTGTTGGCTTTTGCCGGGAGTGGCATCAGCTCGATAAATTACTATCCTTGATAGCAGAGCCTGAAAATAACCATTTAATGCTACTTGTCGTGGGTGACGGCCCCGCTGCTGCAACGCTACAGCAACAAGCCCAACAGTTAGGCATTGAAGACCGTTTTCACGTCACTGGTTTAATAGAGAGAAACGATATGCCAGGTTGGCTAGACCAAATTGACATCGCTCTTCAACCTGCTGCAACACCATGGTCATCACCACTTAAGCTCATCGAGTACTTAGCAAAAGGGAAAGCCATTGTCGCACCCAATACCGAAAACATTAGAGAGCTTTTATGTGATAACAAAAACGCGCTTCTGTACGACATGAGCTCACCTGATGACATTTTAGTATGCGTGAAACGAATTCTCGCCGATGAAACCCTGCGGAAACAACTGCAGCTTGAAGCAACAAAAACCATTCAAGATAAGAAGCTGACCTGGCTGAACAATGCGAAACGTATCGAACATATATTTTCAGATATAACGTCTAAGGTATCGATACCGTTTAAGGAAACCGAGTAACGCAAGGAACTGCATGTGAACAAACTGGATAAAAGACTCCACATCGCTTTTTTGATTAATGATATAACAGCTCTTGGTGGTACAGAAAGGATGTGTACTATGATATCAAATGAACTCTTCGCCGCCGGGTTTGAAGTGACGATCATCAGTCACCATGAATCAAAAACAACACCTTTTTTCTTTCTCAATGAATCGGTGAAAAGAGAACAGCTGTTCGATGCATCGAAGTCGTCCCTTCACCATCTCACGCTGCCTTTCGCTATTTCTCGCATGATCTCACAACTTAAGCCTGACCTTATTATCAGCTGTGACACACAAATGTGCCTGTATTCATCGATACCACTGCTGCGCAAAAATCACGTAGCTTGGGAACACTTCAACTCTGGAATTAGCACCAGATTTGGTAGTCGTTGGTTTGGCCGTCGACTTGCCTCGCTCTTGTGCAAAAAAATCATTGTGCTAACAGCAACGGATAAAAGACATTGGATAAATACGCTTCAAACCAACCCTGACAAAGTGGTCGTTATTCCTAATCCCCTACCAATTGAACGACCTAAGAATTGGAACCACTCGGAGAGGAAGAACATCGTATTGGCAGTAGGACGAATGACCGCTCAAAAGGGATTTGATTTACTCATTAGAGCTTGGGCCCAAATCGAACGAGAATCAAAGAAAAACTGGACACTAAGAATCGTCGGCCCCACGGGGAGTGCGAAACCTGAGCTCGAAAAACTTATACGTGAATACCAACTGGAACAGAGTGTCGAGCTTGTTGCTGAGTCCACTCACATCGAGAATGAGTATCAACAAGCAGCGATGTATGTGCTGAGTTCACGCTATGAAGGATTCGGGCTGACCTTGATAGAAGCGATGGGCCAAGGGCTTCCCGTTATTGCGTTCAATTGTCCAATGGGGCCTTCAGAAATCATTGCCGACAAATATGGCAAATTACTGCCAGAGCATAATATTGAACAACTGGCAGAGTGTATTAACAGCTTCTTACTCAGTCCTCAACTTCGTGATGAATATGGCAAACTTGCCTACACACGTTCAGAGGAATACACACCCATCAATATCATCAACAAATGGACATCGATGATCCACCAACTATGAAGGCCTGCAACTATGAGTAAAGTGACAAAAAAAATCCGAATTAATGTGCTCGCTTATAATGAAGCAGATTTCATCGAGCGCTGTCTCAACTCTATCGATCAGTCTTTGTTCGCGCTGAGTAACATGGATGCAGAGGTCAACATCATCTGCAATGGATGTCGTGACGATACATACCCAGTAACTCAACGATACTGCCAAAATAAGGACGGTTGGCAAAGCTTCGACATCCCGCTAGGAGACAAGGCGAACGCCTGGAACTATGCAATCGAATTAGGCAACGATACCCCTCTCATGACTATTTTCATTGATGGAGACTGCACGATTACACCAGGTTCACTCATCAGTATCATGCAGTCATATGATGCTCACCCCGATTGCTACATCATCGCAGGCATACCAAAGACTCAAGGAAGAACGACAGATCACATCATCACAAATACACTAAAAGGAGAGGCGCTAAGCGGAGCGTTCTACGCTGTTACTCCGCTTTTTGTCGAGAAGTTGCAAAAGTTAGACTTTAGGCTACCTGTTGGGTTAATTGGTGATGACAGCCTTTTAGCTTGGGCCGCCAGCCATGATTTTAGACTATCCAATGGTTTTTCCTATGGCTTCATGCGCGGATGTGAAGGTGCCGAATTTTATTATCATCGGCTAACACCAACCAGTTTAAAGAATATTTATCTCTATATTAGGCGATTACATCGCTATAGCCTTAGACACCTCCAACAAAGTGCCATACGAGAACATCTGAACCATTATGACAGCTTCGAATCTTTGCCAGACTCGATTGATAGTATTTACAGTAACATCAAATTCGATCACTTAAGGTTAAAGTCACCAAACAGTGTTTTCGACATGATTAACTATTTTAAAATTAAAAACTCCGCATCAATAGCTACTTAAATCATTACCTAAAAGACGAGTACGCCAAATCTCACTATGGTTTCAAACACAGAAGTTAAAATGGGACATCATCATGAATAGTCACTCTTCCGATAGAAGTAACCAAGAAACTTATGTTGTAATCATCAGCGGAAACTCTCTTGGATTGGAAAATGATTCATTAGTACTTCAGTCTGCTCTAAAAAAAGCGTACCCCTGCATTTCCTCAAAAGTACTCTTGGGAAAGAAAAGTTTCTTAAACAAGGCATTGAGTATCGCCAGTCTCTTTCTAGAGAGAACTCGTGGTAAGGTGTTGGTGTTTATTCATATGGAAGAAATTCAGGCTAAATTGCTCTGGCTTGCAACACAAAATTACTTGATTCCTAATCAAGACTGGTTCCGCCCCCACACAGAGAAAACAACCTTAAGAAACGAAAAAATTGTGTTACTTTGCAAAACCAGAGACGCACTCCAAGCTTTTTCAGATATTAAAAATAGAACGCATTACTTAGGGTTTAGCTCTTTAGACCGTTATCAGTCTCACTCCCAAAAAAGTTTTAGCCGATATTTGCATCTCGCCGGAAAAAGCGAGAAAAAGGGAACATTATCTGTGATTAATTCGTGGAAAAGGCATCCTGAGTGGCCAAAACTGACTTTGCAAACCACCGTCGTTGCTCACATAGAATCAGCGAAAGACGTGAAGAATATTGACCTGATCACAACCAATCAAACTGGGGATGATTTACTCAGCTTGATGAACAGTCACGGCGTTCATATCTGTGTATCCGAAATGGAAGGCTTTGGTCACTATATCGTTGAAGCTCTCTCAACTGGTGCCGTCGTTGTCACAACAGATGGCGCACCTATGAATGAAATTGTCACACCCAACTGCGGCTTTCTGGTCAGTTGCGTCGAAGCAAATCATCAATATAGAGCGAAAGGATTCAAAATCAATGAGCCAGAATTTGAGAGTATCATCACTTCAATCACCAGAATGCCACACCACAAGCTAATGACAATATCGAAATGCAGCCGAAATAGATATCTTGAAATTACATCAACATTCGAAGGAAACGTTAAAGCTCATTTTGATCAATACATTCTTTCAAACAAATAAAGGATAGAGATAGAGATAGAGATTCTTTCTTAAACCATATTGTGGACTACTCGCTTGCCTTGCCATCGTAAAATGAAAATATCACTAGTCGCCAACAACAAGCGTCTCATTCAGTATCGTCATGATCTGCGCCGTCGGTGATAATGGTGGTCTTAGCTTCTTTTGCATATCCTCATCAAACATGACCTCATCACCTCGAATTATCGACACGATGAACCTTTCTATGTCTGATTGCTTTTCTGCTTTCAACATTGCGTCATAGCCTAACTTGCCGTAGTCATTCAGACGCTCTCTGATGTTCGGATTAAGGTAAAGTACTGGCTTACCTATGTATAAATACTCGGTGATAAATGAAGTACAATCATGGATCATGCCATCCGACTCTCTGAATAAACCCACATATTCCCCCTCTTCAAGTTGCAAATTAGGCTTGGATGACCAGAAGTTCCAATACTGATCGGTTTTTTCTTTTCCCCAGTCAGGGTGGCGATAAAGCTTCTCTTTTAGTAATGGATGGGGTTTAAAAGCAAAGTTCACTTGATCGGAATACTTGACCGCCAATGCTTTGAGGCACTCAGCGTTTTCAAGAAACGTTGCGTTGGATAAAAAGCTGCTATCAGCGATGCTGTGGTGTGGTGCAATGATGATTTTTTTGAGCGATGGGTTTATCCACGGGTTTTCATATTGGCTGTCATTATACAATGCCTCGGTCGCAGGATAGCCTACGACTACACTATTACTTCCTTCATTGTAAGCGTATTCTTGAGCAATTTTTCTATGGATCTCATTAATTTGAAAAAACTTCCATACCAGGTTTTCAGTCGGGCCATTAAAGTGAATAGCGAAATTCAAATCCAACAATTCAAAGTATGGAACATAACACGTAAGCTTATTTCTTAAGCTTGAGATAGAGTACTTCTCTAACGAGTCGTTATGTGGGTTGGTGAAGAATATCAGGTCTTGATTTATGACGTCATCCTCTTCCGCCCATTGTTCACTTGGGCAAGATCGGCTAACCCTATATCCCTTATCAACAAAGAACGCTTCGGTTTGTCTTGTGTTCGCTTCAATATCAGAAGCATTACACCTTGGGATCACCAAAATCATAGGACAATAATGGGGATGCTTATCCATCGCCTGGTAGAGCAAATCTGTTTTCCACATGCTTTTTTCAAGCACCAGAAACACTACCTTGATTTGATCGCCGTGTTTGGTCTTACGCCTAATCCGCTTTATCTCATAGTAGTGAAATGGTTTGGCGGCTAAGATTAAGAGCCGAGTTCGATGTTTTTTCACTCTCATCCATAACCAACGCACCATTGGCACTGTGCCTAAAACGTCCCTTATCATGATTACGCCTTATAAAAAGGGTCAAGCTGGTTGCGTTTGTATAGCGCCTCATAAGCATTCAAATCGTCGGTTGAGTCAATCTCTAACCATCCTGAATCCACCTCTACAGCTTTTATCTTCCAGCCTTTATTGATGAGTATCTGAAGAAAGCTAGTCATATACATATTGTAGAAATCCTTACCGTCATATAATGCCTGACGATCAAGTTTCAAATAGTCATTTACAAAGTCGCCAATCTTATCTTTTCGAATCTTGATAAGCCCAGTATATTGCCCTTGGATCTGATCATAACTTTCCGGCTTCTGACCTAACTCTAAGACGCATCCTTCCTTATCGAGCACCAAAGTCTCTGCATCGTTGAGGGGGTCATCCATCCTAATTGACCATAAATCATGCCAATTTTTGTCGACCATGAGCGCGATTTCAGCCTCCGATGCTAGCAGTGCCTCTAAATTCGATGGGTTATAGACAATATCACCGTAGCTAATAATCAAGTCCTCTTCACACGCTTCGATGAACTCAATTGCCGAAAATAAACTTTCTACCATATTAGTTCGCTGGAAGTGCTCATTGTAACTGGTATCATAACCGAGTACTTCAAGCTGCTCAGCGCAATAGCCAGTTGCGATGTGGATATCCTTAACGCCTTGACTTTTCAAGCTATCAATTTGCCTATCCAACAACGTTCGACCTACCAAGGGAACCAGACACTTAGGCTTATTATTGGTCAAAGGGCGCAGTCGCGTCCCTTCTCCTGCCGCCAAAATTAATGCTTTAGTCATAAGATTTGTCTTTTCAGTAAGTTTATGTCTAGTTGGTTGAAACCATCGACTCTTTCAGGGTGCCACATCATCCCGAACACTTGTTTTGAAGGATGAGTAAAAGCTTCAATATTTCCCATATGGTCTGATGCGATAGGTTTCAGATGCCTAGCTAATTTTTCTGAAGGGATCCCCCAACCATGAAAACTGTTCACCAATGTTGGCAATTCAAAATCCGCATTTAAAGTAACCAACTCATGCCAGGTACCAATGTGGCCTTCAATTGGTTGCAAACCGCCACCGAAATAATGATTTATCACTTGCATCCCTCGACATACCCCAATCAAAGGCAAATCATTTTCTAATGCATATTGGATAAGTGCATGCTCAAATTCATCCCTTTCAGGCGCCGTATCGCTCGCCAAGGGGTCAAGGTCAGTGATGCTATTTCCTCCGGAGAGGATAATCCCTGACAGACCTAGCGATGTCATCAGCACCTCCACTAGGCTTGCCGGAATATTCGGTAAAGGAACAGGCAACCATTCCATCGAAATCATTAATTCATACCAACGCTGATCGATTGCATCGCGTTGTTCGTCATGGCTTTCGACAAAGTCAACGCGGTGACTTATTCCCACGAGCTTCATTTAACGACTCTCAAGGTTTGTCCCAGGCAATCCAACTCGAGCTTATGAGAAGCTAATAATGCCTCGTAAAGTTTTTCCCCTACGCCTATGGCTGCCGGTAAACCTATCTCTGCGGCTCGAATCGCCATATGCGAGTTTGCGCCGCCAAACTGAGTGATCAGCCCTGCTATTTCGTGACCAAAAAGCCAATCGTAACCAGGATCAGCCTGAGGAATCATGACGATTTTCCCTCTAAGATTGATGTTCTCATTAGAGATAGAGGCAACCTCTGCCGTAACACTTTTTAAACCAATATAGTTTGGTAATGAAGAGTGTCTCTCAAAACAATAAAATTGAGATTGATCATTAATAAATGAAGGGAGCTCGACAATCCTTGTTATCTGATAGTCCGCCTTTCTTTTCTGTATGCTCTCAAGTAAGCCCTCCGTCGTCATTCGGTTGAGTGTTAAACTTTCAATGTCACTATATGTCATATAGGAGAGGTCATCTCTGCTTAACCCAATGCTATGACCCCATTTCACCAGACTGTCTAATGCTTTGCTTAAACTCTTTGTCATTTCGAATTTAACACTTTCACGCTGTTGAGTTGCTTTCACCAAGTACTCGATGAATGCAGACGTACTAAGAACTGATTCTAACTGTTCCAACAGACCACTCATGGCCAGCAGCTCACCGTCGGTAAACTGTATGTCGCAGCTTATTTGCTCTTTAGATTGCATCTCCTTCGGTATCAAGTAATGCTCAGGAAGCTCCCAATAGGCAGGCGTGGTCACTTCGTAAGTCCCTGGCCTCAAATGACCATACTGGTCTATTAACTCCCCCAAGGTGATTTCACCAGAGGAAAAACGCGCTTTATCTTTTTCAAACTGCCCCGCAACAGTGTCAAAACTACTCAAAAAACCCATGCAGCGCTCTTCCGACAAACCACCACTTTGTACCAAACTATTTAACAACGTACGAGCGACGAAACCCGCTCTCGCGGCATGAGAAAATGCCAAGGTACCATAACGCCTGCAATCATCGAGCAAGGCAAATGCTCTATCTAAATCCATCATACAGGCGTCATTAATATTCTGACGTCGCGATGTTAGGAGCACGACGGGACTCACGTCGTCATCTAACCGAGTCAGCGCATTTTGCGTTATTTCTTTTAGTCCTTGTTCTAAAATGGACAAGTCTGACTCTCGGACGCCATAAGGGAGTAAACGTGCAGATGCGTCTTGCTTAAACTCGGGCGTCCAAATCGTAAAAGCGACATCGAATTCAATTTTATCGTGCAGACTTGGGTTATTGTTCAGTATCGCGATGTAAGCATTGACGATCCTCCCCGCAGAGTCTTCAGGTACCGATTCAGGTATAAAAGAGCTAAAACTCGCTCTCACATCAACGTAAGGATGCCCAGAAAAACTGACAATTAACGGGTGTGGCCTCACGTCCTTGTAACCATACTCAGCTCTCTGTTTGGCCCAAACATCATTGGTAATAAGTTGCTGATACAGGCTTAGAGATAACGGTTTAGGCCGGGTACTAATGATTTCGGCAGGGTTCCAATCTGGCATATTGGCGAAGATTGTGGTGTCGCCGAACACAAAGGGAGGCTTAATTTGATACTCGTTATAACGGGTAACATTGGATTTTAGAGAGGTAATGATCCTGTTATTTTCGATCTCATCATCATTGCTGACTAAAACTGGCCGCACCTGAAATATATGCACTGTTCCGGAAGAGTCGACCGCAAACTCAATATCTAACTTGTCAAAACCGAGCAGTGTTTCTAGCTCTTGAACCGAAGTCAACACAGACTTGAGTTCTGGAGCCACCGTGTCGAGCGTCTCTGGATGAAATTTACTAACTAGGACGGTTCTTAATTCACCACCACAACCGGATGTCACTGACTCTGTAGATTGCGTTGTATCATCAAAATTAAACCGATAATAAGGTGCGCCGGTTTCTAGGCTACAGGTAAAGACAACACCGGACATGATGACATCTTGCAAAAACGCCTGAATAAGGATCTGTTCTTCACTCGCAAGTGACGGCCCATAAGAATCGAGCACCGTTTGTATCGCCGAGTTGAGTTGTGCCAGATCATTTCCATCAACGCCAAGAATACTATCAAATCCACCCGCGTTAGAGCTGTTCCAGTTGTCTTCGGCCTTTGAGCTGCTTCTCACCACCAGTTGCTTGTTTTCAAACTTATTTCTTATAGCTGCCAGTACTGTGGTTGAATCGATGCGCCATTCTGCTGCGGTAAAACTATACTGTTCGCCGATATAGCTGGTTTTTACGATATGTTCTAGGCGTGAAAGCGTGTCTGCTTTGGTACCCAAAATAAAATTTGCTATATCGTTTGGAGAATTAAACTCTGCCCACTCCCCCTTAACATCTTTATAATGGACGGTCAGTCCTTGCAGGCTCATGAAAGCGATAAGATCGAGCAGTTTTTTTCCTGCCATTTCTCGTTTAATGTCATGATTTGAGTCTACGATTACGTTGACGGCCCGCTCTCCGAAATACACTAAACCGGTAAATTCAAACAGTTCACTATCAACAATCAAAACTTCCGCTTTATCGATGTCTTCTTTTTTCCTGGCGTAGTACCTTTCTAACCAATGACTATCCACCGCAACGGTGATATCCGCCTCTAGTGAGATAAATTCATTAATAACATCATTTCGAAAGACAGTGTCCCCGTACGTTACGATGCAAGGTTTGTTTGAGATTGGGGCATGGAAGAAAGTATCCAGTGGCGTGGAACTTTTCCACTCTGGCGTGGCAATAAAGTTCAATTTGGGGTAAAGACCGATCACTTCCTCTATTTGATAACCTCCAAGAAAATACACATCATCAAGTCGAACTAAACTTGAAAAGCTGTGTATCTGCCAGTCCATTACTCTCGTATTCATTGAGATGTTTTTTAGTGCTGAAGGTTTGTTGCCACTCTTTGGAGCACCAGCCCCCAAAATAAACACGTTCACTCGCCACCCCCAACGTTCCATCCTTAGAACAAGCAATAATTAACTAACAGATTACTGCCGTCGTCGGGCATTGCTTTTCTTGTAACTAGGCAATCGCCCGACCAATTTCTCGCATCAGCGCTAATGGCATTCTCAAAAGCAAATAAATGCGACACTCTCATCCTTGCAAAAACCGCGAAGCTTCGACCGATTAAGCACAGGATATTTTCATCAAAATGCAACTTAGCATGCTTATTTTTTGTGATTATTCATTCAAAAATCGCTCGTTACTTCACCACAAATAATGACAATTATATTATCTTTCATTGCGTTATATCCAAATAACCAAGCAACATTCTGATTATCAAATAAGGTGTCAACCATCGTCTATCGTTAAATTAGATGGGAACATAAATCAGGAGCCCTTAGGCATAGCCAGCACGTAAGCCTGACTCTAGCCACGTTGATCATTAGGTTCGTTAAATAATTAGAGCCACTGCGTAATACGCTATGTGGCTCGGATATTTTACCTGTTCAGAACAAAATCGAATATTCAGCTCACTTTCCTACGACGAATCATGCCTAGGCCTAAAAGTCCCGCCGCCAACAAAAGGGTTGAACCTGGTTCAGGAATGCTTCTTGGCGTCCCGCGTCGTGGACTACCGTATGACTTATCACTCCCTGTACACTCTTCGATGCCATCCGGCAGCGTCGCGTCACCGGTACAGAGTTGCTGTGAACGAACGCCGGCTAAGCCAAAATCAGACAGCTCTAGTCCAAAATCCAATGTCGTCCACGTAAAAGTTTGGATTTGATCAAATCCTTGCGCGCCAAGTCTAAATACGAGCTCCCACTCATCATCTGGCGTTTCCAAATTAGGACTAAATCCTTCTAAATTACATCCGTTACCACAATTATTTGAGGTGGTATCTGTCGCCCAAAGCGCTACCTCATCTGCAGGGTCAATATTTGTCAAACCAATGTCCGCAGCCGTCGTCCCGGGCATCGTATGATCGCCAAAATCAATAAATAAACCCAGCGCTTCAGCATCCCAAGGGTCTACGGTAAACGAATAGTTAAATAAATTGTTAGTCTGGTCATGTTCGACGGCAAACACATAACTTCCAGATTCACCTTCATTCGTCGCCCAATTACTATAAACAATCTCAGCTTGCGCTTGAGTAATGAAAGCGATACCAAGATAAAGGAAGATTGCTGATTTAACACTCATAGCTTTAACACTCATAGCTTTAACCTCGTAAAGATGTATTGCAAGGATAAAGGAGCAAAGTTCACGCCAAAATTAAAAGTGCTAGTAAGACAACAAATTAGCGAAGCGCTCTTAGTAAGTCAGCCCTGAAGTGTAAAAAATATTGACAGTGTAGTTATTAAATAAAAATCCTCGTAAGCGGATGCGTCACGAGGATTCGGTTTAGAAAGCAAAAAATTTAGACCGTTATATGCTTATAATCAATTACTCTTCCAACAAGGCTTGATAACGGCTCTGATGGTAGTCTGAATCTCCGAGATGCATTTGGGCCACACGAATTCGCTTTAGATACAATCCCACATCCAACTCGTCTGTCACGCCCATTCCACCGTGCATTTGAACCGCCTCTTTGCTTATAAGATCCGCCATCTGGTTCATTTTCCATTTCGCTAAACTCACCGCTTTCGCACGTTGCTGTTCGTCAACTGAACTATCAATGACAGAAAACGCGTTCATCAAGGTGCTTTTGGCCAGTTCAAGTTCGACATAACACGCAGCAGCGCGGTGCTGAAGCGCTTGGAAACTGCCAATCGGTTGATCAAATTGCTTACGCGTTTTCAGATACTCTAATGTCATCGTAAACAGCGCCTCACTCGCACCAAACAACTCTGCAGCCAAACATGAAGCCGCGACATCCTGCGAGAACGCTAACGCTTCTCGAACTTCCTGCGCGCTACCAAGCATGGCCTCTTCCGTTACCACTACCTGCTCGAAACTGACCATCGCCATATTACGAGCATCGACCAGCTTCATCGATTTCTGCGTCACACCAACGCTGCTAGCGGGAACAAACACTAAACGAAGTTGGCTGTTCAGCTTCGCCACCACGAGGTAGGCATCTGCTCCTAGTCCATCGGTAACAAGTACTTTCTGGCCAGAAAGCACATAGCCATTATCATTCGCTGTCAGTGTGGTAGTCACCGTATTCGGATCATAAATGTGGCTCTCTTCATGAGCCAATGCCACGCGAAGTTCACCGCTAATAATCCCCGTAAGCCACTGATCTTTCTGCGATTCATTACTTAGCATTTCGATTAATGAACCGCACAATACCACTGATGAGAGTAAAGGCGATGCCGATAGATTGTGACCAATTTGAGTAAATACCGCGCCCATTCCTTTATAACCGAAAGCGAGACCGCCAAACTCTTCAGCGAATGGTATGGCAGTCCATCCCATTTCGGCCATACTCTTCCAAAGCTCGCTATCGAACGCTTGGTCTGTATTGTTGTCACGCAGTGTGCGCTGAGCAGATACCGGGCTGATCTCACCTAAAAGTCCTTCGGCACTTTCCAGTAACATCAGCTCATCTTGTGAATAAATTAGACTCATTGATGTACCCCTTATTGTGTCTTTTCTACTTTGCTCGCATCCGGCAAATTCAATACGCGTTTGGCAATCACGTTCAATTGAATTTCGGAAGAGCCGCCTGCGATGGTTTGAGTAAAGCTGTTTAACCAAGCTCGAGTGACACCCAGTTCCTGCTCTGAGAACGCATCATCCTGCCAACCCAGCCCACGATAGCCCATGACGTCAAGTAACAGTTCAAACTTGATTTTTTCTTGCTCAGTGTGCACGAGCTTCATGATCGACATTGTGCCACTCACGTCTAAGCCCGAACGCGCTTCTTCTGTCATGCGCTGAACCGTAAGCGCATAGGCTTGTTCTTCCATGTCGGCTGCGGTGATGCGTGCTTTCAGGCTTGCATTATTAGCAACCGGCGAAGAAGACAAATACGCTTTACTCAGTGCTAATAGGTCATAGTGCGTCGGCAAGCTAAACTCACCGAACTTCGACATCGCCGCACGTTCATGTTGAAGCAGTTGCTTAGCCAGTGACCAACCCAGATTTGGTTCACCAATGAGGTTGTTCTTCGGTACGCGCACCTCGTCGAAATGCACTTCGCAAAATGACGATTTGCCACTGATCAAATCAATCGGCGAAACCGTTACGCCTGGAGCGTGCATATCCATCAGTAATAACGAGATACCATGGTGTTTACTACCGGAGTTGTCCGTTCGTACCAAAGCATACATCCAGTCACTTTTATTGCCGTAAGAGGTCCAGATTTTTGCCCCATTGACGATGTAATCATCACCATCTTCTTTTGCCGTCGTGCGAATATTCGCTAGATCGGAGCCTGCATTAGGTTCACTGAAGCCTTGGCACCAACGCACTTCTCCACGAGTCATTGGGGTCAGAATACGTTGCTTTTGCGCTTCTGTACCGTATTTTAAAACCACGGGACCGAGCATCCAAATACCGAGGTTAATCTGCGCAGGTCGGCAGCCTAAGCGGCGAATTTCTTGTTCTAGAATATTTTCTTGGGTCGCATCTAAACCGCCACCGCCATATTCTTTAGGCCATCCCGGACAAAACCATCCCTTGTCGCGCATGCGCTCAAACCACAAACGCTGATCTTCCGTCTTGAATTCAATCTGGCTTCCGCCCCAAACCAGTTCGTCATCAGGAGTGGGCGTTCTTAACGAAACCGGACAGTTTTCTTCTAGCCATGCCCGAACTTCCTGTCGAAATAAATCTTTATCGCTCATCGATGTTCTCCTTGAATTATCGGGCTCGAGGCAATCCTAAGCCTAGCTGTGCGATCAATTCGCGCTGAATTTCGTTGGTACCACCACCGAACGTTACCGTAACAGAAGCGCGAACTTCATACTCTAACTCACCCTCAAGTAATGATGCCGCCGATCCCTGACGAACCATGCCATTCGCACCAGTTATCTCTTGTAGCTTGCGCAGTATCTCGATGACAGACTCTGAGCCGTATACTTTGGTCGTTGACGCTAAGGCCGCATCTAACGCCCCTGCTTCAAGCTCAGCCGCAATACGGAAATTGATCAAACGCATCGCTTCAAGACGGGCATAGCACTCAGCCAATGCTGTACGCACCCATGCTTTATCCATCGCTTTGTTGCCTTGCTCGTCCGGTGTTTTTGCCCACAAAAATACGCGGCGGAATAGACCAACGACTTTGTCGGACCATGAGCCAAGACCCAGTCTTTCATGGTTTAACTGAGCCGTCATTAGCTTCCAGCCACCGTTTAACTCACCAACCAACATCGATTTTGGTACTTCCACATTGTCATAATATGTCGAAGTAGTGGTGTTAGATGTCGTAGGAATTAGCGTGTGAGAAAAGCCTTCACTCTTGGTATCAACAATCATGATTGAGATACCTTTATGTCTTGGTAAATCAGGATCAGTGCGAGCCGCTAACCAAATATAATCCGCTTCATTTGCGCCTGATGTCCATAACTTGGTGCCGTTAACCACGAAGTGATCGTCTTTTTGACGCGCAACCGTCTGTAAGCTTGCCAAATCTGAACCCGCATTCGGCTCAGAGTAGCCAATCGCAAAATGGATATCACCGCGTGCAATACCGGGTAAAAACCTCTCTTTTTGCTCTTGCGTCCCAAAGGTCATCAACGCGGGACCAACGGTGCTGATAGTAACAAAAGGAAGCGGAGCGCCTGCGATATTGGCTTCTTCAAAAAAGAGCAACTGCTCCGTTGCGCTGTAACCTTGACCGCCATATTCTTTCGGCCAACCGACGGCTAACCAGCCATCTTTGCCCATCTGACGAATCACATCACGGTATTCCGTGCCGCTCTCTTTACCGCGTAATCGTGCTTTGAGCTCCGGCGTCATCAGTGCAGAGAAATAGTCCCGAATAGTACGGCGTAGCTCTTGTTGTTCTGGTGTTAAATCGACAAACATACTGCCTCCTACTCACTACCTAAAATCAGACCACTGGTTGGAACACCCGTACCTGCCGTCACGAGCACATTGTGTACATCATCAACCTGGTTGACTGCTGTGCCACGAACTTGCCTTACTGCTTCCGCAACGCCGTTCATGCCATGGATATATGCTTCGCCAATCTGGCCACCATGTGGGTTGATTGGGAGCTTGCCACCACGAGCATGATGACCCGCACGAATGAACTCTTTCGCTTGACCCTTAGGCACAAACCCAAACTCTTCTAATTGAGGCAGAACAAAAGGAGTGAAATGGTCATAAATGATCGCCGTTTGGAAATCTTCCGGTGTCAAGCCTGACTGGTTATAAAGCTCTTTTGCGACCACGCCCATTTCAGGCAAACCCGTGATATCTTCACGGTAATATGAAGTCATGCATTGCTGACCATCGGCAATGCCTTGAGCGCCCGCTTTGATGATGACTGGCTTAACTTGCAGTGTTTTTGCTACTTCAGTACGTGTGATAACCATCGCGACCGCGCCATCAGACTCTTGACAGCAATCAAACAAATGCAGGGGTTCGCAGATCCAGCGCGATGCTTGGTGCTCTTCTAACGTGAGCGGTTTTTCATAGAAAAACGCATTTGGGTTAGTCGATGCGAAATCGCGTGCCGCCACCGCGACGCGACCGAAATCCTCAGACGTTGCACCGTATTCATGCATATAGCGCTGTGCAAACATACCAACCCATGCTGCTGGCGTATGGAAACCATGCGGAAGGTACCAGCCGTAGTTAACGTTCTCGAAGATTGGCGTTGATCCGAAACCATAGTCGCCACTACCAAAACGGTACCACGAACGTTCATTCATCGCGCGGTAAACCACGACCGTATTGGCAAGGCCCGAGGCAACGGCCATTGCGGCATGCATAACCGGTGCACAAGCAGCGCCGCCACCATGAGGGATTTGAGAGAAAAAGGTCACTTTCTCACACCCTAGCAAGCGTGCTAATTCGTATTCCGGCACTTTATCGACCGAGTAGCTGCAAAAGCCATCGACTTCGGAAGGAGAAATGCCCGCATCTTCCAAGGCAGCTAACGTCGCCTCCATGGCCAGACGCAGTTCTGTGCGACCTGAGTTTTTGGAAAACTCCGTTGCCCCTAACCCCACGATTGCGGCTTTGCCGCTGATTGACGAATCCATTCTTTTTCTCCCTTATGCCGGCAATGACATTGAAACAGTGCCACTCACGTGTGTACCCATGCTATTTTTGCCCGCGATGCTCACGACGACGTTATTTGCTTCTGAGTCGATGTGCGTCACTTCACCTTTGAATAGCATGGTGTCGCCTGGGTAGTTAGGCATGCCTAGCTTGATCTTAAGATCTTTCAAACGGGCCCCATTACCCGCCCACTCTTCAACGTAACGCTGAACCAATGCATTGGTGGTTAAGATATTCATAAAGATATGCGGGGTACCCGATGCCTGTGCTGCATCTTTGTCATGGTGACCCGGAAAGTAATCGCGTGTGGCAAGTGCACCGCCCGTAATCAAAGCAACAGTAATTGGGATCGATAGCTCTGGTAAGTTATCACCAACATTGATTTCACTGATTCTATTATTTTTCTTCGAGATCATATTTCCACCCGAGTGTGTTGTTATCTGCTAGCCAATCGCCTAAGCGTTCAAGGTTGTCACTGCTGCCTCCAAGAGCAAGGCAAATCGCACGGCTCCAATACAAGTACAAATACGTTGGAGAGCTAATGTCAACGCCAAAGCCGCCATGCACATGTTGAGTTTTATGACAAATGAAATGCCCCGCTTCACACGCTTGCCACGCCGTTGATAAGGCCTCCGGCTCACACGGCAAACCTTGATCTAATCGATAAACCAATTGCCAAAGCGTAGATCGCACGGCCTCTAGTGAAATTTGGCAGTCGGCTAATACCATCTGCACCGCTTGGAATGCACCAATTTGTCGTTCAAATTGGCGGCGCTCACTAACGTACTCAACCGTGCGTTTGATTTGCTGCTTACACAGACCAACCAACATGGCAGACTGAGCCGCAATCAAACGAGGATGAAGCCAAGATTCTGCATCGTCAGACAGCAAATAGTGTTGGTTTAGACGTACGCCTTCAAAGACAAGATCGGAAACCGATTCTCCTTGAGTTAGCGTGCCATCAATGCGCTGGATGTCGCTTAAGCTCAAGTCGATCAATACCAAGCGTTTTCGACCTTCAAGCTCAGCGGCAACCAACGTATATTGGCTATCACTCGCTTCAGGTACGGCATTAACGCGTCCAGAAAGGATTAATTCACTACCTTCAAATTGTGCCGATAGTGAAGCGTCATCGAAGTTGGCGATGGTTAACACATTTGCCCCTTCTGCAGCAGTGATTGCAATTGGCAGTAAGGATTCATTGCCAAACTGACTGATCACCGCCGCAGCAAGTTGATGGCGATATAACGGTACCATTGCGAGCGATTGCCCTTGAGCTTCAAGCACCACCATCATTTCGGTCATGTTTAGTCCACTTCCGCCCACGGTTTCTGGGATCAACAGCGAGTGTAAACCGGTCTCGATGCACGTATTCCATAACGTTTCCATGCGATTTTTACCTGAATCGGCAAACGTGCATAACTGCTCATCGGTACAATAATCACTAAAAACGGAGACGGCTAACTCTTCGATGGCGCGCTGGTCATCTGTAAGGGTAAAGTTCATTGCGCCTCCCTAATTTTAAACATCGGTAATGTCAACTCACCATCAAAGGTTTCAAAGCACACTTCTACTGGAGTTCCAATAGCCATCTTCTTCGGATCCATACCAACGAGACCCGCAGTAATACGAACCCCTTCTTCAAGTTCAATAAGACCGATTGGGTTTGGGTAATCGAAAGGTGGAATTTCTGGGTAGTGCATCACCACGTAGGAATAAAGCTCACCTTGGCCGCTTGCCACTTGATAGTCGAGCTCAAAAGATTGACAGTGAATACAAACCGGAGCCGGTGGGTGCTGCAATTTATTGCAACTTTTGCAATGCTGAATACGCAATTCATGAGCATCACAGCCTTCCCAGAAAAAGCGGTTGTCATCACTGATACCAGGCTTAGAGCGCTTGATCACAGGAATCGCTGAATCACTCTCTTGTTTTGCTTCCACGGGATGAGCAGGCTTAAATTTGAACACTCGGAAAAGCAACTCGCCCACTTTCTCATCGCCGTTTGGTCGTTCTGAGAAATAGGCCATCTTCAATGTGACAAAATAGCCCGTACCTAGCGCGGTTTGTTTCTCGTCACTGAGCGCTTCGAAACGAGTCGTGTAGTACAGCTTTTCGCCCATTTTTAAATAGCGATCAAAGCTTAGCTCCGAGTTAACCGCCACGACCGATGGGTAGCCGTTTTCTTCAAGCAAACTCAATACACCATATGGATTTTCGTCGGTAGAACCTGGTGGGTAATTATTTTGATACAGCCCCGATTCACACCAACTCTGTAGCATCGCCGGTGGCGCAACTATTCCCTCAAATTCGGTGCGAAGTGCGTACTCAGGATCCGTGTACAACGGATTATTCACCCCCATCACTTCACACCATTGCCTTACCATTGCTGGGTTCACTTCATCCCACGCGTAAATACGGCCGAACTCTTTGCCGACCATTTCGCGTAATGGGGTTAACCAGTTATTATCAGCCAATGTCTTTCTCCTACTATTCAAAACAACTGATTACTTAGTTGTTGATGTGTTTACGCTTCTGCCGCAGATAAGAAAGCGGGTTTTTCACCACCACCATGGAGCACTAAATTACAGCCACTCCCGTATAGGCAATGTTCAGATGCCAAAAATAAGCACGCACCACCAATGTCACTTGGTTGGGCCATGCGCCCTAAAGGAATAGTCCCACTCACTGCTTTAATACCGGCATCATCACCATAATGAAGGGTAGATTGCTCAGTCTCGACCAAGCCTGGGGTCACGGCAACAACGCGCACTTTAGGTGCCCACTCCACAGCCAGCGATTGAACTAAAGACAATACGCCCGCTTTTGCTGCACCATAGGCAGCTGTGCCTGGAGATGGTCTCAACGCACTCACACTGCTGATGAAAATGATCACCCCAGGACGAGATTGACTCTGCATCAGGGTGTTTGCTCGTTGAGCTACATTGAGGGGTGCGATTAAATTGAGTCGAATAATACTTTCGTGGAAGCGTGGCGATGCCTTGTCAGCCAGTGCAAACGGGCTGCCTCCGGCGTTATTGATTAGCACATCGAGTTGGCCATATTCAGCCTGAATAATCGAAAACAAGGTATCGACAGAGTCTAAATCGCGTACGTCAACAGGTAAGAAGCGGGCTTTCATTGCGCCACTACTTGGCAATGTTTCTGGCTCTGTGCGGCCACACACAATGACTGTCGCACCACTTTGTAGAAATGACTCCGCAATACCGAAACCAATACCCTTCGTACCTCCGGTGATCAACACCGTTTTACCTATATTTTCAAATTGCATAACGTCTCCATTTACCATCATTCCATCACAATGGAAGTGTCCTGATGTTATTTTCAATGCTTATGCCGACCAATTCGTCGTCTAAATGGACGATGAAAAAAAAACGTGAGCTATAGAGAATCGCCTTGAAAGAGAAAGGAGTTTCCGATGGACGAAAAACCGGTTTTATTGACTTATCCTAGCGAAGGGGTAGCGCAGCTAACGCTCAATCGCCCACAGGCGACAAACGCACTGAGCTTAGAGCTGCAGAAACAACTCGCTGATTACTTTGTGCAGTTGTCTGAAGACTCAAGCGTGCGCTGTATTGTACTCACTGGTGGTGAAAAGGTGTTTGCAGCCGGAGGCGATATCCACAGCATGGTCGATTGCAGTCCTATCGATATTTATAAGCGTCACACCGAACGTTTGTGGGCACCGATAGCCAACTGTCCCAAGCCTATCATCGCTGCAGTATGCGGCTATGCTTATGGCGGTGGTTGTGAGTTGATGATGCACGCCGACATCATCATCGCGGGGGAAAGCGCCTCATTTTGCCAGCCTGAGATCAACATCGGTATCATGCCTGGCATAGGCGGCACACAGCGCTTAGTCCGTGCGATTGGTAAAGCCAAAGCAATGCAGATGGCGCTGACTGGTAAACCGATCAACGCCCATGAAGCGTGGGTGGCTGGTTTAATCAGTGAAGTCTGTGCAGACAACAACGTCCTTGAACATGCCAATTCAATGGCGAAAAGGGTCGCAAGAATGCCACCATTAGCCGCCGAGCAGATAAAAGAAGTGATCAATGCAGGGATGGATGCATCGCTGGATGCCGCGATGGCCATTGAGCGAAAGGCGAATGCGTTGTTGTTTGCTTCGTACGATCAAGAAGAAGGCATGAAAGCCTTTATTGAAAAACGCTACCCTAGCTTTAAAGGGGAATAAAGCAAACCCCAAGCCATGATTTCCCAAAAACATATCTTGGGAACGTCATGGCAATTATTAGGCTCATTTAATTAGCTTGAAGCGATGTAAGAACATGCTGCCACTGCATCAATAGGGATCACATATGAGCTTCTGCATCCGTGCATGCAAGTGGCGCAACACTGTTAAGCAGAATACGGACAAGCTCCGTTTGGCGTCGAACGCCGGTCTTGGAAAAGATTGAACGCAGGTGTGCACGAGCAGTATTGCGGCGAATATTGAGCCTTTCTGCCGCTTCTTCTAAAGACAGTCCGTTGGCCAATTCGAGTGTCAGCGCCGTTTCAGCAGACGTTAAACCAAAAATTTTCTTAGCAACATGACTGCTTGCCTGAGACTTAGCTACAGAATCACGGATATAAACCACCGCTTTTCCATGCCCAGTACCATTTTGCCATGCAGGCGATGGGATCACTTCGACAACAACCCCAAGGTTAACCTCACCCGATGGGCGAGCCACAGACATAGCTTCAGGCAGTATCGGTCGATCCGACTCCCTAACCATCTTAAATGAATTATGGATCAGCTGCTTGAGCTCTCGATTATCATTCGGATAATGGGCCGTCAATTTTCCGCCCTGAACTTTCAGTCCATCTTCTTGCATCAACAATTCATTGGCAAAGACATTCTGCTCAAGAACACGGCCCGATTCATCGATTTGCACCGTGGCGATCGATAGACGGCTAATCGCTTCATTGTACATTGAGCCGAGTGAGTGGCTTCTGTCTAGCTGGTGATGAATATCAAGGGCACGTTTAAGGTGGGAGACAAGCATTTGACAAAGCGCTTTGTCTTCGGAGGAAAAGTTTTGGGCAGCTTCAGGTCTCGTGATACGCAGTTTCACCGTTCCGCCATCACTCGTTGCAATATCAACCGACATCACATGATAGACATCAATATTTGCACACCAATATTTACGATAAGTACTTTGGATCCACGCTTCTTCATCCATTAGATCATCAACCGTAAATACCGTATCTACTTGTTGATTATTAAATGGTGTGATGTGATAACGATAAGGAAGATACTGCACCTTTTTTTCTGCGCTAATACCGTTTCCAATCGCGATCATTAAGCCTAGATCTTCTTCCTCATTTTCGAACGTTGGTTTAAGAATCAAAGTAACATAATTTGCCTCAAAGCAATCGCGCAAAGCTTGTAATGGCTTATACCAATTGGATTTACTTTGAGAAAATTCATAAATACCTTCAATCAGTCCACTGTACTGTTTAAGATCAAAAGACATGTCCGCCAAATTACCCTCCGTTATACTACTTATTTAAGGGTAGGAACCCGCAGTAATCACTTACTGCGGATCGCACTATGACTGAGCAATAGATTCCGTAAGTTCAGGAACCACAGTGAACAAGTCACCTTCCAGGCCATAATCAGCAAACTGAAAAATAGGCGCATCAGGATCCTTATTAATGGCTACTATTACTTTAGAATCGCTCATCCCTGCAAGATGTTGAATCGCGCCAGAAATCCCTACAGCTATATATAGCTCAGGCGCCACAATTTTACCGGTTTGCCCTACTTGATAATCATTCGGCACATAACCTGCGTCTACTGCAGCTCGTGAAGCGCCTAGCGCCGCACCCAGTTTGTCAGCCAGTGGTTCTAGAAGATCGCGGTAGTTTTGATCACTACCTAACCCTCTCCCCCCGGACACCACGACTGACGCAGTATTGAGATCTGGACGATCTGATTCAACCAATTCAATTTTAACAAACTGCGATAGACCCGTGTCTGCAGCAGCTTCAATGTTAACTAATTCAGCTTGACCTTCCATGGCTGCCTTTTCAAATGCAGTCGTTCTGACAGTTAAGATCTGAATTTTTTCTTTCGACTCAAGTGTTAACAGTATGTTACTAGTGTATATGTGGCGTTGGTAGATGCCAATATTTTCTATACTAATGACATCCGAAACTTGAGCTGTATCAAGAAGTGCACTTACACGAGGGGATACATTTTTTCCAAACGTTGAGCTGGCGCTAATAATAGCGTCGTACTGCTCTGTTCGAGCCAACTCAACCACAAGCTCTGCCACGTTTTCAGCAACCAAGCCAGCATAATGAGCGGCATCGGCATGTAATACGCGGTCAACACCAGAGATTTTCTGACACGCTTGCGCGACTTCAGCACACTGCTCGCCCGCAACAAGAAGATCAATCTTTGCGTCGGTACTCAAGCTTGCTAGCTTTTGAGCGGCGCCAACGGCATTACACGTAGCACTGACAAGTTGATTATTAAGATGTTCTGCGACAACTAGAATTTTCATAATTTCCCCTTAAAGAACCTTTGCTTCGTTCTTAAGCTTTTCGATTAGCTCTTCAACACTTGAAACCATCACGCCACCTTTGCGCTGCTCAGGAACGGCATAAGACACGGCCTTAAATCGAGGTGTGGTATCAATGCCTAAGCTTGCTATATCGATGGAATCTAAGGGTTTACGCTTTGCCTTCATGATATTCGGAAGTGAAGCATAGCGAGGTTCATTGAGTCGTAGGTCACACGTCACAACTGCTGGTAAAGGCATGTTCAATACTTCCAAGCCTGCGTCAACTTCACGTGTCACGGTCAGTGAATCACCATCCACGATAATCTCAGAGGCAAACGTCCCTTGTGGCCACTTAAGTAGCGCCGCAAGCATTTGACCAGTTTGGTTGCTGTCGTCATCAATCGCCTGCTTACCAAGCAACAATAGTTGTGGCAGCTCTTGCTCTGTCACCGCTTTTAGGGTTTTCGCAACCGCCAGAGGCTCGATGCCATCTTCGGCAAGAACATGAATGCCTCTGTCAGCCCCAACCGCCAATGCGGTTCGAATGATATCTTGGCAACCTTGACTGCCGATACTGACGACGACAACTTCAGACGCGACACCCGCCTCTTTTAGACGAACCGCTTCTTCTACCGCAATCTCGTCAAACGGATTCATGGACATCTTTACGTTATCAAGATCAACACCTGAGCCGTCTGACTTCACTCGCACCTTAACGTTGTGATCGACCACTCGTTTGATGGGAACCAGAATCTTCATGTATTACTCCCTCATTTGTACATGGCACCGATCATTGCTTTTAGAATCTTACGTTTAGCAATCATCGATTAACCGGGTTTTCCGTAAGTTTCACCAAGGTTAAGAAAAAGTAACGCGTTAAACATCGTCCATTGAGACTAGCGATAACTGTTGGGAAACAGTGAAACACAAAAAACCAAGACAAGAAAAAGCGGCCATCTAAAATGCCAACACCTATCAGCCATCAACTGTTATTGGTACCAATACATTACTTGCGTACGAAAACATGGTTTCGTGCCATCGGTTTCGTCATTGATGAGATTAAGGGCTCATCAAGTTGATCAAAAAGGCTGCGAATGTCGCTCCCAGTGAGCAATGTCCAAAAATAAGGAGAACAAGATGACAATGACACGCCCTAGATTTTGCATGACCACAACGTTCAGCCCCTTTGCAGCGTTGGTTTTATTGACAAGCTATAGCGATCTCGCCAG
This sequence comes from Vibrio sp. PID17_43, assembly GCF_002608565.1. Taxonomy (GTDB): domain Bacteria; phylum Pseudomonadota; class Gammaproteobacteria; order Enterobacterales; family Vibrionaceae; genus Vibrio. The sequence goes on from NZ_LIXM01000011.1 coordinate 62,605, forward strand.
CGCTCAGTTACAACCCGCTTGTTGCGATGATAGATGGGATCCCGAATGGGCTCAGCGAGATATGTGGGGCCCAGGCATGATGAATCCTGGACAGCGACAACGAATGACAAGGCATTGGACATTTACGCACTCAAACATTCCACAAGAATATCTCAATGTAAAAAGCCATTTGCACAAAAGCCAGACGCGATTCGTGAAGGTGGCAAACTGTATCAACAGAAGTGTGTACGCTGTCATGGCACACAGGAGGTGGGAGATGGAAAAATCGCCAACTCATTAAATCCCTCGCCCGCACTTTTAGCGTATATGATCCAAATGCCTATGGCGGTGGATGGGTATTTACTTTGGTCAATCTCTGACGGGGAAATTGTTGGGCACAGGTATGCCTGCGTATAAAGGCCAGTTAACGCAGAATGATATGTGGAAAATCATTACTTATATTCGAGCAGGGTTCCCTCAGATACTCAAAGCGAGCAGAAATAATTCACCTGAATACGGGATAAGGAAGCCTGTGAGCCAATAGATATCATTAACTTATGCTTTCTTGGTTGGTCGTGCTAATATTTCGATATCCAACGACGTAACACTATCCTTAGGTAACAAAAACGGGAAGCGCTCACTTCCCGTTTGTTACTGTTTACACGAAGTCTCTTTAAGTAAAGCGAATCTTAGCTACTTTAGAGTGTGGGATCGCTTGGCAACTCAAAATCAGCTTTTGCTTGATATCACGCTCATCTAACACCTCATTAACCAGCATGCTGACATCGCCTTCTACCACTTCACACATGCACGAGGCACAAAGCCCGCTGCAACAAGAGTAAGGCAACTCGACCCCAGCTCGCTCGGCAGCGTTCAATAGCGTCTCGTCTGGCTGCCATGGGAATTGATGCGTTTCGCGTCCAATTTCCACCGTTGTGTCACAGATTGAGCTAAGCCCATCATCCGATGACATCTCAAGCACTGGCTTACTGTCAGCGGATGGCGCAACAAAGCGCTCTAGGTGAATCGCCGACTTTGGTATGTCAACGGTCGATAGCGCGTTTTCTACCGCGTCCATGAAAGGTGCCGGCCCACAAATGAAAACCTGAGCTGAAGATGACATTGAACTCGCGAGCGATGTCAAAAAGGACTCACTCGGAATACCACTCAGGCTCTCCAGCAAGTGAATCACTTCTAAGCGCTGTGGGTAATCCGCCTGCAAACTTTTGAGCGTGTCTTTAAAAATCACCGACTGCTCATCTCGGTTGGCGTAAATAAGGCGAATGCGTGCATTGCCTTTAACCAATGCGCTTCTCAATATCGAATAGACCGGGGTAATACCACTTCCCCCGGCAAACAGTAACAACTCATCATCAAAGCTTTTCGGCACAAATACGCCAGCAGGCGGCATTACGTCGAGCACATCACCTGGCTTTACGTTGTCACACAGGTAGTTAGAGACTCGACCTCCTGCCACACGTTTAACCGAAACTTGCAACTCCGTATCGAGTTCAGGTGAACTGGACATTGAGTAACAGCGGACCTGATCGCCTCCTTCCCACGGCACACGCAGAGTAAGGAATTGACCTGGCTTATATTGGTATAATGTGCGAACGGACTCCGGCACTTCAAACTGCAACGAAATCGCCTCTTGGGTCTCTTGAACGACCTTCTTAACCACAAGCGCGTGATAATGAGCTGCCGACATAGATTATCCTCCGATAACTGAGATTAATTATACAAATGGGTCCATGTTTGGCATACCAAGCATGACAGCGCCATGTGCACGCATATAAGCATCTGTGTTGTTGGCAATGTGACCACGAGCTTGATGAATATCGCGGAAAATTCGTTCAATAGGATTAGCACGATACAAACCAGACGCAGCGCAAGCACGTAATAAGGCATCCACTTGCTCTGCACAAAGCTTAGGCACCGCTGATGACTGAGCACGCTGCAGTAAACGTTCATTTACGTCTAGAGTGCGTCCATCGCGAATGCTCTCTACAATGCGACTGTAGTTTCTAAATAGCACCAACTTTAGCTGATCACTGACCATCATCGCATCGCATACTGCAAATTGAGCATTCGGGTCTTCGGCAGTTTTGCTGCCGTGCTTACCGATATGCGCGCTTGCTCGCTCTCTAAACTCGTTGATAGCACCATCTAGCGCACCAATACACGCCGAAGAAACTGCACGTTGGAACACTTGAGTAAATGGAATCTTATACAGCCAACTCGGGTTAGTCGCTCGACCTGGACAGCCCTCGTCACTGTGATTGTTTGTACGTTGAGTGCGATGCTCTGGCACAAACACACCTTCAACGACAATATCGTGACTGCCTGTTGCTCTTAGGCCATGAACATCCCAGTTTTTCTCTATGCGGAAGTCAGACTTAGGCAGAAGGAAAGTCGTGTGTTCTAGGTCACCACTGTCATCATTTTTTGGTAGCAGTGCACCAAGGAAGATCCACTCACAATGCTCACAGCCACTTGAATAGCCCCAACGACCCGAGAACTGGTAACCACCTTCGACTTTTTCTGCTTTACCAACCGGCATATAGGTTGATGCAATTCGAGTGCTGCTATCGTTCTGCCACACATCTTGTTGAGCCTGTTCTGGGAACAACGGCAGTTGCCAATTGTGAACGCCAATCACGCCGTAAATCCAAGCGGTAGACATACAGCCTTTGGCCAGCGTCATTTGAATACGGTAGAAAACACGTGGGTCAAGTTCGTAACCGCCCCATCGTTTTGGTTGCAATACGCGGAAAAGACCCGCCGCTTCGATGTCAGCAACCGACTCGCTAGGCACCTTACCATCAAGATCGGCCTGTTGGGCGCGTGCTTTCAGTTTTGGGATTAAAGCCGTTGCTTTTTCAATAAGATCAAGCGCCTCTGGCGTGAGGTAGTCTTCGTTGACGGCGTGTGCGGTAATTTCTTCATAGATTGCCATGTTTATTCTCCTAAACACCCCCGCCAAATCTCGACGGTTTCGGCGTTACTCTCTTTGATTAGACGCTAAAAGATTTCCACACTTCCTGTAGGCTCTCATCGTCAATACGGACTAACTCCCTATTCGACACCAGGATTCATGACGGTAAAGCGATAAAACGACACGACTTGTGACAAGCGCACATGATGAATCGCGGGAAGAGAGTAGAAATAGAGGATGAGAGCGGACAAACAGAGAGAAGGCTGCAACGCAGTGACTAAAAAGCAATCGTCAAAGTAATCGCGTCGCAAGCCGAATTTACGTAAAAGGTTTAGATGGTGCTCGGCATACGATCATGCCAAGACAGTGCGGTTTCGAGCTGCGCGGCTAAAGAGAGCAGTAACGCCTCTTGACCGAATCCAGCCGCGAAGTGCATACCAATCGGTAGATTATCCGCATTCCAGTGTAGCGGGACCGACATGGCCGGTAAGCCCGTCATATTAAACAGCGCGGTAATTGGGGATGCTTTGATCACCTCACGGACAAATGCGTCATAAGGCTGATAGAGACTTAACTCACCAATTTTAGGCGGAGGCCCTGCGGTGACCGGCGATAAGATCACATCATATTGATTGAAAAACTGATCAAATGCCTTACCGCCTTGGTCAAAGGCGCTACGTGCGTCATACACTTGTTGAGCTGTGAACGTTTTTGCACGTTGAATATGCTGCCAGACAATAGGAGAAAACTCTTCCTCAGTCGCCGCGCGGCCGAGGGAAGCTTCTCTGTCTCGAACGGCGTGTAAAACACCACTCGATGTTGCCACGCCCATCCCACTGAACATCGATTCGATTGGCAGTATAGGCGCCGCTCGCTCGACATGGTGACCCAAAGAGGTCAATAAAGCGGCTGTTTTATTCACGCCATCCAAGCAATCTTGACTGATGGGCAATCCGAATGGATGTGAATCCATAATGGCGATTTTCAAACGCTTAGGCGGACGTTTTACGGCTTCAAGATAATCGTGTTGCTGATGAGGTATGCGTGACCCTGCTTCTTGACCACTGGTCAAAGCCAGCAATTTCGCCGTATCTCTCACCGTACGCGTGATCACGTTATGCACCGATAATCCCATCCAGCCTTCCATATGTTTCGGGCCCATCGGCACCAAACCACGACTTGGCTTTAAACCGAACACACCACAATGGGAAGCGGGAATACGAATGGAACCACCACCGTCACTGGCGTGCGCCGCAGGCAAAATGCGCGCAGCCACAGCAACCGCGGAGCCACCGCTCGAACCACCGGAGGAGTAACGAGTATCCCAAGGGTTTAACGTATCGCCATGTAACTGGGATTCCGTCGTCGCGGTTTGACCAAATTCAGGGCTGGTCAGCTTAGCCAATATGTTGAGCCCGGCCGCTTGATAACGCTCGGTCAACGTCGAGTTTTGAGTCGCACGTGCGTTTTTATAAAACACGCTGCCATTCGTAGTTACTGTATCTTTCAGCTGAATATGCAGATCTTTAAGCGCGAAAGGCACACCAAGTAATGGTGATTGCTGATAAAGAGCGTCACGCTCTTTGCTCGATTTAGCACTCAGTTCACTGGCACTCTCACGTGCCCGTTCGAAGTGGTTCACCGATAACAAATTGAACTGTTTGCGTTTTTCAAACCTTGCCGTTGCCGCATCAAATAGCTCTAAAGGGGTCACTTCACCTTTTCTGAGCAGCGAGGCCATGTCTGTTACATCCCACCCTTCATACTCAGGCAGAGGTAGCGTTGATCCAGAGATCGACGAGGCGTTTGCAGTAAAGCTAAGGCCAGAGGCGACTAGTGCCCCTGTCCCCAAACCACCTTTCAGTAACTGTCGACGACGGCGGTCTATATTTTCCATATTAACTCCCCCACACCTTTTGTGCAGGCTTGGCATCATTAAGTAATGAAGTGATGGCTGGGCCAACTTGGTCCATTTCCCACTTCGCGCCTTTATCTGCTGTTACGCCAGTGCGCCAACCGTCACCTAGCGAGATACGGCCACCCTGACTCTCGAAGATTTGACCAGTGACATGCGATGACTCCGTACTACCAAGCCATACCACAAGTGGTGCAACGTTTTCTGGTGCCCATAGATCAAAGCTGTCGTCTTCTGGCTTTTTCACCACGTCAGGCATCGCGCTTTCCGTCATATGAGTACGTGCTGCAGGTGCTAGTGCATTACTTGTAATACCGTAACGTCGTAATTCAGCGGCTTGAACAAGGGTTAAGCTCGCAACGCCACCCTTAGCTGCCGAGTAATTTGATTGACCGATCGAACCCTGTAAGCCCGCGCCTGAGGTCGTATTGATAATACGAGCGTCAACTGGCGTGCCTGCCTTGGCGAGATCACGCCAGCGACGCGCCAAGATATTCGCAAGACAGAAGTGACCTTTAAGGTGAACCTGCATCACTTTATCCCAGTCGGTTTCCGTCAGACTCACGAACATTCTGTCGGCCAGAATACCCGCATTATTGACCAACACGTGTACTTCACCGAATGCCTCAAGTGCCGCATCGACAATGAGCTGTGCGCTTTCAAGCGAAGTAATGTCATTACTGTTTGCAATCGCTTTACCGCCCGCAGTGACAATCTCATCCACAACCGCTGCTGCCGCTTCATGGCGGATATCATTGACCACCACATTGGCACCTTCTTTTGCAAATGCCAACGCGTACGCTTTACCAAGACCACCGCCTGCGCCTGTGATGATTACCGTGCGTCCATTACACCATTCCATTGTCTCTCCTTAACTGGGTATCCCGTCTGTATTCTGTTTAAAGTCGTTCGATGATGGTGACATTGGCGACGCCGCCACCTTCACACATCGCTTGCAGACCATAGCGTCCACCACGACGCTCAAGCTCATGCAACATTCCTGTCATTAGCCTAGCGCCAGTTGCGCCAAGAGGGTGTCCCAGTGCAATCGCGCCGCCATTAACATTCATTCGATCGTAGTCACAGCCCGTTTCTTTCATCCAAGCCATCGCGACCGATGCAAACGCTTCATTCACTTCGGCGATGTCGATGTCACTCATTTCCAAACCGGCTTTTTCTAACGCCACTTTGGTGGCAGGGATGGGTGCCGTTAAGTGCCAAATTGGGTCATCACCCAACACACTTAAATGATGAATTCGAGCACGTGGCGTCAGGTTGTAGCGATTCAACGCTGCTTCTGAAACGATCAACAGAGCAGCTGATGCGTCACAGGTTTGGCTTGATACAGCGGCGGTGATCGAGGGGTAATCTTCACCAACAGGCTCCAACTCAGCCATTTTCTCAATCGATGTTTCTCTTGGCGTTTCATCGCGACTTAGCCCAGCGAATGGTACGATTTCTCGATCGAAGTAGCCCTCTTCTCGAGCGACTATCGCACGGCGGTGACTTTCCAGAGCAAACGCTTCCATCTCTGCGCGAGTAATTCCCCAATGGTCAGCGATGCGCTGAGCGGCATAGAATTGATCCACGGGGGCATCGCCAAAGCGGGCTTTCCATCCCTCACTCTCAGCAAATGGCGTGGTAAAACCAAGCGGTTGTCCAGCCAGCATGGCAGAAGAGATAGGTATTTGGGTCATGGTTTGTACGCCACCCACGGCGATCACATCTTGTGTGCCACTCATCACCGCTTGCGCGGCAAAATGGATAGCCTGCTGAGAAGAGCCACATTGGCGATCCACCGTGGTACCCGGTACATTCAGTGGTAAGCCCGCCGCCAACCAACTAGTTCGAGCAATATTGCCCGCTTGCGAACCAATGGTGTCCACACAACCAAAAATCACATCATCGTATTCTTGGGCAGGAATGTTGTTGCGTTCGACCAGTGCTTTTAGCACATGAGCGCCTAGGTCCATCGCGTGTACGTGAGCTAAGCTCCCTTTGCGTCGTCCCGTTGGCGTTCTTATTGCGTCTACTATGTATGCTTGTGCCATTAGTCTCTCCCGAATGTAGATGCAGGGCCTGCAGTCTCTAATGCGTTGGCCAGAGAAGTATGTACGAAGTCGGTAACTCGCTGCTGATGGAACGCTTTTGAACCCCAGTAAGATTCCAGCGCCCATGTACGCTTCATGAACATCTGTAAATCCACTTCCCAGGTGTAACCCATCGCACCGTGAACCTGAATGCCGTGCTTTGCCGCTAAATGCGCCGCTTTGGAAGCAAACAGTTTTGCTTGAGAAACGTGGAACTCAACATCAGAGTGACCAGATTCCAACGAGTATGCTGCGCGGTACAAGACCGGACGTGCAAATTCAATCTCTTTCGCCACATCCGCCAAGTGGTGCTTCAGCGCTTGGAAACTGCCAATCGCACGACCAAACTGTTTTCGTTGCGCTACATAATCAACCGAAAGATCGAGCATACGTTGCGCAAGTCCCAGCAGTTGCCCAGCGGTCGCTAATGTACCACGGTTAAATAGCTGGTTTTTTATCGCCTTACCTTGCTCATCGCCAACCAATTTGGTTTCAGCACTTGGGTGCCATGCCACTTTGGCTAAACGTCGAGAGGAGTCGATACTGTTGCAGGCTTCGATATCGACCTGATCACGCTTAACGGCATGAAGATCATCACCATCAAACATCAGTAACAAATCAGCCAGGTGCGCGTCAGCAACTAATGCGTTAACCGGATGCGAAACCGCAACGCGTAACGCTCCAGATGCAATCTGCTCAAGCCACTCATCACGTTGGCCTGAGGTCGGTAACGCACTCAGTAAACCAACTGCGGTATAGCCGGTGTCAGCAATCACATCCGGAATGCAGTAATAGCCGAGCTCTTGAGTCAATAAAGACCAAGCAACATCGCCCATACCAATGCCTCCGGCCTCTTCAGGAACCGAGACCGCAAGTACCCCTTGCTCGGCAATGTTGGTCATCAATATCGGTGAGCGGCCTGAATCGGTCTCCCAAATCTCTCTTAACACTTCAGGGGCGGTTTCCGTCATCAGAAAACGGCTTATCGCTTCCTGGAAGGCCAACTGATCATCTGTGAATGTAAAGTCCATTTCTCACCTCAACTTTTTGGTAGCGCAAGCATACGCTCGGCAATGATGTTGCGTTGAATTTCGTTCGTTCCTGCGTAGATAGGACCCGCATGAGAAAAGAGGAAGCCTTCTAGCCATTTCGAACTTTGTTCTCCTATCAGTTCGCCTCTCGCACCGAGAATTTCCATCGCCAGCTCATGCATTTTTAAATCCAACTCTGACCAAAAGATTTTGTTTACGCTGGATTCGGCGCCGATTTTTTCGCCTTTACTGAGTCGCCCCACTGTGTAGTACGCCGATAAAGCGTAAGCTTGTGCATCCGACCACGCGTTGGCGACTTCCACGGCAAGTTGTGGATTTTGCTCAGCATGCTGCTTGTTTTCGTGAAACAATTTGATCAGCTCGCGAGCCGTCTGCTGGAATCGAGCGGGTGAACGCAGCAACAATCCACGTTCAAAGCCCGCGGTCGCCATCGCTACCTTCCAGCCTTGACCTTCGTCACCGATGCGGTTTTCAACCGGCACACGTACGTTGTCAAAAAAGATTTCCGCAAACGCCTCTTTGCCGTTCAGTGCCTTGATTGGACGGATAGTCACACCCGGCGTGTCCAATTTCACCATGATATAAGACAGGCCATGGTGGCGTGTCGAGTCTGGTTCACTGCGAAACAGGCCAAAACACCAGTCGGCAAAAATGGCTCGAGTTGACCAGGTCTTCTGGCCATTAATAACGTATTCGTCACCGTCACGAACTGCTTTGCTGGTGATGGCCGCCATATCAGAGCCTGCATTAGGCTCAGACCACGCTTGAGCCCACATGTCTTCGCTCGATGCCATGCGAGGCAGAAATTGCTGCTTTTGCGCTTCGGTGCCAAAATCAATCAACGTTGAGCCAAGCAGTAACTGGCCATTTTGGTTAACACGCATTGGCGCGCCTGCACCGTAATACTCCTCTTCGAATATCAGCCAATCAATCAGGTCACAACCGCGACCACCGAGCTCTTCAGGCCACATCACCATAGAAAGGCGCGCGTCAGACAGTTTTTTCTCCCACGCACGATGCTGTTCAAAGCCTTCTTTGGTGTCGTAGCTGGCTAATGGCTCACGAGGTACATTTTCAGCGAGCCACTGGCGTACTTCGTCGCGAAAAGCTCGTTGTTTATCATTAAAAATTAGTTCCATGGTGGTTTATGTCCTCCATTACACATCGAAACGCGCTTCACGTTTTTCAACAAACGCGCGTCGTGTTTCTGCTGAATCTGGACGAGTGTAAGCTTCCAGTGTAAATCCTTGTTCCCAGCGGTATTTAGCTTCTAAATCACCATCTTCGATACCGTTCAGTGCCTCTTTTGCGATGCGTATCATCGCCGGGCTTTTCGCTGCGATCTTGCTTGCGATCTCTAACGCGGTTTCTCTTAACTGAGAATGAGGAACGATACGCTCAATAAAGCCATAACGATCCGCCTCTTGTGCGGTCACCGTTTCGCCAGTAAAGAACATGTAACGCACTTTTTGTACTGGGAATAGGCGTTGTAGATGCGCGCCACCGCCCATCGCACCGCGATCAACTTCAGGCAGGGCAAAAGTGGCACATTCCGAAGCGATGACAATATCAGCCGCACCAGTAATACCAATGCCACCGCCAAGCACATAACCGTGCACCGCGACGATCACCGGAACCGGGCTACGATGCACCGCTTTAAACGTGGCGTAGTTACCCGCATTCACTTGAACAATACGCTCTGGGTACTGATCCAGCTCCTTAATATCAACACCGGCACAAAAACCACGTCCTTGTGATCGAATCACAATCACTTTAACCTGCTCCTCATTGCCAAGCTGGTCAATCGCTTGAGCTAACGCAAGCCATTCATGGCTGTCCAGGGCATTCACTGGCGGCTTTTCAATAACAAGCTCTGCGATACCATTGTCGATAACGATGCTAAACGCATCGATTTGATTATTTCGTTGTGTCATCTAACTCACTTCCTTGTGCATATAGATAAAATGGTTGGCATTCTCCTGATACAAGCGGTTTAAACACTGCTCCGCTTCTTCAGCAATGCCGTGAATAAGCTGCTCAGCAGAAACCAGTTCATCAATCGCCGCGGCAACCTGCCCACTTGGTAAAATACCTTGATCAGGGTGACCATCAACCATCGAGTGTTGTAACAACACTGGCTGATTCGCCGCCATAACGGTTTGTGACAGCTCTGCTGGATCTTCTTTTAACGCTTTAAAAAACACACTCAGCATATGCAGGAATGTCATGTTGGTTTGCTTCTTCCATTCCCATGCACTTTTAAGGGCAATCAGAAGACGTCCCATTGCACTCGATTTTTCAAGCTTTCTAATCAGGGAAGTGGCAATCATTCGGTGTCTAAGTCCGTCCACCGCAGTGGTGACTTGAATTTGTTGCGGGTCTCTGACGTTGAGATAACGCTCCAGCGTCGCACTCGGTGTTGGCGAGTCCGTGGTCATCAAAAAGCGGGTGCCCATCGCGATACCACAGGCGCCAGCACCCAGCGCCGATGCCAAACCACGCCCCGTAGAAAAACCGCCAGCAGCAATCACTGGCACATCAACCGCATCCAACACTTGAGGAAGCAAAATAGAAGATGGAACACCACCAGTATGACCGCCCCCTTCTGCGCCTTGAATGGTGATCATATCGGCACCGAGTTTCACCGCGCTCACCGCATGTTTTACTGCACCGACGGTTGGGATACATAGCACCCCGGCAGCTTTCAAACGCGCAATGGTTTCTTTATCAGGACCACGACCGTAACTGATCGCTTTCAGTTGGTATTCAATGGCCAAGTCGACACATTGCGCAGCATTTTCCTGAAACATATGGAAATTGAGGCCAAAGTTTCGGCTGCCGGTGTGAGAGATGACACGCTTAATCTCATCTTCCAAGTCATCTGGGTTAATGGTTGCACCAGCCAGAAAGCCAAAGCCGCCTGCATTTGTGGTGGCAATCACTAGGTTTGAATCCGACACCCATCCCATTGCCGTCTGCACAATTGGGTATCGACAACCGAGTTTTTGGGTGAGCTCTGTCTGTAACATGCGCCTACCTCACTTTCTCAGATTCAGCGTGTTGCTGCTTGTTGGCTTTTGCCATCGCTTTTGCATCAAATCCCGACAGCTTGTCACCAGAAATCAACTGGTTGTGAGCATGAGCAAAGTGGTGAAAACCAAACGCCATGTCCATCGAGGTGCGTTTGCCCATGATATCTTCAATGGTATTGACGACTTGCTTGGTCAGTTGCAGGCCAAGTCTTGGCATCTCGGCGATTTTTTCCGCCATTTTGAACGTTTCTGCTTCAAGGTCTTCTCTTGCAACAACGCGATTCACCATGCCAAGCTCATAAGCGCGCTGTGCGCTCATTCGCTCACCCAAGAACAGAAACTCTTTCGCGACACGTGGGTTCATCTCAAACACGTGAGCAAAATATTCCACGCCAGGAATCCCCATTCGTACCACAGGATCTTGAAAGAAACTGTCTTCCGAACAAACGATAAGGTCGCACACCCAGGCCAGCATCAAGCCGCCTGCAATACAGGCACCATTCACCATTGCAATGGTTGGCTTCGGCATTTCTCTCCAACGGCGGCACATGCCTAAATACGCTTCCTGCTCACGGGCGTATTGGAACTCGCCCCCAGGCTTATTGGTATGGTCATACCAAAGGCTTGTACGATCAAAGCTCTGATCCACATCGCGGCCCGGAGAGCCTATATCGTGACCGGCGGAAAAGTGCTTACCTGCGCCACACAGAACAATGGCTTTAACATCGTCGTCATCACAAGCACGCTTAAAAGCATTATCCAAGGCATAAGTCATTTGACCATTCTGCGCGTTGTTGTATTGCGGTCTTGCCATCGTGACGACCGCGATACCACTACGAACTTGGTATTCAACCACGTCGTCAATCAAAATTGTTTCTTCGCTCATACCACGCTCTCCTTTTCAGCAGCCTCAGATACACGAACGCCAGGAGGATTGTCTTTTAATTGTCGAGCACGAATATTATGCGGATCTAACTGACGAATGATCTCCAGTTGCTCAATCGTTGGCGCAGGAGTCACACTGACAACATCCGGCACAAAGATCTCAAAGCCCGTGTTGGCAACCACGTCATCCACCGATACACCTGGGTGCACACTGAGCACACGCAGCTGGTTGTTAGGTCCTTGCCAGTCCATTACGGCAAGGTTGGTGATAACCAAGCGCAGGTCGATATCATCCAGCGAGTAACCTTTAGGTAGTCGCGCTGGGTTTTTACCAATTGACGCCACCATGTCGCATTCACCGCTGACGAACACACGGCTATTGTGATCAGGAACGAAAAATGAGTTCGCATGACAAATCGAGTTTCCTGGAAAGCCACGCACACCCAACATTTGCACTTTTGGACGCTGGTAATCGCTGCCCAATGCAGAAATATTCGCCTGACCAAACTGGTCAATTTGGGTTGGCCCGACCATGGCGTGTCGCTTTTTGCTCCACACGTTGTCAAAAATGCGCGAAAATCCCATCCAAGTTTCATTTTTCTGGATAAACTGCTCGCTGCGTTGACCAATTGGATTCGGCTCAGATAGCAGGAATGCCTCTGAGTCTGTCATCATCAAATCAGGGTTGCTTGTCTTCATTGCCAGGCTGGCAGCAAGACGCGGGATCACACCGATCCCGGTTGCGAGCACTTCTCCATCATGGCGAAAGGCTTCTGCACCGGCACAGATCATTAACTCGGCAAGGCTGTAGTCTTTTGCAACTGTCATCGTATCATCCTCTAGTAAACAGGTAGTGCTAACTGTCGAATGGCATCCAAACCACCCACTTTTTCCTGATAGCCTTGCTCATTTTGATGCTCAATAAACTTGGCGTAGTAGCCTTCGAATCCACCTTCACGGGCGAATCCGGCATACTCTTTAAAGTGCGCGGTATCAAAGCCGTACAATGGCGCGCAAGACGTTGGATGAGCCCCTCCAGCCACCTCAACAACACCCGTGGTATGACAGCGCTCCCAAAGCACATAACGTGATTCTTCTGCGCTGTAGAACGCGTCCGATTCAACGAGCGCTTCACAGCTGACAAATGTCTTATCTGCCGCACGAGCAAACCAATCATCCATGTAATGATCTGGTCCCTTGATTTGGCAAACACCTCGTCGATCGGCTTTGTCGACGTGCACGAGCGCAACATCCAGTTTCAGAGCCGGCATTGCCACCCACTCTTTGCCATCATAAGGGCTGTCAACGCGCTTCAAATCAGGGTTCACCGAAACCACATCGGTGCCTAAACCCAAGGCTGTTGGGATATAAGGGCACCCCCAAGCAGCAGCCCGTAACCCGAGCAACATCATCCCTTCATCAATTTCCATCACTTCTAATTCACCTTTTTGGCGCGCTTGGCGGAAGAAAGGCTCAAGTGGGATGAAATCAAGAGAAACGAAGGCAAAAATGAGTTTTTTCACTTTCCCTGCAGCACACAACATGCCGACGTCCGCACCGCCATAAGCGACAACGGTAAGGTCTTTCACGTCTGAGTTTAAAATGGCGCGAATCAACGCCATTGGTTTACGGCGAGGCCCCCACCCCCCGATTCCGATCGTCATCCCATCTTCGAGGGAGTTCACCATCTGCTCAATGGTCATTTCCTTATTCATCTTATTTCTCCTGTCCGACCGAAAAATCGTGTCCCCATAGGCTGACACGAGTAAATTCAAAGGCACTGTGATTATCCCAATCGACCTGTAGGCCGCCGTAGCCAAATTCCATATCGAAACCTGAAGGCGTCTGCATGTAAAAAGAGGTCATTTTGTCATTCAGATGCTGACCCAGCGTCGCTGATAGCTGGACACCATGTTCAATACGGCGGTCATTCGCTCGCCCCACTTCCGACATGGAATCCACTTCAACCATGGTGTGTACACAGCCCGATGGCACAGGAAACTCGCAGATTGCAAGGCTGTGGTGACGAGGATTATTACAGTGCATAAAGTAAATGCGAGCACTTGGCGCGTCTTCTGCTGGACGGAAATTGAAAATATCGGAAAGTTGGAAACCCATCACTTCGGTTAAGAACTGGTGCGTTTCGTCAAAATTAGGAGCAGGAAGAACGGTATGGCCAAGCCCCATTTCATCGGTAAGAAAACGAGGGACGCCCTGAGGAGAAACAAGCGGTTCGCAACCTGATAGGAATCCCCAGTACACTTCATGAGTGTTGCCAGCAGGGTCGTTAAATGTCACTAGCTGTTGCACACCACGTTGCGTACATTGCTCGTTGTCGGCTAGCTCCCATGGCACCTGATGCTCGGTGAGCTTTTCAAGGGCGGCATCGAATGCGCCTTTAGAAGCCAGCTCCCAACCTGAAGCGATATAACGATTCTCGCTTCCTTCAATAATGAGCATACGAAATGGACGCTCATCCATTTTTACGTATAGGCCGCCACTTGGGGCTGGGTGGGTAGACATGCCCAATACTTGCTCTGCATAGTGTTGCCACTTATTCAAGTCATCGGTCTGGGCTACAAAATACCCGAGCGCCTTGATATCCATATTCTCGTCCTCTGATTATTACACACTGGCAATTATCGAAAGGTTATGGAAATCTCTCATCGTCCATTAAGACTAAAGGTTGAATTGTTGTTTTGACTTGAGTTTTCGGGAACAAATGCAATAAGTAGACTACAATCACTCTGTTGTAGCTAAAAAATAAAGACTTCTGAGATTTCAAATCGGTGAAAGTTATGGATAACAAAGAGAAACCAAAAACAATGCCAGATGGTGACAACATTACTAACATTCAACGGAGCGACGATCAAAATGCAGCTGCAACGTCGCGCTTTTCACGAAGACGATTCATTCGTTCAGCTGCGGTTACTTCACCGATTTTATTATCCGTAAAAAGCCCTGTTGCTTGGGGAGGAGGCCTCTATAGCGATCAATGTAGTATCGTTTCGCAATTGTCCGGTAATGCTTCCCACCCCCATAACTGTCAGACTCAGGCCAAAAGCCCGTTATACTGGATTAACACCTTCATCGGTGACAATGAGATAGTAAATCAAGAACTGGAGAAGCAAGGATATTACGCCACTACTCCGTTTCATGAATTGTTCCCCCACAATCTCAGCTCCTATAAGATACAACCTCGGATGAGCAAAACCTGGCGCTACCGAGTGAACCCTGACACAGAAAACCCCGCATTATTGCAATGCCTAATGAGATCTGACACAAGCTTCTGGTTAGAGTTCGAGAATATTGAAAGTAAGCAGAAAGTAAATATTGATGTGCTCAATGGCGTTCCAAACTTCCATTGCTGCGTCACAGCTGGTTTTCTCAACGGTTTATTTCACCCTTCTCCGATAAACTACGTTGGCGATGAGACCTACGTTCAAAAAGTATTCAAAGAAGCGCTGTTTCGTTCCGTTAACACCATCCTTTGGGATATTGAAACAAAACAATTACAGGAAACAAGTGGGACAAAATATTCGCAAGCGATGCTTGACGTAACGACTCGTCTTAATAGGTGGGATAACGTTTGATAATAAATCATTTACTTAAAAATTTACATCAAGCAGACAATATCGAAATAAATCCAGCGTTTTGCTTGAAAGATAGCGTGTTTACTAGCGAACATAACGTGGTGATTTTTAGTCCATTCACATGTGAAACCTTATTATGTGAAAGAAAAGCACTCCGTTTGCTAGTAGATTTAGTACAGAAACAAAATAATCCATCTAAAGTTAAAATTAGCCAACACGAAACTCAATGGATTAATGATATCATCGTAAAACTGATATCAATGAGGATAATTTTGCTCAAGGAGTGAGTCCATTAATGTTCCTTAAGAATCGATTATACCTACTTCAAGTGGGGGAGTTTACTTTTCAGATTGAATCTAACGTTTCTACCATCCATGACTACCTTTGCACGCACTATCGCTCCAACTTAAAAGAGCCTTCTTCACAAACATATGTTGATTACTATATCGCAATCAAACATGGTTGTTGGTATCGTCGTTTTTTTAAACCACAAGTTGCGTTTTATTTTAATCATCTGGCTCCCTTTAAACCACTCCCCCTTTCTCAAGCCCACGCACTGCTTGAATGGGGAATGAACTGGGTTATTTCGACCCAAGCTCATCAACACTTGATCATCCATGCAGCTTCATTAGAAAAGAACGGTAAAGGCATTATTATTTCAGCACCTTCTGGATCAGGGAAAAGTACCCTCTGTGCCTATTTAGCTTCCCAAGGTTGGCGTTTACTCTCGGATGAATTAGCATTAGTGCATACCGAAAGCTTGGCTATACACGCCCTTGCCAGACCCATCAGCCTAAAGAACCAATCCATTGACGTCATCAAACCCTATTTTAGTGATGACCATTTTAGTGACATTGCTGTTGATACACATAAAGGTTCCATTTGCTTAGTGAAGCCTCCTCTTTCAAGCTCAATACGGGCGCAAGAGACCGCGAAGCCAAGCTTAATTGTCATGGTGAATTTTAACCCAGATGAACCTTTATATATAGAACGTATGGACTCGGCAGTTGCATTAACTGAACTAATCCAAAACTGTTTTAACTTCGGATTGTTGAATAACAATGGGTTTCAATGTGCAAAAAAACTTATCAACACCTGTGAAAATCTCTATGTAGAGTACAGTAATTTTCAAGATTGTGAGCAAGCACTAAGCCATTACTTGGAGGCAGAAAACCGTTGTGATAAAGCTAGTTGATGTATTAGTTCAGCCTGAACAGTTAATCGAAGTCTCGCCGGCAACATTATCGAATATCGTAGCTGAAGCTCGATATTTTAATATGTTGGGACAGCTTAAGTATCATTGTAATACACGTGGAGTATGGTCTCGTCTACCTAAAAAATTTCGCCAACAGCTCGATACTGCCACACTATTTTACGACAACCAGCGCAGAAAATTGGCGGTTGAAACTGACGAAATTGCTCATGCGCTCTCTCCACTCAACATCAATTGGATCTATTTGAAAGGCAGCGCCTACCACTTAAATAACATGAGTAACTTCTCAGGAAGAATGATGAGCGATATTGATGTTCTTGTGCAGGAGGAAGACTTACCACAGGTCGAAGCCGCACTAAGATCTCATGGCTGGATGCCTGCTCCGGTGAATAGTTACGATGAAAAATTCTACCGCAATTGGTCGCAAGAGATCCCGCCATTACGACATATTTATCGCCAAGTAGAACTGGATGTACATTTCAATATCCTGCCGAAGACATTAAAAGAGTCCATTAATAATAAACATTTATTCGAACAATCACTTCCGTTTAGCGATGACCCCAATCAAAAAGTACTCACCCCACATGCAATGCTCGCCCATAGTGCCATTCATCTGTTCTACGAAAGTGAATATGCCAAAGGGCTAAGAGATCTTTACGACATTGCTCTGTTGATCAATCATTATTCTGTAGAAGCGTCATTTTGGGATGATCTCATCGAACTTGGTCGTACGATTGGTAACGAATCATCGATCTACTTAGCGTTACGTTACAGTCAGCAAATTTATTGCTCTCAAATTCCTACCACGGTGATTGATCACTATGCTCAGTTCAGACCCAATTGGTTGTATCTCACTGTATTGGATTTCTGTTTCTTTGCCATTTTTACCCGCTCATTTCCACCTCACAGAAAGTCAGGACATGGGTTGGCAGAAACATTCCTCTACCTAAGAGGGCATTTGAAAAGAATGCCACTGCGCTTACTCGTCCCGCATCTAACCAAAAAGTACTTCGACAAATTTAAAGTCAAACAACAAGCAGACGAACTGATTTAATACTAACAACTATCTTCTTTTGCTAGCAACAGACAGCAAGCAGAGCTAAATACACTCTGCCTACTGTCTGTTGACAATTCGAGTTGAAACGCTGACTACTTAACGACGATATCGTCAATCAACAACACGGAATCGTACAGATCATCTTCACTGTCTGAAATATTGATTCGGTACTCACCTTGCCCTTGTGTCACCGGTATGGTTAAGCTGACGTTCTTAAACCCTATGTGCCCCACAGTGTCATCCCCTCCTGGAAAATCAATGCCGTCAATGAGCGTAAACTCAGAGTCATTCACACTATCACGGGCTAACTCTTGTTGCGTGCCATCGGGCAATGTCAATGTGATAAGCAATATGTCATCAAATGGAGAGCCTAAAAATTCCGGATACTCTTCGGTAAGGAAATTGTAAGTCAACTCAAGCGTTAACTCTGTAACGCCCGGCTGAATAACAAATGACTTGAGCAAGGTTGTTTCCGCTTGATCTTCTTCTGGACCAGTACTCAACAACGCCATTCGATTCCCTGAAGGTGGACGTAGACTACCCAGTTCAGTAATGCTACTCGCGGTACCACTAGTTTCCCATTCAGCCAAGTCCCCAATCTCAAAACCACCATTAAACACCGCCTCAAAAAGGTCAACGCGACTTGTACCAATCAACAGTGCTGCGTCAACCGATTTACCAGACCTGAGCAACCGCTCCCTAATTTGCTTTGGTTCCCATTCAGGGTGTTGAGTCCATATCACCGCGGCAGAACCCGACACCAAAGGCGCAGCCATACTAGTGCCCGATTTTATCGACGTACCACCGCCAAGCTGAGTAGAACGCGCATTTTCGCCCGGTGCCGCAATATCAACCCATGTCCCAAAGTTACTTAAAGATGCTCTCTCATCAAGATCTGTTGCGTTTCCTACGCACAGTGTTTGTTCATAATAACAAGGGTACTTTCTCTTATTCGACGCATCATTACCGGCTGTGGATACGATTAAGGCCCCTTTATTCGACGCATAGTCAATCACGCGATTTAGCGAGACCGAATCGACATAACCACCGCCACTAATATTTACTACTTTAGTGCCCCTGTCCGCAGAATAGCGAATCGCAGAGACCAGTGCCGCGTAACTTCCGCCTAGACCTCGAACTGCCAAAATTTTACTGTTCCAAGCAACACTAGCGATACCATCACTATTGTTTGATTCCGCCCCGATCAGTCCCGCAACGTGGGTGCCATGGCCATTTTCATCCATAGGATCATCATCACCGGAGACAGAATCGATTCCTTTAATAATTTTGCTGTCTAAATCGGCGTGTGTATAGTCAATGCCAGTATCCACCACACCAACAAGGGTGTCGCCAGAAGAGATATACCACGCCTTATCGGCACGTATTGTGGTCATATTGGATTGATTCAAAAACTCACTGTCATTCGGATAAGAATCAATGCTCGCAAGCACTGAGTATTCGACATAGTCCACTTCAGTGTATGTTTGAAGAGATTCAATCACTTGCTCTAAACGAGATAACGAATTATTGGTTTCAACTTGGAGTTGGTAAATCCCTAGACTCAATACCGTACCAACAATTGTACCGTTCTCTGACGCGACGATTTCCTGTATACGATCTTCGCTAGTTACATCTACAAACTTGACCAACAATTCGTTACTAAAGATTTGGTTGCCACTCTCATCGGTAATAAGAGCACTGAAATCTGACGGAGCAACTGAAGTGGGTAATTGAGTAACACTAAGCGTATGAACTCCTGATTTGATCTCGCCATTGGTAACGCGGTAATAAAGTTCACCGATACTGTTTTTAGAAACGGTGTGCAAACCGGTGTAAACCAAATCCCTAGCCACAATGTCTGGTGCGATACCGTCATCACGCAGTGAGCCGAGCGTCGCAATAACGCCAGTCCCAGCCTCATCGACTTGTTCAAGTGTTAGAGTCTCTGGAGCAGTGGCGGTACGTGTTACTTTGGCACTGACAATCAGCTCTTCAGTTTGCCCGAGCGTAATGGCATCTTTATCAGTTCCAGGGGTACTTAACTTCATTGAGCTTCGAGACGCGGTATCAGTAACCGTAATTGGCAACGACAATGTCATTGTTTGTCCTGTTTCTACCAAATTCACCACACTGGTGAACGTATACTCACCTGCGGTTACGGCATTCAATGTCACGTTGACGACCCATGAGTTATCTTCTGCGGCAAGCCATCCCCCATTAGGGTAGTTACTGGTATAGGAGACACCGCTTGCCGGTGTGACCGATTGTTCCAGCTGCACGCCATACTCTGCGGCATTGCCATCAATAAACTTAACGACAAACGCGATGATTTTTTCATCACCTTCTAGCATCGAAATGCTCGAAAGCCCCTGTTCGATAGATACAAATGCGTCTTGCGGTTGAACAACCGTTACAGTTCGTGTAGCGGTCGCTTGGTTACCAGATGAGTCCATCGCTTCGTAAGTCACGGAGTAATCACCCTTGATATTAGTATCGACATTCCCAATTGTTATTACGTCAACAGAGCCATCGACATCATCATCCGCTGTTGCGCCTGCGTCATTGTACGTTTGACCTTGGCTTATCTTCGTTGGGTTATCCCCCAGTACCGTGATCACCGGAGGTGTCGTATCTGACTTAGTGACTGCCGCTTGTACTTTTACCGTTCTACTCGCAGAAGCTTCATTTCCAGCCGCATCTGTTGCCACATAAGTAATGGTATAAGTGCCCACTTTACTAGTATCAACATCCCCTGTTGTTGTTACCGTAACTGAACCGTCAACGGCATCGTCAGCCGTAGCTCCTGCATCACTATAGGTTTCCCCTTGCTCTACCATCGCAGGATTATCACCCATAACAGAGATCACTGGCGGTGTGGTATCCGAGCTCGACTGTACCTCCCCATCACCACCTCCCCCGCAACCAAAGAGAGAAAAGAATAACGCCGCCAGCGCCACTTTTTTTAGTGGTTCAAATACTTTGGTGTTTCCCATCTGATTTCCCCTTTCATGATCCCATCATGAATCGTGAGCCGTGACTCGAATCTCCTCCACCGTCGCTCACTCATAAATATCAATATGGCATTTTATTCCTTGCCTCGAAAAATGCTTGATTAAGCACCTAGATTAAACATAGCAAAAAAAAATCAATCTCATATCAATAAGGCTGCATAAATAATATGTAACCACATCACTTAGCGCGACTTGTCTGTTCATGAACGACGTCCATCATCAAAAAGCAAAAGGGCCTGAATTTACATTCGGGCCCTTCTCTCTACTTCTAAATTTGTCGCTGCCACTAACGATAAATAATCACCAACTCGTTAATCACTGATGGGCGTTCATTACCCACTACATGAGTCATCACTTCCAGCGTCAGCTGAGTGCCTTTTGGACTTTGAGTCGCAGACTTCACTCGCGCACGCGCATGCAACACGGAATCAACGGGCACCGGGGCAGGAAAACGTAAGCGATCAGAGCCGTAATTCATCATGGTGCTAAAACCGGTAATTTCATACGGAAGTGCTAAATCAAATCTTGACTGAAGTACTTGAACAAGTGCACCGTGAGCAATCGTAGAGCCAAATGGACTCTCTTTCTCCGCTCGCTCTGGATCGGTATGCAACCAATAATCATCACCCGATAGCTTAGCAAAATCATCAATAAGTGCTTGATCGACGGTAATCTGGTTACTCCAAGGCGTAAAGCCTAACGACGGTAATGCGCTGATCGCGGCGGTATTCTCGACACCAATTTTCACCTGGCCACGATCGTTTTTACTTAAGCACTCAAGCGGGCTCTGGTAAGTGATCTTATCAAAGTCAACCTCCTTCGCCGTGAATTGCAGCAGCGTTGTGCCTTCTGCATCCACCTCTTCAAAAACGGGCTTTAACGGCATGCCAACGGCTAGATCCGCTTCTTCAACACCCACTATCGTTGTGTTGATCTGTACACCTTCTTTGAGTTGAGCGACCGCCAGCACTTGCGGCTTATCGCTAGCAAACTCAGCCATGGTTGGCACTCGAGCGATGGTAAAGCTATACAACGTCGCTTCTCCCGATACCTCTTTCCACTCCAACTGGTCACTAAGGCAGTGTGAACAATGGTGGCGTGGATAAAAGACCCAGCCTTGACAGTCTTGGCATTGTTGAATACGAACAACACCATCTTTTAGCGATTGCCAAAAAGGCGTTGAAATCGCCGTTGCTAACGGCATTGGTTTAGTATGATTCATCGATTTATGCTCCTTGCAAGATCAGGGCGCCCTGCTCACTCATCACGCCACCTGTGCCACTGACAAAAATTTGGTCACATTTCGCCAACTGCCTTTGATCTGCACGGCCAGCGATTTGGTGAAAGGCTTCTATCACTTGCGACATGCCACCGGCCGCCCCCGATTGACCGAAGCTTAACTGACCACCATGGGTGTTCAGCGGAAAATCACCTTTAAACGTCAAGTTATGTTCTTTAACAAACGACATCCCCTCCCCTTTGCCGCAGAACCCCGCGTCTTCTAGTGAGAGCAACGTGGTAATGGTGTAGCAGTCATAAAGCTGCGCCGCATTCATATCTTCTGGCTTCACGCCAGCCATGGTAAAGGCTTGTTTCGCGGCTCGCTCTAGCGGTGTCACTGTCATCTCTTCACTGTAAGAGGGGGATTTATAGGACAAGCGTTCACCAAAACCTTTCACAAACGCAGGGCGGTGTCGCGCACGTGTGGCCAACTCTTTCGATGTCACCAATACCGCAGCACCACCGGCAACTGGCATCACAATTTCAAGCACATGAAGCGGATCGGCGACCACTTTACTCGCTAGTACGTCTTCAGCAGTAAGCGTTTGTCCGTTGAAGATGGCATCTGGATGATACTGCGCGTTAAATCGTTGATCGACCGCGATTTTAGCCATCGCTTGCTTATCATAACCATATTTCGCGGCGTAACGTTGGGCGATCATTGCATAGCCGGTATTCTGGCCAACGTGGCCATAAGGCAGATCAAATTCCGCTTCAGGGGCACCAAACGCCGTCGAATGACCACCGTAGCGCATCGCCTCGGCCATCCAGCTTAAATCTTCACCCGGAGCAAATGGTGCCATGCGAGCAGGAATAACACACAAAACCGCTTGGCATAGGCCCATTTCAATGGCCGCAGCGGCGCGCCAGATCATCCCAACCGAAGAACAGCCACCAAGATCCACCACTTCAGCAAAGTTAACTTCTACCCCGAGGTATTCTGCCGCCATCGCTGGTACAAAAATGGACGCTTCATGAAATTGCGGGCCATGTAGCACAAGGCCATCGACATCTTTCATACTCAGCCCAGCATCAAGCACCGCTCGACGGCTAAGATCAGCCACCTGCTCCAAGTGAAACATTTGCGGAGCAGTTTGATATTTCTCAGGCTTATACTGCGCCGCGCCAACGATTGCTGCGGTTCCTTTTAATCCCATTGTTATACTTCCTTATCCCTGTTCAATTTGGTGAAATGGTGGATACCCCACTGCTTTAAGTACGTCGAGTGAGTACGGTTCATAAGTCGCCGTTTTCTCATTGCGCACATACAACGGGTCTTGACACTCCTCTGGGTCATAACCTTGTCGTTGCAGATCCACTTTACGCAGCTTAAATGTGGTGGTGATGTCTGCTGCCCCACAGACACGAACAAATTGTGGTGCCGCATAACGCGGTAATCGTTCCTCAGTGAGCTGATAAAATGCCGCTGGGTCAAAAATCGCCCCCTCTTGCATTACTACCGCGGCCATACCTGCACGACCTTCATGATTTGGCACTTGTACACCATAGATATTGATCGTTTCAGCACCTTTAAAATCCGCCAGTTCAGTGGCAACTTCTTGGGTCGACACATTTTCACTTTTCCAGCGGAACGTATCGCCAATTCGGTCGACAAAATAGTAGTAGCCATCGTCATCATAACGAAGTAAGTCACCCGAGCGCCAATAAGCATCATTATCTGCAAGCACATTTCGGACAATTTTTTGCTCCGTAGCCTCTGCAGACACATAACCTTCAAATCGCCCCGCACCAATCTCTGGATGATTAATGATCATGCCGAGCGCTTCACCAACTTCTCCCGGCTCACATGGGATGCAAAATCCGTTGCTATCTTTAACGTATTGATCCGCTTCAACATCGTATTTCACCAACAAAAAGTTGGTTTTCGTATTATCCGGCACCCGTCCACATGAGCCAATATAGTTGTCTAAGTTGATCAGGTTCGTATTGGCTTCGGTTGAACCCCAGCCTTCGTAAATGTCCATTGAGCCAAATTTATCCAACCAACGTTGCCATGATTCAGCCGTCAATCCAGCCCCTAACATCGCGCGCACTTTATGGTCACGATTGCCCAAAGCCTGATTGCTATTGTCATCGTAATTCAACAAATAACGACAGATTTCGCCAATATATTGAACAACGGTAACCTGATGTTGTTTTATGTCACACCAGAACGAGCTCGAACTGAATTTACGTCGTAATACAATCGCCGACCCAGCAGCTAGTGCGGTAGAAGTGACTGATGTAGCGGCAGCGCCGTGATAAAGAGGAAGAAAACAATAAAAAGTGTCATCTTCTTTGGCATCTAACGTCACTTGCATCACATCACCAGAGGTCATCCAACGCATGTGGCTGTAGATCGCCGCTTTAGGTAATCCCGTCGTTCCTGAGGTAAAAATCAGTAGTGATGGCGTTTCCGCCGTTACCGATGAACGAACTGCCTTATCAAACGGTTCTGCGCTAGCGGCCTGCAACGCATGGACAAAACCTAAATCAAATCGAGCATGAATGCGCTCATCAGCGGGTTTTTCTTGGTCCGGTAATAAATAAAGCGGTAGCTGGGCAAAATCAGCAAATTCATCCATGGTTTGGGCAAACAGTGGCGCGCACTCTTCTCCAACAATCACCATACTTGGTTGACACGCATCAATGGCATGCACCAATGGCATGCCATGAATTTGGGTATTAATGAAAGCAACGGTCACACCGATTTTGGCGAGACCAAGCCAAACAAAAAAGAATTCGGGACGGTTCTCAATGGCCATGGCACATACATCGCCAGCTTTTAACCCTTTTTCATGTGCAACATGTGCGATTTTGTTTGCCTGACGATCAACCTCGCGGTAGCTCCATGAGTGATGGTCATAAATCAAGAATGGACGCTCAGCGATTTGGCTTACTTGTTGTTCAAACCGATCGGCCAACGTGTAATGATCAGACGGTTTTATTAACATCGCCGCTTTCGCTCGACGATCCATTTTTGCCTGTGTCTCACTGCGAGGAACAGGTAAAATGACGTCTGCTACTTGGTCATAGGTGCCACTCACCTTCGGACTCATTGTGTCTGTCATATTACTTCCTGTTGTATTCAAAGGATTCATTCCATGAAATTGAGTGACGAGTCGGAGCAGTTGAATCATCAACCCTAGCAAAAACTGACGGTGTTTATTCTTATTAATTAATAGCGCCGACCTGCCATTCAATATCCCTCAATTTTTTATAAAAAATTGAACCAAGCCTATGTTGATAAATATCTTATCTCTCAACATCGTCCAACGGGACTAATCAGCGTCTATAGCGCAAAAGTCTATCTGGTCTAAACGGACGATGTAAAATCAGGCCAAACAAAGGACGATGGCAAGATGACAGTCATTGCGACTGAAAGGCATAACAACAACAAGGAGAAAGCAATGTCTAATTTGGAGCTAAATTTGCCTGAGCAGCATTATCTAACATTGCAAAATGGACTCACGGTACACTACCTAGACGAAGGCGAAGGCGACGTGGTGATTTGGCTACATGGCAGTGGACCAGGCGCATCCGGATACAGTAACTTTAAAGGCAACTATCCTGAATTTACCCAGCAGGGCTTTCGTAATATTGTCCTCGACCTTCCCGGTTTTGGTCGCTCAGATAAGCCTAGTGATGTGCACTATAACCTCGACTTCTTTGTCAGCGTACTCAATGAAATCATCGAAACCTTACGTCTCTCGCCATGTACCTTATTAGGGAATTCTTTAGGCGGCGCGATCGCGCTTGGCCAAGCGTTACAGTACCCTTCAACGGTCAATAAACTGATCCTAATGGCGCCTGGTGGGGTGGAAGAGCGCGAAACGTATTTTGAGATGGAAGGCATCCAAAAAATGGTGGCCACATACAACCAAGGGCCAATGGGAATCCACGAAATGCGAGAAGTGATGAGCCTGCAACTTCATGACTCGTCACAACTGACAGACGACATTCTGCGCGAGCGTGTTGCTGTCGCTGTTACCCAACCAAGTCAACTGTTTTCAACCATGATGGTGCCAAACATGACAAAAGATCTGCACAAGTTGGCGTGTCCCGTACTTGGCTTTTGGGGTAGCAATGACCTCTTTAATCCGCCATCCGGTGTATTTAAGTTTCTCGACAATGTGCCTGAAGCAAAATTCATTTTACTAAACCAATGCGGCCATTGGGTTCAAGTCGAGCACACTGCTCTGTTTAACCGCACCTGTTTAGATTTTCTTCACGGCTGTTAATCGAACAAGGACAGTAATATGAGTAGCTATGAGCATCTTCTAAAACCCGGAAAGATCGGTTCAATGACGGTGCGCAATCGCATTGTATCTGCACCGATGGGAACAAATCTTGCTGAATCAGATGGCCATTGTGGTGAGCGTATTCAAGCTTATTACGAAGCACGAGCAAAAGGTGGCGCGGGATTGATCACCATGGGTGTGGGCGCAATAGCCTACCCCGCAGGCACTGCAGAACCTTATCAAGTCGGGCTTTCATCCGACGAATTTCTTCCCGGCCTAAAGCAGCTAACTGAACGCGTGCACAAGCACGGTGCAAAAGTCGCCATTCAGCTACAGCATGCTGGTAAAACCGCCGTTCGAGACATCGCCGAAGGGCGAGAACTTTGGGTGCCGTCGATACCACCTAAAGCATCTATGGCCATGATGGCCGCGCTATCAAAAGAAGAACTGGCATCGTTTGTCCGCCCTAAAGGGGGCAATGTCAAAATTCGCGTCATGGATCATAAAGATATTGAACAGATGATCACCTGGTTTGCTGACGCGGCGGATCGTGCGAAAAGAGCGGGATTTGACGGTGTAGAAATACACGCCGCACACAGCTATATCATCGCTGGCTTCTTATCTAGATATTACAATAAACGAACCGATGAATACGGCGGCAGTTTCGAGAATCGAACTCGCCTGTTACGCGAAATCATCGCCTCAGTTCGTCAAAGGGTTGGTAGTGATTACCCCGTTTGGTTACGCCTTGACGCATGCGAAATGCGAACGCCTGATGGCATCGATCTCAATGATTGCCTACGCGTTGCCAAACTGTCAGAAAAACTTGGTGTGGACGCGGTCAGTATCTCTGCATATGCCACAACAACCAGTGGTGATGCCTTTACTGAAGCACCATTGGTCCATAAGCCTGCTGGATTTTTAGATTGGGCGACAGAGGTTGCGAAACAACTAGTGATTCCAGTCATCGCCGTCGGCCGTTTGGAGCCTGAAGTCGCCAACCGAGCGATTGAAAAGGGTCAGTGTGATTTTGTCGCAATGGGAAGAAAACTGCTCGCCGATCCAGAGCTGCCAAACAAGCTAATGGCGAATAATCCTCAGAGCATTCGTCCTTGTATCTACTGCTATACTTGTGTAAGCCAAATTTTTATTAATCAACGTGTTAAATGTGCTGTCAATCCAGCCATGGGGCAAGAAGAACACTACCCTCTTTCCATCCCTGAACGTCAGAAACACGTTGTTATTATTGGCGGTGGTCCGGGCGGAATGGAGGCGGCGAGCCAAATCGCCAGACGTGGCCACAAAGTCACCTTGCTTGAGCAAGAAAAACGTCTAGGCGGCACGCTATTTTTCGCCTCAATGGTGTACCCAGAGAACAACAAACTGCTTGATTACCTGTACCAGCAAATCGACCACCCAATGATCACGGTTAAGCTCAATACCAAAGCGACGCCATCTGTATTAGCCGATCTAATGCCCGACGAAGTCGTGGTCGCGACCGGAGCATTGAGAGGTAAACCTGAGATAAAAGGCGTAGAACAAAAGCATGTCTGGAGTGGTGATGAGCTGCGTAAAGTGATGACCAGTGGTGGCAGTAATGTTGGAAAAGAGAAGTTCAATCTATTCCAAAGAACCCTGCTCAAAAGTGGTCAATTGAGTGGTATTACGGGCTCAGTTGAAGCCACAAGAAAGCTCTCCCATCTTTGGATGCCCCTAGCAGATAACGTTTGTATTATCGGTGGCGGTCTGGTTGGTCTGGAACTGGCGGAGTTTCTTGCTCAGAGAGGTCGAAAAGTAACGGTATTAGAGCCAGGTGAAACATTAGGCAGAGAGCTGTCAATTGTTCGCCGCTGGCGAGTGTTGCACGAAGTCGAGAAGCTTGGTGTGACAATGCACAACCAAGTTTCTATTCAAGAGATCACGTCCAATCAAGTCCACTTTTCATTTGCAGGCAATGAGGAAATCCAAACGTTGCCCGCAGGCTCTGTCATCCTCGCTTCAGGCGCAGAAACCGACAGTACATTAGCAAACCATATTTCGGATACCTATACCGTCCATCAAATTGGTGACTGTGGATCTCTTGACTACATCGAAGGCGCGCTCTCCACGGCATGGAAAGTGGCAGCAAAAATATAGCGCTAACTCATAAATATAAAGGGCACATCGATAACATCGTCGTATCCAGTCTAACGATTTATCGATGTGCTTAAGCAAAACATAAGGAAGAAATGGATGTCAGACAATTTTGCTCACCTTAGCCGTACTTTCGAACAACAGGTATCGGCTTATAAAGCGTTCAAGACCAGTTCAGCTCAAGAGCGACGTGATATTATCCAGCAAGTCATTCAACTGCTCGTCGATCATTACCAACCACTCATAGAAGCGATGGAGGCTGATTTTGGTGGCCGCAGTCAAACCTTTTCTATGATGAATGATATTCTAGGTTCGCTTGGCTCTCTCAAGCATACAAGAGATAACCTAGAGCAATGGCTTAAGCCAGAACAAAGATCCATGATTGCGCCATATGAACAGCTTGGCGCTCAGGCTGAAGTGCTCTATCAACCCAAAGGTGTAATTGGTATTATGGGTACTTGGAATGCCCCACTTTATACCCTTCTTAGTCCATTAGCGTGTGCCGTTGGAGCGGGAAATCGTGTCATTCTTAAGCCATCAGAATTGACACCACGTACTGCTGAGGTGCTTGCAGAACTGCTCCAAACCAATATTGATCCTAATTGGGTTAGTGTGATCACCGGCGACAGCGAAGTCAGTAAAGCGTTTTGTGCCACGCCATTTGATCACATAGTTTTCACAGGCTCTCCTAGCGTAGGTAAAAAAGTCATGGCTGCGGCAGCGGAAAACTTAACACCAGTGACACTCGAGTTGGGTGGTAAATCCCCAGCTATCATCAGCTCATCAGCGAACTTGAAAGAGGCTAGCCAGAAACTTGCCATCGCCAAAGGTACTAATGGGGGGCAAATATGTATCAGTCCTGATATTGTTTATGTGCCATCTGATGCTTTAGATACGGTTGTTGCAGAAATTAAAGCCGAGTTCAAACGTTGCTATCCGACGGTGATTAACAACCCGGATTTGGTACCGATTATTAATGCCTCTCATTATGAACGCATTCACCACTATATTGAGCAAGCGTTAAGCCAAGGGGTTCAGATTGAGCTGAGCCATGATGAACGTGATGCTACTGGCCGAAGAATGCCATTAACGTTAGTGATCAACCCACCGTCTGACATTTTGATCATGAATGAAGAGATTTTTGGTTTAGCATTAGTTATCAAAACTTATGAAAACTTTAATGATGTTCTCACGGATATCAATTCACGCCCAAATCCACTTGCTCTATATTACTTTGGTGAGGATCAACAAGAGCAGAAGCAAGTTCTGGAAGATGTTCGCGCAGGTGGTGTAACCATCAATGATGCCTTAATGCATGCTGCATTGCATGATGCGCCGTTTGGTGGTACTGGTGAATCAGGTATGGGTCACTATCACGGTAAAGAAGGGTTTTTGGCATTTAGTCACCTAAAAACTGTTTTCTATGCACCGAATAATGATATTCGTAGAGAGTGGGGAATGTTACCTCCTTATTCCACTGACTTTCATACATTGATCAAATCTCAGATCACCTCAGAATAATTAAACTACCTGTTAATGGTAGCAATTATCTATTGTTACTATTAACGGGGATTTTATCCCATTCAAATCATCCTGTATCCCACCATAATAGACTTTAACAAATCAATTAGTACATAGGCTTAGGTTAGATTTCTAAATCCAATTAGCGTGCTTGTGAAGCCTTTTTAGTACGATCCTTTTCTTTAACACCGACATGTAATCTAGAGAGAAGCGGAACAATGCTTCAACATGAACGTCATTTATTCGGACTTTTCTTGTGATCAACAGTCTTATCGATGATCAGAGGGAGGTCTGTAGGAATCTAATAAAAATATAAATTGGTTGGTTCTGTGGATTAGTGTGTAAATCTTTGATTTTCCACTTATCCACAGACACTATAAAGATCTATTTTACCTATGAACACTATTATTACTATGAAAAATATAAGATCTATAGGCTTTGCAAGTTATTGATTTTAAATGATTTAATCCCGCAACATGATCCTTTTTTAGGTGCTTAAGTGACATTATCTAGGTGTTTATGATCACTTGCTAGGTGTTTATGATCCTTTTTCAGGTGTTTAGCAGACAGCTTCTAGGTGTTTATGATCATTTATCAGGTTTTTAGGTAACAAGATCTAGGTATCTGCATCGCTCGCTTTGCCATTTGGAGTACATTAACAATAGAAATGGAACCGATCTGCTTGAGATTTCTTCGACCGCTTGTTTTTTGTTCGTAAGTTCATTGTTGAGATGGTCAAATACCTAAAATGTGTCTTTTATCACAGGTAAACACCTAAAATCTGTCTCCTAAAGTTCTTAACACCTAAAATTTGTCATGTTCAATAGTCTGGGTTATCGTTGATATCGAGTAATGTATCGATTTTATCAAGTAAATCATCAATCTCTTGAGTTTGACTGGAAACATGTTGCTCTTTTTGTTCTCGGTGTCTTCTCGCGAGACTCTGCTCTACCTTTAGCGCATGCTCCTCTTTGCCTAAATTTCGGTAAGACATCGCTAAGATTTCTAATTCTGCATCGGTCAAACGTTCATTGCCATTGATACGTTTTAACTCTAACTCTTTGATTTTTAGTAATGCATCGTGTTGGTTAAATTCATCAACGGTTGATAGCTTCAGCCAGCGGAAAAGAAATTTGATGCCGACGATGGTTTTTCCCTTCTTGATCAATTCGAAGCCTTTATCTCCTTTTTCGCTTTCGAGAAAAAGGAGCTCTTTGCTGATTTGAGGGTGTTCTGAGAGTTCTTTGATGCTTTCTCTGATACAACGTTTCATAAATACGCTGTTATTTTTAAATGAGCTTTTGTCTTTTTTTAGTTTACCAGCTTCATCTAGCAGCCCAAACACCCCTTTCAGTTCGTCTAATTTCTGGGTGTGCATCTCAAAGCCTTTATCTTTAAAGCGGCTTAACAATTCGTAAAGGCGTTTTGAGTACTCTTTTTTTACATTAAAAAAGTTACGCGTATTGATGAGCGCAAACCCCTGATTATATTCTATATATTCAGGCTTCAGCATGTCGTTCGGGACCATGGTCAGCACACTATTTTTGTAGGCAATGTGCTTAAACAAGGGGCGATAATCAAATTCGGTATCACCCTTCTTATTTTCAACTTTGATGCCGACTTTTCGGCTGGCCAATCGATTGGCGACAGGGCTTAAGTTACTACCAATATGCTTTGACTCAACATTGAGCCATTCTGAAAGTTGATGCGAAGTAAACTCGTAATGAGGTGTACTTGTCTCCCAGTCATTCGGTCTCATATGCGCAATCATTAGCGCAAACATGTCTGCTTCACGTGCAGACAAATCCTGGCGACTGAATACCAGTTGGTGCCCTTTTTTGATGTGTTTAGGTAAGTTATCACTAACAACAGGGTAGTAATATGGCTCTTCGCTCATGGTCTCTTACTTCATAACTAACATAATTTAGGTATTCTGACATATTTTAGGTGTGGGATCATTATTACACCTAAATTATGTTAGCTATAAATGTGCTTTCTGTGATGTGTGCAATGCTGCTCGTTTCATGTGGCTTGAGTCTTCGCATTATCGTCGCTTAACTGGTCGGCTTGACAATATTTGGCTATCAGTATTCAACCTCCCTACCTAGAAAAGGTATTTTATAAAGTGAAAGGTGATGCTATTTGATCTTTAACCTGCCAGTTGCCCCTTTTGTTTATATCTTGGTTTAAAATCAAACGTACTTTTCTCACGGTTAAGAACGGGGGGGAGCGCAGTCTTTACTTGATGGGATGGTGACTGGCGTTTTTTATCGTTAAGGAGAAAAAAACTTGGATAAATTACGGAAAACCTGTACCTCCTTTGCTTTATGAAATCACGCTAAATCCGTACTTGTTCGCTGAATTGGCAGATTGACAACATGGTTGTTGATAAAAAGTACGGGCAAACGATCTTTCAATGATTCTAAATTCGTATTATGTGTTTTTTGGGGTTTAAGCGGATGATAGATGAGCATAAATGTGTACAACTGGATACGAAAAAGCGGTATTTTGAGTTTGATTCGAATTGTGTTTTACTCGATTTCGTCAAGGGCAGCTTTCCTAAATAAAAATATTTAAAAGGTTAGATATTTGCATCGGAAAATGGACTTAGTATTTGCTGTCTGAATTTTGTACTTTTTGGCTTGTTCTGTCATTCCGGTTGAGTGGACGTTGGCCCATGTTGTATTTCTCTTCGGCCTTAAACTCATGTGTTGCGTATAAGATTGTTTTTCGTCCAGGACATTTGACGATCTGTAAAGCATATTCATTAGATTGATATCATGAACCCAATGCCCATCGCTTGTCGTGTATAGCGGCGAGTTTGGGGTTGAGTGTGGTTCGGGGGAATGAAAAAATGATGCTGCTTTTCAATGAATAATTGTCAATATTCAGGCTGAATATTGACAATTATAAAGGTAGGTAGACTTCGTGGATGACCGTTGAATGACAGTGAGCGTGTTAACCTAAATACGCTTGTCCGCCATCTAAAGCAATGCTTTGGCCATTTAAGTAGCTGGCTTCATCACTGCACATTAACGCGACAAATTTTCCAATATCATCGACACAATCACCGACACGTTGTAGTGGTATTTGTCTGATAAACTCGGCAGCTTCTTCTGGATTTTCGCCCATCCACCAATTAAGGCC
The DNA here is from genome assembly GCF_002608565.1 of Vibrio sp. PID17_43. Lineage (GTDB taxonomy): Bacteria > Pseudomonadota > Gammaproteobacteria > Enterobacterales > Vibrionaceae > Vibrio. Next base: position 95,690 of record NZ_LIXM01000011.1, read on the forward strand.
GGGTGATTTAGCATGTGGTAAAATGACATTGGTGCGAATATTGTCTGGTCCCCATTCATTCGCCGCAGCGCGCGTCAACGAACGTATCGCTTCTTTGACTGCTGCGTAGCCACCATAACCACTCATATCCCAACGTTTGCTTGCGCTACTAGCGAGATTGATAATACAGCCATCTCCTTTGAGGTATGGATAACACAGCTTCATCATGCGAAAGGTCGCTAAGGGCCCAGATTGCCAACCACGCTCAAGCTGTTCTTCGGAGAGATCTTGAAGACGTCCTAGAGGAGAGTCCTGTGCATTATTGACCAGAATGTTGATGCCTCCAAAATGGCGAACCACGGCATCGATGCACTGGCTCGTGCTGTGGCTATCCGAAACATCAAGCGTAAATGGCTTAGATTCACCTCCGAACTCTTGGATTAACTGGCACGTTTTTTCAAGTTTACTTTCGGTACGTCCCACTACCGCGATCTTCGCGCCATGCTCGGCAAGAGCGAGAGCGATGCCTTGGCCAACGCCCTGCCCTGATCCGGTAATGAGTGCGACTTTTCCTTCTAGTTTTTTCATCGTTATTCCTGTCTGTACTCGTTGAGATTATGGTCAGTGTTAAGACTGCTGAGCCTCTCTGGCTTCAGGCTCTTTTTCTGGAGTGTGCTTAGGATTAAGTACGACCGCTTTTGCTCCTAATAAATAGGCAAGAGCAGGTAATAGCAGTATCGCGCCTAGCACATTTACTAGGAACATGAAGGCGAGAAGTAATCCCATGTCGGCCTGAAATTTCAACGAAGAGAATGCCCAGGTTGCCACGCTTACCGACATCGTCACCGCAGTGAAAATTGCTGGGATGCCACGAGTTTGAATGGATTGGTAGAACGCTTCTCGTAGTGGGACGTCACGATTGAGAGCATGCTGCATTCGTTCATAAATGTAGATACCGTAATCGACCCCAACCCCAACCCCAAGCGCAATCACTGGTAAGGTGGCAACTTTTAGTCCAATGCCAAGTACGGCCATTAATGCATTACACATAATACAAACTAGCATTAGCGGTAGAATGACACACAGTGTGGCAATAAATGAACGGAAAGTGAGCCAACACAAAAAACCAATCGCAACGAAAATTGAGATCAGAATTTGAACTTCCGCTTTTTCTACCGCCTGATTGGTCGCGACAGCAACACCCGCGTTACCACCGAGTAGTCGAAATTCTGCATCGGTTAGGTTTGCATTTTGGATGAATGTCTGGATTTCAGAGATGACATGATTCAGCGTCGTACTTTGGTGATCATCGAGGTACACCATCATATTTATGGTTTGACAACCATTGTCATTCAGACCAAGTTGTGGATGTGCGGCTTGAGCACCTGCACGTAATGCGACAGGATCACGCTGCAGAGTACGCCATAATGGGCTGCCTTCGTTATTACCGGAGACATATCGCTTAGCGTTGCCCGCCGTCGTGGCGACTGACTGAACACCATCGACGCCTCGCATATGAAAATCAAAACGCGAAACTGCATTCATGATTTCCCAGTTCAGGCAAGCTTCTTCTTGGTTCTTGGTCTCAAGGTAGACCGATAACACATCCATCCCAATGGAATAATCACTGACGATTTTATCGTTGTCCAAATTGTAACGTGAGTCAGCATGTAACTCCGGAACTCCATTACCAATGTCGCCAGTCAATAAGCTACGCGATTGCCATGTCGCACCCGCGAGCAAAATAAGCATTACGGCAACGGAGATTTTTGCTGGTTTTTCTGTTGCTAGCGAGGAGACTGCCCACCATAATGGACTGTGTTTGTTCTGCTCGGGAGTGTGACGAAGCGCCATACTTTCAAGGCTTAAATGCGAAAGTATGATCGGCATAAACATTTTATTGGTCATGATCATCATCGCAACGCCAAGGCAAGCGGTCACACCGAGCTCGTGGACGATTGGGATATCGATAACCATGATAACCATAAATCCAAGCGCGTTTGCGAGTAGCGCGACGGTGCCCGGAATTGCCAAGCGACGAAATGCATTCACGGCTGCTTCTTTACTATCAACCCCCGCCAAAACATCAAGTTTCCATGCGTTGGTCATTTGGACCGCGTGGGAGACACCAATCGAAAAAATAAGGAAAGGGACTAATAAGGACATTGGATCAATACCGTAGCCAATGATGGGCAATGTCCCTAATAGCCAGATCACCGGCAGTAGTGCAACCGCAACAATCAAGCCAGTCAGTTTAATTGACATGGTGTAGTGCCACAGTAAAAGCACAGTAACGACAAACGCAATAGAGAAAAACATCAAAACATTGGATAAGCCATCCATGACATCGCCCATGACTTTTGCAAAGCCGATGATTTGGATTTCAACACCTGCACCGGAAAGCGCTTGGCGGATATTTTCTAGGTGCTTAGCTACGGCGGCATAGTCGGTTTTAAGTCCGGTTTCTGGATCGATATCGAGCAGTTCAGCTTGCACCATCGCCGATTTATGGTCGTTAGATACCAAGTTACCGATCTGACCTGATTTGGCCACATTACTTCTGACTTGCGCGAGGCTTGCTTTGTCTGCAGTGAAGCGAGATGGGATAACGACATCTCCCATAAAGCCAAACTCGGTGACCTCAAGGTAGCGAACTTCGGGCGTAAAAAGAGATCGTACCGTGGCTCGGTTTACGCCCGGAGTGAAAAAAACACCATCGGTCGCTTTTCTTAAACGAGCGAGAAGCTCTGGGTTGTAAATATCCCCCTCCCCCTTCCAAGTTAAGCTGACCATGACACGGTTGGTACCAGTAAACTTATCGGCATGCTCTAGAAAGGCTTCCATATACTGGTGTTTGATTGGGATTAGTTTGGTAAAACCTGGATCAAATCGTGTTTTAGTCGCGGTGTAACTCAATAGAACGGTTAAAACTAAGAAAAACAGTGCTAGCGGAAAGCGCCAATGAATGATCAATCGACCTAACTTATCCACAAATAAATGACTACGTGTAAGGGCTTGTGTTGACATGGTTACTCCGAATTCAATCACTTGTTGATAATGGTTGACTTATAAGCGATTTCTTTAGCATCAGACACAGGGAAATGAATCACACCTGCGTCTGAACCCAGTAGAAGGTCACCGCTGTCAAGTAGATGGATATCGGTGATGGTTTCGCGCCCACCGCGTCTAAGCAGGTTGAAACTCTCACCGTTATCGGTTGAGGACAGTAATAACCCACCCTGCCCGCCCAGCATGATTTGGCCGTCGGGCAATTGAAGGTGTGCAAAAAGAGAAATAGGCAGGTTGAAATCGGCTTTTTGCCAGCTGATGCCGTCATCAAAGGAACGGAATATGTTGCCGCGCATGCCGTAAATTAGCCAAGACTGGTTACCAAGATGGATGCCGCCATAAAAAGAACCGTCGTAGAATGGCGTGATGCTTTGCCAGGATTGACCGTTGTCTTCTGATCTCAGTACTGTGCCCGCTTCGCCGGCAATCAATCGAGTCTTGCCTTCCTTTGGCACTATCATGGCATTGAGATGCCAATCCGTTTGTGCCGGAGGTGGCACATCCTGCCAAGTGTTTCCGTTATCATTCGATATTCTGGTCAGGCCATAAGCACCAATGGTGGCCCATTGATTCTTGGTGACCTGGCTGATGTTTAGCAGTGGTACGCTGTGCTCACTGCCGAAACTTACTTCATTCCAGTTCGCACCGCCATCTTGGGTTTGTAATATCCAACCTTCGTGCCCAATGGCTAGCCCATATGATTCAGTTTGAAACGTGAGATCGGTAATCAGCGCATGTCGCTGTGTGTTGATATTGGCTTTGTTCCACGTTTGACCATTATCTTGAGAGAGGAGAATATGACCTAGCTCTCCAGCGGCGATAAGTCCGAGCTTTGACTGAGCGACGCTAGTAATGATCATATTCTTGACAGGGATTTCGGTTGCCGCGAGAGGTTCAGTTATCCTTGGTGCAAAAGCTATGGTGCCAGCTGTGGCCATGATAAGTGACAAAGCGATTGCAATTGGCGTAGTTGCCATTTTTTTCATATACCACCTCGTTTCAATGTTATTTGGCATCGTTCCTTAATGCGCATTTTTGTCGTGCATAACAGTAGACCCTAGTTATAGTTGCACATACGGATCACTGGCATCGTCCAAACGGGCTAGGTGGATATTTTTCAGTTTAAATGCGTCGGTGGTCGCCGATTAATTAGTGGGAAATGCAATGTGGTTGACGGAATTAAGGACAGACATTGACGTGACGTTGAATAAAAAAATGGAGGCGTTATCGCCTCCATTTTATGCTCATTAAAATGCGTATTTAGCGGTAAAAGAGATGTTGTCTCTATCACTTAAAGGACGTTCTTTAATTGGGTTACCAACATCTGGATTACCAAAGTATCCAGCATATTGAAGAGTTAATAGAATATTGGATTCGTTGTGAGTCAACTCAGCACCGACTCGTGCACGATGGTCGCCTTCACCGCCCACACCACCGGTAAGCGTGCGCCCTGAAATCTGGCCGGTATAACCGATAGGGATGGATAGCCCCCACCCTTCAGAGAAACTAGGGTAAGATAGGATCAGTGTTGCCGCAACTGCTAGGCTATGATCATCATAATATACTTTATCACTTTCAGGGTTTGGTAGGCTAGGCGGAATTCCGGCGATGTTGCGCTTATCTGCATCAAGAATATCAACGTAGGCGATTTCTGCCGTAAGGTTGACTGATTCCGCAATGGCGTTGCGACCAAAGTTAACAATGGTGTTTAAATTGGTTTGCAACACTTCGCCTCGAGACGCAAGGGGTACGGCGTTCCCAAACAGAGCACCTTCAACGAACACAGGTGCGCCGTCTTTGTATGAAACTTCCGCCGCAATAGAGGCAATGCCCACATTGGTTGAATAGGTTAAACCGTATAGTTTAATATCATCAAAATAAATGATATTGTATTTCCCTGGAGTACCAGGAACAAGGCTATACTGAGTTTCAACGAGCGGGATACGGTCGGAATAGTTGAGGTAGTACAAGCCCACTTCTGATACATCGGTCACGCGATAACGAGTACCAATGCCCCACTGGTCGGTTTTACCTGGCTCGATATTAGCCCCGCGAGAGGCGACAACACAAGGTTCGCCCGGAGGTTGGGTTAAACATGTTGCCCCCTCACCAACCGCTTGAGAGGTACTGAAAAAGGTACCTGGCTCAGGAACCAATGTTTCTTGCCAATTAAACTGCCATTGTGCAAGTAGAGACAATTCTGGGGTGACTTCTAGCTGCATCGAAACCTGGTCTTCAGGTAGAAGTATTTCCTTTACTTCTGTACCCGGAACGGAGGCTTTAATCGCATCGGTCGGTCCTTGCGCTAGCGAGATGCTAGGAAAAAATAATCCCTCACCCCATGCAACTACATGGCGACCTACGCGAATATCCGCATAGCCGTATTCACCATATGGAAAAGAAGTGTAGCCATAAAAATCGAGTAGGCGGGTGTAACCACCGCTGTATTTCTGTGCATCGTGAGAAAATTTATCATTTTGATAAACATGATCGTAAAAAGTACTTGCAGAGGCAACAAAACCAAAGTTATCCCATCTCAAATGCCCTTCGAGTAACAGGTAAAGACCATTACCGATCATGTCGTACTGGTCAAAATTACTGTCGCCGACTGACCCTTTCCCTGTTTTTGGGTTATATGCCAATACTGGATCGGGCTCTTCTAAGCGCATACCAGCGGAATAAGTGATGGTTCCTTTCCAATCCAACGTGGCATCATTGCCTAGATTGATGGTTTCTCCAGCTTGCGAACTAGAAGCAAATAGTGCTAACCAGAGAGCAGATTTTTTATAATTGGTTGTCAGTTTCACGTTTCTGCTCTCCTATTAATGGCTCAGACGGCGCAGTGCGGCTGGCGTAAAGTTGTTAGCCGTGAAGTTACCTTTGTTTAGAATTGGTGCAATACCACGTTCTTGGAACAGGTTGTAACCTACATAACCTCCGCTTTTCAGATCGTGATAGAAGCTTGAACCTGCCTCATAAGCTTTGGCATCAAACGCGTAGTAGTAGTTGATGTAAGCGTATTGAACTAGTTCGCCACGGGTGTCATAAAAATCACTGGCAATGGCATGCCAAGTATCTTCGTCAATGTACATCACACGTTTTCCATATTTATGACGGTACTCGTCTTTAAGGTTGCCTTCTAACACCCAAACACGACGGAGCTCGTAGCGCATAAAATCAGGGTTTGCATGATTTTTCGTTAAAAGCGCATCATAGGTGACATCATCTTGGTGTACTCGGTAGGCGTTGGCCGGGATGTACATTTCACGGCGCTCAAATGCTTTCCACTCATAGCGCTCAGGCGAGCCGTTCATTAGGCGATCCGAGTCAAGCGTTAGCTTGCCGGATGTGCCTGTTAATGGGGTATCGAAACCATACTCAGGCAGCTGACGAACACGACGAGTACCTGGGTTGTAAGTCCACGCTAGACGTTTACCACGGGCAAAGTTAACTGGCTCAGAAGTCACTGTTGCATTACCTTTTTGGCGTGTTGGCAAAATTGAGGACACAAAGCTGTAAGCCATTACACCTTCCATCGGCTTACCTACCTCATCCGGGTGGTTCGTCATGTCGAGGCCCTTATTGATGGTACGCGCCCAGGCAATTGATCCAGTAGAACTGACGTCAGCGACATCGCGAGTGGTGTTGTAAGTGTAAGGACGGTGTGGAAAAGTCTGATTCGCATAGATTTGCATTGGTTGGCTAAGATCAGGGATAGGGAATGGTGCGCCACCTTTGTAGCCGGAAAAACCAAAACCATCGTCGATCAGCTCAGCGTCAACGGCGTTTTTCTTAATCGCCACACAAACGTCATCTGGATAACGGAAATCGCGACGACCTGGGTAGATGGGCATTTTAAACGTATCTGGGTACTGCTTGAACATCGCAATTTGTCCCTGAGACAATTTGTCCGCGTAGTCATTGAAGTTCTGGCCATCAATCACATAGAGCGGTTTATCATCTTTGTATGGGTCGACGAGTGGTTGACCCACGTTTAACTCATAATCGACATGCTCTGGCTTTCCTAGCCATTTGCCTGAATACGCTGGGATAGTCCCTGCTTCATTGCCAGCTGCAATTGCGCCGGTACAAGTTAATGCGTTGCCCAATTGGCTCGCTTCTTCTTGCGACACCTTAGCCAATACTGAGGTCGATGGTACCAGTAGCATACTGGCTAGTAGAGCGGGGAATCCTTTCTGGTATTTCATGCTTCTCTCCTTTGTTCCTTCACCTGTTATCCGTGCTTTATCACCGTTAATCAGTACATCGAAGTGTTTTTGTTTGAGTATCACAGAATGATTATTTTCGAAGCACTACGGAACGGAATCGTCTATTGGGACTAGGAGCTAAATCTATGCGTCATAAACTGTAGTCCGTATTGACGATGGAGGTCGCCACGTTCCTTTCAATAATGACAGGGTCAAAGACAACTCATTTTTGTAGAGAGGAAGAGCTGATGCAGCAATCGAATATCGATCCTAAGGCGCTCCGTAACGCCTTAGGTACATTCACCACGGGCGTGACCATCATTACGACTCGAGATGGTGAAGGACAAGCGGTTGGCCTAACCGCAAACAGCTTCAATTCGGTTTCGCTTGATCCACCGTTGGTACTTTGGAGTCTGGCTAAAACTGCGCTGAGTGTACCGGCATTTACGTCAGCAACACATTGGAACGTTCACGTGTTGTCGTCAGCTCAGCAAGAACTATCGAACCGATTTGCTTCGAAAGGTGAGGATAAGTTTTCAGGGCTAGAACTGGATAAAGGTGTCTCGGACGCACCGTTGCTTCAGCAGTGTACGGCGCGTTTTCAGTGTCGTACGGCGTTTACGCATGACGGCGGGGACCACATCATTTTTATCGGCGAAGTGATCGCTTTTGACCAACAAGACCTGCCTCCTCTGGCATTCCAGTCAGGCCAATATGCGGTTACTGCGAAAAAACCGTGGCAGGAGCTAAAACTTTCATCGGCGAGTGAGGCATTAGAATGCAGCTACAGTGAAGATTTACTGGGTTACCTTTTGGGGCGAGCTCATTTTCAAATGTTAGGTAGAATGCAAAAAACCCTTAAAGAGCAAAGCATCACGGCGATGCACTTCTTTGCCTTATCGGTGTTGGCGATTCAGGACGATATTGGACTGAACGAAATTAATGCACATGTCGATTATACCGGCCAAAAAATTGAAACTCAGCATATGGATGAGCTGGTCAAGCAGGGCGCGGTTCGAGAGATTGACGGCCGATACGTACTGACGGAAAACGGTCACCAAGCCGCATTGCTGCACATTTCCGAAGCCAAAGTGATTGAACAGGAAATGGTCGCACAACTAGGCGAAGGCGATGTGATGGCGTTGAAAGTCATTTTAAAACGCCTGATCCAGCAAACCGACCCCGGCCTACCAGATTTATGGGCGAACGCATCTTAAGGAATGGTTTATGAGCAATATTGCAATAGAAAAATATGGCGAGCAATTATATCAAGCTTTACGCCAACGTAAGACCATCGCCCCTTTGGTATCTGGTGAGGAGAGTCACTTACTCACGATAGATGATGCGTACCAAATCTCGCTGCATGCGTTAGAGAAGAGAGCCCAGGATGGTGAAGTCGTGATCGGGAAAAAAATCGGCGTTACCAGTAAAGCGGTGCAAGAGATGCTTAATGTTCATCAGCCAGATTTTGGGTTTCTTACTGATAGCATGCACTATCCAGATGGCAGTGAAATCAGTTTAGCGCAGGCTAAGTTGATTCAACCGCGCGCTGAAGGAGAAATTGCTTTTTGTCTCAAGCAGGATCTGATCGGCCCAGGTGTGACGGCAGAGCAAGTTATCGAGGCGACCGAATGGGTTGCACCTTGCTTTGAGATTGTTGATTCTCGAATTGAAAATTGGCAGATCAGCATCATTGATACAGTGGCTGATAACGCATCTTGTGGTGTGTTTGTCATTGGCGAGTCACGCGTTGATCCACGTACGGTCGACTTAGCGTTGGCCCAAATGAAGGTATACCACAATGGTGAGCTTGCGGTTCTCGGTTTAGGCAGTGCGGTTCAAGGTCATCCAGCGGAGGCCGTCGCTTGGTTGGCAAATACTTTAGGTGAATACGGCATTCCATTCAAAAAAGGCGAAATTATTCTTTCGGGTGCATTGGCACCATTAATTGATGCGAAAGTTGGTGATCGTTTTGATATGGAAATCGAAGGGTTAGGAAAAGCGAGCATCAGCTTTGCCGAGTAAGTCATTGCAATGGAAATTTCGAATTAGATAAAAATGAAGGATTAGTAAATGAGTAAAATCAAATGTGCTCTGATCGGTTCAGGGAATATTGGCACAGATTTACTGTATAAATTGCAACGCAGTGGCGTGCTAGAACCAGTTTGGATGGTTGGTATTGATCCTGAGTCAGAGGGCCTAGCTCGCGCTCGTGATGCCGGGCTAAAAACTACGGCTCAAGGTGTCGATGGTTTGCTTCCTTATGTTAAAGAGGACGAGATCAAAATTGCTTTTGATGCCACGTCAGCTTATGTGCACGCAGAAAACTCTCGCAAACTAAATGAACTGGGTGTTGTGATGGTGGATCTCACGCCAGCGGCGATTGGTCCTTATTGTGTCCCGTCAGTGAATTTAAAGAAAATGGCCAGCTCGATCATGAATGTCAATATGGTGACGTGTGGGGGCCAAGCGACCATTCCAATGGTTGCAGCGGTATCGCGAGTACAGGAAGTGGAATACGGTGAAATTGTTGCAACGGTTTCTTCCCGCTCAGTTGGTCCAGGTACACGTCAGAACGTTGATGAGTTTACTCGTACCACGGCGCGTGCCGTTGAAGAAGTCGGTGGGGCAAACACCGGTAAGGCGATCATCGTTATTAACCCGGCCGAGCCTCCGCTCATTATGCGCGATACGATCCACTGCTTGACTAAGGAAGCGCCCGACCAAGCGGCGATCACTGAGTCTGTCCATGCGATGATTACAGAAGTTCAGCGCTACGTACCAGGGTACACACTGAAGAACGGTCCAATCTTTGATGGCAACAAAGTGTCGATCTTCTTGGAAGTGGAAGGGTTAGGGGACTACTTGCCGAAATATGCCGGCAACCTTGACATTATGACCGCATCTGCAGCGAGAACGGCAGAAATGCTCGCTGTTGAACTGTTAGCGAACATTGAATCATCGGCTGTCGTATAAGGAGTGAACCATGAATTTTGAAAATAGAGATGTCATTCTACACGAAATGTCACTTCGTGATGGCATGCATGCAAAACGTCATCAGATCACAGTTGATGAAATGGTTGCAGTGGCGACTAATTTAGATGAAGCGGGCGTACCTCTGATTGAAGTGACGCACGGCGATGGACTGGGTGGTGCGTCTTTGAACTATGGTTTTCCTGCGCACACAGATGAAGAGTACCTGACGGCGGTTATTCCAAAAATGAAGCAGGCCAAAGTATCCGCATTGCTATTGCCGGGTATTGGTACTGTTGATCACTTGCGTATGGCGCATGACCTTGGAGTGAGCACAATCCGTGTTGCGACCCACTGCACCGAAGCGGACGTATCACAGCAGCACATTGGTTTAGCGCGCGAACTGGGCATGGACACTGTCGGTTTCTTGATGATGGCTCACATGGCGTCACCGGAAAAGCTGTTAGAGCAGGCAAAATTAATGGAGTCGTACGGTGCAAACTGCATCTATTGTACGGACTCAGCAGGCTACATGTTGCCAGAGGATGTCACTTCACGCATTGCGTTGCTAAGAGATTCACTCAACCCTGAAACGCAAATTGGTTTCCATGGCCACCACAACCTGGGGATGAGCATTCCAAACTCTCTTGCGGCAATCGAAGCCGGTGCGAAGCGTATTGATGCCTCTGCTGCGGGCCTCGGTGCTGGCGCAGGTAACACGCCACTAGAAGTGATGGTTGCTGTCTTGAACCGCATGAACATTCGTCATGGTGTTGACCTGTATAAAGTAATGGATGTGGCAGAAGATATTATTACGCCAATGATGGAGCAGCCGATCCGAATTGACCGTGATGCGCTGACGCTTGGCTATGCGGGCGTATACTCGTCATTCCTACTGTTTGCTAAGCGTGCTGAAGCAAAATTCGGAGTGCCTGCCCGTGATATTTTGATGGAACTTGGGCGTCAGGGTACAGTAGGGGGTCAAGAAGATATGATTGACGACACCGCTATGACAATGGCAAAACAATCTGCGTAGTCACACTCAAGCAATAGTTTATTTGGGTTGGAAAAATAACGATTAACTAGGGAGCAGTTATGGCCTCAATTGCAGTTACAGGTTCAGCATCAGGTATTGGTGCTGAGGTTTGCAAAATGTTGGCGTCTGAAGGGTATTCTATTATCGGTATCGATAGAAATACGGACGACAACTTTACAAAAATCGCAGCAGATTTAGCGACAATATCGGGTCGTCGATCAGCGGTTAATGAAATCACACGTCTATGTGACGGTAAGCTTGATGGCATCATTTGCTGTGCCGGTGTTGGTGTTACTGCACCGTCGACGTCTTTAATTGTTGGCGTTAACTATTTTGGTGTTACTGAGTTGATTGAAGGACTAACGGAATCTTTGACAAAAGTCGGAAAAGCATCCGTGGTTGTGATCGGGTCAGTCGCGTCGACACATCAGCAACAAGAAACGGCAGAGCTTGCACAAGCGATGTTTGATTCTGATGAAGAGAAAGCGAACCACATTGCTGAAATGATGGGCTCAACCCATTTAGCTTACGCTGCATCAAAATATGCAGTGACTGCCTGGGCTCGTAAATGGTCGGTTTCTGTTGCGAACAAAGGTATCCGCGTCAACATTGTTGCGCCAGGTGCGGTTGAAACGCCACTGCATCAAGCATCAAAAGATGATCCTCGATTTGGCGAAGCGGTGAAAAACTTCGTCGCGCCGATGGGGCGCAATGGTCAACCGGAAGAAATTGCTAATGCTGTTTCGTTTTTGGTTTCTGAAAAGGCGAGTTTTGTGAATGGTAGCGTGCTATTTGTTGATGGCGGTATGGATGCCATGATGCGAGCTAAACAGTTTTAACTTAAGCGAGCCTTAACGCTATCACAAATAACAAGGCCGTCATTCATACTATGAATGACGGCCTTGTTATTTGTTCAAACGAGTAAAATAGAAAATCTCAAGTACCATACTCATAACAGATCTATGACGTTGTTCACTCCTAGAGCTGATGATTTATGCTCATGTGCACCAACAGGCGCTTCAAAGACAATGGCCAATATACATGCAGTCTGACTGATACACTCTCCTTGATGGACCGCTTTCGCTGGACCGTATGCGTACATTCCCATTTTTAGGCTGGTAGGGGCTTGCCCCTGATAAGTGACGTTAAGTTCGCTTGAAATTTAAACCATCCTCTCTGCTGATGTATCCCAATAGGCAGGTTTTTTTAGCCACTAGTAATTTTGACCTAGATATCGGCATTTGTTTTCCCCGGCTCACCATGCAGAACGGCTATTAGACATTCATCAGGAAAGAAAGGCGGGCAGCTTCCCCACTCGATGTCTTCATCGTCCATTGATGCCGATATTGCTTGTTTTTTGGCATAACCCAACCAAGGCATGACCATAATGGTTGATATGATCAATCAAGTTAAAACGTTTTTTATCGTGACTCCTTACTTTGGGTATCTTTCTGCTGACTCATACATTGTCAAAGGAGGGCTGATGACCATGAGACTACGCATGATGCTGTACTCACTCAATTTATGTGTAGCAAGTTATGCAGTTCGGTGACGTTGTGGAGACGGTGTCTATTTAGAGAGACGTTCTTTGCAGGCTTAAACGCGAATAAGTGAGCCATATAGATTAACTGGCATAGAAGATTGGCGATATACACACCAACAAAAAGCCAGTCTTTTGGGACTGGCTCTGTGCTGTAGGGGGAGGGGAGGCTATTTATCCCTGATGTTTTTCTAGAACTTGGGCAATTGCATGATCAAGGTCATCCTGCAGCGACTTAGGTAGACGTGAAAACTCATAAGAGAAATTACGCCCTTTGACTCGCTTGCGAGCAAACATACTTTTGTTACTGAACTGTGCCAGTGTCATCACTTCTGCCTTGTCTTTTTCTTGTTTTGCTTCTGTGATTTTAAGCTCAGCTTTGATAGCGGAAATGATCACGTCTTTCTGATCTTGAGTGGAATATTCAGCCTGAATATTGACAATTTTTTTGCCAATACGGCGGACAAATTCCGTTAAGTTTACATCATCACCACACGCTTTCATCACCTTATCAAGTAAGGTGTAATCTGGGTGGGAGAGGGCATTTACCACAGGGAACAGTTTGACTAGGTTGTCATCAACACTCGCTGCTTTGATGGCTTTGCTCACACCAGCTTGACTGAGCCCAACCTGCGCAGCAATTTCTGCTTGGGTTATGCCCTCATTGGCTTGTTGAATGGCGACACACTGCTTACCAATCTCTCGTAGGTTGTGTTCTTTCGCGGTTTGTAGTTGCTTTGCTAACGCTTTAGCATCCGCAATCGAAATGTCGTCCTGAGTAACCAGAATGCGAAACTCTTTTACGCGACCCTCTTGGAGCAAAAACCACGCTCGGCGACGGGAACCATCTAAAATGTCAAGCTTGCCATCAATCTCACGACCCACTGCTGGGTAAAATTGCTGAAACTCGAGCGAGTTAAGGTCTTGTAGTGATTCTTCAGTTAATAACGACTGATCTCGGCCATTGACATCAAAAGTAACGTAAGTATCGTCGCGAACCTGCTCATACGAGAAGATCACTTCGTTGAAGTGCGCTGACTGACCAGAAGCCAGTTGCCACTGCATGCTTTGACCAACTGACTCAATGCCAAATTGTTTTTGTAAGTACTCAGCTGCAGAGCGTCCACTTTTTTCCAACTCATTAGTCAGTTGATGAGTCAAAGAGGTTAGGTTTGATTCCGCTGCTGCTTGTTGCGCTTGAGCTGCGCCAACTGCATTACCAAGAGGGCTACCGCCACGTTTTTTCGCCATTACGCTTGCTCCTGTTCACGCCATACATTCACAATATCACGCAAGATTTGGCTTGTTACCTCGTAACTATTTTGCTGCGCTGATTGGAAAGTCGCCTTGCTTTTTGGGTATTCACTTTTTGACATGTCAAAAACGGTAGAGAGTAGTGAAGAAGCCTGACGAACCGCTTCACTGTGCTTAAATTCTTTTGAATAAATGTACGGTGCAAAGTTGTCATACAAGCTGTTCATCAACTCGGTTGTGGTTGAGCTATCACGATGGTTCGTCAGCATGATTTTCATAAAGTCATAACCTTCGTGGTTGGCATTGGCCAATAGCGCCCATACTTGAGGGATGTAACTAAAGTAGGAACACGTCGCATCAATATCATTTTCTGTAATGGATAATGGGAACACCACACTGGTTGCTGCAAAGTAAGCATTGTAAGTGGCATAGCCAAGCGACGGTGGCGTATCGATAATGATGATGTCAAACTCATCGCGAACCGCATCAATGATATCGCTCAAAATAGAGTAAGGTGAAGCCAACTTGTGGCCGAACACCTGCTCGTGAAACCAACCTTCGATCGCTCGGTCAGTTTGTGATGCGGGTAAAATACGCAGGTTTGGAATAGTGGTCGTAAGGAATGCGTCAGACACTGCTTGATCGAACGTTTCACCTTCATCCAACTCAAAATTGCGCATCATGAGATCGCCAACCGATAGATTGCCTTCCAGCTCGGCTTCCGGCGCATAATACATAGAGAGCGTTGCCTGACCGTCCATATCGATAAGACCGATGCGATACTCTTGGTGAAACTCAGTCGCGAGGCCTGATGCGATGGTTGCGGCGGACACTGTTTTACCCACACCACCTTTTTGGTTTTGAATCACAATCACCTGAAGTTTTTGCACGTCGCTTCGGATGAATTTGCTTTCTTTACGCAACGCTTCTGGTAATAAATCACGCACACGATACATCTCCTCAATATCAATGTTCCATTGAGAGTCTTCATGACGGCGTGGATCAATATCGGCTGCAGCGACATACTTGTCTAAGGTTTTTGCGTCGATATCAAGGTATGTTGAGGCTTCTGCGCGAGTAAAGTTACGTAATTCTTTACGATGATTAGCCAAAAGGCGCAGGTTACGGCGCTTGATATAGGCGTCGGCGCCATCTTTTAGCGATTGAAACGTTGTTGTTGTTTGTTGAGTGTCCATATCTTTCTCCACCTCGTAATGGCAATAAGTATATCCCTTATTTTTTGAGTGTGGTAGTTAAAATTGAGGTATAAATGAAAAAATGGGACGTAGATATGTTTGGTCTGTGAGAAAGGAAATTGGGGAGCAGAAAAAACGCAGTGAAGATAATGGCGGAGGGGGATCCCAATAGCCTTCATCTTGGTAGACAAAGGCTATTGTGAGGAGAGTTTACTCGCTGTATGGGGTTGCGCCTTTCGGCACATAAACACCTTCACACTTATCTAAGAATTCTTGCTTACGTGCTTTAGGGTTATAGAACTGCTTATACCAGATACGTGCTTTCATGAACGGACCGTCACTTGGCAAGAATAGACCATTCAGACATGCCGCCTTGTTTGTCCATACTTCAAAGTCTTGAGCAAATGCAAGCTTACTTGCTTCTTGGAATTGACGTGCAGAAATCACATCTTCCACGCTTGCTTTCTCTTTACCGCTTGGCGATTTCACAAGTAGACCATGCCACACATGCACCTTACCGTCGTCAACCGGGGTATGGGCAATCATTAGCACCGACTCGTAGTATCCCGTTAGATCAGAAAGCAACACACCTGGACCATGATAAGTTGTCGTGGTGTGCAGAATAGGGCTAACGCCATCTTCACCAACCAGCGTACGGTGAGGACCACATTGACGCTGAATCGCTTTATAGCCTATAAACTCATTTTCGTATCGTTGTACGGTTGATCCATGAATCGGGCTAAGGTGACCATAATCACAAATGTTATCGATGACTTCCTGAGGGTGCTGCTCTAGCTCGCCTAGGTCATCAAATTTCCATTGAACCCAAGATTCATCATCCCACTGAGGCAGAGAAGGGTGATCCCACTCTGGATCACCATTTTCAGGATCGTGCCAGACCCAGATGGCTCCCATGCTTTCAACCACTGGCCAAGACTTAACACACGCTGTTTTTGGGATCGGGCCGTCATGATAAGGAATATCGTCTACTTTACCATCTGGACCAAAGCGCCATGCGTGGTAAGGACAACGAATACCATCGCCATCGATGTTGGTACCTCCACCATCGATAATTACGTATGACGTGTCATTCTCTGCCGCAAGGTGTGTTTTCATGTGCGGGCAGTAAGCGTCAAGTAGTACGACGCGACCCGTCGCACGACCACGATAGAGAGCGAAATCACGGCCAAAAAATCGAACCGCAAGGGGTTTCGGTTGGTTGATATCCTCAGAAGTCGCGATCATGAACCAGCCACGTGGGAAGGTAAATTCCCCTAGGCGGTAGTCTTCGGTTTTAGCCATGATTTTCTCCTTGTTGATAATTAGGCTCAGTTAGATTCTGTTTTGTGTTAGGCGCACTTGTCGATGTGTGCATGTTGTCGTTCGTTGTCGTGCTGTCTTCGTCTACTGGTCGGTAATAAAAAGACGCGAGTAGATAAAAACAGGAAGAAATCAAGAACAAAGAAAACGTAATAAGAAGTGCGTCAGCCAACCCGTTGTCACCAAAGTAGTCGCTAAGACCACCAGTGATAAGTGGGCCTAGGCCGGCGCCAAACAGAGTTAGGAATAAGTTAAGTAACGCAGCTGCACTCGCACGTTGTGTGGAACCAACAATTTGACTGACTGCCGCATAAGAGAGACTTGGCCACCATGAATTAAAAAACGCAAACAACCCGATGAAGACGAAGCTTGGTGAGATCGCAAACCCCATCAATTCCATGCTCACGTCAGCTGGCCATAGGATCAGTGCGATGCCTGCTGGAAAGCTAAGTAAAATCCCGAGCATTGGGAATAGAATTTGCCAGCGGAAATGTTTTTGCACCAAGCGGTCACAAACGACGCCACTGAATATACTGCCGATACAGGCGCTTACACCACTAGCAATGCCGAATATCAAGCCGGCACTGGCTAAAGACATCTCTTGTGTACGTACCAAATAGGTTGGTGCCCAAATGACATAGCCATAACCCGCCGTTCCGGCTAGTGCACAACCGATGGCTAGCATTAGGAAGCCAGGTGTTTTCACAATAGAGGACAATTGCGAACGCAGTGAATGATGAGGTTGCGCAGTTGTCGGCTGCGATTCTATGTTGCGTTTAGGCTCGACACCGAAAAAGTAGAGTAAAACGGCGAGTAAAATACCTGGTGCACCAAAGACAAAAAATACCGTTCGCCAGCCATATTCTTGTGCGATCCAACCGCCGATGATCATGGCTAATAGCAGACCAAGGTGTGGACCCATCATAAAGATGCTGATCACCAATGAACGGCGATTTTTTGGGTACAGTTCTGAAAGCATTGAAATCGAAGGTGCCATACCTCCGGCTTCACCGACCGCGACGCCCATTCTAGCGAGTAATGCTGTCCAAAAACTTTGCACCGCGCCACACAGCACAGTGGCGATACTCCACAATCCACAGCAAATCGCGACCATGTTACGGCGGTTAACGCCTTTATCAGCGAAATGACTAAGGGGGAGGCTAAGCAGTGAATAAACGGTGGCAAATGCGAGGCCAGAAAGTAGCCCCATCATGGTGTCTGATGCGCCAAATTCTTGTTTAATTGGCTCAATCAGGATCGCAATGACGTTACGGTCAATATAAGAAAATACATAAATCAGAGCGAGGAGCAATAACGTTGTATGGGTACGCCAGTTAACCGTACTCGTAGATGACGGAATCATACTTCTCTCCTATCAGTGAGAAAGCCATCGGGATGCTCCGGTGGCCCTTGTTTAAAACATCGTGCGTGACAACTTACGCATTAAGTCAATGAGAACGAGCCTCATGACATTGAGTCTCTTTGTTGTAGATAGAAGATAGAGAGTTTGTAATTTTAAACATCGTCCTTTTGGACGTATTGCATTCTGCGTATTTTGTTTACATTTTGGTAACGTCTGTTTTTGGGATAAATAAGAGAGGGAGAATTTAGGGTGACAGTTGAACGTTCGGCTCCAGAACATACCAAGTCTCATGCGACTGAACTGAGCTATCCTATGGCTTCCCCATCTGTCGGTGAGCCAACTCTTATCGTACCTGGCGTTTATATAGTCCGTATGCCGATGGATTTGGGGCTCGATCACATAAATATCTATTTGTTAGAAGATTTCGACGGCTGGTATGTCGTAGATACGGGGCTTGCGACCCCAATGGTCAAGAAAATTTGGCGGGAGATTGTCGATAAGTGGTTAGTTAAAAAGCCACTAAAAGGACTAATTTGTACCCACTTTCATTATGATCATGCCAGTTTGGCTAAGTGGATGATGGTAACCTTCGATATTCCTCTTTATATGTCTGCGGGAGAATATTTTTTGATGAGGACGCTAGCGGATTCGAAGAAAAAGCGCGTCAACACGCACTTAAAACCGTTTTATCGTCAGCAAGGCGTACCAGAATCGCTCATTGATAATATCTTGTCCCTGATTGAAATGGATCCTCTATCCAGTCTTTATGCCCCAAACTATTGCCGCGTTCGCGAAGGTGATGTGTTTCAGATTGGGGGAAGAGAATGGCATGTTCTCATCGGAGAAGGCCACTCACCAGAACATGTCTGTCTTTATAATGCCACGGATGGTTTATTGATTGCTGGTGATCAACTGCTACCAGAAATCAGCAGTAGCGTATTCGTCAATGAAATTGAGCCCCAAGCTGACCCGTTGCGTGGCTGGTTGGCGTCATTAACGAAATTAAACGGTTTGCCTAGTGATACGATGGTGCTACCCGCTCACGGTGGTGTGTTTTTCGGTCTGCATCAGCGGACTAATGCGATATATGCCCTTCATCAGAGGCGGCTTAAACAAACGCTAGACGTCGTACAAAATAACGGCACATGCCATTTATATGAAATCATGCGTAGCTTGTTTACCAGAGAAATGAGCGCGATGAATACCATGCTCGCGTTAGGTGAGACAGCGGCACACGTGAACTATTTACAATTTGAACAAAAAATTGAAAAACAATTTAGTACAGACGGGGGCGTGATCACATACCGTCCTTTTTATGCTATCGATTCGCTTACATAAAGGAGATTGGTCTATGGAACAGGATGTCCAAATTAGCCAGCTAGTGTCACAACTGACGGCACAAGAGAGCCCATTTGCGTTACAACAGGATAACAAAGGCTTGTTCTCTTATTGCAATGCACCGCAGAGCTTACCGCAGGTGATCGAAACAGCAAGGCGCGAGGATGACTCATGTTTTATGGTTTACCAACAGGACCGCTGGAGCTTCCAACGCTTTTTTGATGAACTCGATCGTCTGGCCAGTTGGATGTTACAACGTGGTATTAAACAGGGCTCGGTCGTCGCTATTGCCTGTCGAAACCGGCCGGAGTGGGCGGTCGCGTTTTGTGCAGCGGCACGTCTCGGAGCGATTCCTGCGCCGTTAAACAGTTTTGGTCGTAAGGAAGAGCTGCAAGCGGCTTTAGAAGATATTCAGCCAGCTGTCCTCGTTTGTGACAAAGACAGATTCGCGCGATTAGACGGTGAGACGGCGGTTGATGACTGCGCGGTTATCGTGATTGATGACAGTGAAAAGCAATATGGTATGGCGATTGATTATCAAGAACTGATTGCTCGAGAGCCTAAGCCACAAGCAGACTTACCAATGCCGTTAGTGGAGAGTGATGACTCTGCTTTGATTTTGTTTACTTCTGGGACGACGAGCCGAGCAAAAGCGGTTGTCTCAAGTCAAAAAGCCGTGTGCCAATCGTTGTTCAATATTGATTTTATCTCGGCGTTATCGGCGATGAGTTCCCCGGATAAAGTAAAGCGGATTGTCGAAAAGGCGAAGCCTGCGGTTATTTTATCTGCCGTCCCTTTGTTCCACGTCAGCGGTTTGCACGCCCAATTTCTAACTGCTTTGCGAAATGGTACCCGTTTGGTATTCATGCATAAGTGGGATACTCAGGTAGCCTATGAGTTGATGAAAAAAGAGGAAGTAACACAATTCAATTGTGCTCCGTCAATGTTATTGCAGCTGTTTAGAGAGCCGCATCCAGATAAAGAAGCCATATTAGATCAACTATTCGGTTTGGGTTTTGGCGGTGCAGGCGTGCCCGAGTCCCTAATGGAGCATGTTTTTAACGTCATGCCGAATCAGATGATTGGTATTGGTTTCGGTATGACTGAAAGCAATGGCGTTGCATCGGCGGTGTCAGGTGATTTATTCCGTCTAAATCGTGATAGTTCTGGTGTTATTTCACCGATCATGCAGGTAAAAATCGTTGACCCGATTGGTCAAGAACTGCCAGATAACGAAGTTGGGGAAGTGTGGCTGAAAGGGGTATCGGTAATGAAAGAATACCTCGCCAACCCCCTAGGAACTGCTGAAGTGATGCATGACGGTTGGCTCGCTACGGGTGACTTAGGTTACCGCAACGCAGACAACTTCTTATTTATCGTTGGCCGATTAAAAGAGTTGATTAACCGCAATGGCGAAAAAGTGTCTCCGCAAGAAGTGGAGTCTTGTCTCCAGCGTCATCACGCAGTTAAAGAAGCGGCGGTCTTTGGCATTGAAGATGACACCACAGGGGAAGCGGTGATTGCAGTCGTTTCTCTCGCCCCTTACGAACAGATCAGTGAAGCGCAGCTGAGGAGTTTTGTTGGTGAGCACCTTGCCAGCTACAAAGTGCCTTCCCAAATTCATATTTTGCAACGTGAATTGCCGCGAAGTCCGGCAGGCAAGCTATTGCGAAAAGAGATCAAGCGAGAATTCTCAGTGAAGACCGGTGCGCTTCTGGCAACAAACGAGTTTTGATTTGGAAATCGGGTGACCAAAAGGATTACGGATGAAACAGACACAACAAGCAGTATCACCACAGCAACGTTATGATGTGGTGGTGGTAGGCTCGGGGGCGGGCGCAATGTCGACGGCAATTGTTGCCGCAGATAAGGGATTGTCGGTGGTGATGATTGAGAAAACCGATCAATATGGCGGAACATCGGCATTATCAGGCGGGGGCATTTGGATCCCCAATAATGACCACTTTCATGCTAAAGGTGGCGGTGACAGTCGAGAGTTGGCGCTGAAATACTTGCAAGCGTCGACTCAAGGTGAGGTGGACATCAAAAAGCTTGATGCATATTTGGACAATGCCCCACAAATGATTCGTTACCTAGAGCAACATACGCCAGTACGTTATGCAGTAGCGGAAAAATACCCGGATTATTATCCGCACCTCGCAGGCTCACTGCCAGGTGGTCGAACGCTGGATCCGGAGTTATTTGATACCTCTTGCTTAGGCGAAGAAATTCATCACATGCGTAAAGCATCTCGCTCTACGTTGCTGATGGGAAAGATCGCTTGGACCGCTCGTGATGCGCATAAAGCAATGGCGCGAGAGCGAGGATGGCGACTGTTACTCCTACGTCGAATGATGCGTTATCAATTTGACTTCCGCCAACGTAAAAAGGGCAAGCGCGATCGTTTGGCAGGCTTAGGCAGTTCACTGATCGCATCACTGCGAAAAGGCATGCTCGACCGCGATATTCCATTGCTGCTCAATACCGATTTTGAAGATCTCATCATCGAACACGGCCGCGTGACCGGTATCCAAGCGAAACAGTCTGGGCAGCCTACGACATTATGGGCGAATAAAGGCGTGGTATTAGCCAGCGGTGGCTTTGAGCAAAACCAAAAACTCAGAGAAAAGTATCTGGCCACCCCAACGCAAAAATCGTGGAGTGCAACGCCAAAAGACGCTAACTCTGGCGCAGCGTTAGAGGCGGGGATCCGGCACGGTGCCGCCACCGACTTGCTCGATTGGTGTTGGTGGTCTCCGACCTTCTCCGTCCCTCGTGAAGCGGAATCTCGTGGCGTGTTTGCTGAGCGAGCCTTCCCTGGAGCGATCGTGGTTAACGGACTGGGTAAACGTTTTTATAACGAAGCGGCACCATATTTGGAATTTGGCCATGCGATGTATCAAAACAATCAGGAAACTAACGGCAAGACGATTCCTGCTTGGGTCATTTTTGACGCGAAGTTCCGATTCAATTATGCGATGGGCCCATTAATGCCCGGGCAAATCATGCCGGACAGCCGATTGCCAAAAGATTGGAATGAAGACCTGTACTGGAAAGCAGACACCCTCGACGAATTAGCGGCTTTGATCGGTATTGATGGGGATGGGTTAAAGGACACCGTCACCAGAATGAATGAATTTTCGCAGACTGGCGTCGATTCGGACTTTGGCCGAGGCGGCAATGTGTTTGACCGTTACTACGGTGACCTAAACATTAAACCAAATCCATGCTTGGCATCCATCGACAAAGGCCCTTATTACGCCATGAAGCTTCAGGCCGGTGATATCGGCACCAAAGGTGGCTTGGTAACCGATGAGAAAGCGCGAGTGGTTCGCGAAGATCTGACCCATATTGAAGGTTTGTATGCAATAGGCAACTGTTCGGCGTCTGTGATGGGTAAAAGTTACCCAGGCGCAGGGTCAACGTTAGGGCCTGCGATGACATTTGGTTATATCGCGGCTCATGACATTGCCGAGTCAGTCGTCGTGACGAATCCAGTAGAAAACGAACGTACCGTGGCCTAATAACAATCGCATTGATGAAGGATAATTAACATGGATAAGTTATCACTTGCTCTTCAGCCAAATACTATTCCGAGCTTAGTGATCGAAGCCGCGGCGAAGTACTCTGATATCACTGCCATTCGTGATGGTGAAGAGTCCATCTCATACGCGGAGTTACCGGAACGAGCTCTTGATGTGACCAAAGGGCTGTTAAACTTAGGAGTGCAGAAAGGCGACCGCGTCGCTGTCTGGGCACCTAATTCCGCACGTTGGATTTTAGCCGCGATCGGTTTGCAGATGGCAGGCGCGGTATTAGTGCCACTTAATACCAGAATGAAAGCCCATGAGGCGCAAGACATTCTCCATCGAAGCGGCGCGAAGGTGTTATTTAGTGTTGGAGACTTTCTTTCAAGTGACTATGCGGCAGAACTTGAGAAAGTGGCACCAAGTTGTCTGGAGAAGATTATCGTCCTGAGTGAAAGACAAGCAGAACCGAATGACAACATGCTCGAATGGGATGCGTTAATTCGCTTGGGCAACACGGTTTCGCAAGAGCGACTTTTCGAGCGCTTACTGTCACTGGAAAGCAACGACGCTTCCGATCTTATGTTTACCTCTGGTACCACAGGTAAACCAAAAGGCGTGGTCAGTATCCACAGCGCCTGTGTTAACGCTTTCAGAGAGTATGTCCAAGTGTTGGCTCTCAAGCCTGGAGAGCGTTATTTAGTGATTAACCCTTTCTTTCACGCTTTTGGCTACAAAGCTGGCTGGGTCGCGAGTTTGATCGCCGGCGCCACCATTTTGCCTGAACAAGTGTTCGATGCCGAGACCGTGTTAAATAGGATTGAATCTGAACGGATTAACATCTTGCCTGGGCCGCCGACATTGTACTTATCTTTGCTTGCTCACCCGAAGCTAGACCGCTACGACCTATCAAGTTTAAGAGTGGCCGTCACGGGCGCGTCGACGATACCTCCGGTTCTGATTGAGTCGATGAGAACCACACTCGGGATAGAAACCGTTACTACTGCGTATGGTCTAACCGAATGCGGCGGGCTAGCCACTATATGTGATCCACTCTCGCCATCAGAAGTGATCGCACAAACCAGTGGCAAAGCGATTGTAGGTACGGAAGTGGCAATTTTAAGCCAACAAGGTCAGGCGTTAGCCCAAGGAGAGGCAGGGGAAGTGTGTATTCGCGGCTTCCATGTCATGAAAGAATACTTTCAAGACCCACACGCCACCGCAGAAACGATTGATGCCGATCAGTGGTTACATACAGGCGATCTTGGTGTGCTTGACCCTGAGGGCAACCTACAGATCACGGGTCGAATCAAAGACATGTTTATTGTTGGTGGTTTTAACTGCTATCCAGCAGAAATTGAAGCAGCGTTGGCAGAGAATCATCAGATAGCCCAGTCTGCCGTCATTGGTGTACCCGATGAGCGAATGGGGGAAGTGGGTTGTGCCTTCATTGTTGTTAAAACAGGATGTGAACTCGACGAAGCTGAACTCATTCGTTGGTCTAGAGAAAGAATGTCGAATTACAAAGTACCTCGTTATGTGCGCTTTGTTGACAGCTTACCGGTCAATGCTTCGAATAAAGTCTTAAAAAACGAACTTGCTCAGCAGTTCAAATCCGAAGTGGCGTTAGGCACTGAATAATCTCGACACCTTGCATATTCAAACGTAATGCGTGCTATTCCAATAGGATGAGCCCTGCTTCTTGACACTCTACACCTGGGTTTATCCTCTTTTTCTATATAAATAATCACCTTATGGGTGAGGAGGAACTATGACATATGCGGATCAACCACGACTTAGTGGCAAAGTGGCTTTTATTACTGGTGGTGGTAGTGGTATTGGCGCCGCTACGGCTGAGTATTTTGCTCAACAAGGGGCAAAAGTGATCATTTGTGGGCGTACGCCTGAGTCATTGAATGAGGTTGCCGAGCGCATTCAAAAAACAGGCGGGGTTGCAGAGGCGCGAACCTGTGACGTCAGCTGTGAAGCGTCGCTTATTCAGACACTGGAAAGCATACAGAAAGATTATGGTCAGTTAGATATCTTAGTTAATAACGCCATGGCATTTACCTGGGGCGCAATCGAAGAGATGACGACAGAGGATTGGCATGCAAACTTTGCCACATCCGTTGATGGTACTTTTTGGGCAACGCGCTGCGCTATGCGACTGATGAAAGAGAGAGGCGGTGCCATCATTAACCTTTCTTCCATCTGTGGAGAACTCGGAACGGCTTATATGTCGGGCTACAGTGCATCAAAAGCGGCGGTGATCAACTTCTCTCGAGCTGCCGCTGTTGAGGGTGCGCCGTTTGGAATCAGAGTCAACTGCGTGATGCCATCGGTGGTTGAAACCCCGGCAACACAGGGCATGCTATCGGATGAAGAAGCAAAGCAAAAAACAGAAAGACTGATCCCGATGGGGCGTGTCGGGCAGCCACATGAATTGGCTGCTGCGATTGCGTTTCTCGCCAGTGATGAGGCAAGTTACATCACCGGAGTGAACTTACCTGTCGACGGTGGTCGCGCGGCCACGTTAATTACCGCGTTAGATTAGGGACCAACAATGAATAGCCATTTAAAAGACGACGTCATCGAGCGTTCTCCTGATTCTGTCGCCCCATTCTTATTCGAACCGTTATCACTCGGAGAGATTACGCTAAACAACCGTATTGTTATGGCTCCGATGACGCGCAATCGTGCCAACCCGGACGGTTCACCCAGTTCGTTGATGGTTCAGCATTATGCAGAGCGTGCGTCGGCTGGGCTTATTATTGCCGAGGGTACGTGGCCTAGCGTGACTGGACAGGCCTATTGTCGTCAGCCAGGTATCGAAACCGATGCTCATATCGAGGCATGGCGTAAGGTGACGGATGCGGTTCACCAAAAAGGTGGCAAAATCGTTTTGCAAATTATGCATGCAGGACGTATCGGAAGCCGCTATATCAAACCGCCTAAAGTCGAAACGGTTGCACCTTCTGCCATACAAGCGAAAGGGGAAGTGTATACCGATGCGGCTGGAATGCAGCCATTTGATATGCCAAGAGCGTTATCAACGCAGGAAGTCAAATCTGTGGTTGAAGAGCATCGCCAAGCGGCCATCAATGCCAAGAAAGCGGGTTTTGATGGTGTAGAGCTACACTGTACCAGCGGTTATTTACCTATGCAGTTTTTGTGTAGTGGCACTAACCTCAGAACGGATGAATATGGTGGTACGGCTGAGAATCGTGCTCGTTTTGCTTTTGAATGCTTGCAAGCGATGAGCGATGTATTTGGTCATAGAGTTGGGTTAAGAATCAATCCCGGCAACCAATTCAACGATACGCAGGATCAAGACCCCATTGCCAGCCATAATGCACTATTAAAAGCGTGTCGTAGTTTGAATTTAGCTTACGTGCATGTTATGCGAGCGCCAACGACGAGCATTGACGCATTTACTCTGGTAAAAGCGTATTTTTCCGGTGCAGTGATCCTCAATGATGGCTTTAATGCAGAATCTGCCAATCAGGCGATCAAAAATGAGTTGGGCGATGCCGTCTCCTTCGCTCGTCACTTTATTGCTAATCCGGACTTGGTCGAGCGTATTGAGCACAATCAACCGCTGGCCAAGTTTGATCGAGCAACGTTGTACACCGTGGGCGGTGAAGGGTATATAGACTACCCGCCCGTCACGCTAAAAACAGCAAATTAAGGGAGTATAAACATGAAACATCAAGGACAGGTTGTATGGGTAACAGGTGCAGGGCAAGGTATCGGTCAAGCCGTGGCTAAGCAGTTTGCACAGCAAGGTGCCAAAGTTGCGGCCATTGATATTAACGCTTCGGCTGCGCAAGCGGCAGCGGACGCATTGGGTGATAAGGCCATCGGCATCGCGTGTGACGTTTCTGACAGTGGTTCGGTCAGAGACGCGATGGCTATCGTCAAGCAGCAATTAGGCCCGGTTAACGTCGTGATCAACTGCGCCGGCGTTGGCTCCGTTGATGGCTTTGTTGATACCCCTGATGAAAATTGGCAAAAAGTTATCGCGGTTAACTTGACCGGAACCTTCGTCTGCTGCCGAGAGGGGGCGAAAGCGATGTTGGAACAAGGGGGTGGCAGCATCATTAACATATCGAGCACGGCGGCTATGACGGGGGAGGGCCCAAGCCATTACTGCGCTTCTAAAGCTGGAGTCATGGGCTTAACACGCAGTATCGCCAGAGAGCTTGCGCCAAGCGGTATTCGTGTCAATACCATTGTCCCAGGGCCAACCAATACACCGATGATGGCTGACATTCCAGAAGAGTGGACACAACAGATGATCAATGCGATTCCGCTTGGTCGCATGGGAGAAAGCGAAGACATTGCCAAAGTAGCTAGTTTTCTCGCGAGCGACGACGCTGAATTTGTCACCGGACAAAACATTGCCGTCAATGGTGGCATGGCATTTTTGTAAGGAGACTAAGATGGCCTTTTCAGATACAACATTGACTCAGCGAGTTGATCGACTTGAGTCAACAGAGGCGATACGCCAACTCGCCGGAAAGTATGCGTTATCTCTCGACATGCGCGATCTTGACGCGCATGTCGGTTTATTCGCAGAAGACATCAGAGTTGGTAAAGAAAAAGTGGGCCGCGCTCACCTAAAAGCGTGGGTTGACAAAACACTGCGCGAGCAATTTACCGGGACGTCGCATCATATCGGCCAACATATCATTGAATTTGTCGATGATAATCATGCTATTGGCGTGGTGTATTCGAAAAATGAACATGAGACAGGTGCAGAATGGGTGACCATGCAGATGTTATATTGGGATGACTACGAGCGCATTAATGGCGAGTGGTTCTTCCGTCGTCGGTTGCCTTGCTACTGGTACGCCAGTGATCTAAACCACCCACCTATCGGGGATATGAAAATGCGTTGGCCAGGCCGTGCACCATACCATGGCACTTTTCATGATTTGTTTCCTTCTTGGGAAATGTTCTGGCGTAACCGACCAAAAGAAGGCGATTTTCCACAAGTTGCATCACCAGCACCTCTTGATCAGTTTTTGCTGACCATGAGACGCGATGCACCCACGCCACGAATTCGGGTTCGCTAATCCGCTATACTTCCCAGATGTTTTCTTGCTTCAGGAAGGTTAAACAACTGACGTTTCGCGTTGACTTTAAACGTGAAACATCAGTTGATGCTTTTCAGATTGACTCAGGGTTCGTGCTAGGTAAGCTGCTCTAATTGGGGCGTCATCGCTTGTAGCATATCCAATTCATGAGATACACAGGTCAACACCCCCTTTAATTTTTGAGTAGTGGTATTAGATTTTAGGTATCATGCACAATTGATTAAATTGTAGATACCTATGAATATACCAATTAATGACACGCTTGCCTCCAAAGTCTCCTGCTCGAATTGCAAAGCGTGCTGCTGCCGCCTTGAAGTGATGATCATCTCTGACACCGGTGTTCCTGAAGAATTTATCGCTCGTGACAGTTATGGTGGTGAGACGATGAAAAGATTAGCGGATGGCTGGTGTGCCGCTTTAGACAGAGAAACGTATCTGTGTACTATCTATGAAAACAGACCGTGGATATGTCGTGAATTTGAAATGGGCTCTTACGAGTGCGTTGAAGAATGGATAAAATCATAACAAATCCAGCAGATTACTTTTTTGTGAGAATTATATGGTAAGCGTGCCAAGGTAGTTATAATCAGGACAACGTTTTTACCGATATAAAGTAAGCTTGATGTTCCAAGGAAAAGGAAAGTAAGAATGTTATGGATAGTGGTCAAATATCTGACAACGGCGGCAATTGTCGTCGCCATTTCTGAAGTTGCGAAACGTAGTGACAAAGTGGGCGCATTAGTCGCAGCATTACCCACTGTGACCATATTGGCGCTCATTTGGATGTATATCGAAGGTCAAGAAACCGAACAGCTTTCCAATCATGCGCTTTTTACCTTTTGGTACGTATTGCCAACCTTACCGATGTTTTTGCTTTTTCCATATCTACTGAGCAAATATTCGTTTTGGCTCACTATGCTGATTAGTTGCGTGGTGTCGATTGCGTGCTTTGCGATCACACATTATGCAGCGAAACAATTCGGGATCAATTTGCTGTAACTAAGCTTTTTTAAGTGCAACATTCCTCAACAAAGAGTAAGACGCTTTATCGAGGGGATCTCGCTCGATACTCTTCGCATGCCGTTTGTGGTGCCGTTCTTCACGTTATAGGCTGAATCAAGCAGCTCAAAAGGTTAATATGCGCTACAAGTGACTCAAACTGAGTGATAGACCTCGCTAGCATGAGTGGCTTATATCAAGACCTTCCCGAAAGACTTAAATCCAACCCTAGAGTTTGTTGACCTCATTCGGCTGTTTTTGCTTTGCAATGTTTTGTTCGCGGCGGACGGCTAGTCGCAATTGTAATAATAAGCGACGAAGTATGCGAATAAAAAGCGTGAGCACAATTCGCATTCGGATCTCACGGGTGACATCAAAATATAGTGTCAGATATCTTTACGGTATGAGTAAAATGTCAGCTTAAGTGGTTGGATTTATTAACAAAAAAACATGGCCTAATTATTGCTTTGTGTGGAGTGAATGCCAAGGTGTTTTAATTTTTATTTAGCAATTAGAAAGGAATTTGAATGCAAAAATATACATGTTTACTGTCCATCTTAGCCGTTTTATTTACTTTAACCTCCTCGAACGTTTATGCCGGTTTTATCCTCGATAAGATTAAAAATGGCGATTCACTCTCTTCGCTGAGTAGTGTTGTCGATACCACTTTTGATAATGCCAGCGTCGATTCAAATAATATATATGGCTGGACCGGGGCCAATTTATTCTTCGATGATAACAACGAGGGAACTTATAACTTTTCATTTACCTACTTGGGTTCAGAGTCTAACTATCAAACTAATAAATTTTTTGAATTGCAAAACCCGATATTAGGGGGGACTCTGTTGAGCGAAAAAGATGCGGTGGGGACAACCGTGGACTTTGAATTCAACCACCAAGAGGAGTCAGCAGTACCATTTGGTTTTTCTCGCTGTACCGGACTTCATTGCTCAAATATAGCCTTAAATGGTTTTAACGATGATGGTGAGCCAAATTTCTTCTTTGGTTTTGCAGGCATCGATGAAAGCAGCTTAGATTTTTCGACCGCCTATTTATTTTACAATGACGGCGGAGGCAATGCTGACGCAGACTTCGATGATTTCGTATTGTCGATGACGGTTGGCCAAGAGAGTGCACCATTCGGTGTTGTTCCCACTGGCGTCGTGCCAGAGCCATCTTCATTAGCAGTCTTTGGTTTAGGGCTATTTGGGGTTGGCTTGTTGCGTCGCCGTCAGGCAAAGTAACGTCTCGCTCATACGAGCAAAGAACCCGTGGCGAGACCGCAGTTTTGAGTCAATGGTTCATTCCCCCAACAGTTAAGTGATGATTGGTAAAGGTCTAGTGAGATTGCTAGGCCTCTTATCCACTCATCCATTCATACTTCTATGAAACGAGCTTGTTTATGTTGTGACTAACTTACCGCTCTATAACAAGTTTATTACCTTGGCTTATCTATCTGCTGAATTCAGCATCGCCAATCTTCGCTGATTTATTTCGATCTTTGATTTAGGCAACAAAGCTAATATCAGCTGCTATTCTTACATTTGACAATGTTATTAATTGTTGAAGAGCAAAATGGAAAATACTTGCTCAATCATTTGTCCAATATGCATTTCCAAGGAGAGACAATGCAGAGTGTTGGGGTAAGACCGCGTAGAGCAAAGCTGAATAGGTTTGTTAAGTATGGATGCATTCTGATTGGTGGGTCTTTAGCTGCTATCTTGCTTTTTGAATGTGTATTGCGTTTGCTTTACCCACCCCATAATTTCTTGACACCGAACGTTTCTCATCATGAAAGTTTGGGGTATCACATAAAACCTTTTCATGCCGGTCACGATGCTTGGGGTTTTCGAAATCAAACGATACCCGCTGAGGTTGATACGGTCGTCATTGGCGATTCTTTTGCCTATGGCGTCTCAGTTAGTGCGCGCGATGCATGGCCTGAAGTTCTTGCAAGTAATGTGGCCCTGCCAATATATAACTTGTCGGTGGGGGGCTATGGGGTGAGGCAGTATCAGTATTTGCTTGAAACTTATGCCACTCAGCTGAGCCCGAGACAAGTTATTATCAGCTTGTATTTAGGTGACGACATAGCGGTGAAGCCCCCTCATTTTAATCGAGGCAATAATCAAGAAAAGTCGTCCGATCAATATCGATTTAACTTGCGCCGTTGGCTTGCTTCAAACAGCTTTCTTTATCACGTTATTGTGCAGAGTGCCGTTGGAGACTGGATAAGGTTGGTTGAAAACTGGTGGTTGACTAACGAGTCGAGCAGCGAGCGTTATATCTATTTTGATAACACAGCTAATCGCACCATATTCACACCAAAGCCTAGACTAAAAAATCTCGATCTATCTCGCGAGAGAAATCAAATAGGTTTAACGGCGTTAAAGTCGATAATTTTAGAGATGGAACGCTTTTCCGCTAGTAAAAACATGGCCTTTAAAGTGGTCGTTTTCCCGACAAAAGAGCGTGTTTACAAAGAGCATTACCTTTCAGCTGGCAATGAAAACTACCCAATCATGAATCAACTGTTTTCTGCTGAAGATGAAGTGCGAAAGCAGCTCACAAGATTCTTATATGATCATCAGATTGCCCATTTAGATTTATTAGAGTCACTGGTTCAAGAAAATAGGAAGAGTAAACTTTTCTTTCAGGATGCAAATGGGCATATGGCCAGAGAAGGACATAAGGTAGCGGCGAAAAGGATTGCAGATGAACTATATTGAGACTACTCACGGTGATTTAAATTCTCATTTTAATTCTATATCGTGGGATTGAACTGATGCTTTTTCCAACATTTGAATTTGTCTTTGCTTTTTTACCGCTCTCGTTAAGCTTGTACTGGATGACCTTTTTCTATCGTCCAACCGAGTCGATACGAGTGATGCTGGTAATATCCCTCGTGTTTTATTTTTTGCCTAATTGGTTGCATGGTCACATCATTATTGCCTCGATACTGGTGAACTTTGTCATATCAAAGTATGTACAAAAAACAGGTAAAATCGCGAAGTATTTCCTCATCTTGGGTATTGTCTATAACCTTGCTGTTATCGGTTACTACAAGTATTCCTTCTTTTTTGGGGAAATATTTTATTATCTCACCGATATCGATATGGGACTGACTAAGTTTATTCTTCCGGTTGGCATCTCATTTTATACCTTTCAGCAAATTGCCTATTTAGTGGATTGTTACAAAGAAAAGGATGTCGACTACAGTTTTTGGCATTACAGCTTATTCGTGACCTTTTTTCCACAACTTATCGCTGGGCCAATTGTTCACCATAAAGAGTTGATTCCTCAGTTCATGAGACTGAAAAATCTTGGTTTTAACGGCGAGTGGTTTGCAGCAGGCGCGTTTATATTCATCATCGGTTTAGCTAAGAAACTACTGCTTGCGGATAACCTTGAAGTATTAGCAACAGAAGTGTTCTCCCATGCAGATAAAGGTGATTACATTGGAACCTTCGCGGCGTGGGTCGGTGCGCTGAGTTATACACTACAACTATACTTCGATTTTTCAGCCTATTCGGATATGGCAATTGGGTTAGGCTTGATGTTTGGTATAAGGTTGCCAATTAACTTCTTATCCCCTTATAAGTCAGAATCCATTGTTGAGTTCTGGCGGCGCTGGCATATCACTCTGTCGGCTTTTCTTCGTGATTACCTATATATCCCTTTAGGTGGCAACCGAAATGGTGCAATAGGTCGTTATCGCAACCTAATGTTGACGATGTTGATAGGTGGTTTATGGCATGGGGCGGGTTTCAACTTCATTATATGGGGTGGATTGCACGGATTCTATCTCATCGCTAACCACGCCTTTCAATCAGCGACCAGAAACATAAACTTATCTAGCTTTAAACCCCTATTTGTTCTGGTTACGCTTTTCTTTGTGGTTATCGCTTGGGTGTTTTTTAGAGCCGAAACGTTACATGGTGCCATGACCATTGTTTATCAGATGCTAAGCTTTTCATCAGCAACCTCTGTAGTTATTCAGGTGCAGCCCTATATGATCTTTCTAATTGTTGTTGGATTTTTCATTACACAATTTACGCCAAACGTATCACAGATGTTCGAATACCAGGGTTGGAAAACCCCAGATGACTGGCAACCAATAACGATCTTTTTTGACAAGTTTAAATTCCGCAAAGGAGCGCTGGCATATATCAGTTGTTTACTGGCTGCATCCTTAATGTTCATGGCACAACCCACAGTATTTATTTACTTTAACTTTTAATTATGAAATCTAGTCCTAGTTATCACTTAAAACTCTTGATTACTTGCTTGCTAGCAAGCATGACTTTGTTGGTCGGCATTTCCTTCCTGCCTGATTCGCCTTATACGCGTTATCGTTTGCTTGATATTGGTTCATATAAAGCCGCAGCATGGATTTATGAACGTATTCACTTTGATGACACGCCGATCGATGTTGCGTTTTTTGGTACGTCCCATACCATGAATGGCATCGATAGTCGCTTGGTCGAGCAGTCGCTAGGTGACGATGAGCTCCGAGTTGTTAACTTTGCGATTCCCCATTTTGGCCGGGACATGCACTACACGTTGGTTAAACAGTTATTGGAGAGTCGCAAGCCCAAGCTTATTGTACTTGAAGTAAGAGAGCAAGAAGCGAGAGATCTCCATCCAGGTACGCATTATCTTGCGCAGCCAGAAGATCTTTACGCTGCGCCTTGGATTGTGAATCTGAGGTATTTTGGTAATCTTATTCGTCTACCATTAAGGACCATTAAAACGGCATCTTATGATTCTTTTCCCGAGTTTTTTGGGTTTAAAACGGGCTTCTCAGCGGTGGACTATCACGGTTCACATCTTAACAATGCCATATCTTGGGCAGATGGAAAGGAGAGGGTGGGTGTTGCCTCGGAACAATCATTACATCCAATGAAGGGTATCTCAAGGCCATTAGGTTGGCTTGACGAGTTAACGTTCTACCTCTCTCATAATGCTAACTTCTATTATGTTGAGCAGATTTCGGAATTAGCTGAAAAATATAATGTACCAATAGCGTATGCATATATACCAAGTTTTGGTGCGCCAGACGTGTCTGTATTTGCCGACAAATACCCTGACAATCAATGGCTCTATTTTGATGAGCGTATATTTAAAGAGAAATCCAACTGGGCTGATCCGGGCCACCTAAACAAAAACGGAGCGATAGCTCTCTCCATGGATGCTGCGAATAAACTCATTCCCTATTTTAAAAAACACTAAATCTTTTACATGACTAAGCAATCCCAAGGTAAACCACTATTCAGGATTGGTCTCCTATTCCATCTCTGCGTCAATTCTTAGAAATAGTCTGAATTGTATTGGCGAGTATGCATGAACTTGAATTAGTGATATGGGGCTAGATACCATATCTTCAATCCGTTCAGGAAAGGCCTAAACTGAGTTAGGCTCGTAAAGCAACATGCCGTTTCATCAAATTGCCTGTAATAATAAGCCGCTTGCGATATGGCAAACGGCTTGTGAAGTGCGAGTCAAAATGACAGTGAACAGTAAAAGAGCATATAAAGCATGTCCTTTAGTTCAATGCTTATTGCTGAGATTTGCGGCGACGCAGCAGCCCTAATCCAAGTAGACCAGCGCCGAAGAACGCAATACTGGCAGGCTCAGGAACAGAGACGACACTACCGATCGAAAAGTCAATATCAGCTTGGCCTGCTTGCCCCTGAGTATTGATCGTAAACTCTATCGCACTGACGTCCGTAAAATCTACCCCTACAAAGTCACTGAAAGAAAGGGCGGCTAGACCCGTAGTAGCACCCGAAGCGGTATACACGACAGTGTCAGTATCAGCACCGGCATTAGACCAGACTTGCACTCCGAACGTAAAGCCAAGGTCAGTATCAATGACATCCAGTAGGAAGGCGTCACCGCCATTAAGGGTAAGGTCTACAGAGCCTAAACCTGCGGTATCAATATTTACCGCATCATTGTCATTGCCGTCGTACTGAATTTTACCCTCCGCGACTACACTTGAACCTGTACCATAACTAAGACTTCCTGCTGCCACCGACAGAGCGACACCAGTCAATGCACCGTCGGGGTTAGCTAACAGGTTAACCCAGAGATCGCGCTCCCCGCCTAGGATACCAAGGGGATCATCATACGTTGCTTCGCTTGGATTACCAGTACCTATGCCATCGACTGTCGTATCTTGCACATAGTTCACACCAATTGCTTCAGGGTTGTCAAAATCGTCAATGACCACAGCATTTGCTTGCGAGGCGAACGCTAGCGAGGTGGCGAGCGCAGTGTACAGCCCATATTTAGCTATTTCCATGTGTATTTCCTTATCGTATTTAGAAGTTAATACAAAGTTTGTTACTGCGCTTTATTAACAGCAGCATTCGTGCCAAATCGGAAAGGTGTTTTTTATCAGTTACTTGTGATTGTTAGGTTAACGATGTAGATGAGAAGTGTAAAAATTACTGACATTTTCCCTTTCGCTTCATTGCTCGTTTGTACTTCGACTCTGTTGCTTGCTGAGTGCTCAATTTCGGTGGAATGGTGGCTCCGTTGAGTGACAGGGGCATATACCATCAAATCCTGTCGAATATCTTCAATTAGTCCAGTTTGACGATGGCACCCAATGATCACTGTGTTCGAATGATCCCAATTACGGTTTGAATTGTTTTTGAAGTTAGGAGATTGGGTGATGAGTCAGATCCCAGAATATGTCAAAGGTCACGGGTTGTTGAAAGATAAATCCGTATTGATCACCGCGGCGGCGGGGGCGGGTATCGGTTTTTCTGCCGCTCAGCGCGCACTTGAGGAAGGATGTCGTGCCCTGATGATATCGGACATTCATCCGGGGCGGTTAGATAAAGCAGTGACCGCATTGCAGGAACAGCATCCAGATACGCCAGTTTACGGTCAGTTGTGTAACGTCACCAAGCAAGAAGAAGTGGATGCCTTGGTTTTGCAAGCTAACAGCAAACTGAATGGTATCGATGTGCTTATCAATAACGCCGGACTGGGCGGCCAGAAATCGATTATTGAGATGAGTGATGACGAATGGTCACTCGTTCTTGATGTGACGCTAACGGGCACTTTCCGCATGACACGTGCGGCACTGCCTTATATGCAGCAGCGTAAGAAGGGCGTCATTGTTAACAACGCATCGGTACTCGGCTGGCGAGCACAAAAAGAACAAGCCCACTATGCCGCAGCAAAAGCGGGCGTAATGGCACTAACTCGATGCAGTGCGTTGGAAGCGGCAGAGCATGGTATTCGTATTAATGCGGTATCCCCTTCTATTGCGTTACATGACTTCCTAAAGAAAGCCTCTTCAACAGAACTATTGGAACAACTGGCAAGTCGGGAAGCCTTTGGACGCGCTGCTGAAGTGTGGGAAGTGGCGAACGTAATGATGTTCTTGGCTAGTGACTATGCCTCTTACATGACCGGTGAAGTCGTGCCTGTCAGTTCACAACGCGCTTAATGGAGAATAACCGTGTCAAATGTAACCATCACCAATCCAGAACAACTGCTCAGCCTTGAGGGAAAGACGCTAGGTACGACAGAGTGGCTGACCATATCACAGCAACGCATCAATTTATTTGCTGAAGCAACCAATGACCATCAGTGGATTCATGTTGACGAGGAAAAAGCGGCAAAAGGGCCTTTTGGTGCGTGCATTGCGCATGGCTATTTAACGTTGTCGCTTGCCAGTGATTTCCTTTTTCAACTTATCGATATTCAAAATTTGGCAATGGGTGTGAATTACGGTTGTAACAAGATCCGTTTCCCTGCGCCCGTTCCAGTTGGCAGTCAAATTCGTGGACGCGGTGACGTGATCCGCGTAGAGAAGATCGGTGAAGCATATCAAGCCGTCATTCGAATCACGATCGAAATTGAAGGTTCAGAACGTCCAGGTTGTGTCGTGGATACCATCAGTCGTTATTCATTCAAGTAAGGTCAAGGAGTAGACAATGAAAAAAGCGGTTATTGTTTCGGCGGCTCGCACCGCATTGGCGAAATCATTCCGAGGAAGTTTTAATGACACCGAAGCCCCCGTTCTTGGTGGTGCTGTGGTGAAGGAAGTGGTTGAGCGAGCCCAGATCGATCCAAGCCTCGT
This sequence comes from Vibrio sp. PID17_43, assembly GCF_002608565.1. Taxonomy (GTDB): domain Bacteria; phylum Pseudomonadota; class Gammaproteobacteria; order Enterobacterales; family Vibrionaceae; genus Vibrio. The sequence continues at coordinate 132,695 of NZ_LIXM01000011.1, forward strand.
TGAGGACGTTATTATGGGCGCGGCGGTTCAACAAGGAACGCAGGGCTACAACATTGGTCGTCTTTGTGCGTACACCGCTGGTCTGCCTCAATCGGTACCGGGCATGGCTATCGACAGAATGTGCGCGTCTGGCCTGATGACCATCAGCGTTGCGGCAAACAACATCATGACGGGTGACATGGAAGTGGTGGTAGCCGGTGGTGTTGAATCACTTTCTTTGACGCAAACCAAGCACAAAAACAGTTACCGTGCACGCTCAGAAGCCGTGATCGAACAGGCGCCATCGGCTTACATTCCGATGATAGAAACAGCAGAAATTGTCGCCGAACGCTATGGCATCACGCGTCAGCAGCAAGACGAATACGCACTACAGAGTCAGCAACGTACTGCGGCAGCACAAGAAGCCGGCCTGTTTGATGATGAAATTGTACCTCTTAGCGTAAATAAGCTGATATTTGATGAAAATCGTCAGCCAGCGGGTCACGTGGAAGTTCGTGCCGACAAAGATGAATGTAATCGCCCATCGACGGATTATCAAAGCCTAGCGAATCTAAAAACGGTCTGGAGCGATGGCGCTTACGTTAAGCAAGGCCAGCACATTACCGCGGGTAATGCCTCTCAGTTTGCTGACGGTGCGGCAGCCACACTGCTGATGAGCGAAGAGAAAGCGAAGCAACACGGTCTCGATATCATGGGTGAGTTCAAAGGAATGGCGGTTGCTGGCTGCAAACCAGAAGAGATGGGCATTGGTCCAATTTACGCAATTCCAAAGCTGCTTAACCGATTCGATTTAAAAGTGGATGATATCGGCTTGTGGGAAATCAACGAAGCATTCGCCAGCCAAGTTATTTACTGTCGTGACAAGCTTGAGATCCCAAATGACCGCTTGAATGTCAATGGCGGTGCCATTTCTATTGGTCACCCGTTTGGCATGTCCGGTGCGCGCATGGTCGGTCATGGCCTGCGTGAAGCGAAACGCCGAGGTGTTCGTTACCTTGTGGTTGCCATGTGTATTGGCGGCGGTATGGGTGCTGCAGCACTGTTTGAAGTGAAGTAATAGGAGAGCTTACGTTGTCTGTTTATGAGCATGTATGGTCAAGGAAAGAGAATTCATTGCTGAATGTCTCTGTGACCGAAAAGGTCTGCTTCATTACGCTCACTCGTTCAGCCAGTTTAAATGCATTTAATCAGCAAATGCGTGCCGAGTTAGTTGACGCTTTGACACTCATTAATGATGACGCGCAAATTAGAACCGTGGTGTTGCTGGCTGAAGGCCACTGTTTTTCTGCCGGTGCCGACTTATCTGAACTTTCCAACGAGTGCGATGACGTTCAGGTTCAACTGATAGAAGAGTATGCGCCAATCTTCAATATGATTCGCCATTCTGACAAAATTTTTATCGCCGCTGTTCATGGTGTTGCTGCTGGTATCGGCGCAGCATTAGCGATGAGTTGTGACTTATTAGTGATGGCCGACAACGCTCAGTTATACCCGGCATTTATGTTACTTGGTTTAGTACCGGATGGCGGAACAAGTTGGCATTTTGTCAAGCAGCTCGGGTATCGACAATCACTTGAGTTATGTCTTGAAGCAAAAAGCATGGATGCTGAGATGTGCCTTGACTTGGGGTTAACCAATAAAGTGGTGACACACCATGAATTAAAGCCATTTGTAGCTGATTGGGCGGAAAAGCTTTCTAAGGGGCCTTCAATCGCACAACGCCATGTTAAGCCGCTATTACAACAGGTTGAAAAATTGTCGTTCGAACAAGCATTTGCAATGGAAGCAGAGCTGCAGCAGCAGTGTTTTATCAGTCAAGATTTCGAAGAAGGATTATGTGCCTTCTTTGAAAAGCGTCAGCCTATCTTTTCAGGGAAGTAGGTAAAAAGGAGAGAATATATGCGTGAATCAATGGAATTTGATGTTGTGATCGTGGGGGCGGGCCCATCTGGTTTAGCGTCTGCTTGTCGACTTATGCAACTGGCACAAGAAGCAGAAAAAGAACTGTCAGTCTGTGTGGTCGAAAAAGGGGCTGAAGTGGGCGCGCACATATTATCCGGTGCGATTGTCGAACCTCGTGCTTTGGATGAGCTCTTCCCAAATTGGAAAGAAGAAAATGCGCCACTCACTTGTGGTGTGACGCAAGACCAGGTGATTATTTTAAAAGACGAGGAAATGAGTGTTTCGCTACCTCACTTTGCTATTCCTAAGCCAATGCATAACGATGGTAACTACATTGCCAGTTTGGGCAATGTGTGTCGTTGGTTGGCACGCAAAGCGGAAGAGATGGGCGTCGAAATTTTCCCCGGCTTTTCAGCCAGTGAAGTGCTGTACCATAAAGATGGTTCGGTAAAAGGCATCGCCACGGGTGACATGGGGCGTGACAAATCAGGTCAGCCTAAAGCGAGCTTTATGATGGGGATGGAATTGCATGCCAAATACACCCTATTCAGCGAAGGCGTGCGCGGTCATCTCGGTAAACAAATTATTGAACACTTTGAGCTAAATAAAGCGTGCGATCCACAGCATTATGGTTTGGGCATCAAAGAGCAGTGGGAGATCCCGGCAGAAAAACACACTCCAGGTTTGGTCGTGCATGGCTCGGGTTGGCCACTAGGCAGCGAAGCTTCGGGTGGTTTTTTCTTATATCACGGTGACAACAACCAAGTTTCTGTTGGTCTGATAGTTGATCTCAACTATCGCAACCCATATCTGAACCCTTATGAAGAATTCCAGCGCTTAAAGCATCATCCAGACATTGCTGCTCATCTTGAAGGCGGCAAGCGTTTGGCATATGGTGCTCGCGCGATCTCAAAGGGTGGCCTTAACTCATTACCTTCGATGGTCTTCCCTGGCGGTATGCTGATTGGTTGTAATGCTGGCACGCTGAATGTAGCAAAAATTAAAGGCACCCACACCGCAATGAAGTCGGGCATGTTGGCAGCAGAAGCGGTATTTACGGCCTGTACGAGCGAAAAAGGGTTGACGGGAGCAGACTTCGAAGCGCGCTTAAAAGCGTCTTGGCTATATGACGAACTGTATCGTAGCCGAAATTTCGGCCCAGCACTGCATAAGTTTGGTTTATGGGCCGGGGGAACGTTTAACTATCTAGACCAGAATTTGCTTGGCGGTAAAGCGCCAATCACGCTGCGCGATAGAGAGTACGATCATGCCAAATTGCAGCCAGCGGAGAAGTATGAGCCAATCGTATACCCTAAGCCAGATGGTGTACTGAGCTTTGACAAAAACTCCTCTGTGTTTATGTCCAATACCAATCATGAAGAAGATCAGCCTTGTCACCTGCAGTTAACGGACTCCGATATCGCGATCCAAACTAACTTACCCGTCTTTGCTGAGCCAGCGCAACGTTATTGTCCAGCAGGGGTTTATGAAGTGGTTGATGATGAGCAGGGTAAGCGCTTGCAGATCAACGCACAAAACTGTTTGCATTGTAAGACGTGCGACATCAAAGACCCGTCACAAAACATTACTTGGGTTTCGCCAGAAGGCGGCGGTGGCCCAGGTTACCAAAATATGTAACACCTCTCTTTGTGCACAATTAGCCAGTATCTTGTTGATGCTGGCTTTAATTCAATGACAAGTGAGAGAAAGAACAAGACTAGAAGGAAATTGTCATGAGCTTATCACCAGGGGCGAAATTCCGGCTCGCCGTTGAGCAAAACGATCCGCTACAAATTGTTGGCACCATCAAC
>NZ_LIXM01000012.1 GCF_002608565.1 Vibrio sp. PID17_43
GGTTAATTGCAAAATAAAAGGCTCTAAGTTTTGGGAACTTAGAGCCTTTATAAGCCATCTGTAGGATCGTTCAACCGATCATTTATCTCTTAACTGATCGGCATTAGCCGCGTGCTCTCTTTTTTTATGTGCAGTGTGCAAGCGAAGAACAAGCTCTTATCGGTTGTTGGCTCATCCTTCACTCAATCGTTAAAAATGAATGAAGGCGAATTTAGTCACGGATAAGAAAGAACATTTGGAGGATATGCTCTTGGCAGTGGAAGAACCCATTCTCGATATTGATAACATTCTTGATTCATTGTCAGGTGACGAGGCGGCCGTTCGCTTTTTGCTTGAACTTTTTATTCACGACCACTCCGGTGATGGAGGGAAGTTCAGGCAGTTAATGAATAATGACGACCGAGAGAGAGCTCAACGACTAGTGCATAGCCTGAGGGGCGTATCTGGTAACTTAGGGGCGATGGTTCTGTATAGCGTATCTAGCGATATTGAACACTTAATGAAGCAAGGTATTGAAGTTCCAAAGGCTCTGATTGCCAAGTTGAGCAATGAACTTAAACGAACGGTCGATTTTGCCCAGCAAGTTCTCAATCTTGAAAAGATGCGATAATTACTAACGGGTTGAACTCTCTCTGGCTTAAAATAGCCGCGATAGCCAAGTTACTTCTGTGACTTGGTTATTTCTTTTTTGTTCTGTAGATTTTGACCATAGGTAATTTCATGTCTATCCGCCGACTATCCTCATTGATGGTGGCTTGTTTCGTTTTGACGCTTTCAGGCTGCTCGCTGCTGGAAATCAAAATTGATAGCCAAACGGTTCCGCTGACCAAGCAAGAATTAAACATGCGTATTATGACACGGGAATACGCTCAACAGTTTTTTGCTCAAGTCGAGCAAGCCGCAGATGTGCTCCACGAACGTTACGAGCCGAGAGATAAAGTGCATCAGTCTTACATTTTACTTTGGAAAATTAACGCAGAAGAAGGCTTGCAAGCTGCGGCATACCAAGTTTCTCCTATGGCCGCGTTGATTGATACTTGGGTGTTTACACTGCAAATGAATCAGTTTTACTCTCAAGGCGCTGGGAAGGATTTGTTTGCCACCACAGAAGCCCAGCAAGTTTCCGCCCACCTTGCGAAAGAGGTCGATAAGCTAGCGCAATCGTTATTGAAGAAAGACGTATACAACAAGACCAAACTCTTTGTGGCAGACTTTGTTGCACAATACCCGTTTGCTGATTTAAGCATGATTCGTACACCGGCTTATCGAGCGTGGTTAGAGGCGAGCAAAATCAGTGAAGAGGAGGCGGTGACGACGTTAGGTACGATGCCAGAAGCGATTGGTGATGTATCTGACCGGCTAAGCCTCGTGTCTGAGCAAACGCCAAAAATTATGACGTGGAAAGCACAGTTATTAGCGTTGAACAGCGCGGCAAGTATTGAACACGTTAATGCCGCATTGAATAGCTTAAAAGTGACATCAGAGTCTCTTAAAGACTTTATCGACAACAATCCTGAGTACATGCGAAATCTGGCACAGCAAATGGCCGTGCAGTTGCAGCCACTGGTTGAAGATATTGATGAAAAAGCGGAAGAGCGTTTATCTCAGCTAAGTGAAGAGCGACAAGCACTAGAGAAAATGGTGGCGAGAGAGCGTCAAGAGATCGCACAAATCATCTCAAGTGAGCGTGCTCAGTTTGCTAAAAACTTGGACCATGTTTCACAGGAAGTGGTGAGTTTGGCGATGGACAAGCTGATTGAACTGGTGAAGAGCACCATTATCTACTTCATTTTATTCATCTTGGTGATCTTCTTTGCGCCTCTAGCATTAGGCTACATGTTAGGTAAACGCTCTGCGGTGAGAGTGAAACCAACGTCAGTCTAAAGAGAAACATTTAAACGTAAGATCAAAAAAGAGCGCACGAAGCGCTCTTTTTTTGTTTGGCTGACGAGATTAAGCGGTTTGCTGTTTTAGTTCGCTTTCTTCTTGTTCTGCCCTGTCCACAGTTGGTTCACATTTATCAACAAACCAACCCATGTAAGAAGTGAATATAGTTACGATGATACAAACAAAACTCAGCCACATGAATGGTGCGTAAGATAGGGTGGCCACACCAAGAATGCTTGCCATGTAGATACCGTTATCACTCCATGGCACCATACCTGATGTTAGCGTTCCACCGAATTCAGCGTTGCGTGATAGATTCTTACGTTTGTAGCCCAAGCGGTCATAGTTTTTCGCACAGATTTTTGGTGTCAGGATGAGCGATACGTACATTGCAGAGCCAAAAACGTTACCCATGAATGCTGTACCAATGGTGCTGGTAGCGAGTGAGCCCGCACTTTGGACTCGTTTCTCGCACAGTTTCGCAATGGTGTCCAAAACACCGACTTTATCGAGTAAGCCACCAAAACCCAGACCGAATACGATTACCGCAACCGAGCTAAGCATGGAAGACATCCCGCCACGGTTAAGAATCGAGTCAATGAACTCCACACCAGAAGAGATATCAAATGGAGCCCATGCGGTATTAAATGCGGTTAGGAAGTCGACATCCTGAATCATGACTGCCCAAATGATACCCAGCAGTGAGCCAAAGCTGATGACCGGGAAAGAAGGCATACGCATCGCAAGTAGACCTAACACGATGATGACAGGCACAAATGAATAAGGGGTGATATAAAACTGTTGCTCCATCGCCAGAATGACTGACTCCACTTGGCTCATGTCGAGTTTACCTGCGTAGTGGAATCCGAACGCAGTAAACATAATGCCAGTGATGATGTAGCTGATTAGGGCGATCGGCAGCATGCCTTTGATGTGCTCTACCACTTCAACGTTTGACATTGAAGAAGCGAGGATGACCGAGTCAGAGAGTGGCGACATCTTGTCACCAAAGTAACAACCTGAAAGCACCGCACCTGCAGTAATTGACGCGGGTACACCAAGACCTTGTCCAATCCCCATCATTGCGATACCAGCCGTACCAGCCGCGCCCCAAGACGTACCCGTAGCAAGAGCGGTCAAAGAACAAATGATCATGGTTGCGAGTAAAAAGATCGATGGGTGAATCGCATTTAAACCATAGTAAATAATGCTTGGCACAATGCCACCAGAAATCCATGTCCCCACGAGTGCGCCAACAGCCAAAAGAATAAGTACCGCACCTAAGCCATTAGAAATGCCGTTTAGTGCCGCTTTTTCTAGGTCTTTATACTGGTGACCAAGTTTTAGGCCCAATAGCATAATAATGAACCAACCAATATAGAGTGCGAGCTGAATTGGCAGGTTTAATTTGGCAGTAAATGAAAACGCCAAAAAAAGAAACAAACCTAGTGCGATCAATACCTGTATCAGACTAGGAAGGCGTGGTGTAACTTGCTTCATATGTGCCTCTGTCGTTCTTGGAGCAATAGAGGAAGGCGCTCCCTGTTGTAATCGGGCCTAACATACATTAACAAAAATTATATTTCGAACATTTGGTGATTTATCTTGCCTATCGTCCATATAAACGTTTGCTTGTAAAATATATACACTGTAATTATTAATCAAAATGGACTTAAATGTTTTGTAGTGTAAATGTAGCGTGCTTCATATGTTCATTTTCTCATTTAGTGGTAAGACCATAACCAAACACCCCTCGGCTTTTGTTCGTGAATGGCCGTTTTCATAGAGAACAAAAGAAAGGAATGCCTCTTTGGATGACATTTCTAAGCATAAGTGCCGAAAAGTTGTACTTATTTTCAAATTAGTGCTTGAGATTTTGTGTCGAAAATTGAACTATGGAGAAAGTTTCAAAAATATACATGGAGAGTTAATGCGATGAGAGTAGGTTTAGTTGGTTGGCGCGGCATGGTCGGATCGGTTTTGATGCAGCGTATGGTCGAAGAGAATGACTTCGATTTGATCGAGCCAGTTTTCTATAGCACGTCTCAAGTGGGTATTCCTGCACCGCTATTTGTAAACAGCAAAGATGCGGGCCTACTGCAAGATGCTTTCGATATTGACAGCTTAAAGCGGCTTGATGCCGTGATTACGTGTCAAGGTGGTGGTTACACAGAGAAAGTTTACCCGGCGTTACGTAAAGCGGGTTGGAAAGGCTACTGGATTGATGCCGCTTCTACACTGCGTATGGCAGAAGACTCCATCATCACGCTAGATCCGGTAAACTTAGCACAAATTCAGCAAGGCATTCACGGTGGTACCAATACGTTTGTTGGTGGTAACTGTACAGTGAGCTTGATGCTAATGGGCCTTGGTGGTCTGTTCGAGAAAGGCCTAGTTGAGTGGACAAGTGCAATGACGTATCAAGCGGCGTCTGGCGCAGGTGCACAAAATATGCGTGAGCTGATTTCTCAGATGGGTGTGATCAACGACGCGGTGAGTTCCGAGTTGGCGAATCCTTCTAGCTCTATTCTTGATATCGACAAGAAAGTGGCTGACATCATGCGCAGTTCTTCATTCCCTACTGATCAATTCGGCGTGCCGCTAGCGGGCTCTTTGATCCCTTGGATCGATGTGAAGCGTGATAATGGTCAAAGTAAAGAAGAGTGGAAAGCGGGCGTTGAAGCGAACAAAATTCTTGGTTTCCAAGATGCGCCAGTGCCAATTGATGGTACTTGTGTTCGTATTGGTGCAATGCGTTGTCATTCTCAAGCATTGACGATCAAGCTGAAGCAAAACGTGCCAATGGATGAAATCGAAGAGATCATTGCGACGCACAATGACTGGGTGAAAGTAATTCCAAATAATCGTGACATTACCGCTCAAGAGCTAACGCCAGCGAAAGTAACAGGCACGCTATCTATTCCGGTAGGGCGCTTACGTAAGATGGCTATGGGCGATGATTTCCTAAATGCCTTTACGGTCGGTGACCAACTACTATGGGGGGCGGCAGAGCCTCTACGCCGAACTCTACGAATTATCCTTGCTGAAAAGGCTTAATCTATCCCAGTTCTAAGATATCTATTTTGAATGCGCCCAATTGGGCGCTTTTTTATCATGACTGATTTTTAGTCTCTTCATTTCTGACAATGCGTTTATCAGGGTCGGCAAGTTCACTACCACAATGCTTACAGTGCATTGCATCTGAATCATGACCTGAGCGATTGCAGTTCGGACATTTTACTAGTTGTTTGTGAGCGTTCATTTCATTACTTAATTCTGCAGTAATAATACCGGTCGGTACGGCGAGAATTGAATAGCCCAGCAGCATGGTCAGTGCAGCTATCGCTTTACCTAAATCTGTTTGTGGCACCATATCCCCGTAACCAACAGTCGTGATGGTTACAATGGCCCAGTAAATACTCTTCGGAATGCTAGTAAAACCGTTGTGAGGACCTTCAATCACGAAGATCAGTGACCCCAAAATAGTAACGAGGATCCCCACGGTACTAAAGAATATGAGGATCTTGCGGCGCGCCATCAGCAGTGAGCGTAACAGGATATTTGAGTCTTGTAGGTAACGAACCAGTTTTAGAATACGGAAGATGCGCATCACGCGCAGTAAACGCACTACCCCCATAAAGGACGCACCAGGGAAGAAGATGGCCAGATAAGTGGGTAAAATCGCGAGCACGTCTACCACACCATAAAAGCTAGTGGCATATGACTTAGGTTTTGGTGAGCAGTAGAGTCTTAGTAGGTATTCAATGGTAAATAGGGCAGTGAACGTATATTCAATGTACCGAAGCTGTTGAGACCACTCTGTCATCACGCTTGGTAATGACTCAAGAATAAGAACCACAAGTGATGTAATGATGGCGATAATCAGCGCGATATCAAAGGCGCGCCCGGCACGGGTATGTGTACCGAAGATAACGACGTATAAATGATGCTTAATAAACTTGCGAGGCATGATGTTGCACTGTCATTTTTGAAAATGAAATCAATCACAACATCATACCAGAAGTTTATGAACTTACGCTAAGCCAGGGAATAGGTTTCTTAAACCGTTAGCAATGAACTCAATGCCCAGCGCACCAAGGATCAGACCCATGATACGTGTAATGACGTTGATGCCTGTTTGGCCAAGGAAGCGAACGATCAAAGGAGCGGAACGGAATAGCAACCAAGAGCATAAACAGAACAGCATAATAGTGATACTAATGCCGACAGTATCCATCATGCTCGGGTAACGCGCACCGTATACGATGGTTGAGCTGATTGCACCAGGACCAGCCATCAGCGGCATAGCCAGTGGCACAACACCAATCTGCTCACGGCTAACGTACTCGGTTTTTTCCTGCTTGTTCTGTTTATCTTCACCTAATTTACCGCTCATCATTGAGAAAGCGATACTTAAAAGCAGCAAACCGCCAGCCACACGAAATGAGTCTAGGGAAATGCTGAACATGTCTAGCAGTAACTGACCAGCAAAGAGTGAAATGATCAAAATAATCGCAACCGCTATGTTTGCTGTCGTTGCGGTTTTGTTCTTTTCTTCAGGTGTCATATGACCGGTTAATGAAACAAAAACAGGCATGATACCGACTGGGTTAACAGCGGCAACTAAGCCTAGGAAAAACTGCAGGAAAATCGCTAGCTCAAAAGTCTGCATATCGCGTACTCATAAAGGATCACAGTAGTGAAAAAGGGAAGGAGTAATTTAGTCGCTAAATGTAAGGCAAAAGTCTAGTAGGAAGAAATGAAAAAAACTAACGTATCTGGCCTACTATTTGTGAGAAAAACTAATTATTGAAGAAAACGTATGTAATCTGTAAGTGATTTGTTACGTAAAAAGATGGTGAGAGAATGAGCTGTTTTATACAAGCGTTAACATTCGCACACTTTTGATAAAAAAATAGAGGGATTGTAGAGAGATAAGGTAAAGCGGATATACTCTCAGTGGCACATAAACTTGGCACTACATGTAATTTTGTTGGCCGAAAATGAAACTTTTTTACACATTATTGTTGTTTCTTATAGTTTCAAATCTGTATGCTGTTTTTTTGTACTGAAGTTAAATTATTTTAATTTTTATATTTATCAGTTATTTAGCTTGCTTTGTTGTGGTTAACCACTACTTTTGAGGTATTTCGAGAGAGAGAAGTGATCCAAGTCAATTTTTTTCACACTCTGAAATATTATACTCAGTCCTGAAAGCAATTTACTAAGACGGTTGTTTGCTAAATAACTGATGAACAGTAAAAACGAAACACAATAGCCTTACTAAAAAGTTTTTAATATTTGTTAATTTTAGGAGATTCCCTATGCCTGTAACTAATTTGGCTGAACTAGATGCTCTAGTAGCTCGTGTTAAAGCGGCTCAAGAAGAATTCGCTACGTTCTCTCAAGAGAAAGTGGATGCAATTTTCCGTGCAGCATCTCTAGCAGCTAACCACGCTCGTATTCCGCTAGCACAACAAGCGGTTGCTGAGTCTGGTATGGGTATTGTTGAAGATAAAGTAATCAAGAACCACTTCGCGTCTGAGTTTATTTACAACAAATACAAAGACGAAAAAACGTGTGGCATCCTTGAAGAAGATGACAACCTAGGCACGATGACTATCGCTGAGCCTGTAGGTATTATTTGTGGTATCGTACCAACAACAAACCCTACTTCTACCGCGATCTTTAAATCTCTAATCTCTCTTAAGACTCGTAACGGTATCATCTTCTCACCACACCCACGCGCTAAAAACTCTACTAACGACGCAGCTAAACTTGTTCTAGATGCAGCAGTAGCAGCGGGTGCTCCAAAAGACATCATCGGTTGGATTGACCAACCATCTGTAGAGCTTTCTAACGCGCTAATGAAGCACGACGGTATTGCTCTTATCCTTGCAACTGGTGGTCCAGGCATGGTTAAAGCCGCTTACTCTTCTGGTAAGCCAGCAATCGGTGTAGGTGCAGGTAACGTTCCTGTCGTTATCGACGAAACCGCTGATATCAAACGAGCTGTTGCTTCTATCCTGATGTCTAAAACATTCGATAACGGTGTAGTATGTGCCTCTGAGCAAGCTGCAATCGTCGTTAGCGAAGTATACGACGAAGTGAAAGAGCGTTTCGCTTCTCACAAGGCTCACGTTCTATCTAAAGCTGACGCTGACAAAGTACGTAAAGTACTTCTTATCGATGGCGCGCTAAACGCGAAAATCGTAGGTCAACCTGCTCCAGCAATCGCTGAAATGGCTGGCGTTAAAGTTCCTGCTGACACGAAAGTGCTTGTAGGTGAAGGTCTAGGTAAAGTATCGATCGATGATGAGTTCGCTCACGAGAAACTATCTCCAACGCTAGGTCTATTCCGTGCTGACAGCTTCGAAGACGCGGTTGCTCAAGCGGTAACAATGGTTGAAATCGGTGGTATCGGTCACACCTCTGGTCTTTACACTAACCAAGACGTAAACGCTGACCGCATCCGTTACTTCGGTGACAAGATGAAGACTGCACGTATCCTTGTAAACATCCCGACTACTCACGGTGGTATCGGTGACCTTTACAACTTCAATGTAGCACCTTCTCTAACTCTAGGTTGTGGTTCATGGGGTGGTAACTCTATCTCTGAAAACGTTGGTCCTAAGCACCTTATCAACAAGAAAACTGTAGCTAAGCGAGCTGAAAACATGTTGTGGCACAAACTACCTAAGTCTATCTACTTCCGTCGTGGTAGCCTACCAATCGCAATGAGCGACCTAGAAGGTAAGAAACGCGCGTTCCTAGTAACTGACCGTTTCCTATTCAACAACGGTTACGCTGATGAAGTAGTTAAACTGCTTAAAGAGCAAGGCATCGAAGTTCAAACGTTCTTTGACGTAGAAGCGGATCCAACACTATCTGTTGTTGAGAAAGGTGCAGAAGCAATGAAGAGCTTCCAACCTGACGTAATCCTAGCTCTAGGTGGTGGTTCTCCAATGGACGCTGCTAAGATCATGTGGGTAATGTACGAGCACCCAGAAACTCACTTCGCGGAACTAGCAATGCGCTTTATGGACATCCGTAAACGTATCTACAAGTTCCCTAAAATGGGTAAGAAAGCTGAGCTTGTATGTATCACTACAACTTCAGGTACGGGTTCAGAAGTTACGCCATTCGCGGTTGTTACAGACGACAAGACTGGTGCTAAGTACCCACTAGCGGACTACGAAATCACGCCAAACATGGCTATCGTTGATGCTAACCTGGTAATGAACATGCCTAAGTCTCTAACAGCGTTTGGTGGTTACGATGCAGTAACTCACGCTCTAGAAGCTTACGTATCTGTTCTTGCGAACGAGTACTCAGATGGTCAAGCTCTACAAGCACTTAAGATGCTTAAAGAGTACCTACCTTCAAGCTACGCGAACGGTGCAAACGACCCAATCGCTCGTGAGAAAGTACACAACGCGGCAACTATCGCTGGTATCGCTTTTGCGAACGCATTCCTAGGTGTTTGTCACTCTATGGCGCACAAGATTGGTGCTGAGTTCCACCTACCACACGGTTTAGCGAATGCACTACTAATCTCGAACGTTGTTCGTTACAACGCGAACGACAACCCAACTAAGCAAACTGCGTTCTCTCAATACGACCGTCCACAAGCACGTCGTCGTTACGCTGAAGTTGCTGACCACCTAGGCCTAAGCCAAGAAGGTGACCGTACTGCTCAGAAGATTGAACGTCTACTAGCATGGTTGGACGAGCTGAAAGGCAACCTAGACATCCCAATGTCTATCCAAGCAGCAGGTGTTTCTGAAGCTGATTTCGTAGCGAAACTAGATGAACTAGCGGTTGAAGCGTTCGATGACCAGTGTACAGGTGCTAACCCACGTTACCCTCTAATCACTGAGCTAAAAGAAGTGTTACTTGCTTCTTACTACGGTAAAGCGTTCGTTGAAGGTGAAACTTTCGAAGGTACAACGGTTATCAAGAAGAAAGCAGACCAAGAAGCAGCGAAAACTGCGCCAAAAGCAAAAAAAGAAAAAGCTGACGCATAATTAAGCGTTGCTTATGAGATAAGGTTTTCGCTAGCACGAAATCTTAATCGGGAAACTTAAAGCCCCAACCTAAAGGTTGGGGCTTTTTTTTGTTCAGCGAGAATGACCTTGCTTAGCAGAAGAATTTCATATCACACTTCTGTCGTGACCACGCGACCACTAAAGTAATCGTTAGTCACGATATAAGCCGTATTCCTCACCAATTCGTCTTGGACCTCTGCCCAGTGACTTTCTTCCACGTTTTCACTGCTATGGCTCACCGAAGGGATGACACCACCGACCCGGATATTGAAAGGGGTGAGCTCTTTTGCCCAACTATAGGTAAACCCTGATACTAAGGCAGCTATGCTTTCTACACCTGACAGATTTACGTGGTTGTCATGTGAGATAACGTTGACGATGACGCCCTTCTTTTTTCTAGAACGAAAACGTTCTGCACTCACTTGGCCATAGGTATACAGGCATCGTGCCGCGGAGGAGAGATGATCAATGTAGGTGCTCATTGGCTCTGGCGCCATTAAACTGGGCAGCGTGGAGCAGGTCCAACAATTCACGACAACGTCCGGTGTCGTGCCTAGTAGCGACTCTATTTTATCAAACAGTAGGTTGACTGACGTTGTGTTAGCACTACAAACATTTATCTCGTATACCTTGTCAGAAAACACGCTAATTTGATGATAGGTTTCATTTAAGGAACTTAAGTCTTCGTCACACAGAACCACGGTCGCGCCAAGATGGGCGAAATGACTAGAGCAGGTTCGGCCAAGAACGGTTCCTGCAGAGGTAATGAGAATGACTGAGTGTTTAATATCCATAGCATCTTCAGTGTATGTGTATTTGTAAACAATACAAGAAAGGGTCGTGCTAACAGCATGGATGAAATTTATTGATTATGTGTGAATACGTTCAAACTACGCTTAGTCAATGGTAGGTAATGTTTAGGAATTAGTAAGCAGTCACATTTCTTACGTCCTTGAAATGCAATTTTTATGATAAACATTGAATCGCTACGCTTGTACTTGGATCTGATACTGGCGTTGTGCCGCAACCAATTGGTTATAGAGGCCTGCTTCAGGAATCAATTGCTTATTACGTTCACCTAAGCTGCGACGTTCATGACCGGATAAGTTGTGGTAGATCTCTTCTGGTAGGTTAAAGGTATCCTGAGGCATGTAGGTTAGCGCATCTGGCTTTAGGTAGTGACTGAGCTTTGCCGATGGCAGCCCAGCGTGATGAAACTGTTTTGTTTGCTCTGCGGCGATCTCATAACTGCTGCTGTCTGAACGCAATGCTTGTGGGTGAGATAAACCAAATTGATGACGAAGAATATCGTCGCTTGTTTTAATTTCTGGTACTTCTTCGACGGGAACGACATCACGCACGTCATTTGAAAACATCGACATTATTAGCGCAAAATCAGCACGACGACCATCATGTACAGCATGGTTAATCCCATTGCCGAACTGAAGCTCGTTGATGATTGCTGCTTTGTCTAAAGTATGAATTTGCATGATGCTCCCCGTTGATGCTTCTATAACGGCACTAAGAGGGAGAACTTTAGGGGGAATTACACGATAAGAGGGGGAATGAAAAATAAAAAAGCCCGCGAAATCGCGAGCTTTTGCATAAAACTAAATTGAACTTGGGAGAAGAGGTTACTTCGCTAGGTTCTCTGCTACGAAATCCCAGTTTACAAGTGCCCAGAAGCCGTTCATGTAATCAGGACGTACGTTGCGGTAATCGATGTAGTACGCGTGTTCCCATAGGTCAACAGTCAGAAGTGGAGTAGAACCTTCTTCTGTTAGTGGCGTCGCTGCGTTAGAAGTATTCACGATTTCTAGAGAACCGTCAGCTTTCTTAACGAGCCAAGTCCATGAAGAACCGAAGTTGTTGATCGCTGAATCAGTGAACTTTGCTTTAAACTCTTCGAAAGAGCCAAAAGCTGCATTGATTGCTTCCGCAACCGCGCCAGTTGGTTCACCGCCAGCGTTTGGCGCTAGACAGTGCCAGTAGAACGTGTGGTTCCAGATTTGTGCAGCGTTATTGAATACACCACCAGTAGAAGTTTTAACGATCTCTTCTAGTGTTTTGCCTTCGAACTCAGTACCAGGGATAAGGCCGTTTAGCTTAACAACGTAAGTGTTGTGGTGCTTACCGTGGTGGAAATCTAGCGTTTCTGCCGAGATGTGTGGTTCTAGCGCGTCTTTCGCGTAAGGAAGAGCTGGTAGTTCAAATGCCATTGATTGATTCTCCATAGATATGAAAGGATTACCTTTCGATTGCTTCCAATGTTCTTATTGATTTGTAGTCATGGCGACTGACTTGGAAAGTATCTTAGCAAGTTTTTACTTTATTAAAACCCCGATGTGAAAATATTTTGAGGTGGCTAAGTAAAAGGCGTATCAATTATGTGGTTTTTATTCTGCATTTATTGAGTAGAATGTGGCAATAATTAAAGTTCACATCCATGAATGAGGAAGCGATGGAAACTATCGACAAAATCAAACAACAGATTTCAGAAAACTCAATCCTGTTGTACATGAAAGGTTCACCGAAACTGCCTAGCTGTGGTTTCTCTTCTCAGGCAGCGCAAGCGTTGATGGCATGTGGTGAGAAGTTCGCTTACGTAGACATTCTACAAAACCCTGATATCCGCGCAGAGCTACCAAAATACGCGCAATGGCCAACATTCCCACAACTATGGGTTGAAGGCGAGTTGATCGGCGGCTGTGACATCATTTTGGAAATGTTCCAGAAAGGTGAGCTTCAGCCTCTAATCAAAGAAGCGGCAGCACGTGTTGAAGGTGACGCTGAGTAATTCGTCAATACTCACATTTAGCGATAGAATATCAAGGAGCCGAACTGGCTCCTTTTTCTTTTTTAGGTTAGTGGAATGAATATAAAGCTTTACTACGTACATGACCCGATGTGCAGTTGGTGTTGGGGATACAAGCCCACAATAGAAAAACTGAAACAACAACTGCCAGGTGTGATTCAATTTGAGTA
Organism: Vibrio sp. PID17_43; assembly: GCF_002608565.1. Taxonomy (GTDB): domain Bacteria; phylum Pseudomonadota; class Gammaproteobacteria; order Enterobacterales; family Vibrionaceae; genus Vibrio. Next base: position 12,921 of record NZ_LIXM01000012.1, read on the forward strand.
TGTGGTGGGCGGCCTTGCGCCAGATACTAATCTGCCAATGCCGCCAGAAATGCAGCAAAAAATTGAACAGGTTTGGAAGCAAATCGAGTGTCAGCTTGGTACCAAGTTTAACTACGATTTCTGGACGTTGTGCACACCAGTACGTAGCACTTACCAATCTTGCCGTGCCGTTATCGCTGCAGGCTTCCAAGATTCTTATGAACAGATGCTAGAGGCGATTCAACACGCTTACTACTTACGTGCGATGCCACCTCATGAAGAAGCAACCCATCTGCAACTTGCAAGAGAGATTGGTTTAAACGTTCAGCAGTTCAAGAACGATATGGACGGCTCTTTGCTAGAAGGCGTATTCCAAGATCAGCTAAGTTTAGCTAAGAGCTTAGGAGTCAGTTCTTACCCTAGTTTGGTATTGCAGATTAACGATGCTTACTTCCCTATCGATGTTGATTACTTGTCGACGGAGTCAACCCTTAAGTTGATCCGTGAACGTATTATCGACAACATGCCAGCACAATAAGCTGTCATCTAAAGTCAGATAACAAAAAGCCGCTGAATTCAGCGGCTTTATCGTAACTAAGTGCATCAATGTATAGGCAATACTAAAGCACCATTGCGGCAATCCAACCGAAGATGATCAGTGGAATGTTGTAGTGGATAAAGGTTGGCACAACCGTTTCCCAAATATGCTCGTGTTGGCCATCTGCATTTAGGCCTGATGTTGGGCCTAATGTTGAGTCAGAAGCTGGAGAGCCTGCATCACCCAGTGCCGCAGCAGTACCGACTAGCGAAATCGTTGCCATCGGTGAGAAGCCAAACGCCAATGCAAGTGGGACATAGATAGTGGCTAGGATTGGAATGGTTGAGAACGACGAACCGATACCCATTGTGACCAATAGACCAACGACAAGCATAAGCAGTGCAGCAAGCGGTTTATTGTCACCAATACTAGTTGATAGCGATTGAACGAGCGTTTCTACGCCTCCGGTTTGCTTCATTACTGCAGCAAAACCCGCCGCCGCAATCATGATGAAGCCGATCATCGCCATCATGTGAACACCTTTAGTGAACACGTCATGCGTTTCTTTCCACGCAATCACACCACCAAACGTAAACACCATGAATCCAGCAAGCGCACCGATGATCATCGAGCCAGTGTAAAGCTGAACACTAAGAGCCGCGATAATACCGATCGCCGCAACAATAATGTGTTGCTTGTTAATGGCGTGTTCCGTTTCATGTACAACAGTCAATTCATTTTCTTTGTATTCTCTAGGCTTGCGGTAGCTAAAGAAAATTGCCATGAATAAGCCAAATAGCATACCTAAGCCAGGCAATAACATAGCCGTAGGAACTTGGCTCGCGACCACGCTCTCCAAACCATTTTCATGAAGGTTTTTTAGCAAGATATTGTTCAAAAATATACCGCCAAAGCCGACGGGTAGAACCATATACGGTGTGATCAAACCAAACGTCAGTACACAAGCGATCAGACGACGGTCAAGCTTGAGCTTGGCGAAGACACCAAGAAGAGGCGGGATCAAAATGGGAATAAAGGCGATGTGGACAGGAATTACGTTCTGAGAAGACATGGTGACTAATACCAGCGCCACCAATACTGCGTATTTCAAACCAGTGGTCGATGTCGAACTGTCTTTACCATTTATGCGTTTGATAACGTCCTTAGCCAGTAAGTCGGTGATACCAGATTTGGATATCGCAACGGCAAATGCACCGAGCATTGCGTAGCTTAGTGCAATCGTCGCACCACCACCAAGGCCACTTTCAAATGCAGCAACGGTGTCCCCAAGGCTCATTCCAGCAACAAGGCCACCAATAATGGCACTAAACGTGAGGGCGACCACCACGTTTACGCGCATCAATGCTAATACCAACATGACGCACACAGATATAACGACAGGATTCATACTTTTCCCAATATGTTGTGTTTATTTATTATTTTTCGTCAACAAGCGGCCAACCGCCTAGGGCCTTCCATTTATTGACAATGCCACAGAATAACTCTGCTGTCTTTTGTGTATCGTAAAGTGCTGAGTGCGCTTCACGATTATCGAATTCCATCTCAGCGGTTTTACAAGCTTTAGCGAGAACGGTTTGGCCATAAGCTAGTCCACTTAACGTTGCGGTGTCAAAAGTGGCAAATGGATGGAAAGGGATTCTTTTTAGTTTGCAACGCTCGTTTGCGGCATTAACAAAGCTTAAGTCGAACGCGGCATTATGAGCGACCATGATTGCACGAGAGCAATCTGCCGTTTTTTGCTCTTTACGGATCAACTTATAAATTTCTTTCAGTGCTTCTTGTTCAGAAACGGCACCACGAAGTGGGCTGAATGGGTCACGGATGCCATTGAATTCCAGCGCTTCTTTTTCTAAATTCGCGCCTTCGAAAGGTTCGATATGAAAATGAATGGTGGAGGCCGGATGTAGAACACCGTCTTCATCCATGCGAAGTGTTACTGCGCAGATTTCTAAAAGTGCGTCAGTTTGAGCATTGAAACCTGCGGTCTCAACATCAACTACCACTGGGAAATAACCACGAAAACGTTTTTTCAAGGTTAGAGCTTCATTTTCTATTGTCATGTTGGCTTATTTTAGTGTGACGAAGGCTGCATTATTGCAGATTCTGACGATGAGAAAAACTGCAATGTAGGAGAAAAATTGAATTCTGTATTGCTATTTGCCAATTACTGTTATGACCAAAAGAAGGCAATGGTCTCCTGCTATTCCTGTGATGTTATCTACCATTTTACACGCTTGCCATATCTTTATAACCAAGCATTTCGAGGTTACTTGGGTGTATCTAAGGCTATTAATCATGATGAAATCGGTATGTTGGCGGGTTTTTTGCATCTGTTCGCTTGTTTTTAATTGATTCAGAATAGCGGCAATTGACTGCCGTTTGAGAGATAGTACCTAGATGAATAAATGGCTAATAACCAGCGGTGTCATACTGTCATTACTTAGTGCAAGCAGTTTTGCGACAATGAGTAAGCGTTATGTCGCGATGCCGCAGCAGTCACAATGGGAAATGGTGGTAAACACGCCGCTTGAGTGTCAACTTGTACACCCAATCCCAAGTTTTGGTGACGCGGTATTTTTATCTCGTGCAAATAAGAAGATCAATTTGGATTTTGAGTTGAAAATGCGTCGCCCGATGGGAGAGACCCGTGATGTCAGTTTGGTGTCTATGCCACCACCTTGGCGCCCAGGTGATAATGCTGATCGTATTACTAATCTTAAGTTCTTCAAGCAGTTTGATGGCTACGTTGGCGGTCAAACCGCTTGGGGTATTTTATCTGAATTAGAAAAGGGACGTTACCCAACGTTCAGTTATCAAGATTGGCAGAGTCGCGATCAACGAATAGAAGTGGCACTTTCATCGGTACTGTTTCAGAGTAAGTTCAATGCATTTAGTGACTGCATTGCGAATCTACTGAAATACAGCTTTGAAGATATTGCATTTACGATTCTGCATTATGAACGACAAAGTGATCAATTGACAAAAGCGTCAAAGAAGCGCTTATCCCAAATTGCTGATTACGTTCGCCATAATCAAGACATTGATTTGGTGTTAGTGGCGACTTACACCGATTCCACTGACAGTAAGAGTGCAAGTCAAAGTTTGTCAGAGCGAAGAGCGGAGTCGCTTCGAACTTATTTTGAGTCGTTAGGTTTGCCTGAAGATCGTATTCAAGTGCAAGGATATGGCAAGCGCAGACCAATAGCGGATAACGGTTCACCAATTGGCAAAGATAAGAACCGACGAGTGGTGATTTCGCTTGGGCGCTCTCAGGTTTAATCTGAGAGGATTGATTGATAAACAAAAGGCAGGTATCAGACCTGCCTACAATAAAATGGCCTGTTTCAGAGGAGAGGAAGTACCTAGCCTTCTAGGCCCGAAGAAGCTTGCTTGTTCTGAATTAGCTCAATCATGTAACCATCTGGGTCTTTAACAAAGGCGATGTGAGTTGTCCCGCCTTTGACAGGACCTGGTTCACGAGTTACGTTACCACCTGCCGCTTTGATCGTGTCACAAGTCGAGTAGATGTTATCGACGCCAATCGCAATATGACCAAATGCAGAACCTAGGTCATACGCCGTGGTTCCCCAGTTGTACGTGAGTTCGATCACTGAGCCTTGAGACTCGTCACCGTAGCCAAGAAACGCGAGTGTGTATTTGTACTCTTTGTTTTCGTTAGTACGAAGTAGCTGCATGCCCATGACTTCAGTGTAGAACTTGATGGATTTGTCTAGATCACCCACGCGCAGCATGGTGTGAAGAATTCGACCGTTTGACATTTTTTGCTCCTAGCTATTGTTTCAGAAGAGGTTATTCGTCTGGATACACTTTTTCTTTAAATTCACATAGATCTTCAATAATGCAGCTACCGCAGCGTGGTTTTCTTGCCACACAGGTGTAGCGACCATGAAGGATCAGCCAGTGGTGTACATCAAGCTTAAACTCTTTTGGCACCACTTTAAGAAGTTTTTCTTCAACGTCGTCGACGGTTTTACCCATCGCAAACTTTGTACGGTTAGAAACACGGTAGATGTGCGTATCTACCGCGATGGTTGGCCATCCGAATGCGGTATTCAGTACCACGTTTGCGGTTTTACGACCCACACCTGGTAAGGCTTCTAGTGCGGCACGATCTTCTGGTACCTCACCGTTGTGTTTCTCTAGCAAGATTTTACAAGTTTTAATGGTGTTTTCTGCTTTTGAATTAAACAGACCGATGGTTTTGATGTATTCCTTTAAGCCATCCACACCCAAGTCAAGAATGCTTTGTGGCGTATTGGCAACGGGGTAGAGCTTGTCTGTTGCTTTGTTTACGCTGACATCCGTTGCCTGCGCTGAAAGCAGGACGGCTATGAGTAATTCAAACGGTGTGCTCCAGTTAAGCTCCGTCTGAGGATTGGGATTGTTTTCTCGTAGTCGTTCGAGAATTTCAATTCTTTTGACTTTGTTCATTGCTGACTTCCAAACCCGTCTTTGCGGTTTATGAAAAAGGCCCTACGAGTGGTAGAGCCTTGATTTTAGGATTCTTATATTATGCGTTAGTGACGCGAGCGCGCTCAATGGCTGGTTTTTCTTCTTTTGGCTGACGTGCCTGAATTGAGCTGTCGATAACGTTTTTCAACGCAATCAAAAGCCCGACGCCAATGAAAGCACCCGGTGGCAACAATGCCAATAAGAAGCTGCTATCGAAGTGGAAAACTTGAATACGCAGTGCGGCAGCCCAGTCGCCTAAGAGTAGGTCTGCACCATCAAACAGCGTACCGTTACCGACAAGTTCACGCATGGCACCAAGTACAACCAATACGGTTGTCATACCAAGGCCCATCCAGAAACCATCTAGCGCTGCTGGCAGTGGATCATTCTTAGACGCGTAAGCTTCTGCTCGGCCGATGATAATACAGTTGGTCACGATCAGTGGAATGAAGATACCTAATGATAGGTACAAGCCGTACGCGTAAGCGTTCATCAAGAGTTGAACACAAGTTACCAAGGCTGCGATGATCATAACGAAAACCGGAATACGAATTTCTTTAGGTACGTAGTTACGGATCAGTGAAACCGTCACGTTTGAGCCCACGAGAACCAACAAAGTCGCGATACCTAAGCCGAGCGCGTTAGTGATGGTGGAAGAAACCGCAAGTAGAGGACACAAACCCAGAAGTTGCACTAGGGCAGGGTTGTTGCTCCACATACCGTTTTTCATTAGCAGTTTATTGTCACTCATGGTTGCCTCCGGCACAGTCTAGGGGCTGATTCAAAATCTCATCACGAGACTTGTTTACATAGTTTACTGTGTTTTTGACCGCTTTCACTACCGCTCGAGGGGTAATGGTTGCGCCAGTGAACTGATCGAAATCGCCGCCGTCTTTGCGTACGCGCCAAGAATTCCAGTTATCTTCGGTGACTTGCTTATCTGTGAAGCTTAAGATCCAGTCTGTCACGCGCAAATCAATCTTATCACCTAAGCCTGGTGTTTCTTGATGGCTTAAGATACGAGTGCCCAGAATTTTCCCTTGGTTGTCGATACCTGTGATGATTTTGATTTCACCGTTGTAGCCATCTGGGGCGATGGACTCAATCGCCATTGCGGTCGGTTGACCATTTTTGGTCGCGATGTAAGTTGGCATTGAGCGAACCGTACCGAGGTCAGGAGCCGTTACCATAGTACACGCCGCAACAAGGTTGTTGTCATGCATTTCTTCAGGAATTACTTGGTTAAGAACCGACAGCAATTGTTTTTGTTCCTGAAGTTTAATTTGATCTTTTGTTAGGTACTGAGTCAGTGCCACAAGACCGGTTGTTGCACAGGCGAAGATCGCCAGTGTCAGACCATTTTTTCTAATAGCGGTTAACATGTTTACCTCAGTGACCGTAAGTTCTTGGTTTGGTGTAGTAGTCGATCAACGGTACACACATATTGGCAAGCAGAACAGCGAACGCAACGCCATCTGGGAATCCACCCCAACTACGAATAATGAATACCAACGCACCAATCACAGCGCCGAAAATCAAGCGACCTTTTACAGTCGTTGACGCTGAAACAGGATCGGTAGCGATAAAGAACGCGCCTAACATCGTTGCACCTGAAAGTAGGTGGAAGATTGGTGATGCGGTTTCTCCCGGCATGATCAAGTTAAATACGGTGCTAAACAGTGCCAAGCTACCTAGGAAACCAACAGGAATGTACCATTGGATGATGCGTTTCTTGATCATCACTAGGCCACCAACCAAGTAAGCTAGGTTTACCCATTGCCAACCGATACCTGCAAGTCCACCAAACATTGGTAACGCCAGCACCTCACTTGGCGTTGTACCGGTATGAATACCGGTTTTGAATGCATCTAATGGGGTTGCCATTGTCACGCCATCCACGCCGGCACGAACTTGTTGCAGCGACAAACCATCAAAATCATAACCAGTGAAGATCAAAGACAACGCGTCTGCAAAAGTAACGTGCTCAGACATCAATGAAACAGGCGCGCTCCAACTTGTCATCTGGACAGGGAAGGAGATGAGCAATACAACGTAAGCGACCATCGCTGGGTTAAATAAGTTTTGACCAATACCACCGTATAAGTGCTTCGCAATAACGATGGCAAAAATTAAACCGATGACCATGATCCACCAAGGGGACCATGGTGGGATCGCAACGGCTAATAGCCATGCGGTCACGATGGCACTGTTATCACGCAGTGCACGCATTGGTGAACGCTTACGCACAAGCATGACTAATGCTTCAAGTGACACTGCGATCGCAATCGCGAATACGAGTTGAATGATGGTGCCCCAACCAAAGAAGTAGGTTTGAGCCACTAAGCCAGGAATAGCACACAGGGCTACCCATTTCATCAAATCAGGCGTGCTGCGACGGCTGTGCGCGTGTGGTGAACTGGCAATAAAAAACGACATTACTCGTTCTCCTCAGTATTGTTCTTATTCGCTTCTTGCTGAGCTTTACGTGCTTTAGCGCGAGCAATGGCTGCGGCAACAGCGGCTTTCTTTGGATCCACTTCTGGTTCTTCAGAGGGTGCTTCCGCTTCTACAGATTCTGTTTGCGCTTCTTGCTGATCTTTGCGTGCTTTGGCGCGAGCAATCGCAGCAGCCACAGCGGCTTTCTTTGGATCCACTTCTGGCTCTTCAGTAGGCGCTTCTTCAACAGATTCTGTTAGTGCTTCTTGCTGAGCTTTACGCGCTTTGGCACGAGCAATGGCAGCGGCAACAGCGGCTTTCTTTGGATCTTCAGTTTGCTCAGCAGGTGTTTCCGTTTCTACAGATTCTGTTAGTGCTTCTTGCTGAGCTTTACGTGCTTTGGCAAGAGCAATGGCAGCGGCAACAGCGGCTTTCTTTGGATCTTCAGTTTGCTCAGCAGGAGTTTTCGCTTCTACAGGTTCGCATGAGCCTTCTTGCTGAGCTTTACGTGCTTTGGCACGAGCAATGGCAGCGGCAACAGCGGCTTTCTTTGAATCTTCAGTTTGCTCAGCAGGTGTTTCCGCTTCTACAGGTTCAGATGAGTCTTCTTGCTGAGCTTTGCGCGCTTTGGCACGAGCAATCGCAGCAGCGACCGCAGCTTTCTTTGGATCGTCAGCTTGCTGTGTAGACGTTTCTGATTCGATAGATTCGGTTGAATCTTCTTGTTGAGCTTTCTTCGCCTTAGCACGGGCAATCGCTGCTGCCACTGTTGATTTTTTATCATCAGCATTATCCGCAGAACCATCGCCTTGTTCTTTTTGCGTTTTGCGCTCGCGAGCAAGACGTTTACGCTCTTCGCGTAGTTTAGCCATTTCTGAGTTATCAGGCTCGGCTGCACCAGATTGAGCCGCAGCAGCTTGTTTGGCTTTTGCTTTGGCAATCGCGGCCGCAACCGCTGGTTTCACTGTTGGCTCGGTTTTCGCTTCAGCATTCTCTTTTTGTGCTTTCACACGAGCGATCGCTGCGGCAATCGCATCGTCACCGCCAGATGCTTTCATGTCTTTACGACGCTCATCCGCGGCTTTCTTAAAGCGATTCTCACGTTCTGCTTTTTCGCGTTCCATACGCGCTTTCTTCTCTTCAAAGCGCAGCTTAGCTCGTTCAGCTGCTGCCGCTTCTTGAGCGCGAGTACGGATTTCAGCTTTCGCTTGACGGTAGTATTGAACCAGTGGAATTTCGCTTGGACACACAAATGCGCACGCGCCACATTCAATACAGTCTTTTAGGTTCAGCTCTTCTAGCTTTTCGTATTCTTGGCTTTTCGCGTACCACTGAAGTTGCTGCGGCAATAGCGATGCGGGACACGCTTCCGCACATTGGCTACAACGGATACATTCCATTTCGTATTGGTCAGAAGCGATCTCACGACGCTTCGGTGCCAAAATACAGTTTGTCGTTTTAGTGATAGGGACCTGAGCGTGGGGTAGGGTAAAGCCCATCATTGGACCACCCATGATTAGGCGTTGCAGTTTCTTATCTGCTTTGTAGCCAAACTCATCCAAAAGCGCTTGTACAGGCGTACCAAGTAGCGCCCAAACGTTGCGCGGTTGCTTGAAGGTTTTACCCGTCAGAGTCACGATGCGATTCACCATAGGTTCGCCGTCGATCACTGCCCGTTTAATTGAGTAGAGAGAACCAACGTTTTGGACCAAGATGCCAATATCCGCAGGGATAGCGCCGCTTGGAACTTCTTTATTGGTCAAAATCTTGATGAGCTGCTTCTCACCACCTGAAGGGTATTTGGTTGGGATAACGCGGATCACGATGTCTTTGTTCATCGCCGCTTGTTCCAGTGCTTTGATTGCTGCTGGCTTGTTATCTTCAATACCGATGATGGTCAGTTTTGGCTTGAGGATATGCTCAACAATCTCGATCCCTTGGAGCAGTTCGTCCGCATGCTCCTGCATGAGTTTGTCATCGGCGGTGATGTAAGGTTCACATTCTGCCGCGTTAACGATAAGAATTTCGGTGCGCGCAATACCCGATTGGATCTTCTTCGCCGTTGGGAAGCCTGCGCCACCCATGCCGGAAATGCCAGCAAGGCGAATCACATCGATCAATGCATCAGCGGATTCTTGAGTGTAATCGGCAACCGGCGTTTTTTCACACCAAGTATCGTTACCATCAGGCGTAATCACTGCGCACAGTTCGCTTAAACCCGATGGGTGAGCAACGGTTCGTGGTTCAATAGCCGTCACTTGACCAGAAGTTGGTGCATGAACAGGAACGGTGAAACCACTGTCTGAAGCTGTTAGCTGTTGACCTTTCAACACAGTGTCACCAACAGCAATCAATAAATTACCCGCTTTGCCAATGTGTTGTTTCAGAGGTAGGACGATTTCCGACGGAATGGCGGCATGAACCAATTCAGTTTTGTTGGATTGCTTTTTGTTTTCTGCCGGATGCACGCCGCCTGGGAAATCCCATAGCGAACCAGTACGAATTTGTTCAATCAAAGACAACATACGAAACCTTATTTAATTGAATCAGTCACGTTCGCTGCGTTGGCAGCATCCGTAATGTTAACTACTGGAATAGCGTTAAGCTTCCACTTCCAGCTCTCTGTGGTGGTTTCCACAGGAATCATCTCAATACAGTCAGTTGGACAAGGAGCAACACACAAGTCACAACCGGTACACTCGTCTTTGATAACGGTATGAAGTGCTTTGGTACCACCGACAATCGCATCCACCGGACACGCTTGAATACACTTGGTACATCCGATACACATGTCTTCATGGATGAAAGCAACGGTTTTGACTTTGTTATCGAGATCGTGTGCTGATTCTTCCGCTTCAACGCCCATCAGATCCGCCAGTTTTTCAATGGTTGCTTGACCACCAGGAGGACACTTATTGATTTTATCGCCGTTAGCGATCGCTTCAGCGTATGGACGACAGCCTGGGTAGCCACATTGACCACACTGAGTTTGCGGAAGAATAGAGTCAATTTGATCGACAATCGGATCCGCTTCGACTTTGAAGCGAATCGATGCAAAACCAAGGATGGCTCCGAAGACAGCGGCAAGAGCAGCAAGAACGATGATCGCAATTAAAATGGTACTCATCGTTTACTTCACCAAACCTGTAAAGCCCATAAAGGCAAGAGACATAAGGCCTGCGGTGATCATCGCAATCGACGCGCCTTTAAAAGGCACAGGCACATCAGCGGCCGCAATACGTTCGCGCATTGATGCAAATAGGATCAGTACGAAAGAGAAGCCAACGGCAGCGCCAAAGCCGTAAATGATCGATTCGATAAAGTTGTGGTTCTCGTTGATGTTAAGCAGAGCAACACCCAGAACCGCACAGTTTGTGGTGATCAATGGCAGGAAGATACCCAACAGACGGTAAAGTGTCGGGCTGGTTTTGTGCACAACCATTTCGGTGAACTGTACAACAACAGCGATCACCAAAATAAAGCTCATGGTTCGTAAATATTCGATGCCTAGTGGACGCAATACATAGCTTTCCACTAGGTATGCACACACAGACGCGAGCGTTAGTACAAAAGTTGTCGCTAAGCCCATGCCAATGGCTGTTTCCAGTTTTTTAGACACGCCCATAAAAGGACACAAGCCTAAAAACTTTACCAGTACAAAGTTGTTCACCAACACAGTGCCGACTAACAACAAAATATATTCGGTCATAGTTCATACGTTCTTAAAATCCGATCTCAATATTATCGTGTTTTGTGACACCAATAACAACCAGTGAACGATGTGGTTTTATGCACACGATGGAAAATTATACGTGTATGTGATGTGAGCGGATGAATTAATAAGAAATTGAAAAGTCTGATGAATGATTGTTAACAAAGAAAAACGCCATTACCACTGCTGATTTAACACGTAATTGTTTTGGTGTATTTGATAGGAAGAGCTAATGAAGTAAGTAAGACGGTGTGACAATTCGGTCTGCAGTCGTCTCTTGGAAAAGTCAGCCACAGCTAGATACGAAAAAAGCCGTGTCATATGACACGGCTCTATCGGGAATTTGGCTCCTCCTGCTGGGCTCGAACCAGCGACCTGCGGATTAACAGTCCGTCGCTCTACCAACTGAGCTAAGGAGGAATTGCTTTGCTTGAAAGCGGGACGAATCTTACCGAGGTGATACTAGGGTGTCAATACTAAAAAACATAATTTGATGAGAAAAAAATGAATTTCGGTCTTTACTTTTTCGCACTCATTGGCAGTAAAGGGCTAGTGATAGTTATCCACTAAAATTGTGGATAACTATGTTGATGAATTCTGAGTAACCTTGCTTATTATGCAGCTTGTTTTATTTACTCTGATGTTTCAGGTAAATGAATGTGTATAATAACTAGCTAAAACAATGATTTATTTTAATTGTGTCAAATTTATTCGAAGTGAATAAAAAACAGTTTTTTGGGGATAAAGATAGTTTTTGGGTATTTCTGGGGAAAAGGTGTGGACACTATAATGTGATGAGTTTGGGGATTCATCAACTAGGGCGGAGGACTATATCAGAGCCGCATGAAGAAGGCTAGAATAAAGTCAACAAAGTGCAAAATTTCATAACAATTGGCGATAAAACATAGCCTGGAATGGATTTCGCCTACAAAGGTGTATATATACAGACCAAGTGCAGTAGTTTCGAGGAAGGGTATGAGTAAAGTGTATGAACTGGTTTCTGATTATCAGCCATCAGGTGATCAACCAGCTGCCATTAAGCAGTTGCTAGAAGGGATAGATGCGGGCCTCGCTCACCAAACCCTTTTGGGTGTAACGGGGTCGGGCAAAACGTTCACGTTAGCAAATGTGATTGCTGAGTCTCAGCGACCGGTCATCTTGCTTGCCCCCAACAAAACGCTTGCTGCACAGCTGTATGGAGAAATGAAGTCATTCTTTCCTAATAACGCCGTGGAGTACTTCGTCTCTTACTACGACTATTATCAACCAGAAGCTTATGTTCCGACCACCGACACCTTCATTGAGAAAGATGCGTCGGTTAATGCACATATAGAGCAGATGCGCTTGTCGGCAACCAAAGCACTATTAGAACGTAAAGACGCCATTATTGTTGCTTCTGTTTCTGCTATCTATGGTCTGGGTGACCCAGAAGCTTACTTGCAGATGATGCTTCATTTGCGTCGTGGTGATGTGATCGATCAGCGTGATATGTTACGTCGTCTCGCAGAGCTACAATACTCGCGCAATGACGTGGCGTTTGAGCGCGGTCAGTTCCGTGTTCGAGGGGAAGTGATTGATATCTTCCCGGCAGAATCAGATCAAGATGCAGTACGTATTGAGATGTTTGATGATGAGGTGGATTGTATCAGCGTATTCGATCCACTGACTGGCGTGGTCAAACAGCGTGATTTACCGCGTTATACGATTTATCCCAAAACGCACTATGTTACTCCACGAGATCGCGTACTTGAAGCGATCGAAAAAATCAAAGTTGAACTTGAAATGCGTAAAAAGCAATTGTTGGATAACAACAAGCTTTTGGAAGAACAACGGATTAGCCAGCGTACCCAATTTGATATTGAAATGATGAACGAACTCGGCTTTTGTTCGGGCATTGAGAACTACTCTCGTTATTTGAGTGGGCGTGCTGAGGGTGAGCCGCCACCGACACTGTTTGATTATTTACCTCACGATGGCTTACTTATCATTGATGAGTCCCACGTGACCGTACCGCAGATTGGCGCGATGTATAAAGGGGATCGTTCACGTAAAGAGACGCTGGTGGAATTTGGTTTTCGTCTTCCGTCTGCGCTTGATAACCGCCCAATGAAATTTGAAGAATTTGAGTCAATCTCCCCACAGACCATATTCGTTTCTGCGACGCCGGGGAATTATGAACTTGAAAAGTCTGCGGGTGAAATTGCTGATCAGGTGGTTCGTCCGACAGGCCTGTTGGATCCTGAGCTGGAAGTTCGCTCCGTGACTACACAGGTCGATGACTTGTTGTCAGAGATCCGCATTCGTGCCGCGAAAGATGAGCGTGTTCTAGTCACTACATTAACTAAACGCATGGCGGAGGATTTAACTGAATACCTGCATGAGCATGATGTTCGTGTGCGTTACCTCCACTCTGATATTGATACAGTTGAACGTGTAGAAATCATCCGCGATCTACGTTTGGGTGAATTTGATGTGTTGGTGGGTATTAACTTGCTACGAGAAGGTTTGGATATGCCAGAAGTCTCGCTAGTAGCGATTCTTGATGCGGATAAAGAGGGCTTTTTACGTTCTGAACGTTCGCTGATTCAGACCATTGGCCGTGCAGCGCGAAACATTAGTGGTAAGGCAATTCTTTATGCCGATTCGATTACCAAATCAATGAAGAAAGCAATGGAGGAAACTGATCGTCGTCGTGAAAAACAAAAAGCCTATAACGCAGAGATGGGGATTGAGCCACAGGCGCTGAAACGGAATATTAAAGACATCCTGGAGCTGGGTGATATCACTAAGTCCAAGCGTCAGCGCAACAACAAGCAAGTGCCATTGTCAAAAGTGGCAGAGGATGCTCAGAATTACGAGGTCATGTCGCCCCAGCAACTTGAAAAAGAGATCAGTCGTTTGGAAGCCGCCATGTACCAGCATGCTCAGGATCTTGAGTTTGAACTAGCGGCACAAAAACGCGATGAGATAGAGAAGCTTCGCGCGCAGTTTATTGCAAATAGTTAACCCAATAGCTCACTCTTTGCCCAAGCGCTAAGATGTGCTTGGGTATTTTCCACCAATAAAGTAGATAAAAAATAAGCCAATAGGGAGTAAGCTCTATTGGCTTGTTTTGTGAACAGCTTGTTGCGTTCACGAACAACGTCAGTTGGCGAGGTGACCCGAAGGGTCAATATTCGCTCAGCATCGACTGTACCAGTTTATAAGCGCTTGATACTTAGATTCTTATGTTGATGTAGCCATATTATGACTTACGTGGATTTGCAAAATGCAATGCGTAATGCGATTATTGTGTGAAACACAACAAAAAGTTAGCTAGCATATGCAACAAAACCAACCTGGTCCGAAGTCACGTTACCTTTTGATGGTTGAAGATACCGCATCCGTTGCGGCACTGTACCGCTCTTACCTAACGCCATTAGGTATAGATATCCACATTGTTGGAACAGGTAGAGACGCAATTGAAAGCCTAAAACACCGGATTCCCGATCTCATTCTGCTTGACCTTCGTTTACCTGACATGACGGGCATGAACGTATTACATGAGGTCAAGGAAAGTCATCCAGACGTCCCGATCATTTTCATGACGGCTCATGGATCTATTGATACAGCAGTAGAGGCGATGCGTCATGGTTCACAAGATTTCCTTATCAAACCTTGTGAAGCGGATCGTCTACGCGTTACTGTAAATAATGCGATTCGTAAAGCAACAAAAATGAAAAATGAATCGGATAATCCGGGCAACCTGAACTATCAAGGCTTCATTGGCAGTAGCCAAACGATGCAACAGGTTTATCGTACTATTGATTCAGCGGCCAGCAGTAAAGCGAGTATTTTTATTACTGGTGAAAGTGGCACTGGTAAAGAGGTGTGTGCAGAAGCGATTCATGCAGCAAGCAAGCGCGGAGATAAACCGTTTATCGCCATTAACTGTGCCGCTATCCCTAAAGATCTGATAGAGAGTGAGTTGTTTGGCCATGTGAAAGGTGCGTTTACGGGCGCCGCGAATGATCGCCAAGGGGCGGCTGAGTTGGCCGACGGTGGCACTCTGTTTCTGGATGAATTATGTGAAATGGATTTGGAACTGCAAACCAAATTGTTACGTTTCATCCAGACTGGTACATTTCAAAAAGTAGGCTCTTCGAAAATGAAGAGTGTGGATGTTCGCTTTGTGTGTGCCACCAATCGTGACCCATGGAAGGAAGTTCAAGAAGGTCGTTTTCGTGAGGACCTATACTATCGCCTGTATGTGATTCCATTACATTTACCACCATTGCGTGAGCGTGGGGAAGACGTGATTGAGATTGCTTATTCGTTATTAGGGTACATGTCTCACGAAGAGGGGAAGAGTTTTGCTCGTTTCTCGCCAGATGTCATCGATAAATTTAATCGTTACGAGTGGCCGGGTAACGTTCGTCAGTTACAAAACGTGTTGCGTAATATTGTGGTGTTGAACAACGGTAAAGAAATTACGCTGGACATGCTGCCACCACCATTGAACCAACCATTTGTAAGTCAATCGATGATAAGTGCTGTTCATCCAAAATCAATGACGACCTCAGATATTATGCCGTTATGGATGAGTGAAAAAATGGCAATTGAACAAGCGATACAAGCTTGTGATGGAAATATTCCCCGAGCTGCTGGTTATTTGGATGTCAGCCCATCAACCATTTATCGTAAGTTGCAAGCTTGGAATAGCAAGGTGGAAAGACAAAACGCATGAGCACGGGCGTATTAAATCAGCAAAAGATAGACGAACTTGCAGCCGAAATTGGTAGAGATAACGTCCCGGTATTGCTTGAAATTTTCCTAGGGGAAATGGATAGCTATATCGTTCATTTATCTCAAAATCACCATACAGAACAGTTGGTGTATTTGAAAGAGATCAGTCATGCGTTGAAAAGCAGCGCTGCGAGTTTTGGTGCGGATCGGTTATGCGCTTTAGCCACTGATATCGATAAGAAAGCGAAAGCTGATGAACTAGGTGAAGACTGTGAAGAGATAGCGATGATGTTAGATTTGTTGCGCGTTACACGTGATGCTTATTGCTTGTGGACGTAATCATTTCGGATCCTCGCGTATAAAAATTCGAAGCCCTTCACGTTGGTGAAAGGCTTTTGCATGCAAGGAGAGGGCTTATTTTGCAAGTAATTGATTTTCAATCGCCAACTTCAGTTTTTCGCGGTCATGGCGCCAATCGCGATTGGTTGACGCTAGAGATTCAGTGACCACGTTCCACTTATCTAAGACTTGTGGTTCGGCTTCTTCTGCAAGTACGACATCGATTTTTCTTCCTTGGCACGCGCGTTCACACCACTCCAGTTTTTGCTTCATGGTCATACGACCTGCCGGACCGTATTCAGGGCTGAGATTGGCAACAAAAATCACTTTTGCTCTCTGATTTGCGGCAATCGCTTTTCCCAACTCTGGTAATAGTAATGGAGGCATAATGCTGGTTAGAAAGCTACCAGGACCAAGAATAATCGCATCGGCTTCGGCGAGCGCAGTTATTGCTTCTTTCGTAGCGGGCACTTCTGGAGAAAGGTCCAAACGGCGTAAATCGGTATCCATATCATCAATGTTGGTTTCACCGGTGACTAACTGACCGTTAACGGAAAGTGCAGTCAGATCCGATGGGTGCTCAGACATTGGCAGAATATTCACATCAACTTTCAACATATTGCGGATCAGGTTAATGGCGTCGAGTGGGCGGACCGATAGGTTGTCTAGCGCAGTGAGCATCAAGTTACCAAGGTTATGCCCGTCTAGTTCACCTGCTCCCTTAAAGCGATATTCGAACATCATGGAGCTGATCGAAGGGTCAGTAATGAGCTGGTTAATACAGTTACGAGTGTCTCCCCACGCAATACCACCTTGGCAGTGGCGAATACGCCCAGTAGAGCCACCATTGTCGGTTGTTGCGACAATGCCAGTTGCGTTACCAGAAAAATCTTTGAGGGCCGCCAACATTCGGCCCAAACCGTGACCACCGCCAACGGCGACGAGTTTCTTATCGGTGTAGATATTCATTACGTTCTTCTAATCATTTGCTATAAAACGGCTACAATTTAACTTAATGATGGCGGTAAGGGTACTTAATAAGCGGTAAATTGTGTTTATAAAGCGTTTTTTTATGGCTTAAGTCTGGATTCCATTACGAATATTAAGTATTTTACTCAGCAAAGCTATCAGAGAGGCTTCTCTCTGGTTGCCATAACTCCGAGCTCACTATGCTAAGTCGAAGGATAGGCGTTTTGAGCCAGTGACATACTGTCACAAGGGCATGATTGGAAATGAGCATGCCTCCCGTGTTTGGAAAGGTGTTCCGTGGCGCAACAATTCGAAGACAAATTTCATCGTAAGTTCTATTACTTGCGTCTGTCTGTGACTGATGTATGTAATTTCAAATGTACCTATTGTCTTCCTGATGGTTATAAACCTTCGGGCAGTAAAAACTCGTCTTTTTTATCGCTTCCAGAGATCAAACGCGTCGTGAGAGCGTTTGCCGATTGTGGTACCTCAAAAGTACGTATTACAGGCGGTGAGCCGAGTTTGCGTAAGGACTTTACTGACATTATCCACTCTGTCGCAACCACGCCAGGTATCAAAAAAGTCGCAACAACGACCAATGGTTACCGCATGGCGAAGCAAGTTGCTGATTGGCGTGACGCTGGTCTGACACACATTAATGTCAGTGTGGATAGCCTTGACCCTCGCATGTTCCACCAAATCACTGGTGAAAATAAGTTCAAGGAAGTGATGAATGGTATCGAGCGCGCATTTGAAGTGGGTTATGAACAAGTCAAAGTTAACGTGGTACTGATGAAAGATCTCAACCACAACGAGCTGCCTGCTTTTCTTCACTGGATTAAAAATCGTCCAATCCAATTGCGTTTTATCGAATTAATGCAGACGGGAGAAATGGATGAGTTGTTTGCGAAGCACCATGTCTCTGGTGTCGCTATCCGAAATCAATTAATCGCTAACGGTTGGTTACTTAAAGTTCGCTCTCACAACGATGGCCCGGCACAGGTCTTCGTTCATCCGGATTACAAGGGTGAAATTGGCTTGATCATGCCGTATGAAAAAGACTTCTGTGAGAGCTGTAACCGACTTCGTGTATCGGCTATGGGTAAACTGCATTTATGTCTGTTCGGTGAACATGGCGTGGAATTACGTGATCTATTAGAACGTGACGAGCAAGAGAATGAATTGATTGAGCGTATTCAAGCGCAACTGCAAACGAAATCCGTTAGTCACTTCTTGCACGACGGCAATACCGGTATGACGCCTCATCTTGCGTCTATCGGCGGTTAATTCCAATCAGATTTTACACCGGGAGCTGACGTGGCTTCTAGTGATTTTTCCAGAATTGATACCTTGCGTATCAAAGCAAATTAGAGAATAGGTGAACAAATGGGTCACGCTGAAAGCAAATTCCAAGCTGCAAACATTGCCGTTCTTACGGTATCTGACACTCGTACTGAAGAAAACGATACTTCGGGTGGCTATTTAGTTGAGCATGCGAAAGAAGCGGGTCATAACGTAGTAGACAAGCAGATCGTGATTGATGATATGTACAAGATCCGTGCGATTGTTTCTCAGTGGATTGCGGACGAAAACGTACAAGCAATCATGATCACTGGCGGTACGGGTTTTACTTCACGTGACAGCACGCCAGAAGCTCTTAAGCCTCTATTCGACAAAGAAGTGGAAGGTTTTGGTGAACTATTCCGTATGGTTTCTTTTGAGGAGATCGGTACTTCAACGATTCAATCTCGCGCGATTGCCGGTTTTGCTAACCACACGGTTATCTTTGCTATGCCTGGTTCTACAGGTGCATGCCGCACAGGTTGGACGAAAATCATCAAGCAGCAGTTGGATGCAAGCCACCGCCCTTGTAACTTTATGCCACATCTATCTGTATAACCTTTCCTAAAAGCGAAGGAAAAACAATGACCCAATTTACACATATCAATGCGTCTGGCGAAGCAAACATGGTCGACGTATCTGCCAAAGCGGAAACCGTTCGTGAAGCACGTGCCGAAGCATTTGTACACATGGCGCCAGCAACACTGCAACTGATCGTATCTGGTCAACACCACAAAGGTGATGTGTTTGCGACTGCTCGTATCGCGGGTATCCAAGCGGCGAAGAAAACATGGGATTTGATCCCACTTTGCCACCCACTATTGCTTTCTAAAGTTGAAGTACAATTGGAAGCGATCAAAGCGGAAAACAAAATACGTATCGAGTCTGTGTGTAAACTGGCAGGCAAAACCGGAGTTGAGATGGAAGCGCTAACGGCTGCTTCTGTGGCGGCGCTAACGATTTACGATATGTGTAAAGCCGTGCAAAAAGACATGGTTATTGGTCAAGTTCGTCTGCTTGAGAAGACAGGCGGTAAATCGGGTCACTTCAAGGCGGAATAATGATTAAAGTACTTTTCTTTGCCCAAACACGTGAGCTTGTTGGTATTGATGGTCTTGAGCTAGAAGGTCAGTTCAACAGTGTTGAAGCGATTCGTGCTCATCTTGTAGAGAATGGCGCGGCTAAAGAAGGCAAGTGGGACTTAGCGCTTGAGCCAGGCAAGTTACTGGCTGCGGTAAATCAATCTATCGTTCCGCTAGACACTGAAGTGAAAGCGGGTGATGAAGTCGCATTTTTTCCGCCAGTAACGGGAGGCTAAAATGGATCCTCGCGTATCTGTGCAGGCAGAAGATTTCTCTGTTGATCAAGAATACCTACGTCTATCAGAAGGGACGGCTTCGGGGGCAGTGGTGACTTTTATCGGTAAAGTTCGTGACATGAACCTTGGCGATAATGTGATTGGACTGCATCTGGAACATTATCCTGGAATGACAGAGAAAAGCCTGATTGATATCTGCAATGAAGCAGAATCTCGTTGGCCATTACTGGGTATTCGTGTGATTCACCGTGTAGGCGATCTCGATACTGGCGATCAAATTGTTTTCGTTGGTGTCTCTAGTGCACACCGTGGTGCGGCATTTGATGCTTGTGAGTTCATCATGGACTTCCTAAAGACCAAGGCGCCATTCTGGAAAAAAGAACGCACGACCAGTGAAAATCGCTGGATTGAATCACGTGATACCGATCACCAAGCGGCACAGCGTTGGGAAAAGTAGGGCAGTTTTTTATTCTGCTAACCAATCTTCCAAAGCTAGGTGTTAATAGCGCCTGGCTTTTTTTAAGGGCAAAAAATGCCTGTATTTGTTCCATGATTCCCCTTCAAAATCAACATCTTTTCTTTGTTTCTCCTCTCGATGATCTTGTTCACAATAAAAAATATCTAACGGAATATATGCAAGCATTTATTAGATTCAATGTGTCATAAATGTTAACTTTTTTACATGTATCTAGCATAAGATGCTATTGACAGGTTTGAAGTTAGATTTATCGAAAGTTTCACCTGCCAAATAAGAGTTCGTATCCGTATTTCTCTATTTAATACTTTTATGGTGGTATTTATTACTAGTTTTGCGTGCTATTTACAAAATTATTGTTTTTTTTGCTGCCTCTTTGTGGCAAATTACTTCAATGGTTGCTAATGTGTGCTGCAGTCTTTGTAAGGCTTTAGAATTTTGTGCTCAAAAAGTGCACTAAAAACTTCTAAAATACTGACCGTACCAGTCCCTTGCAGAGAAGTCATGGATGCTAATGAAAAACTTGGAGTTTTACGCATGTACAAGAATAAAATCACCAAAGCCCTTCTTTTAGGCGCTGGTCTGGCAGTGGCTGCCTCTTCTACTACCGCTTTCGCTGCTGACGTTCCAGCAGGCACTAAACTAGCTGACAAACAAGAAATCGTTCGTGGTAACGGTACTGAAGTTGCAACAATTGACCCGCATAAATCTCAAGGTGTTCCAGAATCACATGTGATTCGTGATCTTCTTGAAGGCTTAGTGAACCAAAATGCAGACGGCGACACTATCCCTGGTGTAGCAGAGAGCTGGGAAACCTCAGACAACAAAACTTTCACTTTCCACCTACGTAAAGACGCTAAATGGTCTAACGGCGATCCTGTAACAGCACAAGACTTCGTATACAGCTGGCAGCGTGCCGTCGATCCTGCAACCGCTTCGCCATACTCTTGGTACATGGAATACACCAAGATGAAAAACGCGAAAGACATCGTTGCAGGTAAGAAAGACAAGAGCGAGCTAGGTGTTAAAGCGACTGACGACCACACATTAGTGGTTGAACTAGACACAGCGGTTCCTTACTTTGTAATGATGGCTGGTCACACAACAATGAAACCAGTACACAAAGCGACAGTTGAGAAGTTTGGTGATCAATGGACGAAACCAGAAAACTTTGTAGGTAACGGCGCTTATGTGGTAAACAACTGGGTTGTGAACGAGCGTCTAGAGCTTGTTCGTAACAACGAATACTGGGATAACGATAAGACAGTTATCAACAAAGTAACGTACCTTCCAATCGAGAACGGCGTTGCTGAAATGAACCGTTTCTTATCTGGTGAAATCGACTTCACGTCTAAACTGCCGACTGAGCACTTTAAGCGTCTGAAGAAAGAATACCCTGAGTCAGTATCGGTTGAAGGCAGCCTATGCACTTACTACTACTCATTCAACACTAATAAAGAGCCGTTCAACGACGTTCGCATTCGTAAAGCGATTTCTTACGCGATTGACCGTAACATCGTAGCAAATGCAATTCTTGGCCAAGGCCAAAAACCAGCTTACTTCCTAACGCCTGAAATCACAGCGCACTTTAACCCTGAGCTTCCAACTTACGGTAAGATGACGCAAAAAGAGCGTAACGAAGAGGCGGCACGCCTATTGGCAGAAGCAGGTTACGGTAAAGACAACCCGCTTAAGTTCTCTCTTCTATACAACACAGATGAGAACCACAAGAAACTAGCGGTAGCGCTGGGTTCTATGTGGAAGAAAACTCTAGGTCTAGACGTAACGCTAGAAAACCAAGAGTGGAAAACTTACCTATCTACTAAAGACCAAGGTGATTTCGAAGTCGCGCGTGCTGGTTGGTGTGGCGACTACAACGAAGCATCTTCATTCCTAACCCTTATGGTTAGCTCGAACACCACTGGTGGCCAGCACTGGGGTAACAAAGAGTACGATGCTCTGATCGACAAAGCGATCAAATCGACTTCAGAAGAAGAGCGTACCAAGATCTACCTAGAAGCTGAGCAACTGATGGCGAAAGATATGCCTATCGCGCCTATTTACCAGTATGTTCGTTCTCGTCTACTAAACCCGCACGTTGGTGGTTTCCCTGCTAACAACGCGGAAGAAAAGATCTACACCAAAGATCTTTACATCAAAGCAGACTAATTAAAGTCGCTTCAAGACTATAAGAATAAGGCCCACACGTCCCATTAAGGGACGTGCGGTGCCTATCATCAATTTTTTTTAACTGTCACAGACTGAAAGAGTGAGTTTATGCTTAAATTCATCGCAAAAAGGATATTTGAGGCGATCCCAACAATGTTGGTTTTGATCACCGTATCTTTCTTTCTTATGCGTTTCGCACCGGGTAACCCATTCTCGAGCGAGCGTCCATTACCGCCAGAAGTTATGGCCAACATTGAAGCTAAATACGGCCTAGATAAGCCAGTGTTTGAGCAGTACACCACGTACTTGACTAACGTTATCCAAGGTGACTTTGGTCCTTCATTTAAATACTTAGATTACACAGTAAACGAGCTAATCTCGGTAGCGCTACCCGTATCGGCGAAGGTGGGTTTCATTGCCTTTATCTTCACGGTAATTCTGGGGGTGACGATCGGGACTATAGCCGCGCTCAAACAAAACTCGTGGCTTGATTACACCATTATGTCGACGGCGATGCTCGGGGTCGTAATGCCATCGTTTGTGTTGGCACCAGCTTTGATTTACTTGTTCTCGCTCCACTGGAATTTATTCCCTGCGGGTGGTTGGCATGATGGCTCATGGCAATATTTGGTGCTTCCTGTGATTGCTATGTCACTGCTTTATGTCGCCACGTTTGCTCGTATCACTCGTGGTTCAATGATTGAGACATTGAACAGTAACTTTATCCGTACAGCTCGTGCGAAAGGTCTAAGTTACCGTTACATCATCCTGAAGCACGCATTAAAACCAGCTCTACTTCCAGTTGTGTCCTACATGGGACCAGCGTTTGTCGGCATTATTACCGGTTCGGTGGTTGTTGAGACCATCTTTGGTCTACCTGGCATCGGTAAGCTGTTCGTAAATGCAGCCTTTAACCGTGACTATTCGTTAGTAATGGGAGTCACCATCCTTATTGGTTTCCTATTCATTCTGTTCAATGCGATCGTTGATATTCTGCTAGCAATGATTGACCCGAAAATTCGCTACTAACAGGGAAGTATGGTTATGTTAACGAAAAAAGAGAATCTTCAAGCGGTCGAGCAATTTGCAGAAAGCCTAGAAGTTGAAGGTCGTAGCTTATGGCAAGATGCCCGCATCCGCTTTATGCGCAACAAAGCGGCAATGGTTAGCTTGTTTATCCTTACATTGATGACCCTTGCGGTTATCTTCTTGCCGATGATGGCTTCTTACGCATTTGATGATACCGATTGGTACGCGATGCACGTTGGTCCAAACGCGGATCACTGGTTTGGTACGGACAGTTTAGGTCGTGATCTTTACGTTCGTACGCTGATTGGCGGCCGTATCTCTCTGATGGTCGGTGTTTTGGGTGCATTGGTTGCGGTTGTGATTGGTACGCTTTACGGTGCAGCTTCTGGCTTCATTGGCGGTAAAGTTGACCGTATCATGATGCGTATTCTTGAAATCCTATACGCCGTTCCGTTCATGTTCCTGGTTATCGTGCTGGTAACATTCTTCGGCCGTAACATCGTTCTTATCTTCGTCGCTATCGGTGCTATCGCATGGCTAGATATGGCTCGTATCGTACGTGGTCAAACGCTAAGCCTACGTAGTAAAGAGTTTATTGAAGCGGCACACGTTTGTGGTGTGAGCAAGTGGAAGATCATCACTCGCCATATCGTGCCAAACGTACTGGGCATCGTAGCGGTTTACTCAACCCTACTTATCCCAAGCATGATTCTGACTGAATCATTCCTTTCATTCCTTGGTCTTGGTGTACAGGAACCAATGACAAGTTGGGGCGCACTTCTACAAGAAGGTTCGCAAACAATGGAAGTGGCAATCTGGCAGCTGGCTTTCCCAGCAGCATTCATGGTTGTGACTCTATTCTGCTTCAACTACGTTGGTGACGGTCTGCGCGATGCGCTGGATCCAAAAGACAGATAATTAAAAAATAGAAAGAATAAAGGAAGCAATGATGAGTTTATTAGATGTCAAAGATCTGCGCGTCGAATTTACCACGCAAGATGGTATCGTAACCGCAGTAAACGATTTGAACTTCGCTCTGAATCAAGGTGAGACACTAGGTATCGTAGGCGAGTCTGGTTCAGGTAAGTCACAAACTGTATTCGCGATCATGGGTCTACTGGCTAAGAACGGTATTATCTCTGGTAGCGCGAAATTTGAAGGTCGAGAAATCCTTAACCTTCCAGAAAAAGAGCTGAACAAGGTTCGTGCTGAACAGATCGCAATGATCTTCCAAGACCCGATGACGTCTCTTAACCCATACATGAAAGTCAGTGATCAGTTGATGGAAGTACTGATGCTGCACAAAGGTATGGGCAAAGCAGAAGCGTTCGAAGAGTCTGTTCGCATGCTTGAAGCGGTAAAAATCCCAGAAGCTCGTAAGCGTATCACCATGTACCCACACGAGTTCTCAGGCGGTATGCGTCAGCGTGTAATGATCGCAATGGCGCTGCTGTGTCGTCCAAAGCTGCTTATTGCGGATGAGCCAACGACGGCATTGGACGTAACGGTTCAAGCGCAGATCATGGACCTGCTGAACGAACTTAAATCTGAGTTCAACACGGCAATCATCATGATCACGCATGATCTTGGTGTCGTAGCGGGTTCTTGTGACAAAGTACTTGTCATGTACGCGGGTCGTACCATGGAGTACGGCACAGTGAACGAAATCTTCTACAACCCAAGTCACCCTTACGCGGAAGGTCTGTTGAAGGCTATCCCTCGTCTGGATACAGAAGGCGAGATTCTGCCAACGATTCCAGGCAATCCACCAAACTTGCTTCGCCTACCACCTGGCTGTCCTTACCAAGATCGCTGCCACCGTGTGATGGATCGTTGTAAACGTGAAGCACCAATTCTGACACCATTTGGTGATGGCCGTCAGCGTGCATGTTTTTCTGAATGGGAGGCTTGGAGCAAATGAGTACAGATAAAAAACTAATTCTGGATGTATCTGATCTGAAAGTTCACTTCAGTATTGCATCAAAATCCGCATGGCCGTGGTCAAAGCCTTCCAGCCTAAAAGCAGTTGATGGCGTAAACGTACGCCTGTACGAAGGTGAAACGCTGGGGGTAGTAGGTGAGTCTGGCTGTGGTAAGTCGACGTTCGCTCGTGCCATTATCGGTCTAGTTGAAGCGACGGATGGCCAAGTAGTTTGGATGGGACAAGATCTCACCAAGATGAAAGAAGTGCAACGCCGTGAAACGCGCAAAGAAATCCAAATGATTTTCCAAGATCCTTTGGCTTCTTTGAACCCGCGTATGACAGTGGGCGACATCATCGCAGAGCCACTAGAAACGTTCTTCCCAGAACTGACTAAGCAAGAAGTGAAAGACCGCGTTAAAGAGATGATGGCGAAGGTAGGTCTACTGCCAAACGTTATCAACCGCTACCCACACGAGTTCTCTGGTGGTCAGTGTCAACGTATTGGTATTGCACGTGCCCTGATTTTAAAGCCTAAGATGGTCATCTGTGACGAACCGGTATCAGCACTGGACGTATCGATTCAGGCTCAGGTTGTTAACCTTCTGAAAGAGCTGCAAAAAGAGTTGGGTCTTTCACTGGTATTTATCGCGCACGATTTGTCAGTCGTGAAACACATCTCTGACCGTGTACTGGTTATGTACCTAGGTAACGCGGTTGAACTGGGGGAAGCGGAAGCGCTGTTTGCGGATCCAAAGCACCCATACACACGTGCATTGATGTCTGCTGTTCCGATCCCAGATCCGGAAATTGAACGCAGCAAGAAGATTCAGATGTTAGAAGGTGATCTGCCTTCTCCAATCAGCCCACCATCGGGTTGTGTATTCCGTACTCGCTGTCCTCAAGCAACGGATGAGTGTGCAAAGACAAAACCAAATATCCAAGGTTCTGATATTCATGCAGTCTCTTGTTTGCACGTAGCGGTGTAATTAAATTCGGCCTGTGACGGGCTTAAGCGCGGCTCCTTTTATAGGGTTGCGCTTTTTTTATGCCTGCGATTTCTGTTTGCTTTGGTTCATTCAAAATTCTTGAACAAGATGGACTAAATGCTCGGATTCTAAGCTGTGCATGAATCTCTAATATACTTATATAGTTGAAAACAGAATATCAGGGGAGCAGCCATGGGTAAGTTAGTTGAAGGTGTTTGGCACGATGTATGGTACGAAACAAAATCAAACGGTGGTAAGTTCGTTCGTGAAAACGCAGGTTTTCGCAACTGGATAAAGAACAAACCCGATGCGACGTTCCAGCCTGAGTCGGGTCGCTACCATTTATATGTTTCACTCGCTTGTCCGTGGGCGCATCGCACACTGATCTTCCGTAAACTCAAAGGCCTAGAAAAACACATCGATGTTACCGTGGTATGCCCAGATATGCTAAGTGAAGGCTGGCAGATGTTACCAGAACCACTACTCGGCCACACCCGCATGCACCAAATCTACACTCAAGCCAAGTCCGATTACACAGGTCGCGTTACCGTTCCTGTTCTATGGGATAAGAAGACCAATACGATTGTGTCGAATGAGTCCTCAGAGATCATCCGCATGTTCAACTCTGAGTTTAACGACCTAACGGGCAATCATGACGATTACTACCCAGGGAAACTTCAGAGCGTGATAGATGAATGGAACGACTACATTTATCCGAACATCAATAATGGTGTGTACCGTTGTGGTTTTGCAACCACGCAAGATGCGTACGAGGAAGCGTTTGACTCTCTCTT
This sequence comes from Vibrio sp. PID17_43, assembly GCF_002608565.1. Classification (GTDB taxonomy): domain Bacteria; phylum Pseudomonadota; class Gammaproteobacteria; order Enterobacterales; family Vibrionaceae; genus Vibrio. Next base: position 40,149 of record NZ_LIXM01000012.1, read on the forward strand.
TGCTGCGTTAGATAAAGTCGACGTACATTTGGCTACGCATCGCTACTTGGCAGGTAATCAAATCACTGAGGCAGATTGGCGTTTGTTTACGACGCTTGTGCGTTTTGATGCCGTGTACGTAGGCCATTTCAAGTGTAATAAACAGCGTATTGCCGATTACCCAAACATACAGGGCTATTTGAAAGAGTTGTACCAAGTAGAAGGGGTGGCAGAGACAACCGACTTCTATCATATAAAGCGTCATTATTACTTTAGCCACACTGGTATTAATCCAACTCAGATTGTGCCCAAAGGTCCAGATTTGGATTTAGAGTCGTCGCATGGTCGAGAATCTATCTAAGTTTGAAACCTCTGAGAAGCGCCAATTGATGTGGCGCTTTTCTTTTTTCTCAATATCTTCTCACCATCACAGCTTCTTCCTACCGATAACATAAACTAATGATATAACAACCGATCTTGAACTGAGGTGGGGTATGGATATCAATGAGTTCGTCAGTGGTGAGCACCTTATTTGGAATCTGCTCATTGCTTTGTTACTCGGTGCGATCGTAGGTACTCAGCGTGGTTGGGTGATGCGCAATAGTGTGGAAGGGAGCCGTGTTGCGGGGATTCGGACTTTTTCACTGGTAGGTTTACTTGGTGGATTGGTTGGGATACTCGCGGAGCGCTATTCTCCCTTATTGCTTGGGTTTGCTCTGATTGCGCTTGTGGTGCTGGCCTGTATTGCTTTTGTCATCCAACAGAAGAAGAGTGAAGACATCAGTATTACTGGTGTTGTAAGCCTTCTCATCACTTTTGTTTTAGGTAGCCTCGCTGTCTTCGGTGATATAGTACTTGCGGCAGCAGCAGCAGTGATCACCGCGATTGTGTTGGATAATAAAAAAGAACTTCACCAAGCCCTGCAGCGGTTGCAAGAGTATGAATTGGATGCCGCTTTGCGTTTGCTACTGATTTCAATTGTTCTACTGCCATTGCTTCCAAACCAAGCCTATGGCCCTTGGAAAGCCCTCAACCCCTATGAGATTTGGTGGATGGTGGTATTGATTGCCAGTATCTCTTTTGTCGGCTATTTCGCGATTAAAATTGGTGGTGCGAAGCGAGGTATTTTGTTTACCTCGGTTTTTGCAGGCTTGAGCTCTTCTACTGCGTTAACCCTGCAGTTTTCTCACCTCTCTCGTGAGCAAGCCAATATAAGCCCGCTATTGGCGAGTGGAATTTTACTTAGCTGTGGCACGATGTTTCCACGTTTACTAATTGTCTTATCGGTGATTAATCCTCAATTAGTGGCACTGCTTTGGCCGATTGTGATTGCGATGATGGTTGCACTGTACTTACCCGCATGGTGGATTTGGCGTAAGAGTGACGTCGAGAAAGTGGAACAGTCCAATAAGCAGACCAACCCATTAGCGCTCCAATCTGCGTTATTATTTGGTGTCGTACTCGCCGTGATCATGTTGCTCTCCCATGCGCTTTCAGGTTGGTTAGGTAACACGGGGGTATTAATTTTGGCCGCCTTGTCGGGGATCACTGATGTTGATGCCATCTCATTGGCGCTCGGGCGTCAAAGTACGCAGACGTTGAGTGTTACTACTGCCGCTCTGGGAATTTTGATTGCCGCTTCCGTTAATACCATTGTGAAGATGGGGATGGTGGTGGCGATTGGAGATAAAGCGTTGTGGTCTAAAGTTGCGCCTGTTATGACTGGGTGTGTGCTGTTAGGTGCCAGTTTGTTCTTTGCTTTTTACTGATTCGAAAATAAAAAAAACCCTCGCAATCGCAAGGGTTTTGAATTTATTGGGAAGCGAGGTTATTAGTTAACCACTTTCTCACGAGCTTGATCAGCTTGATCCGCCTGGATCGCAGTTAGAGCAACGGTGTACACGATATCGTCTACTAGTGCACCACGAGATAGGTCGTTTACAGGCTTACGCATGCCCTGAAGCATTGGACCGATAGATACTAGATCTGCAGAACGCTGTACCGCTTTGTAAGTCGTGTTACCCGTGTTTAGGTCTGGGAATACGAATACTGTCGCTTTACCTGCAACTGGAGAGTTTGGCGCTTTAGAAGCCGCAACGTTTTCCATGATAGCCGCATCGTACTGCAGAGGACCGTCGATGATGAGATCTGGACGTTTCTCTTGAGCAATCTTAGTGGCTTCACGTACTTTATCTACGTCTGCACCCTTACCAGATTCACCAGTAGAGTAAGAGATCATCGCTACACGTGGTTCAATACCGAATGCTGCAGCAGAATCTGCAGATTGGATAGCGATTTCAGCGAGCTGTTCTGCCGTTGGATCTGGGTTGATCGCACAGTCACCGTAAACCAGTACTTGGTCAGGTAATAGCATGAAGAATACAGATGATACGATAGACGCATCAGGTGCAGTCTTGATGATTTGGAACGGAGGAACGATGGTGTTTGCTGTTGTGTGAACCGCACCAGAAACGAGACCGTCAACTTCGTCGTTCTCAAGCATCATTGTGCCTAGGAATACTGAATCTTGTAGCTTCTCACGAGCAACAACTTCAGTCATGCCTTTCGCGCCACGTAGCTCAACTAGACGAGCAACGTAGTTTTCTCGAACTTCATCAGAGTTGATGATCGTTACACCAGCACCTAACTCAACGCCTTGTTGTGCTGCAACGCGACGGATTTCTTCAGGGTTACCTAGAAGCACACATTCCGCGATGCCACGCTCAGCACAGATAGCCGCCGCTTTCACTGTACGTGGCTCATCGCCTTCAGGAAGAACGATACGCTTAGCCGCTTTACGAGCAAACTCAGTTAGTTGGTAACGGAATGCTGGTGGGCTTAGACGACGAGATTTCTCAGTACCTTCTGTCATTGACTCGATCCAGTTACCGTCGATGTGACCCGCAACATGCTCGTTGATGAACTCGATACGCTCTTTATCGTCAGCTGGCACTTCTAGGCTGAAGCTTTGCAGGTTCAGAGAAGTCTGCCAAGTGTTTCCTTGCGCTTTGAAGATTGGTAAACCAGTATCAAATGCTGGCTTACATAGGCCTTCAATCTCTTTAGGGATATCGTAACCGCCAGTCAGAAGAACTGCGCCGATTTCAACACCGTTCATTGCCGCAAGTGCCGCTGCAACGATAACGTCTGGGCGATCTGCTGAAGTAACAAGTAGAGAACCTGGTTTGAAGTGCTCAATCATGTTTGGCAGAGAACGTGCACAGAACGTGATGCTCTTAATACGACGAGTCGCGATGTCACCTTCATTGATGATGGCAGCGTTTAGGTGCTGAGCCATGTCAACAGCACGAGTAGCGATTAGATCGATGCTCCATGGCACACAACCTAGTACACGAATTGGAGAAGTGTTGAAGATTTCCATCACTTTCATTTCGTTTTGCTTCGCGCTATCTGCATCATCAAAGATTTCAGATAGGTCAGGACGAGTACGACCAGCTTCATCAACAGGTGCGTTTAGCTTGTTGATGATAACGCCAGAGATGTTCTTGTTCTTAGTACCACCGAAGTTAGAACATGCTACTTCGATGCGTTCTTTAAGCTGGGCAGGGTTATCGGTGCCAGGCGTCGCAACAAGAACGATTTCCGCACCGAGTGTTGCTGCGATTTCTGCGTTCACTTGGTTAGCGAATGGGTGCTTACGAGTCGGTACTAGACCTTCGATAAGTGTTACGTCAGCATCTTTGTTGATTTGGTTGTAACGCTCAACAATAGTTTCTAGCAGTTCGTCCATGTTGTCGTTACCGATTAGGCTTTCAGCAACAGACATCGCTAATGGATGACCGATCTTCATATCGCTGTTGTAGCCAACGATAGTTGAAGTTAGATCAGGTTGATCACCGCCAGAACGTGGCTGTGCAATTGGTTTGTAGAAAGAAACCTTAACGCCTTTGCGCTCCATTGCGCGAAGAACACCCATGCTTACGCTAGTTAGACCAACACCAGCACTTGCAGGGATAAGCATAATAGTACGAGACATTCGTAGAGTACCTTTAGCTATTGGGGGATAAAAGCTCAATTCTTATTCCATGAGGTTCAGAGAATAGGAGTTGAGCCCTAATGAATTCTTTGGAAGAAAAACTGGCTAGCCGATCGGCTAGCCAGTTTAATCATTAAAGACCTGCTAGACGTGCAGTGTCTTCAGCGATAACTAGCTCTTCGTTAGTAGAGATAACCATTGCTGGGATACGGCTGTTTGCAGTAGTGATAGTACCTTCACCACCGAAACGCGCTTTAAGGTTAGCTTCACCATCAACTTCGATGCCGAAGATAGCTAGACGGTTAAGAACCATTTCACGGATAGGGCCAGAGTTCTCACCGATACCGCCAGTGAAAGTGATTGCGTCTAGACGACCTTCCATAGAAGCTGTGTAACCTGCTACGTATTTAGCTAGACGGTGACAGAACACATCCATTGCACGCGTTGCTTCTTCTTTCTCACCGTAGTGGTCTTCAACGAAACGACAGTCAGAAGTCACTTCAGTTAGACCAGCAAGACCAGACTCTTTAGTTAGCATGTTGTTGATTTGCTCAACAGAGTAACCTAGAGCGTCGTGCAGGTGGAAGATGATAGCAGGGTCGATATCGCCACAACGAGTACCCATTACTAGGCCTTCAAGAGGAGTTAGACCCATAGAAGTGTCTACAGATTTACCGTTCTTGATTGCACATACAGAAGCGCCATTACCTAGGTGACAGTTGATGATGTTTACTTCTTCAACAGGCTTGTCTAGTAGGTTAGCAACTTCACGAGTGATGAATAGGTGTGAAGTACCGTGCATGCCGTAGCGACGGATGCCGTGCTCTTTGTATAGGTTGTATGGAAGAGCGTATAGGTAAGACTCTTCTGGCATTGTTTGGTGGAATGCCGTGTCAAATACTGCAACGTTCTTAAGCTCTGGGAAGTTGTGCTTAGCAGCTTCGATACCGATTAGGTGAGCTGGGTTGTGAAGCGGTGCGAAAGTCGCAGCGTCTTTGATACCTTTAAGAACTTCATCACAGATAAGAGCTGATTGAGTGAAGTGCTCGCCACCGTGTACGATACGATGACCGATAGCGCCAAGGTTAGCTTTAAGCTCTGGCTTAGAAGCAAGAATAGTTTCAACCATGAACGCTAGAGCTTCTTCGTGAGCTGCGCCTGCGCCTAGTTGAGCTTCGTGCTTGCCATCCAATTTCCATTTGATGCGAGCTTCTGGAAGGTGAAGACACTCAGCAAGACCGGTTAGATGCTCTGCACCTGTTTCCGCATCAACAATAGCGAACTTAAGAGAAGAACTACCACAGTTTAAAACTAAAACTAGCTTAGACATGTATGACTACCTGTTATTCGTCTGATAAAAATCAGTTAAGGATGAAAATTAATCACAAGAATAGACGATAGCAGCGAGGCTGCGTACTATTCCTGGTCAAAAATTGTTCTAAATCCATATAAAGAAATAGTGATGAACCCATTCATCACTAAGCAGCGATCCGTGCAGATAGGTCATCTCGGAGTTGCTTAAATTGTAAATAACGGCAACAATGAGATTGAGGGTCTGCAAAGGATAGCGATAATGGGCAATGATAACAAAAATATTTTGAAAGAATATTAACTTTCATCAATTTTTTGCGCCTTCAGTTGATATGTTCAACTATTTTTTAGTGAGAGAGTGGTATGAGTAATAAAGTCGGATTGTTCCATAGCCTGAAAGATGGTCAAATTTACATGGAGATCTGGCCGGTTCGCAAAGAGCTGAACGCCATTTTTCCCGAACAACGCATTATCAAGGCTACGCGTTTTGGTATTAAGGTGATGCCAGCGGTGGCGGCGATCAGCGTACTTACTCAAATGGCTTTTAATAATTACGATGCGCTACCTCAAGCCATTGTGGTTGCACTGTTTGCGGTCAGTATGCCGCTACAAGGTATGTGGTGGTTAGGAAGCCGTTCTAATACCAAGCTTCCACCAACATTAGCGTCTTGGTATCGTGAGTTGCATCAGAAGATCGTTGAAACTGGCTTCGCACTGGAGCCTGCAAAAGCGAAACCTAGATATAAAGAACTGGCTGTGATTTTGAACCGCGCGTTCCGTCAGTTAGACAAAAGCGCATTGGAGCGTTGGCTCTAATTCGTCAATTTTTAAATGTAACCCTTGTGAGAATGGAGTGAGTGTTAAGCCACTCCATTTTTTATCAAGCTATTTGGCTTTAACGGCTTATCTTGCTCGTTCCAACACTTTTCTTTTCCTCTTCTACTTCATACGTTGTGCGCAAAAAATAGCGACTGCGCGATCACAAATGTTGCCTTGATGTTAACTCTGCCTTTTCTTTTCTAAAAAATCACGGTAATAATGACAAAGAGATGCACAAAAAATGCACAAATAATCAAGCTGTTCTCTTATGGTTCTGGAGGGTGTTTCGGCACTTTTAAGGCGCTCGGGCAGCAAGGATGAAGACACATCAAGGAGTCATGATGAATACTAAACGTTTACTCGCTACTGCCGTATTAACCGCTACTACTGCTTTTTTACCTACCACTGTTCTCGCTAGCACGGCAACGGTTGCGGTTTCTCAAATCGTTGAGCACCCAGCACTCGATGCGGCAAGGCAAGGCCTACTAGATGGTTTGAAAGCCAAGGGCTACGAAGAGGGCAAGAACCTAGAGTTTGATTATAAGACTGCGCAAGGGAACCCCGCTATTGCGGTGCAAATCGCACGCCAGTACGTGGGTGAAAACCCTGATGTGTTGGTAGGAATAGCGACGCCATCAGCCCAGGCTTTGGTCTCTGCGACTCGTTCCATTCCCGTGGTGTTTACAGCGGTAACGGATCCCGTGGGTGCAAAATTGATTCAATCCATGGAACAGCCTGGTAAAAACGTGACGGGCTTGTCTGATTTATCGCCTGTCGCGCAACACGTCGATTTAATTAAAGAAATTCTGCCAGCGGCTAAAACGATTGGTGTTGTTTATAACCCTGGTGAAGCAAACGCTGTAACGTTAGTTCAGTTGCTTAAAGAGAGTGCTCAAGCAAAAGGACTGCAAGTGGTAGAAGCAACGGCGCTTAAAAGTGCGGATGTTCAATCTGCAACGCAAGCTATTTCAGAAAAATCGGATGTCATTTATGCGCCGACAGACAATACAGTAGCAAGTGCGATTGAAGGTATGATCGTCGCCGCTAATCAAGCTAAGAAGCCTGTATTTGGTGGTGCGACGTCGTACGTTGAAAAAGGTGCAATTGCAGGTTTAGGTTTTGATTATTATCAAGTGGGTGTGCAGACGGCTGACTATGTAGCGGCGATTTTAGAAGGGCAAGACCCGGGTAAGTTAGACGCTAAAGTCGCGACTGGGTCTGACTTAGTGGTAAACGAAAAGGCGGCAAGCAAGCTTGGTATTGCATTACCAAGCTCTGTAGTGAAACGTGCGACGAGCATGCAGTAAGAGTGGTTTTTAGGTCGGCATAATGTCGACCTAATTTGTGCAGAAAGGAGCAGTTATGTCTGCATTTGCATTTTTTGGTGCGCTCGAGATAGGCCTTATCTATGGTTTGGTTGCCTTGGGCGTTTACCTTACGTTTCGTGTTCTCGATTTCCCTGACTTAAGTGTCGATGGCAGTTTCCCTATGGGGGCTGCGGTCGCGGCTACGGCCATTATCGCGGGCATCAATCCTTGGCTTGCAACCGGTATGGCGATTATTGCTGGTGGCATGACAGGGTGGGTAACGGCTTTCCTTGCCGTCCGTTGTGGCATTTTACATCTACTGGCATCCATTCTTACTATGATTGCGGCGTTCTCCATCAACATTCGCATCATGGGGAAACCCAACGTGGCGCTTTTGGGCGAAGAGACGATCCTAACACCATTTGAAGCTATAGGAGATCCTATCTACATCCGACCTCTGGTCGTGGGGGTGTTGATTTTACTTTCCGCACTGTTTGTTGTACGTCTTCTAAACAGCGACTTCGGCTTGGGTTTAAGAGCGACCGGGGTGAACGCTCGAATGGTGGCAGCGCAAGGTGCGAGTACAGGCATTTATACCTACTTTGGTTTGGCGCTATCCAACGGTTTTGTTGGTTTTGCTGGTGCTTTGTTTGCTCAAACCAACAGTTTTGCTGATGTGACCTCCGGCGTTGGCACCATTGTCGTTGGTCTTGCTGCGGTTATTTTAGGGCAGACTTTAATTCCTGGCAGAAAGATTTGGGTTGCGGTATGCGCCGTAATTATCGGCTCGATCTTATACCGACTCGCTGTCGCATTTGCGTTGAGTTCGGGTATGTTTGGCTTGCAAGCATCCGACCTTAATCTAGTGACTGCTGTGTTGGTTGCGGTGGCGTTGATTGTCCCCAAACTTAAACAGAGTATGAAAGCCAGACAACGAGTGTCGGATGCGAAACAATCGGCATCTAAAAACGAGTCCGGGGAGGCACTATGATCGAGCTTAACAATATTCAAGTGACTTTCAATCCAGGCACCATTTTGGAAAATCGTGCATTAAAAGGCGTATCATTGGTAGTGCCTGAGCATCAGTTTTTGACCGTGATTGGTTCAAATGGTGCGGGTAAATCTACCTTGCTAGGCGCGGTCACAGGTGAAACGCCGATGATTGGCGGGCAGGTGATCATTGATGGTCAAGATGTGACGCGAAGAACCGTGTTTCAACGAGCCACCCAATGCGCTCGTGTTTTTCAAGACCCACTTGCAGGAACCTGTGGTGATTTATCCATCGAAGAGAACATGGCGCTGGCTTATATGCGAGGTAAACATCGTGGCTGGGGGATGGCATTGTCGGCTAAACGACGCAAAGTGTTCCAAGAACGAATTAGCATTCTTGGGCTTGGTTTAGAAGATCGATTAGGCGACAGTATTGGTTTACTTTCTGGTGGTCAACGACAAGCGGTAAGCCTAGTCATGGCGACCTTATCAGATAGTAAACTTTTACTGCTTGATGAGCACACAGCGGCACTCGATCCTCGTATGGCAGCATTTGTTATCGATCTAACCAAGCGCATAGTGAATGAGTTCGACCTGACGGTGATGATGGTGACGCACTCGATGAAAGACGCGTTAGCATGTGGAGACCGAACCGTGATGCTCCACCAAGGCGAAATTGTGCTCGATGTGGCGGGAGAGTCACGAGCCAATATGGAAGTCTCGGACTTGTTGGAAATGTTCTCTAAAGTCCGAGGGGAAGAGCTCGCTGACGACAGTCTGTTGTTAAACTAGGCCGAGTCAAAACACGAACGACACCTACCAAGTGATCCTCCTTAAGAAAAGTTCTGATACGGTAATTTCGTAAGGAGGATTTATCGGCAAAAGATCCCATGACAGGGTTGCTTAACCGACGAGGAATGCAAACCGTCTGGCGCAACAAAATAACCAAGAAAAATATTGCTCTGGCTGTCTCAATCGATTGTATCGAGTTCAACAAAGGTTATCGAGCTAGGTTTTACGGTTTCTGGTGGTGTTGCCTTTAAGTCATCTAGCAAGCTTGAGCATTTTGATGAACTGTTCAAAATTGCGGACAAAAAACTTTATCAAGCCAAAACGACGGGTAAGAATAAAATTTGTTTCTAAGTAAAACTGTTCAGTAAAAGGGCGATTAAATCGCCCTTTTTTATGTATTCAATTACGCCGTGCAGTTTACGCTAGCATGGAGACGATCACGGTAATGTTGGATGTGTTCTACAATAGGTGCGGCTTTGTTGAAAATGCGAATTTCACGGAACAGTTCATTGGCTTCTGGGTACGCTTGACGTAAGTAAGAGAACCACTGTTTTACGCGATTCGGATAATACAAGCCTTTGTCGCCTTTCATTTCAAACTGAGAGTAGTAAATCAGCAAATCAACGACTTCTGACCAAGGCATTGGCTGGTGGTTGTATTTCACTATATTGCCAAGGTTAGGAATGTTGAATGCACCACGGCATACCATCAAAGAATCGACACCTGTGGTTTCAATACAGCGTTGACCATCTTCGTAGCTCCAAATCTCGCCATTCGCAATCAGTGGGATACTGAAGCGTTCGCGGATCTGCGTAATGTATTCCCACTTGATTTCAGATGCTTTATACCCACCTTGCTTAGTACGAGCATGGACAGTTAGCTCATTCGCACCAGCGGATTGAATGGCATCGACAATCTCAAAACAGTCGTCAGGATTTTCCCAACCTAAGCGGATTTTAGCCGTAACTGGGATATCACTTGGCACCGCATCACGGCACGCTTTTACGATGTTATGAATGAGTGCTGGATGTTGCAATAGCGCAGCACCCCCCTTGCTTTTATTTACCAAGCGGGCTGGGCAACCAAAGTTCAGGTCAACACCACGAGCACCAAGTTCGGCTGCTTTGATGGCGTTCTCTGCCATCCAGTTCGGGTCTTGACCAAGCAGTTGAACATGCACGGGAACACCTGGTAAAGTTTGCGAGCCTTGCAGGAGTTCTGGGCATAAACGATGAAATACGTGATCAGGCAGAAGTTGGTCAACTACTCGAACAAATTCTGTCACACACAGGTCATAGTCGTTTATTTCGGTCAGGATTTGGCGCATCAAATGATCCAAAACGCCTTCCATCGGGCCTAATACAACTCGCATAGCTTGCCTAATACCGTTTGATAATTAAAGAGGGGGGCGATTGTAGCGATGTCCACTAAGTTTGTCATTAACTACAGGTGACGCCTTCAGAATCTGGTATCTGAAATCGACTGAGGTATAATGCCGCCAAATTCAGGGGAAACCAGACGTCATGCAATACACATTGATTGAGAAAAGAGAAGTTCAACTAGAGGTATCTTCACTGTTTATGGAAGGTGCAGTACTTGCTGCTAATCTGACAACGAAGCCTTTGACTCCGGAAACTTGGTTAGAGCCACTGTTAGGTGACCGTTTTAAAGCGATTCAGCCTGCGGTGGAAGCGCAGATTCACAAACAGCATAACTATATTTTATGCAATGAATACTCGATTCTTGCTTTGACGGAAAGCCGTACGGACCAATTGGCAGACTTTGCTGAAGGCTTTATGTCGGTTTGGTCAATGATTGAAGAACAGTGGCAAGGCGTCGAGCTTAATGATGGATTGCAACGCATGCTGCAAGCGCTGTTGACGACCATGATGCTGGCTATCGATGAAGACCAGACTCAACAGCAGATGCGAGATGCAGGCATTGAAATACCGCCAACGCTAGCTGATTTGGTTGACCAGCTGGATTTGATGATTAATGAAGTTGCACTCGGTGCCGATGAGTTGATGGTAGGCAAAAAATCAAAGAGCTTGAATCCATTTAAAGAGGTCGGTCGCAACGACCTTTGTCCTTGCGAAAGTGGCAAGAAGTTCAAGCAGTGTTGCGGTAAGTGACCGAATACAAAATAAAAAGCCGACCTAGTGGTCGGCTTTTGCTATTCTTTGGTTGGCGTTTTATCGTCAACGGCTGATTTACTGAATTGGATTTTTACGTTTGTTACTAAAGAACTGAGCAATCAAAATAAACGCAAGAGCAACCAAGTTACCAGCAAAGATCACAACTAACCATTGAGGCATCGAAAGACCTAAGAATTGCCAAACGATCTTCGAACAGTCACCGTAGGCTTCAAACATCCAAGGAACCCATTGGTTGAGAGGAGCCCAGCTTGGGAAAGTTACGAACAGGTCACAAGTCGCGAACGGGGATGGGTTAAACTGATAGTCCACATGCTGTAATGCTAGCTGTAGGCCTTTGTATGCGCTTGCTCCCCATGCCGCTAATCCCAACCAACGGATTATTGGATTGTTAGGTGCGATAAGACCAATCAGCGCTGCTGCGCTAATTCCCATCATTGCCACGCGCTCATAAATACACATCACGCATGGTGATAACATCATCACATGTTGGAAAAACAGGGCGCAGACTTCGAAAAATAAGATAGCGAGAAGAAGGAGCAACCAAGATAAGCGTCTCTTTGAAAACTGATTCAGTGCTGTAAAAATCGTCACGGTTTTATTCCTGTTTGAAATAGAAAAAAGCTCTGATTACTCAGAGCTTTTTATCGTGGATAAGTTTCCTTATCAACTTATATTTTAGTGACCGCCTGACAAAGCGGGCGTTAGATCACCTGTGCTCGGCATAATCCAACCTGCTTCGTAGAAGAAAGCAGTGGCAGGTTCAAGGAAGAAAATGATGCCCATCATGCCAACGAGTGCCAGTACGATCGTATATGGTAGCGCCATGATGACCATGCGTCCGTAAGATAGACGAACCAGAGGAGCCAACGTTGACGTTAGTAGGAATAGGAATGCCGCTTGACCGTTTGGCGTTGCAACCGATGGTAGGTTTGTTCCTGTATTGATTGCTACTGCCAGCAAGTCAAACTGATTACGTGTAATTTGACCTTCAATTAGCGCCGTTTTCACTTCGTTGATGTAAACCGTACCAACGAATACGTTGTCAGATACCATTGAAAGTAAGCCGTTAGCCACATAGAACATCGCTAACTGAGTACCTTTGTCCTCTACGGCAAGTACCGCATCGATAACCGGTTTAAACAGTTCCTGGTCGATGATCACTGCAACGATAGCAAAGAATACGGCAAGAAGTGCGGTAAATGGCAGAGCTTCTTCAAATGCTTTGCCCATTGAATGCTCTTCGATGATTCCAGTAAAGGCTGTCGCCAGTACGATAACCGATAGACCGATCAACCCAACGGCAGCCAGGTGAAGTGCTAATGCCGTAATCAACCAAACAGCGATGATGCCTTGTACCCACAGTTTAGCGACGTCTTGGTTAGTACGCGTCGTGCGTTCTTCAAGGTCAAAGTCCATTAGGATCTTGCGTACGTTATCAGGCAATTTTGCACCGTAACCAAATACATTAAGTTTCTCAACGAAAGCACAAGTAAGTAGGCCACAGAAGAATACAGGCAGTGTTACTGGTGACATTCGAATTAGGAACTCACCAAAGTTCCAACCTGCTTGGCTAGCGATGATCAAGTTTTGTGGTTCACCAACCATGGTGGTTACCCCACCTAGAGCAGTACCTACACCCGCATGCATAAGCAATGAACGTAGAAACGCACGGTAGTTTTCTAAATCGTCGCGAGTCAGTTCAGTGATGGTGTCATCTTTAGTGTGGTCGTGATCGCCTATAGGGTTACCAGAAGCAACCTTGTGGTAAATTGCATAAAAGCCTACCGCTACGCTGATCACAACGGCAATCACTGTCAACGCATCTAAAAAGGCGGACAAAAATGCAGCAGCAAAACAGAATGCAAGTGAAAGCAGAGTTTTTGAACGAATGCCAAGCAGAATTTTTGTGAAGATAAATAGCAAGAGGTTCTTCATGAAGTAGATGCCGGCTACCATGAATACCAACAATAGTAAGACTTCAATGTTGGCAACAAGCTCGTGCTTTACCTGCTCCGCACTTGTCATACCAATTGCTACGGCTTCAATCGCCAGCAGGCCACCTGGCTGAAGTGGATAACATTTCAGCGCCATTGCCAGTGTGAAGATGAATTCAGCAACAAGCAACCAACCCGCCAAAAATGGGTCAATTAGGAAGAAAACAATCGGGTTAACAATAAGAAAGGCGATAATGGCAACTTTGTACCAATCAGGCGCTTTACCAAGGAAATTCTTGATAAAGGCATTTCCGAGCGATATCGGCATGATAATTCTCTTTATAACAAAATTATGAATAGACACTAAAAAATAGTGCTCAAGCATCTGTTTATTAGACTTATTGGTTAGTCCTTTAAAACAATAACTTAGAAAAACAACAATTCATTGAATTTTTGTAGTCTTGCCAAGTTACTTCCCCTGAACCTGAGCACCGCTCATTTTTGACCGCAACTCTACACTCGGACGCTTATTAGTCAATAACAAACCTTAATGCAACAGACTAAACTGGTTTTTCATTGTAATAACGCGATCAAAACGGCGTTACTATACCATGAAAAGGTGGGAATTAAGCACTTTGAATTGCAAACGCAACCCAATTGCGAAAAATGATAAATTAAAAAATAATATTAATCGTTTTACACAATTTTATTTTGCAAATGGTGAGTATTAAAATGTGACAGAGTAAACTCTATTTTTCTTGAGATTGTAGCTTGTGTTGAGTTGGTAAAATATAGATTTTGCCAACTTGGTTCCAAATAGGCGGAATTTCAATTCGAACTAATATATAGAGCATTAACTCTATATTGGCAAAGCGTTTCATTAATGGATCGTTAATTTTCTCAAATCGTTAAGTAGTGGTATGATGAGTCGTATCGACCCTTAGAAATCAATACTGGATAAATATAGAATGGTCATTAAGGCTAAGAGCCCTGCAGGATTCGCAGAAAAATACATAATCGAGAGCATTTGGAACGGCCGTTTTCCTCCTGGCTCAATTTTACCCGCTGAACGTGAGCTGTCTGAACTTATTGGTGTTACACGTACGACTCTACGTGAAGTATTACAGCGTCTAGCACGTGATGGATGGCTGACAATCCAACACGGAAAACCAACAAAAGTGAATCAATTTATGGAGACCTCTGGTCTGCACATTTTGGATACACTGATGACTTTGGATGTCGACAACGCAACCAACATTGTAGAGGACCTACTTGCTGCGCGTACTAACATCAGTCCTATTTTTATGCGCTATGCGTTTAAAGCAAACAAAGAGAGCTCAGAGCGTACCATTAAGAACGTTATCGAGTCTTGTGAAGCTTTGGTTAATGCTTCGTCTTGGGAAGCGTTTATCGCGAGCTCACCTTATGCAGACAAAATTCTGCAAACAGTGAAAGAAGACAACGAAAAGGACGAAGCAAAGCGCGAAGAAATTCTGATTGCTAAAACGTTTAACTACTACGATTATATGTTGTTTCAACGCTTAGCGTTTCATTCTGGAAACCAGATCTACGGTTTGATCTTTAATGGATTGAGAAAACTGTACGATCGTGTCGGTAGTTACTACTTCTCAAACCCGATATCTCGTGAACTCGCGTTGAAGTTTTATCGTCAATTACTGGAGACGTGCGAAACCGGTGAGCGTGATCAGCTACCAATCGTCATTCGCCACTACGGAATGGAAAGTGCGCAAATCTGGAATGAGATGAAAATGCAACTGCCAACCAACTTTACAGAAGACGACTGTTAAGTTTCTCTTATTTAGTTTTCAGAAACCGCAGGTGTGAAAGCCTGCGGTTTTTTATTTCGTGTTTATGCTAAGGACAGCTTGGGTAACGGTAGATATAGGGTTTCGATGATATCTGAAAGCATCTGTTCGTAAGCATTAAATATAACCAAGGATAGTTCGGACGTTATGTCGTATAACGCTTCTTCATTGAGTGATACTTCTTCGCTGTTCAGATGATCAGTGAGTACTTGTATGGATTTTGTCGATTTAGGTGAACCGATGATTAACGGACTAATGACTGCAAGCTGATTGAGCCTTCTGACCATTATTGACGCATCGTTTTTTATTCTCATTGCGCCCCCTGGAGTATGAATATCTTGAATGCTGATACGCATCTGGGTGAGCGTCTCTAAACTGTCCATGACCGTTTGCCAATTCATCTGATATTCGTCGTAGAGGTCATCTCTTTGCAAGACAGCAAGCCAGGCTATAGTGACCTCATCCATCAAAAATAAGGTGTGGCGAATGAGTTTTCCATGCTCTAATTGATTGCGAGCTAACGAGTATCCTTGCCATTGTTTCAGCAACTGCTCAATTTTTATCTGAAGCATTCGATAGATAGGTTTATTTTCAAAACGAGCAGTCTCTATTAATTGATGCAGCTTGCTATTTAATTCTTGATTGATCGCAGCGATCTCATTGTGATGATTTTGCTGACCTTGGAAAGAGTAGTGGGTCACCGCTCGGTGGCGACGAAGTAGACAAGTGACATCCCGTAATAGAATGAGTAATCGGTACTTGCGAACCTGCTGCTTTTCTCGCTTATTAGCTAAGTGGTAGATTCCCGCCAGAATAGCAACGGAGATCAAAGTAGAAATCAAAACAAACATAACCAACTCCTTGTTAGTGCTTTTGACCTAGCAATTAAGTAAGAGCAGCTTTAATGCCAGAAATAGAAGCCATAAAAAACAGTAGGTTATGTTATTTTCCTTGGGCTAAGCGTACAAATTTGGTGCGGGGTTTCCCCAAAAGTGTGAACGTAAAAAAATCCCCGCCATATTTGGCAGGGATTTTTTGGAAAGCGTAAATAACGAATTACATTACACGCATGCCTGGTTGAGCACCTTCGTGTGGTTCAAGAATCCAAAGGTCTTTCCCGCCAGGGCCTGCAGCTAGGATCATGCCTTCAGACATGCCGAATTTCATCTTGCGTGGTTTCAAGTTTGCTACTACGACAGTGTATTTACCGACAAGATCTTCAGGCTGGTACGCTGCTTTGATACCAGAGAATACTTGGCGCATTTCACCACCGATATCCAGTTGGAATTTCAGCAGTTTGTCTGCTTTTGGCACTGATTCGCAAGACACGATCTTAGCGATACGTAGATCCACTTTTGCGAAATCATCGAATTCGATCTCGTCAGCGATTGGGTCTTTGCTTAGCTCGGTTTCGTTCGATGCGGCTTCAGCTTTCTCTTTTGCTGCCATTTCTGCTGCAGCATCTTCTTTCGATGCTTCGATCATAGCTTCGATGTTCTTAGGATCGATACGGTTGAACAGCGCCTTGAACTTAGTGATCTCGTGACCAGTAAGTGGTGCAGCGATGCTTTCCCAAGTTAGCTCTCCGTTAAGGAACGCTTCAGTACGCGCAGCTAATGCAGGCATCACTGGTTTCAGGTAAGTCATCAGAACGCGGAACAGGTTAATACCGACAGAACAGATTTCTTGCAGTTCCTGATCTTTGCCTTCTTCTTTTGCTACGACCCACGGTGCTTTTTCGTCAACGTATTGGTTTGCTTTGTCTGCGAGTGCCGTGATTTCACGGATAGCACGGCCAAACTCGCGAGTTTCGTAAAGCTCTGCAATACGCTCTGCTGCTGCAACGAATTCGTTGTATAGCTCAGGTTCTGCAAAGTTTTCAGCGAGCTTGCCGTCAAAACGCTTAGAGATGAAGCCTGCGTTACGAGACGCTAGGTTAACGATTTTGTTCACTACATCGGCGTTGACACGTTGCGTGAAGTCCTCAAGATTTAGGTCTAGGTCGTCGATACGGCTATTTAGCTTAGCGGCATAGTAGTAACGAAGACATTCAGGATCTAGGTGGTCTAGGTAAGTGCTTGCTTTAACAAACGTACCTTTAGATTTAGACATCTTCGCGCCGTTTACCGTTACGTAACCGTGTACGAATACGTTGTTTGGCTTACGGAAGCCAGAGCCTTCTAACATTGCAGGCCAGAATAGAGAGTGGAAGTAAACGATGTCTTTACCGATGAAGTGGTAAAGCTCTGTCGAGCTGTCTTTCTTCCAGTACTCTTCGAAGTCTAGACCTTCAGTTTTGTCACATAGGTTCTTGAACGAAGCCATGTAGCCAACGGGTGCGTCTAGCCAAACGTAGAAGAATTTGTTCTTCTCGCCAGGGATCTCGAAACCGAAGTAAGGCGCATCACGTGAGATATCCCATTGCTGCAGACCAGACTCGAACCACTCTTGCATTTTGTTCGCTGTCTCAGATTGAAGAGAACCAGAACGTGTCCACTCTTTTAGCATGCTTTCGAACTGAGGTAGGTCGAAGAAGAAGTGCTCAGAGTCTTTCATGATTGGCGTTGCGCCAGAAACCGCTGATTTCGGGTTGATCAGTTCGGTTGGGCTGTACGTTTCACCACAGTTATCACAGTTGTCACCGTATTGGTCTTCTGACTTACACTTAGGACAAGTACCTTTTACGAAACGGTCTGGTAGGAACATTTCTTTCTCAGGATCGAACAGCTGAGAAATTGTACGGCTAGAGATAAAGCCGTTCTTCTTCAGCTCAAGATAGATGTGAGAAGCTAGCTCACGGTTCTCATCTGAGTGTGTGCTGTGGTAGTTATCAAAGCTAATATCAAAGCCAGCGAAGTCTTTTTGATGCTCTTCACTAACTGCAGCGATCATCTCTTCTGGTGTAATACCCATCTGTTGTGCTTTTAGCATGATTGGTGTGCCGTGAGCATCGTCAGCACAGATGAAGTTTACAGTGTTGCCACGTAGGCGTTGGTAGCGAACCCAGATGTCAGCTTGAATGTGCTCAAGCATGTGACCTAAGTGAATCGAACCATTAGCGTACGGAAGGGCACAAGTTACCAGCAGTTTTCTTGGATCGTTTGCCATACTTAATAATCGCTTTTTGATAGGTATAAAAAATAGAGAGTAATACTACCCCATGAGCCTCCTAACGCCAAGGTATCAAACCATGGATTGCCTTAGTTTTTTTGGGGTTCTGAATCTTGCTTCAGGGTGCTACGATTAGAGGCACTGTACCCAAGCGCATTTAGGTGACTTGAGTATATAAGGAGACCTTATGCATCAGTTCACTTCAAAACAAGATTTTTGTCATTGGCTTAACCAATTCCAGCATCCACAGTTGGTGGAAAACTGGGCAGATATTCACGGCATTGTCGCGATTCCAGCGCAAGGTGGCATTCAAATTACGTTGCCATTTGCGAGTAATGAACTCCAAGCAGTACTCAGTGATTGGATTAAGGAGCAGCAAGCGTCAGGCACGGTTCCTGAGTTTGCGTTCCATATCGAACTTGGTGTGAAAGCACTGGAAACTCAAGTCGAAAACGCAGTTAAGGGAGTGAAAAACATCATCGCAGTTAGCTCAGCGAAAGGTGGAGTAGGAAAATCAACCACGGCGGTCAATCTCGCTCTTGCAATCGCGCAGTCTGGCGCGAAAGTCGGTCTGTTGGATGCAGACATCTATGGGCCGTCTGTACCGATGATGCTTGGACAAGAAGATACGAAGCCAGAAGTTCGTGATGCTAAGTGGATGAAACCCATTTTTGCCCATGGCATCTATACTCATTCTATTGGCTATTTGGTGGATAAATCCGAAGCGGCGATTTGGCGTGGTCCAATGGCATCAAAGGCGTTGGCCCAATTATTAACCGAAACAGAATGGCCAGATTTGGATTATTTGGTTATTGATATGCCACCAGGTACAGGGGATATTCAACTGACCTTGTCACAACAGATTCCGGTGACAGGCACGGTATTAGTGACAACGCCACAAGATCTAGCACTCGCCGATGCTCGTAAAGGGGCGGCGATGTTCCATAAAGTTAATGTGCCAGTGGTGGGCGTCGTTGAGAACATGAGCTATCACATTTGTAGCCAATGTGGTGCCGTAGAGCACATTTTTGGTACGGGTGGTGCAGAGAAAATATCGCAAGAATTTGGGTTAGCGTTACTTGGACAGATCCCACTTCATATCGCCATGCGAGAAGATATCGACGCCGGAATACCAACAGTGGCGAGACGTCCAGATAGTGAGCATGCAGGTTACTACAAACAGATCGCCGATCGTGTTTGTGGCACGATGTATTGGCAAGGCAAAGCCAAATCAGACACAATCAGTTTCACAATGGTGAACTGAGTGCATACTCTGGTTTGGTTAAAAATCATACACGCCAACGTTTGCTTTAGGGTTCATTCTCTACGCAGAAAGAAACTTATAACTAAACCCTAATTCCAGCTAGTATCTAAGGGGTGAACTCCCTATAATCAGGCAGTTTATCTATTTATGTGACTAGAAAATCATCATCGGGTGCAAACTAATGTCTGATAATAATCAATGCGTCATCGTAGGTATTGCTGGCGCTTCTGCTTCTGGAAAAAGTCTGATCGCGAGCACGATTTACAATGAGCTTCGCGAGAAAGTGGGCGATCATCAAATCGGTGTTATCACGGAAGATTGCTACTACAACGACCAAAGCCACCTAAGCATGGAAGATCGAGTAAAGACTAACTACGACCACCCGAGCGCGTTAGACCACGACCTACTTTGTGAACACTTAGAGAAATTGGTACGTGGCGAAGCGGTAGAAGTACCAGAGTACAGCTACACTGAGCATACTCGTACAAGCAATACCACAGCAATGACACCTAAAAAGGTCATCATTCTTGAAGGTATTTTGCTTTTAACGGACCCACGTTTACGTGATCTAATGCACGCGACAGTATTTATGGATACGCCTTTGGATATCTGTCTGCTTCGCCGTGTTAAACGTGATGTTGAAGAGCGTGGTCGAACAATGGAATCAGTTCTTAAGCAATACCAACAGACTGTTCGTCCGATGTTCATGCAATTTATTGAACCTTCTAAGCAATACGCGGATATTATTGTTCCTCGTGGTGGAAAAAACCGTATCGCGATTGACGTTTTGAAAGCTCACATTGCAAGACTTTTGAAAGCTTAAGCCTTTAGATGGCTATATTGCTTTATTTTTGTGAAAAGAAGTGGCACTTTAAGTGCCACTTCTTTTTTTTGTTTTTAAATTAGCCAGTTGCAAAGTAAAGCCGGACAATTTTCATGCTGTTGTGAAATGATCAGTGCGAGCTTAGCTATATAATTTAAAAACTCACGAGCAAGGAAAAAGCACATGAAGAAACTGCTCTTAGTTATAGCCATACCTGTTGTAGTTATTTTAGCTGCGGTGCTAGCGCTAACCGTCTTCGTCAATCCGAATCAATTTAAGCCGTTAATTGTGGAACAAGTACAGAAGCAAACGGGTTTAGAGTTGGTGATTGAAGGGGACATCAGTTGGCAGTTCTTTCCATCGATTGGCTTCGAACTGGGTCGCACTGAACTGAGAAACCCGCAAGGCTTTAGTCAACCAAATCTATTCAAAGTTGACACGGTCGGTGTTGATGTCTCGGTCATGCCTCTGCTTAGCAAGCAACTCGAAATTGGCAACGTCACATTAGATGGTGCTGAGTTCTACCTTGAAACGCTGAAAGATGGTAGCAAGAACATTGATGCGCTGACCAAAGCACAATCTCAACAAGCTGAGCAATTTACTGAGCCAACTTCAGTACAAACGGAAGGTACGCAAAGCTCAGCTTCTGATTGGACGATCAACCTTGCAGGAGTGACTATTTCTAACGGTTATGTTGAAATCCAAGATCAGCAAACCGGCAGCGACACCAAGCTTTCTGATATCTCCTTAAACCTATCACAGTTTGCTTTTGATCACTGGACGACAGCTGACTTCGGTGTGAAAGGTGAAATGAACGATCAAACGTTCACCGCGCAAGGCAAAGCGGACTTTAAATTGGCAAAAGGTCTTGTAAGCTACGCGTTGAAAAACATCAACTTTGATGCAACCTACGCTGACGAAGCAAACAAAATTGAATCTGCGACCATTGGTTTAGACACGTTTGAGTTTGATAAAGTAAACCGCCTAAGCTATGCGTTGAAAGGCGACGCGGGCGGCATGAAGCTAGACATGCAAGGCGGTGGTGAACTGATTGTTGATAAAGCGATCAGCAAGGTTCAATTGAACAAACTGACGTTAAAATCGACTTTTGAAGGTGCTGCACTTCCACAATCACCAATGAAAGTGGATATGGCCTCTGACCTATCGTTCGACTTAACGAAGAGTCACTTGAGTTTTGTGCTGGAAAATCTCACCGCAAATGCGATTGTGTTAGACGGGAAAGCGGATGTGACATTAGGTGATATCCCTAAAATTCGTTTCGCACTGCACAGCCCTAACATCGATGCAGATGAATTTTTGGGCTTGAATAAGCAAGCGCCTTCAAGTGATAAGTCAGCATCAGGTGGCGAAAGTGCGCCAGTTGGTCAAGAGGGTGAGCCAGACTTATCAGCTTTAAAAGTACTGGATGTGAAAGGTGATATCAAGATCGATAAGTTCAAAGCCGCGAATGCGAAGATGGAAGCAGTCAAAGCAGACTTCTCCATCAATCGTGGTGTGTTTGACCTAACGTCATTCAGCTCTAAACTTTATCAGGGCACAATCACCGCAACGGCGAAGTTAGATGCTCGTAAATCGCCAGCAACTTATAGCGCGAAGCAGTCGATTAAAGGTGTCCATGTTCAGCCACTGCTAATTGATGTCGCTAACAGTGATAAGTTGGAAGGGACCGGTAATATCGATGTGAACGTTAGCGGTAAGAGCTTAACGCCAACAGGCATGAAGAAGAACCTAGTGGGTACGGTCGCGATTAACTTTACAGACGGTGCAGTTAATGGCATCAATGTCGCTCAATTGATTCGTGAAAACTATGCGCGATTTAAAGGCCAAAGCTTAGAAGGCACAGATGAAGTCAAGAAAACTGACTTTAGCGCAATGACGGCAACAATGAGATTAAACAAAGGCGTTGTTTATACGGATAATCTTCAAGCTCAATCCCCATTATTGCGTTTGCGTGGTAAAGGCAGTGCAAACTACCTCAATGAAACGGTCGATTTTACTATCAGTACGTCTATTGTTGGTTCACTGGAAGGGCAGGGCGGAAAAAATATCGATGAGCTGAAAGATATTACGATTCCAATCAATGTTTCCGGCAAGTGGGCGGAGCCAAAATTTAAGCTAGTATTTGATGATGTTCTGAAACAGAAAGCACAGAAAGAAATAGACCGAGGCGTTGAAAAGCTAACGGACAAAATTAAAGATGAGAAAACGAAAGAAGCGGTAGACAGTTTGTTGAAGAACTTGTTTAACTAATTTTAGAGTTCGCTTTATTTTTACAAAGCAAAGGGTTGGCACTGAACCAACCCTTTTTTATACCCAAGTAACCTAGGGATGCTTGGTTCAGTGAGAAGATTACCAATCCACCCCTTTCAGCGCTTTTACGCCGGATTCAAAGGCGTGCTTTACATTCTTCACTTCCGAGACGGTGTCTGCCATTTCAATCAATGAACGATGAGCAGCACGACCGGTGATCACGACTGATTGCATTTTCGGGCGGTTATTCAGTGCTTCAACGACTTCCTCTAAGTCGATGTACCCATAGCTCACCATATACGTCAGCTCATCAAACAGAATCACATCAATCGATTCGTCTTTCAGCATGCGCTTACATTCTTGCCACACAAGTTGAGCGGCTTCTGTATCGGCGGTTTTATTTTGCGTTTCCCAAGTAAAACCCGTTGCCATGACTTGGAATTCCACGCCGAGGTTTTCTAGCAGGTTACGCTCTCCATTATCCCACGTGCCCTTGATGAACTGAGCAACAGAACATTTTAAGCCATGACCAAGTGCGCGAGCGATGGTGCCAAAACCGGAGGTCGATTTACCTTTACCGTTGCCAGTAATGATGAGTAATAAACCCTTTTCTTCTTGAGCGGCGGCGATCTTTGCGTCTACTTGTTCTTTTACTTTTTGCTGGCGAGCCTTATGGCGTGCCTCTTTGTTCTCTTCGATAGACATTCTCTTTCCTTAATTCTATCTACAAGCCAGTGTGCTGACTTGGGTAAAGCAAATTATCTCGCTATGATAGTTCAACAGCAGGTAAAGAAAAACCATCGAGAATACAGGGAATAAAATGAAGAAAGTACTCGTTGTTTGTATGGGCAACATTTGTCGCTCACCTACGGGAGAGGCCGTATTAAAATCGAAAGCACAGGCGCTAGGAGTGCCACTACAGGTAGAATCTGCAGGTACCATTGGTTATCACGTAGGAAGCCGTCCGGATGCGCGTGCCATGCAAGCAGGTCAGTTACGTGGTTATTCATTCAAAGGTATGAAAGCACGTAAGGTGGTTGTTGGGGACTTTTCCGCGTTTGATATGGTGTTGGCGGCGGATAAAGCCAATTTAGCGGATTTATTGGATCTCTGTCCGGATGAGTATCGACATAAAGTGTCTTTGTTTCTGAGTCATGGAGATTCTCGCTACGACGAAATCCCTGATCCATACTACGGGGGGGAGAACGGTTTCGAACTGGTATTGGACCTTATTGAAGAGGCATCAGACGCCATTCTAAAAAAGCTGATATAAAACAGCGAGTCGTTTTCACGACACAATTGAAGAACAAAAGGGATGAGCTCAGCTCATCCCTTTTGGTGTGTTAGCCAGCTAGGATGTCGGTGGCAACTTTATAGCTTGGGTCTTCTTTCACATTAATTTCTACCAAGCTACCCGCTTTATCGAGAAGCTTACGGCAGTCAGGGCTTAGGTGACGTAGGTGAAGTGTTTTGTCTAACGTTGCGTAGCGTTCTGCAAGCGTTTCTATCGCTTCAATAGCAGAGTGGTCGGTTACGCGTGAATCAGCGAAGTCAACAATGATATCTTTAGGATCATCTTGCGCATTGAACAACTCAAGGAAGTTCGCTGCCGAGCCGAAGAAAATAGGGCCGTGAATCTTGTACTCTTTTGAGCCTTCTTCGTTTAGGCGGGTATCCGCATAGATGTGCTTAGCATGCTGCCATGCAAACATTAGAGCAGAGGCAATGACACCAACCGCTACGGCTACGGCAAGGTCAGTCAGAACCGTCACTACTGTAACGAGAACGATAACAAAGAAATCTTGCTTTGGTACACGGCGCGCCAATTTAAACGTTGCCCATTCAAATGTTCCGATTACTACCATGAACATCACACCAACAAGCGCTGCAAGCGGGATCATTTCAATAAGTGATGATGCGAACAGGATGAAGATCAGTAGTGCGCTTGCGGCAACAATACCAGACAGACGGCCACGACCACCTGAGTTTACGTTGATCATAGATTGGCCAATCATCGCACAACCACCCATGGCACCGAATACCGAGCAGGTCATGTTTGCCATACCTTGACCGATACATTCACGGTTAGATTGACCACGAGTGTTGGTCATCTCATCAAGTACCGTTAGCGTCAGTAGCGATTCGATCAGACCGATGGCTGCAAGGATTATCGCGTAGGGCAGGATGATTTGAATGGTTTCCAGCGTAAATGGTACTACCGGAATTGAGAAAGTCGGCAGAGAACCAGCCAATGTCGCAGCCTCATCACCAGACATTGTGCGTAGGAAATCTACAACCGTACGTGTTTCAAGATCTAAGCCCACTACAAGTGCTGTTACGGTTACGATGGCAACAAGTGATGAAGGCACTGCGGTGGTTAGCTTTGGTAAGAAGTGGATGATTGCCATTGTTAGCGCAACGAGACCTAGCATAAGCAGCATTTGGTCTTGTGGTAGCCAAGTAAGCATACCGTTGACATCAGGTGCCTTAAATTGACCAAGCTGAGCTAAGAAGATAACAATTGCTAGGCCGTTCACGAAACCAATCATTACCGGATGTGGAACGATTCGAATGAACTTGCCTAGCTTGAATAGACCAGCTGCGATTTGCAGGATACCGGCTAGCATGATGGCAGCGAATAGGTACTGAACCCCATGAGTCGCCACCAGTGAGACCATAACAACGGCCATCGCACCAGTCGCGCCTGAAATCATACCAGGACGGCCACCGAAGATAGAAGTGATTAGGCCTACGATGAACGCAGCATACAGACCAACCATAGGGTCAACACCAGCAACAAATGCAAATGCTACGGCTTCAGGAACCAATGCTAGCGCAACGGTTAAACCTGATAGCACATCGTTTTTTACTGAGTGCTTAGAAAATTGAGGAAATTCGAACATGTGTAATATAGGGCTCTTTTGGCAATGAAATATCTCCCGACATATATTCGTGTTTGCATAAGCGCTAATAGGTGAAGTTATGTTCACGCCTATCAGTTCAAACTGTAGTGAAAAAGAGCTGCATCAGAATGGTGTCGAAAACTTGAGTCGGCGAATGCTACCGAAAAGTGTGATTAAGTTCAAGAATGATAAGGAGAATGAGCCACAAATGTGATCAGTCATTGATATTAATGTGAACAATAATATTCAACATTGCGTTACACAAAAAAGGCTGCCAAATGGCAGCCTTTCAATTACTTATAGTGACGACAAACTTAGTTGAAGTTTGGTTTTGTCATTCCTGCAGATGCACGGTTTATTGCTACTTGGCTGCCTGCGCCTTTCGGTGCGTAGCGCTCGGCTTTAAACGGTGCTGCTGAAATCGTAATTTCACGAAGCTCTTGAGGACCCGGTGCTTTCGTCATCGGTGCGCTAGCGCGTGGCTTAGTGGCAACGTTGATAACTTCAACTTCAGATACTGGTGCTGCTGCCGGTGATTTAACTGTAATTTCTTCTACAGTTTCTTCTACCGCTTCAGCCACTGGCTCTGGAGTAAGTGTAGTTTCTACAACTGTTTCAGTCATTTCCGCTACAGGTGCATCAACGATAAGCTCTACTGGTGCTGTTTCAACAACTGTAGACTCAGTTTTCTCAGCAACTGGTGCTTTAACGAATGGAGCTTCCATTTTAGCCTCTACAGGTTCTTGAACTTTTGATTCAACAACTGGCGCGTCAACGACGGCATGGTGCTCACAACGGATGATAATTTTACCCATCGCCATTTCTGGACAAGCAAAACCACCTTGGATTGCAGATACTGCCGTCGCTGCTGCTTCTTCTTGAACTCGCTCTTCCTTCTTCGGCGCTGGTTTTTGAATGTAGCGTGGCATCACTTTACCCATTGCCATCTCAGGAGAAGCTACGCCACCCTTACGTAGACGGAATGGGTTAGGGCGACGATCGCGACCACGACGACGGCGTTGACCACTTGCACGTAGGTGACGTGGAGAACGACGATTGCGACGCTGTTTAGATTCTGCTTGAAGGTTGTCTTGTTGTGCTTCTGCGATTGCCTCAACTGGCTTTTCAACAGGAGCTTCAACTGGCAACTCAACGAGTTGTTCAGCCGCTTGCTGGTCCTTAACGCGCACAGATTTGTTTAGTTTGCGACGTTGACGGCGCTCTTTCACTTTCTCTGCTTTGGCGTTTGTCTTCGCTTTGATTTCTTCTGGTTTAGCTTCAGAACGCGCTTCTGCGGCGAGCTGCAGACCTTTTTCCGCTACTTTTACGTTTGCTTTTTGCTCTTGTGATTTCTCAGCTTGTTGAGGTTTTGGCTTACGCTTTTGATTACGGTTTTGTGGTTTGCTTAACTGCTGAACATCGCTTTGTTCAGTCGCTTGTTCATCACGAGGCTTGCGACGACGCTTGTTATCGCGGTTATCACGGTTATCGCGGTTATCACGGTTATCGCGAGTCTCACGATTATCGCGTTGGTTACCACGACGACGGTCGTTACGATCACGTCGGTTGCGTTTGTTATCGCGGTTCGGTTTCTTTTCTTCTTGTTTCGGCGCTTCTTTTACTTCTTCAGAACCACCAAATAGGAAGCTACCTAAGGCTTTGAACAGACGGCTAAATAGCCCAGGTTTTTCTTCTTGTACGACTTCTTTCTTCTTCGCTGCTGGAGCCGGCTTAGATGCAGGAGTTGGCGCTGGTGCAGTTTGAGTCGGCGCAGCAAAACCTTTAAGAACAGGCTCTTCAATTCGCTTAGACTTAATTTCAACTTCTGTTGTTTCTTTGCCTTCCGCTTCTTTCATTGCTTCCAGTTTCTTAGGAAGTAAGTAAGAAAGTAGATCAAATTCTTCGCCTTCACGCACGCGGATTACTTCGAAGTGTGGTGTTTCCATATCTGAGTTTGGAACAACCGTGATTTTCACTTCTTGATTGCGTTCGATGTGGTTTACTGAGCGACGCTTTTCGTTCAATAGATAAGAAGCAATTGGAACAGGGACAACCGCCAAAACTTGAGCGGTGTTGTCTTTCAATGCTTCCTCTTCAATTAGACGAAGAACAGACAGTGCTAGAGATTCGTTGTCACGAACAACACCCGTGCCCGTACAACGAGGACAGATGTGGTGGCTTGCTTCTGCAAGAGAAGGGCTCAAGCGTTGACGAGACATCTCTAGTAGACCAAAGCGAGAAATACGGCCGATTTGGACGCGAGCACGATCTAAACGAACAGCTTCACGCAGACGGTTTTCTACTTCGCGTTGGTGGCGTACAGGTGTCATATCAATGAAGTCAATAACAACCAGACCACCTAGGTCACGTAGACGCAATTGACGAGCGATCTCATCAGCGGCTTCTAGATTTGTGTTCAGTGCCGTTTCTTCGATATCGCCACCCTTTGTTGCACGAGCTGAGTTGATATCGATAGAGGTTAGCGCTTCTGTTGGGTCGATAACGATAGAACCGCCAGAAGGTAAGCGCACTTCACGTTGGAATGCTGATTCAATTTGGCTTTCGATTTGGTAGTGGCTAAATAGCGGAACTTCGCCTTCGTATTTCTTAACACGGTTAATGAAATCAGGGCGAACCAAGCTGATGTGCTCTTTAGCACGTTCATAAATGGTGTTGCTATCAATTAGGATTTCACCAATGTCGCGACGTAGGTAATCACGGATTGCACGAACGATAACGTTACTTTCTTGGTGGATTAAGAATGGGGCAAGGTTAGAGTCTGCCGCGTCCTTAATCGCACTCCAGTGGTTAAGTAGTACGTTCAAATCCCATTCAAGCTCTTCAGCACTCTTTCCAACCCCAGCGGTACGAACGATTAGCCCCATGCCTTGTGGCAGTTCTAAAGTGCTTAGCGCTGCTTTTAGCTGAGTGCGCTCGTCACCTTCGATACGGCGTGAAATACCGCCAGCACGTGGGTTGTTAGGCATCAGGACTAGATAGCTACCTGCAAGAGAAATGAAAGTAGTCAGAGCTGCGCCCTTGCTACCACGTTCCTCTTTTTCCACTTGTACGATTACTTCTTGCCCTTCGCTTAGCACTTCTTTAATGCTTGGACGACCTTGGTAAGTGTAACCTTCAGGGAAGTATTCGCGGGCAATTTCTTTGAGAGGGAGGAAACCGTGACGCTCAGCACCGTAATCAACAAATGCGGCTTCTAGGCTTGGTTCGACACGTGTAATACGGCCTTTGTAGATATTCGCCTTCTTAGATTCATGTCCTGGACTCTCGATATCAAGATCGAAAAGTCGCTGGCCATCAACCAGAGCGACACGCAACTCTTCTTTTTGAGTTGCGTTAATTAACATTCTTTTCATTGAAAATTCTCGTTGTCTTCTCTTTTATCTTTCTCGTTTTCTTACCACTTTTTTTCGCTCTTTCACGGTGCCTGATCCCATGGCTTATATATTGCAGCCTCCCGGCTGGAAGGGGATGCTCTTGGGCACGTCAGTTATCACAAATCTCTTAGGGTTTCGGTTAGAAACGAAAAACTTGTGACCCGCTATTCGGGCGGTAGATACTCAACGTGAATATGCGAGGAGTAGAGTGGTAAGTGTTTTGAATTCAAAGAGTCTTACGCCAATGCTGCACCTGATCTTCAATAGTCTACTCACATTGCTTGGGATAGATGATTGGTAATGAACAAAATGTAACCAAACCTTCCTTAGCAGCTGTGAACTATAGCAGCGCGAGTGGATATCAGCAATCGGCTTTCACGCAAACGATAGAAAAATCGGCGCTAATTCAATTTTTCAAATTCATAACTGGCTGTTTAATAAGCACTTGGCTGTTGAAAATAACAAAGATGTAAAACAAACCGCCAACTTGGTGGTGGGTTTTAATAATTTAAACAAAAGCTTGGCGCATTTTGGCTCAATTTATGCCAACAAGTATTTCTTTCGTCGCAAGAATAATGTGAAGTCATACAGATTTGCGTTTACAATAGCGCACATGAGCGAAATAAGAACACAAGTCCAGTTTGTCGATATAGACGAAGATATGGCGGGTCAGCGTATTGATAATTTCTTACGCAACCAATTAAAAGATGTCCCAAAAAGCATGATTTATCGAATCGTGCGTAAGGGCGAAGTGCGCGTAAATAAAAAGCGAGTTAAGGCTGAGTATAAACTGAAAGCGGGTGACCTCGTTCGTATTCCACCAGTAACGGTAGAGAAGAAAGAAGACGACGTAGCGCCAAGCACTAAGTTGAATAAAGTAGCTGAGCTTGAAGATATGATCATTTTTGAAGATGATCATATGTTGATTCTTAATAAACCGTCCGGCACAGCGGTGCATGGTGGTAGTGGTTTGAAGTTTGGCGCTATCGAAGCACTACGTGCGTTACGACCACAAGCTCGTTTCCTTGAACTTGTACATCGTATTGACCGAGATACCTCAGGCATTTTATTGGTCGCAAAAAAACGTTCAGCGCTTCGTCATTTGCAAGCACAGTTCCGTGAAAAAACAGTGAAAAAGTTTTACTTCGCATTGGTGATGGGACAGTGGAAGAGCAGCTGTAAAGTGGTTAATGCACCATTACTGAAAAATGAAGTGAACAGCATCGTGCGCGTTAACCCGAATGGTAAGCCTTCTGAAACACGTTTTAAAATTCTGGAAAAGTTTGAGCAAGCGACGTTGATTCAAGCGAGCCCAATTACTGGCCGTACTCACCAAATTCGAGTGCATACTCAATACACCGGCCATCCTATTGCGTGGGATGACCGCTATGGTGACCGACGCTTTGATGCTTACACCGGACAGGTTGGCCTTGACCGTTTGTTTCTCCATGCGGCAAATATAAAGTTCCAACATCCATCAAACGATGAATGGATAGAAATTAATGCGCCGATGGGACCTAAACTAGAAAAAGTGTTAGTGGGTTTGAGAAAAAGCTAATCCAGCACATGAGTTTAAAGGTATCACCAAGGGAGCATAGCGCTCCCTTTTTAATGTTACCAATTCAACTATCCCTTAGACTGACAAAGAGAGGGGGAAGGAATCTTTACCGTAAAGGCTCATTTTGTCTTTACGATATATGCCATAGAACATTACAAAACGTCAAAACCTTGCGTTTGTAACATATCAATCAAGTCGATAAGTGGCAGCCCTACTAAGGTATTCGGGTCTTTGCCTACTAACTTATTAAACAGACAAATACCCATTCCTTCACTCTTAAAACTGCCCGCGCAGTAAAAGGGTTCTTCTCTATCGACGTAGCGTTCAATCTGCTCACGACTCAACACCCTGAAGTGAACTTCAAAAGTATCGAAGCCAACTTCAGTATGGTTTGTTGCGGTGTTGTGCACGGCGAGTCCAGTATAAAAAGTGATGACTTTGCCGCTTTGGGCAAGTAGTTGAGCAATGGCATTGTTACGGTCAAGTGGTTTACCAACAATTTTGCCATCAATGACACACACTTGGTCACTACCTATGACTAAACTAGGCTGCTCTGTATCGCAGGATGTCGCTTTATCGATGGCGAGCCTCTGTACTAAGTCCAACGGACGCTCATCAGGCTGTGGTGTTTCGTCGCAATCTGGCGACACGCAAATAAACGGTGTTGAAAGTTTTTCCAGCAATTGTTTACGAAAAGGGGAAGTTGAGGCTAAAACAAGTTGGTAATTTTTCATTTTGAATTACAATTCACAAAAGCATTTTAGATAGCATAATCGATCAAAATTGATTCTGGCTAATGCTCTGTATGTTAAGCGTAAAAAAGTACAACTTTTTTTCCTTTTTCTTTGACTAATTTTGATTTGGAAGATAATATTCGCGCCCTATGCAAAAGGTAAAATTACCGCGAACGGTTGATCCGGCTAAAGCGGCACAGAAACGACTAGATTTCGATGGCATCATCCAAGCTAGTCTTTTTAAGCGCTTAGCGGAAATGACTGATGGCGTAAAACGCGACGCAGAAGTCTCATTGTCATTTGAGATAGATGAACAGCGACTTGTTGTTATCTCTGGTAAAGCTAACATCGAAGTCGAATTAGAGTGTCAGCGTTGTAACGAGGTATTCACACATCTGTGTGAAGTTGAATTCCTTTACACTCCTTACTACGGTGAGAAGACGGAAGAGGAAGCACCAGAAATTTATGATTTGGTAGATCTAAATGAGTATGGTGAATTAGACCTTATACAACTGGTTGAAGACGAGTTCATCTTAGCATTACCTCAAATTGCGATGCATGATGAAGCGGATTGTAGCGTTGATTCAAATAACATGGTTTTTGGTGAGATTCCTGAAGAAATTGAGGAAAAGAAACCGAATCCATTCGACGTTTTGAAAAGTTTGAAAAAGTAATCAGTGTGGTAATTGATGCTTTCTCATCTTTGAACCCAATAGTATAGGAGTAGGGTCAATGGCCGTACAAAAGAGCAAGAAGTCACGTTCAATGCGTGGTATGCGTCGTTCACACGATGCACTAACTACAGCAGCACTTTCTGTAGATGCAACTTCAGGTGAAACTCACCTACGTCACAACGTAACTGCTGAAGGTTACTACCGTGGCAAAAAGGTTATCAACAAGTAAGGTTGACCTTTGCAAAATATTACCGTTGCACTTGATGCAATGGGCGGGGATTTCGGTCCACGCGTAACAGTGCCTGCCGCCGTGCAGGCACTGTCTCATTTCCCAGAGCTAAAAGTGATTCTTATAGGTGATCAATCTCTGATCACGTCTCAATTATCTCAACTAGGTACCTCAACCAGTTCTCGTTTGAGCATTGTTCATAGTGAGAAAGTGATTTCAAATTCAGAAAAACCTTCTTTAGCGCTGCGTAATAGTCAAAACAGTTCTATGCGTATGGCGCTCGATCTCGTTTCTGAAAGTGAGGCCGATGCTTGCGTGAGTGGTGGTAACACCGGCGCGCTAATGGCGCTGTCACGCTTTATTCTTAAGCTGCTTCCTGGTATTGAACGTCCTGCATTAGTTTCAGCTTTACCTACCATCAGTGGAAAACGTACTTGGATGTTAGATCTTGGGGCGAATGTGTCGTGTGATGCCGACAGCCTTTTCCAATTTGCTGTAATGGGTAGTGCACTAGCAGAAGAACATTTAGGTCGTCCCCCTCGTGTCGCTGTATTGAATATTGGTGCAGAAGAAATCAAAGGGAACGATTTAGTTAAACGCTGTGCAGAAATGCTTTCTCAAACCGACACGATTAACTTTGTTGGTTATATTGAAGGTAATCAAATTTTGCATGATGTTGCCGATGTTATTGTCTGTGATGGCTTTGTCGGCAATGTATGCTTAAAAGCCAGTGAGGGAACAGCGCATCTCTTTATCGAAAAGCTCAAAACGAGCATGATGGCATCAACGATAAAGGGGTGGATTGCTAGAAAGTTGTTTTCTCGGCTATTTAATGAACTAAAAACACTGAACCCCGACCAGTATAACGGCGCAAGTTTGCTAGGATTGCGCGGCATTGTCATAAAAAGCCATGGAAGTGCGGATGTATCTGCGATTGTCAATGCACTTGGCGAGGCAGTACACGAGGTCAAACGACAAGTACCAAGCCGTATTAGCGATCGTTTGGAAGCGGTTTTACTCGAGAGGCATTATTAGTCTTCATGTATAGCAAAATTTTAGGTACTGGCAGCTACCTGCCATCTCAAGTGCGTACGAACGCTGACTTAGAAAAAATGGTAGATACAAGTGATGAGTGGATCGTCGCTCGCACAGGTATTAAAGAGCGTCGAATTGCAGCAGAAGATGAAACTGTTGCGGACATGGCATTCTACGCAGCTGAAAATGCAATCGATATGGCCGGCATCGATAAAAATGATATCGACCTCATTATCGTTGCGACCACAAGCAGTAGCCATACTTTCCCTTCATCTGCGTGTCAGGTGCAGGCAAAGCTTGGTATTAAAGGTTGTCCTGCTTTTGACTTAGCCGCTGCTTGTTCCGGCTTTGTATACGCATTGTCTGTCGCTGACCAACACATTAAAACGGGTATGTGCAAAAACGTACTTGTGATTGGTGCAGACGCATTGTCAAAAACATGTGACCCGACTGACCGTTCAACCATCATTCTATTTGGTGACGCTGCGGGCGCTGTGGTTGTGGGTGCTAGCGAAGAGCCTGGTATCATCTCTACACACGTGTATTCAGATGGTCAATTTGGCGATCTACTGAGTCTTCCTGTGCCACAACGTGGCAAAGATGCCGACCAGTGGCTGCACATGGCGGGCAACGAAGTTTTTAAAGTGGCCGTAACTCAGCTCTCTAAGCTAGTAAAAGATACGCTTGAAGCGAACGATATGCACAAGTCTGAATTAGACTGGTTAGTGCCGCACCAAGCGAACTATCGTATTATTTCAGCGACAGCGAAGAAACTTTCGATGTCACTAGACCAAGTCGTGATTACATTAGATAAACACGGCAACACGTCTGCTGCAACAGTGCCAACTGCACTGGATGAAGCGGTTCGTGATGGTCGTATTAAACGTGGTCAAACCCTGCTTCTTGAAGCGTTTGGCGGGGGATTCACTTGGGGCTCTGCCCTAGTGAAATTCTAAGTTTCATAAGAATTAAAAATTTAAGATGCGCTAAGGTGCATCTTATTTCTTTTTACTTTGCTTAAAGGAAGACAACATGAGCAAGTTTGCTATCGTATTTCCAGGCCAAGGCTCACAAGCTGTAGGTATGCTTGCTGATCTAGGCGAACAATATGACGTAGTAAAACAAACATTTGCAGAAGCATCTGACGCACTAGGTTACGACCTATGGGCGCTTGTTCAAAATGGACCTGCAGAAGATCTAAACCAAACTTTCCGTACTCAACCTGCTTTGCTAGCGTCATCTGTTGCTATCTGGCGTGTATGGCAAGAGCTTGGTCTTGAGCAACCAGCAAACCTAGCGGGTCACAGCCTAGGTGAATACTCAGCATTGGTATGTGCTGGCGTGATTGACTTTAAAGAAGCAATCAAACTGGTTGAACTACGTGGTCAACTTATGCAAGAAGCAGTACCTGCTGGTACAGGTGCAATGTACGCGATTATCGGTCTAGATGATGAAGCGATTGCAAAAGCGTGTGAACAAGCAGCGCAAGGTGAAGTGGTTTCTCCAGTAAACTTCAACTCGCCTGGTCAAGTTGTTATCGCAGGTAGTAAAGACGCAGTAGAGCGTGCGGGCGCACTATGTAAAGAAGCAGGTGCAAAACGTGCACTTCCTCTTCCTGTTTCAGTGCCTTCACACTGTGCACTAATGAAACCTGCAGCAGTGAAGCTAGCTGTCGCGCTAGAGTCTATCGAATTCAATGCACCACAACTTCCAGTAATCAACAACGTTGATGTGGCGGCGGAAACGGATCCTGCAAAAATAAAAGATGCACTTGTTCGTCAGCTACACAGCCCAGTACGTTGGACTGAAAGCGTACAGCTAATGAGCGAGCAAGGTGTAGAAAACCTACTTGAGTTTGGCCCTGGCAAAGTACTGACAGGTCTAACGAAACGTATCGTGAAGACACTAAGCGCAGCAGCCGTTAATGACGTTGCTTCGCTAGAAGCTGCTAAGTAATTCGTTCACGATAAGAAAAGGAAAACACAACATGATGAATCTAGAAGGTAAGATCGCTCTTGTGACAGGCGCAAGCCGTGGCATTGGTCGTGCGATTGCGGAGCTTCTTGTTGAGCGCGGTGCGACAGTAATCGGTACGGCGACTTCTGAAGGCGGCGCAGCGGCGATCAGCGAATACCTAGGTGAAAATGGCAAAGGTCTAGCACTTAACGTGACGGACGTTGACTCTATCGAAGCAACACTAAAAACCATCAACGATGAATTTGGCGCGATCGATATTCTAGTCAACAACGCCGGTATTACTCGTGACAATCTACTAATGCGTATGAAAGACGATGAGTGGAACGACATCATCAATACGAACCTTACGCCAATCTACCGCATGTCTAAAGCCGTTCTACGTGGCATGATGAAAAAGCGTTCTGGCCGTATCATCAACGTAGGCTCAGTTGTAGGTACTATGGGTAATGCTGGTCAAACGAACTACGCAGCAGCAAAAGCTGGTGTGATCGGTTTTACTAAGTCGATGGCGCGTGAAGTCGCTTCTCGCGGCGTAACGGTTAACACGGTAGCGCCAGGGTTCATCGAAACTGACATGACTAAGGCGCTAAATGACGACCAACGTGCAGCAACGTTGTCGAACGTGCCAGCAGGCCGTCTAGGTGATCCTCGTGAAATTGCTTCTGCAGTTGTGTTCCTAGCTTCACCTGAAGCGGCTTACATTACTGGTGAAACGTTGCATGTAAATGGTGGTATGTATATGGTTTAACGCACAGTTCGTGCAAAATGAGCTATTTTACTTTGTGAAAAATAGCCTATAGTTGCTGTTAACTGTCGTAAACTTGTCATGGTTATGCACAACATTTGTGCATGATATAAGTCAAAAATGTATTGAAATTCGGTTAATTTCGCTAAATTTGTGGTTTGACCAGCAAGGACCCCCTTGCAACTTTCAATAGTTCGAATAAACTACGGAATCATCGCATTAGGCGAAATCTGTAAAGGAAAAAAAAATGAGCAACATCGAAGAACGCGTAAAGAAAATCATTGTTGAACAGCTAGGTGTGGACGAAGCAGAAGTTAAAAATGAAGCTTCTTTTGTTGACGATCTAGGTGCTGATTCTCTAGATACTGTAGAGCTAGTTATGGCTCTAGAAGAGGAATTTGACACTGAGATTCCTGATGAAGAAGCAGAGAAAATCACTACTGTTCAAGCTGCAATCGACTACGTAAACAGCGCTCAGTAATTATCTCTCCCAGGCGGTCTCCTAGACCGCCTGTGTTCTTTCTAACTTCTTCTATCCTCTCATAGAAATATTCAATTCCCGGAGAATTATATCGTGTCCAAGCATCGTGTAGTTGTCACTGGCATGGGTATGTTGTCACCGGTAGGCAACACAGTAGAATCATCTTGGAAAGCCCTGCTAGAAGGTCAAAGTGGTATTGTTAACATCGAACATTTCGATACGACAAACTTCTCAACTCGTTTTGCAGGTCTTATTAAAGATTTCGATTGCACAGAGTACATGTCTAAAAAAGATGCTCGTAAAATGGATCTCTTTATCCAGTACGGCATCGCCGCGGGTATCCAAGCGTTAGATGACTCTGGCTTACAAATTACCGAAGAAAACGCGGCTCGAGTTGGTGTAGCAATCGGCTCAGGCATTGGCGGTCTAGATCTAATCGAAACAGGCCATACAGCGCTTGTTGAAAAAGGCCCTCGCAAAGTAAGCCCATTTTTTGTGCCTTCGACCATCGTTAATATGGTGGCAGGTAATCTATCTATCATGCGTGGTCTTCGTGGTCCAAATATCGCGATCTCTACAGCATGTACGACAGGTCTTCACAACATCGGCCACGCTGCACGTATGATCGCATACGGTGATGCCGAGGCAATGGTTGCAGGTGGCTCAGAGAAGGCATCTACACCACTGGGTATGGCTGGCTTTGGGGCGGCTAAAGCACTTTCAACTCGTAATGATGAACCTCAAAAAGCATCTCGTCCATGGGACAAAGGCCGTGACGGCTTCGTTCTTGGTGACGGTGCAGGTATGATGGTTCTGGAAGAATACGAGCACGCGAAAGCACGTGGCGCTAAGATTTACGCAGAGCTAGTGGGCTTTGGTATGTCTGGTGACGCTTACCATATGACTTCTCCAAGTGAAGATGGTTCAGGTGGCGCACTAGCGATGGAAGCGGCAATGCGTGATGCGAAGATCACGGGTACACAAGTGGGTTACGTTAACGCTCATGGTACTTCTACTCCTGCCGGTGACGTAGCTGAAATCAAGGGTGTGAAACGTGCTCTTGGTGAAGAAGGCTCAAAACAAGTACTTGTCTCTTCAACGAAATCTATGACAGGTCACCTTTTAGGTGCGGCGGGTTCAGTTGAAGCGATCATCACGGTGATGTCTCTGGTTGACCAAATCGTGCCACCAACGATCAATCTAGATGACCCAGAAGAAGGCCTCGATATTGACCTTGTACCGCACACTGCGCGTAAAGTTGATATGGAATACGCGATCTGTAACTCGTTCGGTTTCGGCGGAACAAACGGCTCACTTGTATTCAAAAAGTTTGCAGAGTAAAACTCTTTAACACAGTTTTAGAGTAGTGAAACTTGTATTCTAACGGCTCGATGCTTAGCATTGAGCCGTTTTGTTTTATTTGTCGATCAGAAATCAAAGGGTATCTGAATGTTCTGGGTAAATGGACTTCCACAAACGCATATTTCGCTCGGTGATCGCTCGTTTCAATATGGTGATGGCTGTTTTACCACCATCAAGACTAAGCATAGTCAGTTGGAGCACTGGCAAGCACATATTGAGCGTATGGAGGCGTGTCTAAAAACATTGCACATACCTTTTCCTGATTGGAATACGGTTTTTGATTGGGCGATGCTTGCGGTCTTAAAAGACGAGTCGGCAGGAATCAAAATTCACATCAGTCGTGGCACTGGTGGACGTGGATACAGTCCCGTCGGTATAGATGGTCCGGTTGTAACCATTTCGAACTTCGCATTTCCTTCTCATTATACTTTGTGGCAAGAAAATGGCGTGCAGTTAGGCGTTTGCAAAACCCGCCTAGGCATTCAACCGCTCCTAGCTGGCCATAAGCACAACAACCGAATAGAGCAGGTTCTCGCAAAGGCAGAAATTGAAGGTTCTGAATTTGCCGACGCTGTGACGTTAAATGTGCAAAATCATGTCATTGAAACTACAATGGCAAACCTTTTTTGGGTTAATGGTAAACGGGTATACACACCGCGGTTGAGTTTGTCTGGTGTGGCTGGCGTGATGCGCCGTAAGGTATTGGAATTTCTCCAAACTGAAGGTTACCCAGTGCAAGTAGCCGAATTCACACTGACGGATCTGCTTGATGCAGAAGAGGTGTGGATGTGTAACTCACTACTGGGTGTTGCGCCGATTTCCGGTATTTCAACACCAGATAACAAGATTGAATTTCC
This sequence comes from Vibrio sp. PID17_43, assembly GCF_002608565.1. Taxonomy (GTDB): domain Bacteria; phylum Pseudomonadota; class Gammaproteobacteria; order Enterobacterales; family Vibrionaceae; genus Vibrio. The sequence continues at coordinate 78,679 of NZ_LIXM01000012.1, forward strand.
AATTGGAAAATTGACACGACGACTTCAAGGGAATCTAAATACGTGATTAAAAAACTGTTTGCGTTTGTTGTACTGATTGCCGCTATTAGTGCAGCAGGTGTTTTTTACGTTGTTTCACAAACTAAGCAATACGTTCACTCGCCTATTCTTATTGAGCAGCCGCAGCTGTTTACAGTAGAAAATGGCACTAGCTTTCACCGAGTAATGCGCGACTTGGTGAAAGATAACATTATCGAAGCTTCTGACTACACTCGCTTGATGCCTCATCTTTATCCAGAGCTTCTTCAGGTGAGAGCGGGCACTTATCAACTAGAGCCAAAGCTTTCTCTCTATCAAACGTTAGAACAGCTCAATACGGGTAAAGAACATCAGTTTGCTATCACGTTTGTGGAAGGCAGCCGCTTTTCTGAGTGGGTCGACCAACTCAGCACCGCGCCTTATGTAAAACATGATTTGACAGGTCTGTCTGAAAAAGAGATGGCTGAAAAATTGGGGATTGATCGTGAAAAGCTTGAAGGCTTATTTCTTGCTGAAACCTACCATTACACCGCTGGCACAAGCGAAAGTCAGATCTTAGATCGTGCACATAGCAAGTTAAATAAAATTCTTGATGCACAATGGGAACAGCGTCAAGAAAAACTGCCACTGAAAGACAAATATGAAGCGCTGATTCTGGCTTCTATTATCGAAAAAGAGACCGCGATTGATTCAGAGCGTGAGCGCGTGGCTTCTGTATTTGTAAACCGTCTAAATAAACGTATGCGCCTGCAAACGGACCCGACCGTTATCTACGGCATGGGTGATGCCTACGATGGTAATATTCGTAAGAAAGATTTGCGTACTCCAACGCCATACAACACATACACTATCAATGGATTGCCGCCAACGCCGATTGCCATGGCGGGGGAGGCATCGATTGAAGCTGCTTTAAACCCAGAAAACAGTAATTATCTATATTTCGTAGCAAGTGGAAAGGGCGGACATGTGTTTTCGAAGTCCCTTGCAGAGCACAATCGTGCTGTACGTGCCTATTTAAGAGAACTAAGAAAGAACAAATGATGAAAGCAAACTTTATTGTCGTTGAGGGCCTCGAAGGCGCGGGTAAAAGCACGGCGATTAAAACCGTTTTAGACACGCTAAATGCTGCGGGCATCGAAGATATCGTCAATACTCGAGAGCCAGGTGGCACACCGCTAGCCGAAAAAATGCGCGCTTTGGTTAAAGAAGGGCACGAAGGCGAAGACCTGAAAGACATGACAGAGCTGCTTTTACTCTACGCAGCACGTGTTCAATTGGTTGAGAACGTGATCAAGCCAGCGCTAGCAAATGGTCAATGGGTAGTTGGCGACCGTCATGATTTGTCTTCTCAAGCTTATCAAGGTGGTGGCCGCCAAATCGACGAGTCGTTGATGAAAAATCTTCGTGACACCACCTTAGGTGAATTTAAGCCGGCTTTCACGTTATACATGGATCTTGACCCTCGTGTTGGCCTCGAGCGAGCACGTGGTCGCGGTGAACTCGATCGTATTGAAAAGATGGACATTAGCTTCTTTGAGCGAACGCGTGAGCGTTACTTGGAGCTCGCAAATGCAGATGATTCCATTGTAGTGATCAACGCTGAGCAGTCGATTGAAGAAGTGGCGCAAGACATTAAAGCCGCTTTGAACGAATGGCTAGCATCATTGTAAGCAAAACGTGGATTGAGGTAGCTCATGTTAAATGACTTTCCATGGTTACAGCCCGTTTGGGATAACCTCAAAGTAAGCTTGGACTCAGACCGTATTCCTGGGGCGTTGCTGCTGCAGAGTCAGAGAGGGCTAGCAGTAGATAAGCTAGTCGGCTTGTTCAGTCGAGTACTGCTTTGTCAAAATTATAGTAGTGAAGCGTGTGGCTTTTGCCATAGTTGCCAGTTGAGCCAGGCTAATAATCATCCTGATTTACATTGGATCAAACCCGAAAAAGAGGGGAAATCGATTACAGTCGATCAAATTCGAGCATGTAACCGCTTAGCACATGAGTCTTCTCAGCTTAATGGCTACCGAGTGTTCATTATTGAACCTGCTGATGCAATGAATGAGTCAGCCTCTAACGCTCTGCTGAAAACCTTGGAAGAGCCTGGACAAAAGTGTTTGTTTTTGTTGGTTACGCATAACCAAGAACGATTGTTGCCAACGATTCAGAGTCGCTGTCAGCAGTGGGTGGTGACCCCACCTTCTACGGACCAAGCAATGAGCTGGATGAACGAGCAGGGCGCTTCACAAGTACCAGCTTATGCACTTAAGCTGAACATGGGCTCTCCGATTAATACGCTAGATGCTGTTAAGAGCGGTGAGCTTGATGAATACCAAGCGTTTGAGCGTTGCATTATTGAGACGTTGTCTTCACCGATCTCCGATGTATATCAGTGTGCATCACTGATGGCTAAGAACCCTAATAAAACGTTAGATTGGGCGTGGTATTTACTCACAGACGCACAAAAAGCCCAGTTTGGCGTCATGGAACCCGATCAGTTACCCGGAGCAACTAAGTTCCAGCCCAATAATTATAATGGACTTTACTTTTCAGCACAGAAACTGCTGGCGTTGAAAGCCCAATTACAGAGCTCACCTGGTTTAAACCTTGAGCTACTATCAATGAACTGGTTAATTGAGTCACGAGAGGCATTATGTTCGTAGATTCGCACTGTCATTTAGACAAATTGAATTACGATGATCTCCATATTAATGTGGAAGACGTTATTAACAAAGCAAAGCAAGCTAACGTAAAAGAGCTATTGTCTGTAGGAGTGACGTTGGACTCTTTCCCTAAAATGCTGGAAATGATCACGCCATATAACAACGTTTATGCGTCTTGTGGTGTACATCCATTAGATGTAGAAAGCGCGTTCTCTATGGAAACATTACGCCAGCATGCCTCTCACGATAAAGTGGTGGCTATTGGTGAAACGGGTTTGGATTACCATTACAAACCCGATACAGCTTCGCTGCAAAAAACGCGTTTTGAGCAGCAAGTCGAACTTGCGGTAGAGCTCAATAAACCCTTGATCATTCATACTCGCCATGCGCGCGCCGACACGTTAGATATCCTACGTAACGGTGGGGCAGATAAATGTGGTGGTGTGATCCATTGCTTTACTGAAGATTTACCTTTTGCAGAAGCTGCGTTGGATTTGGGCTTCTACATCTCAATTTCCGGTATTGTCACTTTCCGCCAGGCGACAGAACTGAAAGAGGTAGTGAAAGCGCTGCCGTTAGAAAAGTTGTTAATTGAGACCGATTCCCCCTACCTTGCGCCTGTTCCACACCGTGGAAAAGAGAATCAGCCAGCCTATGTCGTCGAAGTCGCTGCTTATATTGCGCAACTAAAAGGGTGTTCACTGGGTGAGGTAGGGCAAAAAACCACCGAAAACTTCCGAAATCTTTTTTTGCGATGAAAAATCAATATGTGTATCAAAAAGGGGCTATTGCCTCTTTTTTGTTTATAAATACATCAAAAGCATTGTTTAGTTTAATGTATACTGAATTTGTTGATTTAGTAGCATTCAAAAACTGCAAATGTAATTTTGTTACTAAAAATAACATCGTGCTTTATTTTCTTCACGCCTTAAAATTAATTATCAACATGAAAAGTGTCTTTAAAAACAGATAATTAGAATTGATATAATCCTTCTTGTTGCTGGTTTTTCATGTGATCCAAGACTTGTTTTGAAATTAAATTTCGTAACTATGTGGAAAGTTTGAGGGTCATCAATATATATTTAGCCTCGAAAAATATAATGCAACGTGTGGTTACATTTTCATGGGTGCTAACATTTAGGCTACGGGGGTGATCCGTTAGTGCCCAAATAAAACTTATAATTTATCAGGAGCATAAACATGTTTAAGAACCTTTTTGCCAACCTGCAAAAAGTTGGTAAAGCTCTGATGCTACCAGTATCAGTGTTACCAGTCGCAGGTATCCTATTAGGTGTTGGTGCTGCCCACCTAAGTTTCATTCCAGACATCGTTTCTAACCTAATGGAACAAGCTGGTGGCTCAGTATTTGGCCAAATGGCACTTCTATTTGCTGTTGGTGTAGCACTAGGCTTCACAAACAACGATGGTGTAGCAGGTCTTGCTGCAATCGTTGGTTACGGCATCATGACAGCAACGCTAGGTGTTATGGCTGGCATCATGGGTGTTGAGAAAATCGATACCGGCGTACTAGGTGGTATCCTTGTCGGTGGTGTTGCTGCTTGGGCATTTAACCGTTTCTTCAAAATCCAACTTCCAGAATACCTTGGCTTCTTCGCAGGTAAACGTGCTGTACCAATCATCACGGGTTTCGCTGCGATTCTTCTAGCGGTTATTCTTTCTGTTGTATGGCCACCAATCGGTGGTGCTATCTCAGCATTCTCTGACTGGGCTGCACACCAGAACCCACAACTAGCGTTCGGTATCTACGGCGTTGTTGAACGTACACTTATCCCATTCGGTCTACACCACGTATGGAACGTACCGTTCTTCTTTGAAGCTGGTACTTGTGTGAACGCTGCTGGCGAAACTCAAAACGGCGTACTTACTTGTTACCTAGTTGCAGACGAAGCAACTCGCGCTGCTGGTAATGGCTTCGGTCAGCTAGCAGGTGGTTACATGTTCAAGATGTTTGGTCTACCAGCTGCAGCAATCGCTATTGCGCACTGTGCTAAACCAGAAAACCGCGCGAAAGTAATGGGCATCATGGCGTCAGCGGCTCTGACTTCATTCCTAACGGGTATTACAGAGCCTATCGAATTTTCATTCCTATTCGTTGCTCCTGTACTATACGGTATCCACGCTCTACTAGCGGGTTCTGCATACGTTGTTGCTAACACTCTAGGTTTTGTGCACGGTACTTCATTCTCACACGGTCTGATCGACTTCCTAGTTCTATCTGGTAACTCTCAGAAGATGGGTCTGATGGTTGCTGTTGGTCTAGTTTACGCTGCAATCTACTACGTAGTATTCCGTGCAGTGATTACGGCTCTTGACCTAAAAACTCCTGGTCGTGAAGACGAGTCAGCTGAATCTGTAGAGACTGCTGCTTCAGAAATGGGTGGAGAACTTGTTGCGGCATTCGGTGGTAAAGCAAACATCACTGGTCTAGACGCATGTATCACGCGTCTACGCGTGGCAGTAGCGGATACGGCTGCAGTTGACCAAGACAAACTGAAACAACTTGGCGCTGCTGGTGTTGTTGTTGTAGCAGGTGGTGTTCAGGCTATCTTCGGTACCAAGTCTGACAATCTAAAAACTGAAATGGATGAGTGGATTCGTAGTCACGGCTAATCTCAATCATTGATAAAAAGGAGGCTTCGGCCTCCTTTTTTATACTTACCATTCCTCGATTTCTTTTCTGGTTTCTGTCTCTATGGTGTCACTGCCATAGTGTTGATGTGTGCTGTGATCTTGCTCTCATTCTTACGTGTGTCGCTTTTTTCGTACGCTACTCTTACCTGCTGCTGACACAACAAACCCCCGCCATGTTTGAATTATGTACGCTGTTTTTTAAGAGTGATGACGAGTATGAAAAAGCAATTGATGCTAGTGATAGCAATGCTGCCAAGTGTCGTATTAGCGGCAAGTCAATCAAAAGACTTATCAGTAGGAATGGCGGTAGACCAACAACTCAGTGTTGTTGTGGAAATCGATAAGCAGTACCGAGGCATTATTGGCAACGATGGAATGGCATTTGATTACATCGCCAAACGTGGTTCATTTGACCAGAATATGCCAGTCAGTTGGTATGTCGGCGTTGGTGGCTGGTATGAATGGAATGATGAGTTTGGTCTTCGTGTCCCGTTGGGTTTGAACTGGGATCTATCTAAAGGGTGGGATTTGTACGCACAAATTCAACCGGAGCTAGAATTGTATCAAGGTCCAGACCTTCAGATTGGTGGTGCGATTGGTATGAAATACAATTTTTAAGCAACTGGAATTCTGACTCATGAGCCTCGATTTGAAGCAAGGCGTTAACCGTGATTACAACATGCCGGTAACTTACCGGCACTTATTGTTGTCATTCGCCGTTAATTAAAAACGGAAGCTTAAACCAATATTAGACTGGAGTTGGTTCATCCAATCCGTTTCGAATCTGATGACACAATTTGAACCATCGGTCGGCAGCACGCACGCTCCTGAAGTATCATTATCGACCACCGTGCCAAGCCAACGAACTTGTGCGGTGAGGGCAACGTTCTGTGAAAACTCATATTCAAGTCCAGAAAATGCACTTGCAGAAAAACCGTATTTATCATCGACCCAATCCGCGTCGATGTAAGCTCCTCCTAGGCCTAAACCAATATAGGCTTGCCATCTTGGGGAGACCGGGTAGTAAATACTGCTTTGAAACTGAAGATAGTGAATATTTGAAGCGTTGTTGACATCTTTCAGCTCTGAAGATTGGTTTGAGTAAAACAGCCCAATTTTACCCAACTCTAACGGTGTTTCGATTGCTAAAGCATAATTAATTGTAGGATCAATGTCATAGTCGCGTTCATTTTCATCTTCAGCTGCGCCACCTACAGTAAAACCGATAAATGGAGTGATAGTCACGTTTGCTTGAGCGCCCATAGAACAGCCTAATAATATACTTCCAACTAGCCAGTTAAGTTTATTATTCATTTCTTATCTCCTTATTACGACTAAGTTAATTGTGATGCCTTCGCCAAAATTGTGCGACTAAATCAGACAAATCTTGAACATACCCCACACCAATGTTATTACTTTGTTAAAGTGAAGGAGGTGTTTATGGAACACGATCTAAAATCAGCGTTACTTATTGTCGTCGTAGTATTCGCCGTTTTATTATCATTTGGCATTATTGCAATCACGACAGCTTAATCCTAAGGCCCTACGGCTATGATGCGTAACAGCGGTATCATCACGAATAGCTATGTCGAGCTCAATGTTGACGTTTACGAGCATTTTCGACGAGGCAAAACTGCCCTAGTCACTCAAGGTGGTGGGCAGAGAGGGATTTTTACCGCTGGTGTTTTAGATGCATTTTTGCTTTCGAATTTTGACCCTTTCGATGAGTTTTATGGCACGTCTGCTGGCGCATTAAACCTATGCTCATACTTATGTCGTCAACATGGTTTGGGTAAAGCCTTTATCACAGAACTTACGACCTCCCCCGAATTTTTTAATCTCATCCGCTACATACGAAATAAGCAATATTTGGGCTTAGAATGGGCACTAGAGCGTATTCAAGATTACCCTTATAAATTAGACGTCGATCTTGGTCGAAAGGCATTACGAGGGCGGGGAGCGTTTGCAGCAGTGACCAATGCACAGACACTCGCTGATCATTATTTACCAATTTTGGGGAATGAGTGGCGAGACACGATGGTCGCTACATGTGCCATACCAAAATTGTATCAAGGCCCAGTTGCGATTGAAGATCAAATGTTTGTCGATGGTGGAGTCTCGGCATCTATCCCTGTTCAGGAAGCTTGGCGTCAAAATGCCCGTAATATTATTGTGATCCGGACCGAGCCATTTTCGGCATCAGAAGCCAAATCACAAAGTGAAATTGGGGATACAGAAGTTGAGTGGTATCGAGAGTCGATAAACTCAGTACAAGAGTCTTGGCAGCAGCGTGTGAACCAGTGGAAAGACGATTGGAGTAACTTTTTTCAACAGAAAATTAATATCGCTCATCACTCCAAACTTTCAGGTAGACAGTTGCTCAACGGAGGGCGATGGCTGTTTGGGGCAGATAACTTGTATCGCTTGAGTCATCTCATTGGCGAGAACTTCGACTCGGGTTTAGCTGATATGCTGATGATACATTATCAGACGTTTGAACTTACCCAGGCTTTTTTATCTACTCCGCCCGATGACACTTTTATTCTACAACTCGCTCCGCAACAGGAACTGCGCTCTTCTTCTTTACTTAGTGATCCTGAAGCGCTTGAGCATGATTACCAACTTGGCTTACAAACAGGTTTAAATCTTATTCAGCTCTATGATCAATTGAACATGGATAGTTAATACTAATCGTTGTAAATAATGGTTCATTCTAGCGGGTTGAAAAGACGCGATAACGGCGTCAAAAAATGATTGGAATAATACTACACGAGCAAAGGGGCTCTGATGCGAGCCCCGGCAAGAATCTTGTTTTATTAACTCGATAACGTATTTAAGCGGAAAGAATACGCAAACAATTGGTTGAGCCGACCACATCCATCACATCTCCTTGAGTGATGATCACGAGGTCTCCTTTATCGAGCAACCCATGCTCTTTTAGTGTGTCAATAGCATTTTGCGCTGCCGTCAACCCAGTTTCCCCTTTTGGATCAAAGAAAACCGGAGTGACCCCACGATATAGAGCTGCACGGTTTAGTGTGGATTCATTTCGAGAGAGTGCAAAAATCGGCAAGCCAGAACTGAGGCGTGACATCATCAATGCTGTTCGCCCTGATTCGGTGAGAGCGATCATGGCTTTAATTCCCTCCATGTGATTGGCGGAATACATGGTTGCCATTGCGATGGTTTCTTCAGCGGAGGCAAAGGTTCGGTCCATACGATAAGTCGATAGGCTCGCTTCCGACATCCTTTCTGCTCCCATACACACTTCAGCCATGGATTTCACGGTTTCAATAGGGTATAGGCCTGCTGCAGTTTCACCAGAGAGCATCACCGCATCGGTACCATCGAGCACGGCGTTTGCCACATCCATGACTTCTGCCCGCGTAGGCATGGGGGCAGTGATCATCGATTCCATCATTTGAGTTGCGGTGATAACAAGGCGGTTTAAGCTGCGCGCACGACAAATCAGTTTTTTCTGTACGGCAACAAGTTCCGGATCGCCAATTTCTACGCCTAAGTCACCGCGTGCTACCATCACAACATCTGACGCAAGGATGATGTCATCGATAGACTCATTATTAGCAACGGTTTCTGCGCGTTCGACTTTGGCAACTAACTTAGCTTCTAGGCCAGCATCGCGTGCTAAACGACGAGCGTAATGCATGTCTTCGCCGTTACGCGGAAAAGAAATTGCTAAATAATCGACTTTAATTTCTGCTGCCGTCAGTATGTCAGCTTTGTCTTTTTCAGTAAGCGCATCAGCGGAGAGCCCGCCCCCTTTTTTGTTGATGCCTTTGTTATTGGAAAGTGGCCCCCCAACGGTGACGCGGGTATGAACCTTATTACCTTTAACGCTAGTAACTTGCAGTTGCACGCGGCCATCGTCAAGAAGCAGGATATCGTTAGGTGTAACATCTTTCGGTAGATCTTTGTAATCAAGGCCAACCGATTCTTGGTTACCTTCACCTTTTAGTAAATCGCTGTCTAATGTGAATTTATCCCCGACGCTAAGCGTGATCTTGCCGTCTTTGAAGGTGGACACTCGGATCTTAGGGCCTTGTAAATCACCCAGTATTGCGACTTGGCGGCCAAGTTTTGCAGCAATAGCACGGACTTTTTGTGCGCGCTGGATGTGGTCTTCACTGGTGCCGTGAGAGAAGTTCATACGAACGACGTTGGCACCAGCTTTGATTATCTCCTCAAGGTTATTGCCTTTATCGGTTGACGGACCGAGTGTGGTGACAATTTTTGTTCTTCTTAATATGGAAGTCATAGATTCTCCGAAGAATGCAGGTGTAGGATAAGAGCACTCAAATTCTATTCTTGCTAAGTATATGCACGGCACATGCAGATAGTTTGTATTTGGGGCAAAGTGCTGAAAAAGACGATGACACAGGCTTTGCTAACTAATTTGAAGAATAAAATAAGTTGTTTTTCAGATAATTTAACAGGAGTAGAATTCTTGTTATTTGATTGAATACACAAACGAACATGTTTATACGTGATGCTTGTCACGGGGATTTATCAATTCACTTCACAATTACTTCGCAAAGTAAAAAAATTACTCCGTTATAGAATTTCGGAGCGAAAAATGTACATGGCTCAACCGGGCCATATTGATCATATCAAACAGGTCAATGCTGGTCGTGTATATAAACTAATTGACCTCAAGGGTCCAATTTCTCGAATTGATTTGTCCAAGCAAAGCGAGCTTGCGCCTGCGAGTATCACCAAGATCACTCGAGAATTGATTGAAGCCCATTTGATTCATGAAACAACCGTACAGGAAGCGACCAGTCGTGGTCGCCCTGCGGTGGGTTTACAGGTCAATAATGAAGGTTGGCAATTTCTGTCGATGCGTTTGGGGCGAGGGTACTTGACCATCGCGTTGCATGAATTGGGGGGCGATGTACTTATCGACACCAAAATCGAAATTCATGAACTCGACCAAGATGATGTATTGGAACGTTTACTTTATGAAATTGATGAGTTCTTCCAAACTTACGCGGATCAACTCGATCGTGTTACCAGTATTGCGATCACTCTACCAGGTCTAGTGAATTCAGAGCAGGGTATTGTGCTGCAAATGCCTCACTACAATGTCGAGAACTTAGCTCTCGGCCCTGAGATCTACAAAGCGACTGGCTTGCCAGTTTTTATTGCCAACGATACGCGTGCTTGGGCATTAGCAGAAAAGCTGTTTGGTCACTCTCAAGATAACGACAACTCAGTACTGATTTCTATTCACCATGGCTTGGGTGCCGGCATCATTCTTGATGGTCGAGTATTACAAGGTCGCCACGGTAACATTGGGGAATTGGGCCATATTCAAATCGACCCAAATGGCAAGCGTTGCCATTGTGGCAATATTGGCTGTTTAGAAACGGTTGCCAGTTCGCAGGCTATAAGAGAAGAAGTTGTCACTCGTATTGCGAATGGCGAAGCGTCAGCTCTTGCTGAACAAGAGGAGATGAGCATCGAGAGCATTTGTGAAGCAGCAGCAAATGGTGATCCACTGGCTGTTGATGTGATTGAAAAACTTGGCCGTTATTTAGGTTCTGCGATTGCGATAGTGATTAACCTGTTTAACCCTGAAAAAATACTGATTGGTGGCGTGATAAATCAGGCTAAAGAAGTGTTATATCCAGCGGTTCGTCGTTGCATTGAAGAACAAAGCTTGCCAGTTTACCACCAAGATCTGCAGTTGGTGGAATCCCGTTTTTACAAGCAAGCCACCATGCCGGGAGCCGCGCTTATCAAGCAGGCTCTGTACGATGGTCAGTTATTGATGAAGGTAATTGAGGGTTAACCTCATTTTCGTTTTCATAAAATGTTTATGAGGGTGAGCGAGATAGTTCGCCCTTTTTTAATTGCTCGGAGGTTGACAAGTTGTCATTCTGAGCAACGTTTCATTGCTATATCAATAGCATTAATGTTAGTTTCATAAGTAGTTAGGGCACACTCATCTTTCAGCCCTTAGTGCTCATATTAAAGTATTACTTTGTTATTTCAACACGGTTTTCTATAACGAGTGAAAGATAGTCTTGCAACGTTAGGTAGTAATATGTCCGGAGTGTTAAATACGGTTGATCAGCGCACAAATTTAGTGGGTGAAAATCGACTTGAGCTTTTGTTGTTCACGTTAAATAGTCGCCAGTTGTTTGCGATTAACGTCTTTAAAGTGAAAGAGGTGATAAAGCTCCCATCGTTGACCAAGCTACCTGGTTCTCACCATAACATTCGAGGTGTTGCTTCATTACGTGGTGAGGCTGTGCCTGTGATTGATTTACGTGCTTCGATCGGTTTCCCACCGCTACGTGGTGAGGCGGAAGAAGAGAACTTAATCATCACGGAATATAATCGTTCGGTACAAGGCTTTTTGGTTGGTTCTGTACGAAATATCATCAATACAGCGTGGACAGAGATTCAACCGCCGCCATTGACTTCTGGTCGTTCTAATTATTTAACAGCAATCACGCAAGTGAAAGACAGCGATACTTCTCAAATTGTAGAAATCATTGATGTAGAAAAGGTGCTAGCAGAAATCGTTCACTACGATGTGATTATCTCTGATGGCATTGTAGACCAAGAACTTGCCCATGCGTTGGTTGGCCGTAATGTTCTGATCGTCGATGATTCTTCTACTGCACGTAATCAGGTGCGAGATACTTTGTCTCAGCTTGGATTGAACATCATCGAATGTCGTGATGGTTTAGAAGCTCTGACTTTGCTTAATCGTTGGTGTGATGAAGGCAAAGACATTGAGAAAGAACTGTTGATGATGATAACAGACGCGGAAATGCCAGAAATGGACGGTTATAGGCTGACGCATGAAGTTCGTTCTGATCCCCGTATGTCGCAGTTGTTTATTACGCTAAATACGTCATTAAGCGGTAGCTTTAATGACGCCATGGTGCAAAAGGTTGGGTGTGACCGTTTTATCTCGAAATTCCAACCTGATCTTTTGGTCCAAGTAGCACAAGAGCGGATGCGTCAAATCGTATAAACGAATATTTCTTATCTTGTGACTAAGTTACCCATAAGTACTGGTGTTGTATGTATTGCAATTCGCTCTGCTTTTTTACCTATTTCCAACAATGAAATAGGTAGGTATATCACGTCACTTTTCACTTATGAGTCTATCTTGACTTATCAATATAGGGTATTTCCGTTTAATGATATGGCTAAAATCTAAACTTATCATGACTTTGCTTTTGTTACTGTATAGGAAATACTCAGCAAGGTTGTGTGTGCAATCAATAAGCTTACCAGCAATCACGTGTGTGACTTCTCCCTCATGCATCTAAGATGCCCTTGACCATCAGTACTTTTGAAGTGAGATAAGCTTGCTTTTGAGCGCGTGCTGTTGCTCTCCATACAACCACATTGATGCTGCCAGTATCGTCTTATAGTGTGAAAAATGTCACGCTCATGGTGCGCTCTAGTACGCGTTTTACTTCCTCTGATGGGGAGTTGACTGGCTCATCACCATTCCGTTTTTTAAGAAAAGGGTGCACTTGCAAGTCTCGGCACAACGGCGCAGCATTCCCTAAGTTTATATTTTGCTAAATGCTTTGCTGCTCGGCAACCACGCCATTAGGAGGGAAGTCGCCACCAAGCAGTGAGTCCAGTTCAGGAAAGCCGGCGCTGCTTAGGAACTGATTGTTGTCCGCTTTGGGTAAATTTGCTTGCCAAACAAGAGGTTGGTTTTTTAAGTGTTGGATGATGTCTCGCATAAATAAATGCCTGTATGTGCAGTATGTTTATGTAATAGAAAGGCGGAAGATTTTTGTGGCGAATAAAACGGAAAAAAGGCAGCGTTTGCTGCCTTTTTAATCGATTTAGTGAGGTTGCGTGAGTCTGTTACTTACTTTGGTTGAGCATCGATACATTGGCCGTTCACGTCCGTGACCGCTGGATCCATCAAGTGAAGGTAAAGCGGCATGATATCCAATGGCGTTTTTAGTGTGTTCGCATCTTCACCTGGGTACGCTTTTTCACGCATACGAGTACGAGTTGCACCAGGGTTAATGGCATTAACGCGCATTGGTGTATCGCTAAGTTCGTCTGCCAATACTTGCATCATGCCTTCTACCGCAAATTTAGAAATCGCATATGGTCCCCAGAAAGCGCGGCCAGAGTGACCCACCGTTGAAGAGGTAAAGATGATACGACCCGCCTCTGATTTACGCATGATAGGCAGTAGTGTCTGGGTCATCAGAACTTCGGCTTTTACGTTGATCTGCATGATGTCGTCGAAATCTTCTTCATTGATTTGCTCAAACGGACACAGCGTGCTGAGTACGCCAGCGTTGTGCAGTAGGCCATCTAAACGACCAAACTGACCTTCAATGGTTTCGGCCATATCGATGTAGTGTTGCTTGGTTGCACCTTTTAGATCGAGAGGGATAATAGCTGGTTGTGGGTAGCCTGCTGATTCAATCTGATCATAGATAGACTCAAGGTTGTTAACGTTTCTGCCAAGTAGAATGACCGTTGCACCGTGTTCGGCGTATGAAAGAGCGGCTTGGCGGCCAATGCCATTGCCTGCGCCAGTAACAAGAATGACTTTACCTTTTAAGGCATCTGCTGAAACGGAGTAGTTCACAGTGTTTAATCCTTATTATTGTATATAGTTCCGATATATAGGTGCTGTACCCAAGTTATTCACGTTGAGATTAGCATCTTGAGGTGACTTGGGTATTAATGCGCCCGTTTCTCGATGGAAAATCTTGGTAATCGTGACAAGATGGTTACAATACACCAATTCATGTGTTATACCAATTCCAGAACGGTTGTCCGGAATGTTATGCGAACCCTATCAATCAGAACAAGAGGTTACACATTTCCCTACCTTTTTATTGATTTTTCTACGTAACATATCGATGCCTATTACTGGTATGAGATAAAGGAGCTCTCATTGGAATTTTTATTAGATTACGGTCTGTTTTTGGCTAAGATTGTCACTGTAGTTGCAGCGGTCATTGTGCTGTTAGTTATTGCTAAATCAGCGGGTGGTAAATCCGGTGCAGCGAAAGGTGAGTTGGAGGTAACGAATCTTTCAGAACGTCACAAAGACGCGATAGAACAGCTAGAGCATCATCTACATGATGAAGCATTCATCAAGGCACGTGACAAAGCGGTAAAAAAAGAAGAAAAAGAAAAGAACAAAGCTCGCGAGAAAGAAATCAAACAAGCGAACAAAGAAGGAGCGCTAGATAGTAAACGCGAACCGCACCTGTTTGTTCTTGATTTCAACGGCAGCATCGATGCAAAAGAAGTGGCATCACTGCGTGAAGAGATCACGGCAGTATTAGCGGTGGCTCGCGAAGGCGATGAAGTATTGCTTCGCCTAGAGTCAGGCGGTGGCATGGTTCATGGCTACGGTTTGGCATCTTCTCAACTTGACCGCATTAAAGCTGCGGGTCTACCACTGACCATTTCTGTCGACAAAGTGGCGGCAAGCGGCGGCTACATGATGGCGTGTGTGGCAGATAAGATTGTGTCTGCGCCATTTGCGATTGTGGGTTCTATCGGCGTTATCGCACAGATCCCTAACTTCAACAAACTGCTGAAAAAGCATGATATTGAGTACGAGCAGTTAACGGCAGGCGAGTACAAACGCACATTGACGATGTTTGGTGAGAACACCGACAAAGCGCGTGATAAATTTAAGCAAGAGTTGGAAGAGACCCATGTCTTGTTCAAAGACTTTATTCGTGAGCGCCGTCCTGAGCTAGAACTTGATAAAGTCGCGACCGGTGAGCACTGGTTTGGTACGCAGGCGAAAGAATTAGGTCTCGTGGACGAAATCAGCACATCTGACGATCTCGTGGTTGCGGCATGCAAAGAGAAGACCGTTCTGTCTATTCACTACGTACAGAAGAAGAAACTAGCAGACAAGTTGGCGGGTGTTGCCGGTAAAGTGGCTGACAGTGTGGTACTGAAGTTGGCTGAGCGCGGACAAAAGCCGATAGTTTAATCGTTTGGAGTGCATTTAAGTTTTAAAACGGCGAGGGTGAAAATTTTCGCCTTTTTATTGGAACTTTCCTCAATAGCGTGAACCCAACGGCGCATGGGGTGTAATGCTTTACACGACATTTTTCCTCGCTCCAGAGGACTAATGCCCGTATAATATGCGCCTCGAAAATCGAGCAAAATGCTGAAAAAAGAAATTATAGGTGGAGAAGAACATGTCCTCTCAAACTCCGGTTGTTACCGTAGATGGACCTAGTGGTGCAGGTAAAGGCACTTTATGTATGTTGCTAGCGAAGAAGTTGGGTTTTCACCTTCTTGATTCTGGCGCAATTTATCGTGTACTTGCACTCGCAGCGATTCACCACGGTGTAGACACTGAGTCAGAAGACGCGCTTGTCCCGCTTGCTACTCACCTAGACGTTCAGTTTGTTGCTGAAGGTGATCTAGTAAAAGTGATTTTAGAAGGCGAAGATGTCTCTGGCGAGCTTCGTAAAGAAGAAACTGGTATGGCGGCGTCTAAAGTGGCAGCACTACCACGCGTTCGTGAGGCGTTGTTACGTCGTCAGCGTGCATTTGAAGCTGCTCCAGGGCTTGTTGCTGATGGTCGTGATATGGGGACCGTTGTATTTACGAAGGCACAAGCGAAAATTTTCCTTGATGCGAGCGCAGAAGAGCGTGCTAATCGTCGCCTTAAACAGTTGCAAGATAAAGGGTTAGATGTTAAATTTGATGACCTTTTAAGCGAGATCCAAGAGCGTGACGATCGAGATCGTAACCGCCCAGTGGCGCCACTACGCCCTGCAGAGGATGCGCTTGTGCTAGATTCTACGTCGATGACTATCGACGAAGTGGTAGAAAAAGCACTACAATATATCGAATCGAAGCTAGCTGAGTAATTACGCTCGGCTAGACTAAGAGCGTTGGTCGCAAGGATGATGACTGGCGAATTTAATAACCCCATGCGGTAGGATACCCGTGGACGTTTAATTTATTGAAGATTAAATAAATGACTGAATCTTTTGCTCAACTCTTTGAAGAGTTTCTAAACGAAACAGAATTCCAACAAGGCAGCATCGTTAAAGGTACTGTAGTAGCTATCGAGAACGGTTACGTTCTTGTTGACGCTGGTCTTAAGTCTGAATCTGCTATCCCTGCTGAACAGTTCAAGAACGCTGCTGGCGAACTTGAAGTTGAAGTTGGTGCTGAAGTAGACGTAGCTCTAGACGCTGTTGAAGATGGTTTCGGTGAAACTCAACTTTCTCGTGAGAAAGCTAAGCGTCACGAAGCTTGGATCGTTCTTGAGAAAGCTTACGAAGAAGCTGAAACTGTTGTTGGTATCATCAACGGTAAAGTTAAAGGCGGTTTCACTGTTGAACTAAACGGTATCCGTGCTTTCCTTCCTGGCTCTCTAGTAGACGTACGTCCAATCCGTGACACTGCTCACCTAGAAAACAAAGAGCTAGAGTTCAAAGTTATCAAACTTGACCAAAAGCGTAACAACGTAGTGGTTTCACGTCGTGCAGTTATCGAATCTGAGAACAGCGTTGAGCGTGACGAGCTTCTAGAAACTCTACAAGAAGGTTCTGAAGTTAAAGGTATCGTTAAGAACCTTACTGACTACGGTGCGTTCGTTGACCTAGGTGGCGTTGACGGTCTTCTACATATCACAGATATGGCTTGGAAGCGCGTTAAGCACCCATCTGAAATCGTTAACGTTGGTGACGAGATCCAAGTTAAAGTTCTTAAGTTTGACCGTGAGCGTACTCGCGTATCACTAGGTCTTAAGCAACTAGGCGAAGATCCATGGGTAGCAATTGCTAAGCGTTACCCAGAAGGTCACAAACTAACTGGTCGCGTAACTAACCTAACTGACTACGGCTGCTTCGTTGAAATCGAAGAAGGCGTTGAAGGTCTAGTTCACGTTTCAGAAATGGATTGGACTAACAAGAACATCCACCCATCTAAAGTTGTTAATGTTGGCGACGAAGTTGAGGTTATGGTTCTTGAAATCGACGAAGAACGTCGTCGTATCTCTCTAGGCCTGAAACAGTGTAAAGCTAACCCATGGCAGTCATTCGCTGAAGCACAAGCTAAAGGCGACAAAGTTACTGGTAAGATCAAGTCTATCACTGACTTCGGTATCTTCATCGGTCTAGAAGGCGGCATCGACGGTCTAGTTCACCTATCTGACATTTCTTGGAATGTTACTGGTGAAGAAGCGGTACGTGAGTACAAGAAAGGCGACGAGATCTCTGCAGTTGTTCTAGCAGTAGACGCTGAGCGTGAGCGTATCTCTCTAGGCGTTAAGCAAATGGAAAACGACCCATTCAATGCTTACGTTGCTGATACTAAGAAAGGTGTTCTAGTTAACGCTACTGTAACTGCTGTTGACGCTAAAGGCGCTACAGTTGAAATCGCAGAAGGCGTTGAAGGCTACATCCGTGTTTCTGAAGTATCTCGCGATCGCGTAGAAGATGCTTCTCTAATCCTAAGCGCTGGTGATGTTGTTGAAGCGAAGTTCACAGGTGTTGACCGTAAGAACCGCGTAATCAACCTATCTATCAAAGCTAAAGATGAAGCGGACGAGCAAGAAGCAATGGCATCTATCAACAAGCAAGACGAAGCTGCTTTTGGTAATGCAATGGCTGACGCTTTCAAAGCTGCTAAAGGCGAATAATTTACTCGCTTAAGCTAAAAAGGAGCCGCAAGGCTCCTTTTTTATGCTTGCGATAACAGAAGTGGTAATACTAATGTCGATAATCTATTTTAAAAAAAGACATTTTTTGATTGCGCACTTTGCATGATTTTTGACTAGAATTGGTAGCAAGTGTTTGTTGGAATTAGTATTACTTACTATAATGAGTGATAAAGATACTCAAAGAGGGCAACTATGACTAAGTCTGAACTGATTGAAAGACTCTGCGCTGAACAAACACATTTATCAGCGAAAGAGGTAGAGGATGCTGTAAAAGATATTTTGGAGCACATGGCCTCTACACTAGAGAGTGGTGATCGCATTGAGATCCGCGGCTTTGGTAGTTTTTCTCTTCATTACCGTGAACCTCGCGTAGGTCGTAATCCAAAAACGGGTGACAAAGTGGAGCTAGAAGGTAAGTTCGTACCTCACTTTAAACCAGGAAAAGAGCTTCGTGAGCGAGTGAATATGGGTGGCTAAAGCTCTCTTATTAGATTAAAAAAGCGGCATACTCTCGTGTATGCCGCTTTTTTATAACTAGATTATTGGTAATATACATGGTCTGAAGAAACATTTTCCTGCATAATCTTACCTACTTACTCCTCAAAGGGTGATGTAATATGAAAATTATAAAAATCATTGCTGTTTTAGCGCTCTTTTTAATTGCACTGGCTTTAGGTTCTCAAAACCAAGAGATCGTGACCTTCAACTACCTGTTAGCACAAGGTGAGTTCCACTTATCAACCCTTTTGGGCGTGGTGTTTGTGGTTGGCTTTGCTTTGGCATGGGTTATCTTCGCTAGCATCCAGTTCAAGACTCAGCTTCAAGTTCGCCGTCTGAAAAAGAAACTTAAAAAGTATGAGCCCGCTGAAGCAGAAAAACCTGCGAAACCAGCAATAGAAAAACAGGCATAAGGATAAGGCTTAACTTTAATGCTTGAACTACTCTTCTTGTTATTGCCGATAGCGGCCGCCTATGGTTGGTACATGGGGCATCGAAGCGCTCAGCAAGACAAGCAGAAGCAATCTCATCAGATATCCCGTCAATACATGACGGGTCTAAATCTGCTCCTATCTGATCAATCAGATAAGGCGGTTGACCATTTTATTGAATTGCTCCAAGTCGATAACGAAACGATAGACACTCACCTAGCGTTAGGTAACCTTTTCCGTTCTCGTGGCGAGGTTGATCGCGCAATTCGAATTCACCAAAATCTTATTTCTCGTTCTGGTTTGACTCTAGATCAGAAAAATCTAGCACTTCAGCAGCTTGCGAAAGACTACATGGCTTCCGGTTTTTTAGATCGAGCAGAAAAAATCTTTGAGCAATTAGTTGAAGAACCCGACCATCGCGAAAGTGCACTTCAACAGCTTGTCACTATCTACCAACAAACGCGTGAGTGGGATAAAGCGATTCACTACGCCAATCAACTGGCCAAAATGGGCAAGAAGCGTACTCGAATCCGTGCCAACATTGCGCATTTCTGGTGTGAACTGGCGATGCTTGACCAAGCGGATGGCAACACCAGTAAAGCGATTCAACACTTCAAGAGAGCACTATCTGAAGACCCAAAATGTGTGCGTGCTAACATCTCTTTAGGAAGGATTTACCTAGAGTCAGAGGACTACAAGCAGACGATTAAGTACCTCTCCGGTGTCTTAGATCAGGATAAAGATTTCATTAGTGATGTATTACCTACTATCGCAGAGTGTTATCACCACTTAGGGCAAGAAGATGAGCTGGTGGAATTCTTGCGTGCATGTATCGACAAAAAAGCCGGTGTGTCTTCCGAGTTAATGTTAGCGCAAATGGTCGCTCATCATGAGAGTGTCGCGGCTGCGCAAGAACTACTGACTAAACAGTTACTGAAAAACCCAACCATGAAAGGTTTTTACCGCTTGATTGATTATCACATTGCTGAAGCAGAAGATGGTCGAGCGAAGGACAGTTTGTCGACGCTACAAGCGATGGTTGGTGAACAATTAAAAGTAAAACCGCATTACCGATGCCGGAAGTGTGGCTTCTCGACTCATTCCCTTTACTGGCATTGCCCATCTTGTAAAGGGTGGGGGACGATCAAGCCAATCCGCGGATTGGACGGCGAATAGTATTAATGCAGCAGGCAGAATTTTTTGTCTGCTGCATTTTTTTAGAACAAAAAGAAAATAGTTAGGAGATGAAATGATCGACCAAAAAGTTATTGTCGCACTGGATTATGATAACCAAGCTGATGCGCTTGCCTTCGTAGATAGAATTGATCCTGCGTCATGTCGCCTAAAAGTAGGCAAGGAAATGTTTACGCTATTTGGTCCTGATTTCGTACGTGAGCTTCATAAACGGGGTTTCTCTGTATTCCTAGACCTTAAGTTTCACGATATCCCGAATACGTGTTCAAAAGCAGTTCGCGCTGCGGCTGAACTGGGTGTATGGATGGTGAACGTGCACGCGAGTGGTGGTGAGCGCATGATGACAGCATCACGTGAAATTCTTGAACCTTACGGCAAAGACCGCCCACTGCTGATTGGTGTGACAGTGCTTACTAGCATGGAGCAGAGTGATCTCGCAGGTGTCGGCTTAAATATTGCGCCTCAAGAGCAAGTCATTCGTCTTGCGACGCTGACTAAAAACTCTGGCCTTGATGGTGTGGTATGTTCAGCGCAAGAGTCTTCTCTACTTAAAAACGAACTAGGCAAAGAGTTCAAATTGGTGACGCCTGGTATCCGTCCAGCAGGCTCAGAGCAAGGTGACCAACGCCGTATCATGACGCCGGTTGATGCAATCCAAGCGGGGTCAGACTACTTGGTTATTGGTCGTCCTATTACGCAGGCTACGGATCCAGCCGCTGTGCTTAAGTCAATCAACGACAGCCTTGCGAACATGTAAAATTCATCAGAGTTAGCTACGAAAGGTGGAGTGGGAACGCTTCACCTTTTTTGTTTTACAGCTGAAAAAAGGACTGAAAATCCTGCGATTGATATTGTATGAGGACACGATGTGGCTGTTGCCACTACGGGGATCACATTTTACTCACATAAATTGTTGTGATACTCGGAAAGTGCAACCATGTGTTATTGATGGGTTGCGTTACAAATGTGTAACGAATACTATGGTGTGGATGCATTCACTGCGTTGTAAGGTCAGGATGACCTAGTGAAACTCTCTGATATTAATACAGAAGCGAATAGGGACTTGCTTTGTATTAGCGCTTATCATTTCCTTTACTGTGCCTTTGCGCAGTCTCTCTGAGATTCACTTGTTGTTGTTCTATTCGCCTTACTACGTAAACACAACAAGGAAGATACAATGATAAAGACTCTGCCATTTGCAGCACTGGCGACATTGGCTGCGACGAGCTTTCAGCTAAATGCGGCTGAGCTGCCTGCAGATATAGAATGGATTTCGAATAATAACGAACCACTATTTGCTTCAGAAGATGCGGTACGAGGTGGGACTTATCGAACGTATATACAGAGCTTTCCCCAAACATTACGTAGCGTCGGGCCTGATGCAAACTCAGGGCTGCGTCAGTATTTAATGGATGGAACGCCAAAGCTTGCTCAACGCCACCCAAATACAGGTAAATGGATCCCTCAGCTTGCAAAAGAATGGGCGTTCGGGGATGACTATAAAACCGTTTACTTTAAGTTAGATGATACCGCTAAATGGTCGGATGGTGAAAAAATCACCGCTGATGATTACGTGTTTATGATGAAGTACTACACCTCTGACGACATTATCGATCCGTGGTACAACGACTTCTTTGAAAACAGCATAGTGAGCGTTGAGAAAATCGACGACTACACTATCAAAGTAAGCTTAGCCGTTGCGCAAAGTAATGACTCGTTGATGGTGATGATCAATATGCCAAGTAATGGTTTTCAACCTCGTCCAGAGCACTTTTTTGAAGGGGAAAAAGACGAAAACAAAGATGGCATGCCTGACAATTTTGTCCGTAAATTTAACTTCAAAGCGGAACCTACGGCAGCGCCTTACTACATAGATAACGTGAAAAAAGGCAAGAGTGTTACCTTTAAGCATGTCGGTGACGATTGGTGGGGATATAACAACCGTTACTATAAAAATCGTTATAATGTAGACAAAGTACGTATTACTGTTATTCGTGACTTAGACATCGCGATGAAGCACTTTGAAAAAGGTAACCTCGATTACTTTGATATGGTATTACCAAACTTTTGGCATGATAAGACCAATAGTGATGTTTACAAAAATGGCTATGTGCAAAAGTATTGGGGGTTTAATCAGTCTCCACAAGGAGCGGGTGGTTTGTGGATGAATACCGCTCAGCCAATGCTGGATAACCTAGAAGTACGTAAGGGCGTGATGCTCGCAACAGACTATGACGGTATGATTGAAAACATCATGCGCGGTGACTACTCACGTAAGCCACATGGTTTAGGCTTTGGTCATGGTGGTTATGATGACCCAAGTAATACGCCGCCTAAGTTTGATGCCGCAACAGCGATTAAGCACTTTGAAAACGCTGGTTTTGATAAAGTAGGTTCGGATGGCATTCGAGTTAACGATAAGGGCGAACGATTAAGCTTTGCAATTACTTACGGTTACAACTCTCATACCCCACGTATTGCCTACCTAAAAGAGCAGGCGAAACTTGCGGGGCTTGAGTTTACGCTTAACCTTGTTGATGGTTCTTCTGCGTTTAAATTCATTCTGGAGAAAAAGCACCAGTTAGCATTCCTCAATATGGGGTCAGGTGAAATCCCTGCTTATTGGGAGTACTTCCATTCTGCTAATGCGAATAAGCCGCAGACAAACGCACATACTAACTACAGCAGCCCTGAGCTGGATAAGCTGATTGAAGCGTACGACAACGAGTTTGAGCTGCAAAAGCGCTACGACTTATCACGTAAGATTCAAAAATACGTAGGCGATGCGAATGTTATTGTCCCAGGTTATATGGTTCCATACACACGTGATGCACACTGGCGTTGGGTGAAAGTGCCAAAAGAGGGTATGACCAAAAATACGGTAAGCATGTTCCATCCAATGGACATCGGTAACTTCTGGATAGATAAAACGGTGAAGAAAGAGACGCAAAAAGCGATGAAGAGTGGCAAAGCCTTCCCTGAAGTGACCGTGGTTGATGAGCGCTACAAGCTTTAGTCACTAAACGCTAAACGTTAAATAATCCAAAGCCCTGACTCATGAGCATGAGTCAGGGCTTTTTCGTTTCTGTCAGGCAATGTGTCGCTATATATTCTTAGCCATTTGGTCAGTTAGCTGATGTATACCCGTTGACAAAGCATCGACTAAGGCATCGTAGCCCTCATCTTGCAAAGGCACTGAGATACTTACAGGGGCTCTCGTTGTTACTTTGCCATCGGCATTGATCACTCGCCATTCACCTTCAAGTTCAGCATTGCCTTGGTAGCTTCCGTTGAATTTGTTGAGTGTCAGTTGTAGCTTGCTCTCGTTGCTTTGAGCGAGCAGGTTATCCACTTCAACGGGCCAATATTGGCTTTGTTTAGCACGCAGTTCATCGATCACGCGTTGAGTAATTTGCTCTGAAATACTGTGCGCCCATAAATTGTTTTTTGCTTGAATGATTTGCATTTCTGAAGTGCGATACACGATGCCACTGTCTGCCAGATAGCTCGCAAGTTCGACGGGATACACAACGAGTTGAGGTCGCTGTGCGATCACGCTATTACTTATCATTACTACATTGGCTTCCGGTAATACATACAAGGCTCCGGTTTCTTCCGGTGCACTGCTACAACCGGCTAGCAGGGCGGAAATCAATAAAAGTCCACGTTTCATTATTTTTGCCCTCTAACTGGGATCGGATCTTTGACGTCATCCTCGCCAAATACCAAAGAGTTTGGCTTTTCATTAAGCTGCTTCAACACTGGTTTGAATTCAGACATGACTTGCTCAAGTTCTTTCAGCGTAGATTCCATTTCACTGTACATGGTTGAGTTGGGGCCGTAGCCATCTAGCGTTTTTTGCAGTTGTTGGAGGCTTTGGCGAATATCTTTCGGAATCTGTTGAGTGTCATTCAAGGTCAGCAATTGGTTTACATTGGCTACCGTTTGCTGGATTGAAGCCAAGGTTTTATCGGTTGTATTCAATGTTGTACTGAGTGAGGAAAGTGCATCTTCTAAAGGTAAGTTGTTTATTTTTTTAAGAAAATCATTGATCTGAATCTGAACCTGAGCAAAGCTGCCGCGTTTAGTCGGAAATACATCAATACCTGAGTATTCACTTGCAGTGTAACTAGATTCATCAGAGTAATAGTCAGCTTCAATGTATAATGCACCAGTCAGCAAGCTGCCAGTTTTTAGCGTGCCGCGCAAGCCCTTGGAAAACTCAGACATTATTTCGCGTTTAAAGTCTTGTAATAAACTTGGATTGAAGTTTTCGTAGATACGTCCTGGCTCAATTCTTACAAGAACGGGAATATTTTTTACGGAAAACTCGTTGTTACTATGTGATAAATCCATCGGGACTTTCATCACCGTACCAATTCTTAAACCACGATATTCTACGGGGGCCTCTGTTTTCAAACCGCGAACGGATTCATCAAACAGCATAACGAAGTCAACGTAATTGCTGTACATGTCTGCACGTACCTGCTTAATATCGTCGTAAAGACGAAAATGCACTAATTCTTTGGTTAAGGGTTTACTGATACTATTTTCAGGAATAATGCTAAAAGTAACCCCCCCTGTTAATATGCTTTCTAAGGAGCCAAATTTTAAGTCGAAACCATTAGCATTAAGCTGTAAATCGACACCGGAATTTAACCAAAACTTTGTCTTAGTTCGAACCAGGTTGTCGTATGGCTGGAGAATAAATAACTGATAATGCGCAAGTTTATCTTTCACGTCGAAGCTGGTTTTTTCTACGCGTCCTACGGTAAAGCCTTTATAAATGACCGGGTCGCCCACGCCGAGTTTTCCCGCCTCGGGATGAGTCAATACCACTCTTAGGCCTTTCGCATCAGGCGGAGCAACAGGAGGCGTATCTAAAATAGTAAATTTTCGTTTCTCTTTGCCGGATTTTCCAGGTTGCAGTTGTATGTAAGCGCCTGAGAGTAGTGTTTCTAATCCGGAAACGCCTTCACGGCCAACCCTTGGTTTAACGACCCAAAATAATGTATCGTCACGTAACATTCGAACTGCGTCACGATCCATCTGCGCCGTGGCAATAATGTGGTCATAATCTTTGCTCAACGTTACTTTGGTAATGGTGCCAACTTTAACGTTCAGCGCTTTAATGTCCGTTTTGCCAACCTCAATCCCTTCAGCGGTTGGAAGCTCTAAGGTAATTTCAGGGCCAGTACTGGTTATATATTGGAATAACATCCACGCCCCCATTGCGAGTGCTAGGATAGGAATAATCCATATCGCAGAAACTTGCTTCTTAGGCTTTATTTGAGCGGTTGCCTGATTATCATCACTCATATTTAGCTTTCTCAGTTAAGTTATTCGTTCGTGGTTTCTGCGTATTATGTTGAGGTAGTTGCCAAAGCAAACGTGAATCAAAAGTCATGGCAGAAAGCATGGTTAAAATGACTACTGCAGCAAATGATAACGCCGCAGGGCCTGGGTAAATCGCCATTAAGTTATGCAGTTGAACTAGCGCAACTAAGATAGCGACAACAAAAATATCGATCATTGACCAACGGCCAATAAACTCGGTCATGCGATAAACTTTAAGGCGCGATATGCTTTCCTCTGGCGGTAAATACTGCGCTTTTTGGGCATTGTAATAGAGCCAAGCTAGCGCCAGCATTTTCGCCATTGGAATAAAAATACTCGCAAAGAAAATCACCATTGCGATGGGATAAGAACCCAGATGCCACAGTAATATTACTCCTTCCATGATGGTTGAACCTACTGACTTGCCCAAGCTGACGGTGTACATCATGGGATACAAATTGGCAGGAATATAGAAAATCACCGAGGCAAACAGCAGCGCCCATGCTTTTTGAAGATTATCACTTGGGTTGTATCTGTGAATCGGGCTTTGGCAACGAATGCACTTTTGGTGCTTTTTATCTTCAATAGGGTTTATTTGGTGGCAAGTATGGCACCCGATGTGGTTGTGGCTGTGGTGAGTGTCCCCTTCTTTGACATTGGCTAATTCAATGACAGGAATGAAGTGCCCCCATAACCAACTCCGGTCTACCATTGAGATGCATTTCACTACGAGTATCGCGTACAAACAGAACGCCCAGAAGGAGTTCCCCATGCCGACTTCGGCCAAGGCAGCGATTTTTACCAAGCTCACTAATACACCAATCAAGAATACATCCACCATCAGCCAAGGCTCGATACGGAAGATAATTCTGCATAGCACTTTCGCCGTACGTTGGCGCTTTCGAGATAATGTGCGTTGGTGTGTTTTCAGTGCTTCTAGATGAAGAAACAGAATAAGGCTGATATAGATGCCGGGCAGGACTAAAACCGTGGCGAGCAAAAGTGCACCGAGTAAAGCATAGTGAAATTCTGCGAGCATTTCTGCTGCATGCATTAAGGTAATCTGTTGCGATAATCCCTGCACGCTAAAAGACATGAATTGGAAAGAAACGCTTAAAACCAGCATAATCAGGCAGGCGATAGATACCGCGATAATGCTCTGATAAGGTTTGGCATTGATCTTGGTTAGCGAGTGCTCGCAGCGAGGGCACTGTGCCTTTTGGCCTTGCTCAATGTCCGGGATACGAACGACTAAGCCGCACTCTTCGCAGGCAATTAATTGACGTGAATTGGGTTGAATGCTCATTCAGTAACTATTTCGGACTTTTATATCTAAGAATACTCCTTTTTTTAAATATGCGCTTGTTTTACATAGCGAGTCTTACAAGCATCTTACTTCTGATGCTTAGAGAGTCGCGTTACATACCAAGGTATCGTGAGGCAGCTTGGGAATATCTTGGCATTTTTTGCTGCTATTAGGCCGTGATACTACCAACAGAAGAACGTCTGACGAGAATCGGCATGAAAAGCTTATGCTCAGGGTGTTTAGGTGCTTGATGATTGGCTAGCAAATTGACCATGGCTTGTTCGCCGCCAGTTTCGTCTGGTTCGCCGTATTCAATATATTCTTCATTTAACAATGCAAGGCGAATGAACTCAAATACCCAAGTTTGAATAGTGGCGATGTATCAAGCTTTTAAAGCAAATAGAACCTAGCTTGAACAAAAAATCCCCAAGCCGAAACTTGGGGATTAAGCACACTGACGTGTTTTGTGTTTATCTCATCAATCGATTATTGAGCTGGTTTGAACGTCACTTTGTAAGCGTATTGATTGTCCGTTAACTGGAATTCCTTGTGTACGCTTGGGCTCCATGAGTCATCACCGCCAACACCCATGTGTTTATGATCTAGGCGTACGTAAATCTTCTCTTCTGCGACCAAATCATTGGTGTGCTTCGCTGCTGCTAAGTGCTGCTGAGCGTACTGGCTCACACTGAACTGGAAGTCGCCTGAGATTTCTAACTCATTCACCTTCAACCATTGCGTTCCGCAACGCAATCCGCTGTCGGTTGGGAAAATGTACGGTGTGTGCATTTGCTCAAGCGTTTGTGTGTGCAGGCCAAAACGTGCCGCTGCCAAACGGTCTGGGTAGTTTTCAAATGGGCCTAAACCTTGCCAAGTGATAGGTGCGTTTTGATCATTCAATGGCAGTTCGAATTCCAAACCAATGCGTGGCATTGGTGGCAGGTCATCAGCCAGTTTCACGTCGACAGCCAACGCCATTTCACCGTTATTGCTTAGCGTGTGCGTCCAAGTCGTGATCGCTCGTACTTCACCATTAAAATGGTAAGCGAAGGTCGAGGTCACCTTTACTGCATGCGCCAGGGTTTCACTGTAGCAAGCGACACATTGACGTTCCCACTGGCCGATACCCGCCATGTCCCAACGACACATCCAAGCGTTTGGATCGACGTTGTCGATTTCGCTGACGCCGATGTCGTTGTCTAATGGTGCACGGAAGAAGTTGTCTTGTGGTGTCGCAAGCATTTGCGCTTTGCCATCGACATGCCACTCGGTCATCAAGCCAGTTTGGCTATCCCAACGCCATTGATGTTTTTCATCCAAGCTAGAAACCAAAATCACGTTGTCTTGTTGCGTTAGCATTGGTGCTGGTTGCGCTTCCAACGCTGGCATAGCAAGGCCTGCTGTATTGCGTAGCGCCATTTGCTCAGAAGCGACTACGTGTTCTGCGTCTGCCCAAGGCGTTGCCGCAATCAGAGTAATGTCGGTATTTAAGTGATATTGCGCCTGCGCTTTTGGCGTGAAGTTAAGGGCGAACTCAATACTTGCTTGGCTATCGGCTTCCACGTTAAGTGCGAACGACCCTGTTTGGATGACTTTGCCATCTTCCAATAGTGACCAGTTCAATTGCTCATTATCAGTAACGCGGAACAAGTTTTCGTTCGTCACCAACAGAGTACAAGCGTCTTTGGTTTGCTCTTGCAGTGATACGGTGATCATGCGTTGGCAGTATTTTGCTTCTTCCAACGTTGGATGAACCGTGCGATCTGGGAAGATCAAACCGTTGATGCAGAACTGACGGTCATTGATTTCATCGCCAAAGTCGCCGCCGTAAGCCCAGAAGTGTTGGCCGTTTTCATCCCATTGGCTCAAGCCTTGGTCCACCCAATCCCAAATAAAGCCACCTTGTAGGCGAGGGTAATCACGGAACGCTTCCCAGTAGTCATTAAAACTACCCAGACTGTTGCCCATCGCGTGTGCGTATTCACACAAAATCAAAGGACGAGTTTCGTTTGGTAGTGACACCCATTTCTTGATTGCCCATTTAGGCACGGCTTCGTCTTCGATGTCGGTATTCACACGTGCGTACATTGGCGCAATGATGTCGGTCGCTGTGGTGTTTGAACCGCCGCCTTCATACTGCACTGGGCGAGAAGGATCGTAGTTTTTAGACCAAGCGTACATGGCATTGTGATTACTGCCGTGACCAGACTCGTTACCTAAAGACCAGATGATGATCGAAGGGTGGTTTTTATCGCGCATCACCATTTGGGTGTAGCGGCTCATGTAAGCGTGCGCCCATTGTGGATCGCTCGATAGGCGGTTCATTGGCTGCATACCGTGAGTTTCGATGTTCGCTTCATCACACACGTACAAACCGTATTGGTCACATAGCTCGTACCAACGAGGGTGGTTCGGGTAGTGCGCGGTACGTACCGCGTTGAAGTTGTATTGCTTCATCAAGCAGATGTCACGGATCATGTCCTCTTCCGTCATCACATGACCTAGCTCTGGGTGGTGTTCGTGACGGTTCACGCCGCGGATCAGCAAAGGCTTACCGTTTAGCTTCAATTGACCATCGGTGATTTCCACTTTACGGAAACCCACAGGGTATGCTTCGCTTTCTAGGTGCGTGCCGTTTTCATCCAACAGTGAAACGACTAAGCGGTAAAGGTTCGGTGTTTCCGCCGTCCATTTGTTTGGCTCACGTACGTGTAGCGTTTGGAATACCACGTCATCCCAAGTACCACGTTCGTCAATGCGGCGGTTGTGTGGACGGTCGATGCGTGGCTCTGTCACAGCTTGTTCGCCATCAAATAGCTGAACTTGAACTTGGAAGTTATCTGGCGCAGAAATAGAGGTCACAATCGACAGTGAACCATCGCGGTAGCATGCGTCTAAATCGGGTGTGATGAATACATCTTCAATGCAGTGTTGTGGTTTAGACAACAAAGTCACATCGCGGAAGATACCACTTAGCCACCACATATCTTGGTCTTCTAGGTAACTGCCATCACACCAACGGATCACCATGACGGCTAAGCTGTTCTCTCCTGCAACAAGGTAAGGCGTTAGGTCGAATTCAGAAGGCAGACGGCTGTCTTGGCTGTAGCCAACCCAAGTACCGTTACACCAGAGGTGGAAAGCCGAGTTCACGCCATCAAAGATGATGCGCTGCGTGTTCGACAAGTCTGCTTCAGAAAGTGACACCGTAGTGCGGTAGCAACCGGTTGGGTTATCGCTAGGGACAAACGGGGGATTCACCTCAAACGGGTACTTCACGTTGGCGTAGATCGGTTTGTCGTAACCTTGCATCTGCCAGTTTGAAGGGACAGTAATCTCGTCCCAGTCTTTGTCATTGAATTGTGACTCGATGAATTCGCCGTCAACTTGCTCTGGCGCATCAAACAGTTTGAATTTCCATTGTCCGTTCAGCGATTGACGTTGGGCTTGAATACCGTCGCGGGCATGGTCAATATAGCGGAAACTGGAAAGAGGGCTGTGAGCCTTAAGACAGTGAATGTTCACTGATTGCGGGTTTTCCCAGTCGCGTCTTTGGATAATTTCTGAAAATGCCTTCATGGTTTTCCTACTTAACTTTTTGTTTCTAATTTTGTTTCGTTACCGTAATAGGTGCAGAAGCGAGCGAGTTTGCATTTCTGTCGTGAAGCGTTCAGGTGTTGTTCTCTGAATTTTTGGCAGCAAAATAAAGGATAATTAAAGGGTTAAAACTCTGCAGTGAGCGGTAGATATTGACGACCGGTGATCACGAATTTCGCACCAAGAGGTGAAAGGGTTTTTATAAACGTCTTTTGTTTCATGAAGTGTCTCCATTTTATTTTTATTTATGGATTTATGCTTTATATGAGCCCTAACTCGCTATGCAGTGTAAATAAACTTTGGAAACGTTTACATGACAAGGTTGGCATTTTTGTCGTAATGAGGGGGGTATTACTATTTTGTGTGATTTAGGTCGCATAAATGGAGGTTTTGAAGGTGGTTTGAGGTTGCTTTTTGTTCTTGCTAGTTGAAATCGTTATCTTTAAATGTAGGAGATTTAAAAAAGAAAACAAAGATTAATCTGTATTATGTTTCTGATTTATAATGTTTTTATTGTGAGTAAGGACAGAGAAGGAAAGAGAGCCCAATTGAAATCAACTGGGCATGTGAGACAAGGAAGTATATACAACAAATGGTTCGCGGGCGCACTGCACACGAGCATTTGCCGCATCGTCAAACTGGGATTTTGAGTTAGGACCCAAGGGAGACACTTCATAAAGAATCTCTAAGCCACAAGAATACGGCGGTCGGTTAACCACTTCAAGAGGAGAGGCTTTCAACTGAGTGATTTGTAGCCTTATTTATTCTTTTGTTGCGGTGAGGTAGTGAGTTGAATAATGGAAAATTCTTAATAAATCAGTTTTTTAATTTTTTACGTGCAGGTGTTAAAGGAGTCAGTAACCAAAGAAAATTAGATTTTATCAACTGATTGGTGCGTAATATAAGCGGGAGTAAGGGTTGGCGATGAGGCATACAATTTAAAAAATAATTTGTAAACGTTCCCATGATTTTGGCGTTGCTCACAGATTCTTTTGTTTTTTCCATTATGATGCTGCGTAATTTCCAGTTCCAAGGTAAGACAAGATGATGGATAAAGCACTGATTGAGCTAGCAGGTCAGCAGACGCAATTGATTGTAGAGTTAGGTGAGTACGCCGAGATCCTACATTGGGGACAAAAAGTCAGTGGTGATCTTGAACGTTACCGTCTAGCTCTGCATCGCCCTGTGCCATACGGACGTCTAGATGCTGACGTATCAATGACTTTGCACCCTGAACTAGGTCGCGGTGTGTTTAGTAGTCCTGGCGTAGAGGGGCACCGAAACGGGCAAGATTGGGCTCCTGTGTTTGTTATCACGGATGTCCAACAGACGAAAGATAGTTTAGTGATCGCAAGCGAAGACATCATTGCAGGTTTACATTTAACGACAGAGCTCAAGCTAGATGCACACGATGTTGTGAAAACTCGCCATACATTGACTAACGTTAAATCGGGCGTTTACCAAGTCAACCGTCTTGCCAACACCTTACCTTTACCCGCTCGTGCAAATGAGTTGATGACTTACTACGGCCGTTGGGTGCACGAATTCCAGACGGTTCGTCAGCCGCTATTGCAAGGCGGTTACCAACAAGAAAACCGCCGCGGACGTACTTCACATGAACATTATCCTGCGCTTGTTGCTGGCACGACTCACTTTGATGAAATGAATGGCGATGTGTGGGGCTTCCATTTCGCATGGAGTGGCAACCACAGATTGCGTGTAGACGTGAAAGCCGATGGTCGCCGTTACATGCAAGCGGAAGTTATATATTTGCCAGGGGAAGTTGCGCTGAACGAGGGGGAAAGTGTAACCACTCCATGGTTGTATGCGAGTCACAGTCATACTGGCCTCAATGGCATGAGCCATCATTTCCATTCGCATGTTCGCGAAACTATTTTACCAAGCGATTTTAAAGACAAGGCTCGCCCGATCCACCTCAATACGTGGGAAGGCATCTACTTCGACCACGATCCAGAATACATCATGTCGATGGCAACCCAGTCGGCGGAGATGGGTGTTGAACGTTTTATCATTGATGATGGTTGGTTCAAAGGGCGCAACGGTGATAAAGCTGGGCTAGGGGATTGGTTCCTATGTGAAACTAAGTATCCACATGGTTTACAGCCGATTGTTGAACACGTGAATAAGCTCGGCATGGAATTCGGTCTGTGGTTCGAGCCAGAGATGATCAACAAAGATTCGGATTTATATCGTGCTCATCCAGAATGGTTGTTGGCAGTTGACGGCTACGAGCAGCCAACAGGTCGAAATCAATATGTGATTAACCTACAAAATGATGATGCGTTTAACTTCCTGTTTGAGCGATTGGATCACTTCTTATCGACTTACAATATCGCCTACATTAAGTGGGATATGAATCGTGAAGTCGTTCAGCCTGCGCATCTTGGTCAGGCGTCTGCG
The DNA here is from genome assembly GCF_002608565.1 of Vibrio sp. PID17_43. Classification (GTDB taxonomy): domain Bacteria; phylum Pseudomonadota; class Gammaproteobacteria; order Enterobacterales; family Vibrionaceae; genus Vibrio. The sequence goes on from NZ_LIXM01000012.1 coordinate 111,469, forward strand.
CACAATCAAACCCAACGTTACTATGACTTAGTGGATAAAGTTCGTGATAAACACCCAAATGTCGAGATCGAATCTTGTGCGGCAGGCGGTGGTCGTATTGACTTTGAAGTGCTGAAACGGACTCATCGATTCTGGGCTTCAGATAACAACGACGCACTTGAGCGTCAAACCATTCAACGCGGTATGAGCTACTTCTTCCCGCCAGAAGTGATGGGTAGCCATATTGGTGCGAGTCATTGTCATAGTACACGCCGTCGTCACAGTATCGAGTTCCGAGGGCTTACGGCACTGTTCGGTCATATGGGGATTGAGCTTGACCCAGTGAAAGAAGAACAAGTGGAAAAAGAAGGCTTTGAACGCTACATCAAGCTGCACAAAATGCTGCGTCCATTGCTACACAGCGGCAGAACTTGGCGAATCCCAACCGACGATAAAGCACATCAAATTCATGCGGTGGTTTCTCATGACCAATCGGAAGCGGTGGTGATGATTGCTCAGCTCGCGATGCCAACCAACTCATTGAGTGGTCACTTACGAGTACCGGGGTTAGAGCCAAAGGCGACATACCGAGTGTCTGTGTTAGATAAACCATCGAATTACGGTGACATTGTTAACTACCAACCGCCTTGGACTGAATCAGGCTGTGAACTCTCAGGAGCTTGGTGTGAAGAGATCGGATTAACCATGCCAATTCTTGATGCAGAAAGCGCAATGTTGGTGAAGTTTGAGCGTATCAGTTAACAATTTTCCCTAAACCTCGCGATATTCGAGACCTATCGCTTATCAACCGTAAACGTATGCCGTACAACCTATAAGGTTGTACGGCTTTTTGCGTTGGTTTTAATTGGATATTTGAAATCGTTCTCATGCTTAATGAACGTAAAGTGTTGATAAAAATGCCCAAATAACACGATATCCTCCCATTAATAGGTCTAAATATTGTTCGATGTCTCATTTTGAAAACTTGCCTGTAAACGTTCCCATAAAGCGGTTTTTGATCACAGTAAGGCATTCAGTGTGTGAGTAGCATTAGTATCGAAATATAAATAAAAGACGTCGACGTTATGAATTCTAGTTAGGGGAATGAATAGCAGTACGACACTAAGGAACGATTATGTCTGATAAAATTACGCTACAAACCAAGCTGTCCTACGGTCTTGGCGCACTCGGTAAAGACTTTGCATGTGCACCTATCTACATCTTCTTAATGTTCTACTTCACTGACGTAGCCGGCTTGTCTGCTGCTTTCGTTGGCACCATCTTCTTAGCTGCTCGTGTTATCGATGCCATCACTGACCCAATGATGGGAGTGATCGTTGACAACACGCGCTCAAAATTCGGTAAATTCCGTCCTTGGATTGTGATTGGTACGCTCTTAAACGCAGTAGTGCTGGTTGGCCTTTTCAGTACACACATGTTTGAAGGCACTACGCTTTACATCTACGCAGCGGCGGCATACATCCTATGGGGTCTAACGTACACCATTATGGATATCCCATACTGGTCAATGATTCCTGCGCTATCAAGCTCTCGCCAAGAACGTGAAAAACTTGTGGTATGGCCACGTCTGTTCGCAAGCCTTGCATGGTTCATTACTGGTACTTACGGTCTGCACATTGTGGGCGAGCTAGGTAACGGCAACCAAGGCGACGGTTTCTTCAATGTTGCGATGCTGATTGCGGTTCTGTTTGTGATGAGCGCATTCTTGATTGCTCGTAACGTAAAAGAGAAAGCAGCACCGGCGAATGCGAAACCAGCAGAGAAATTCAACTTCAAAGACGTACTGACTATCATCGGTAAAAATGACCAGCTTAAAGCGCTGATCGGTACCGTTCTGTCTTTCCAAATTGCGAATCTATTAGTTGGTGGCTTTGCGATTTACTACTTCTCTTACGCACTCGGCAACGCAGAACTATTCCCAGTTTATATGGCAGTAGCTGGCGCAGCGGAAGTGGCGGGTGTGTTCTTGTTCCCACGTATTGCTTCATTGCTGCCGCGTAAGCTTCTATGGCCTATCGCTTGTGGTTTCCCAATTTTATCTTGCGTACTTCTGCTATTGATGGGCTTTATCGCTCCTGCAAACGCGCTAATGATTGGTATGGCGGGTGCGGCAATTAAGTTTGGCGTAGGTATCGCGAACGCACTTCAAACAGTAATGCTAGCTGACGTTGTAGACTACGGTGAGCACAAAACAGGCCGCCGCAGTGAGAGTGTTATCTTCTCAGTACAAACGATGCTAGTGAAATTTGCAGGTGCAGCGGGCGGCTTCATCGTGGGTGTGGGTCTATCTGTTGTGGGCTACGTACCAAACGTTGAGCAATCAGCAAGCACCATCATGGGTCTAGAATTTATGATGATTGGTCTACCAGCAATCATGATGACTATCAGTGGCGTGATTTACCAACGTTACTACCATCTTCATGAAGGCTTCAATAAAGAGGAAGCTGAACAAGAAACTCAAGCAGAGAGAGTTCCAGTGCAAGCTTAGGTATGACGCTTTTTACTTAAGTAGTCCCTACCAATTTAGTCACTAAGATAAACGCCTCCAGAGATGGAGGCGTTTTTTATAAGGATAATATTATGAGAACGTGACACCGAAAGAGCTTCAGCGGCTTTAGTGAAATTACCCAGTTGCGCGATCAAAACGAACGAGCGAATGTCAGCAAGGTTATTTTATTGAGCATGTTGAATGACTTGAAGAAAGAGTAACCTTAAGATTATCACTCTTATTTAGTGTTCCTTAAAACAAGAACTCTTGAGCTTTAGTGACGCTCACGTATGATTTCCCATGTTTCCACTGTTATAGAGTTCACAATGCGTCTATCAATTATACGCCATACTGCGTTTCACTGTTTCCTGACGTTAGCACTCACTTTGTTTTCGTTATTCGTGCACGCGAAAACGACGGATACCGGATGGCTTACGAATCCGCAACACCCGCCAGTACAAACGCGTCTGGTGCTTACCGGGCAGCAAGATCGTCTAGCAAAAACCGTAACGGGATATCTTGATGTCAAACTCAGTGGCGATTGGAAAACCTATTGGCGTTCGCCGGGTGAGGGTGGCATCGCACCTTCCATTGATTGGGAAAAATCACAAAACCTAACTAAAGTCGATTGGCAGTGGCCTTATCCGAAAAAGTACGAGCTACTTGGTGTCGAGACGTTAGGTTACAAAGGTGATACCGTTTTCCCGATGACGTTCCATGTTGAAGACATGAGCAAACCAGTGGTGATTGATGCGACCCTGACGTTGTCTTCGTGTACAACGATCTGTGTATTGACGGATTACCACATTCAGCTGTCTTTCTTGCCTTCCGACTTACAAGTTGATGAAGGTGTGATGTTCACCTACGCGCAAGCGGTCAGCAGTGTGCCTCAAGCGTCGCCATTTGTTGAAGTGACAGAAGCAAACTGGGATGCAAACCAATCTAAGCTGCAAATTAAACTGACCAACTCACAAGGTTGGCAAAAACCAGAAGTGTTGGTTGATGGCGTCGATGAAGCAACCAGCGATTACAGCTTCAAATTAGAAGGGCAGCATCAAAAGGGCAATACGCTTACCGTAAACTACCTAGTGAATACTTGGTTGGGTGATGTAGAGCTGGATAACCAATCGATTTACGTCTCAATCAAAGACAATAACTTGCTGGCACAAGAAACCGCGCAAGCAAAAACAGGAGTGATTACTGAAGCTTTGCCAAGTACCTCACTGGTGAACATATTCTTGTTCGCGCTATTAGGCGGTTTGATTTTGAATATCATGCCTTGCGTTTTGCCAGTTCTGGGCATGAAGCTAAGCAGCATTGTGGCGGCGCAGGGGGTGGAACGTCGTCAAATTCGCACGCAATTCATTGCTTCTTCGTTAGGTATTCTGACCTCGTTCTGGTTATTGGCTGGCTTTATCTTAGTGCTGAAACTGACAGGTAACGCTATCGGATGGGGTATGCAATTTCAAAGCCCATGGTTCTTAGGCTTAATGCTGTTGGTAACCGGACTGTTTGGTGTCAACATGCTTGGCTTGTTTGAAATTCGCCTGTCTTCAGGTACGAATACTTGGTTAGCTTCGAAAGGCGATAACTCGCTATTTGGACATTACGTGCAAGGTATGTTCGCGACTCTGCTAGCAACGCCTTGTTCAGCACCTTTCCTTGGAACTGCTGTTGCGTTTGCGCTGGGTGCAGACGTGGTGACTCTGTTTGCTATCTTCACTGCATTGGCATTAGGCATGGCGCTACCTTGGATCTTAGTGGCTATTTTCCCTGGCATTGCATTGAAACTGCCAAAACCAGGTCAATGGATGAATGTCGTAAAAATCGTATTCGGCATCATGATGTTGGCAACCAGTGTGTGGTTGTTATCACTGATGACAAACCATCTGCCAGTATTTTGGGTGATCTTAATTGGCTTGGTCGCGTTTATTCTTATCATGGCGCGAGTTAAGCGTATTTATGGCAATAAAGCGCTAGCAATTTCCGGCACGGTTTCGTTGATTCTGATTGCTGGTGGTCTGGTACTCGGCAGCGTGACAGCCAATCACTGGGCAACGCCATTACCACAAGATTTGGCTTGGGAAAAACTGTTAAATGAAGCGATTGCAGACCACGTGAAGAATGGCCGTGTGGTGTTCGTCGATGTCACCGCAGACTGGTGTGTGACTTGTAAAGCCAACAAGATCGGCGTGATCTGGCAAGATCCGGTTTACTCACTGTTGCAAAGCCCTAATGTCGCGACACTGAAAGGCGATTGGACACACCCGAACGGTTCCGTCACCGACTTCTTACGTGCGCATGGTCGCTTTGGCGTGCCATTTAATATCGTTTATGGTCCGGCAGCACCCGAGGGGATTCCTCTGCCAGTGATTCTGACTGACGATGTTGTGGTGAAAGCCATCGAACAAGCGAGCGGAGGCACGATTAAGTGAACACAGTAAAAAAACGCAAATCGCTGAAATACTGGCTTAGTCAAGCGTTGCAAATGGTGACCGTGATTTCGGTCGCCATGGATTGGTACCGCACCAAAGACATCCCTAAAGAGCAAGCGCCGCCTCTGAGTGCGATCATGGCCGATGGCGAGTTTGTCGATGTGATTGCCAAAAGTCATGAAGAACCAGTGGTTGTGTACTTTTGGGCAACGTGGTGTCCGGCGTGTAAGTTTGTTAGCCCAAGCGTGAGTTGGTTAAGCGATTACTATGAAGTGCTTGCAGTATCCGGCGCATCCGGACCGGAAGCGCGCGTACAAAAGTTCATGCAGGTGAAAGACTACCAGTTCGACAACATCAACGATCCGAAAAGCAGCATTATGCAAGAATGGAGCATCAGCGTGACGCCGACTCTCTATGTATTAAAAGATGGAAAGGTAAGCTCAATCACCACAGGTGTTACGACACCAATGGGCATTTTAGCAAGGATCTGGATGGCTTAAACTAATGCGTAGCACGTCGACTTTTTTCACGCTTTTACAATAACATAGGTGTGTAGGTGAGTATGGCGTGCTACATTCGAAATCTGGATGTAGACAATAAACAAGGACCGTTTTTGAAGACACAAGATCTTAGTGAGTTCGCATCGGGCATGGAATACGATGCACAGTATGATAAACATTACGAAGATGCTATCGCTCTGATACAAAAGCACATTACCACGATGGGTGCTCGAAGTTTGTTGGATGTGTGTTGTGGCACGGGTATTGTCACGATACCTGTCGCCAAGAAACTCGATAATGCTGTCGGCATTGATATTGCCGAGGGGATGTTAAAACAAGCCAAACATAAAGCGCAGGGGTTAGAGAACCTTTCTTTTTTGCAACAGGATGCCACTCAATTCTTTCACGATAAACGCTTTGATATGACGATCATGACGGGCAACGCTTTCCAAGCTTTCCTCTCCGATGAGACGTTAGCTGGTGTCCTTAATTCGATTTCTAATCACCTTAACAAAGGTGGTCGTTTCATCTTTGATACCCGTTTACCAACGCCCGATAACTTAGAAATTGATGCTGAAATGTCGCTGTGGCAGGCCTATGAATTGCCCGAAAAAGGCGAAGTGAAGTACATGGGGATGAGCGAACGTTATGACGCTGAAAGTGCAATCCTTTATTTGAAGAAAAAACGTCACTACCCAGATGGTTCAACAACACATTCAAGCATTGATTTGAAGTACCGAAAGTTAAGTGAGATAGAAGCATTTCTTGCCCAGGCGGGTTTACGTGTTACCAAAAAATACAGCTCATGGGCAGAAGGGGAGTTTACTACTAACTCAAACAATCTTATCTGTGTCGCAGAGAAGCTTTGATTTATAGGGGGCGTTTAATGAAAGGATATCGCATCAGTACCGCCTTTGCAGAGATGGATCTGGATTGCATCCATCAGTTCATTTCACAGAGCTATTGGGCGAAAGGTGTACCGAGAGACATGCTAGACAAAGCGGTGCGAAACTCCTTTTGTTTCGGTGTGTTCACAGAGTCTAATCAACAAGTCGCGTTTGCTCGCCTTATTACTGACAAAGCCACCTTCGCTTATCTCGCCGATGTTTTCGTGCTCCCAGATTACCGTGGGCAAGGCATAAGTAAGTGGTTAATTTCTGAAATTGTGGCCCATCCAGAGCTTCAAGGTTTGCGCAGGATGATGCTTGCGACGCGTGACGCTCATGGCCTGTATGAACAGTACGGCTTTAAGCCTATCGAGCCCGTCGAGAACTTTATGCAGATATGGCAACCAGACGTGTATCAAAAATGATTTTGAATGGCACAAAATGAATGATCATTTGGTTCACAAACGGTGCTTTGCGTGGGTGGGGAATACGCAGGGCCAATTCGGTGAAAAAATGAAATAGTGATAAATTTAGTTTCTTCTATACTCATATCAATGGATTACGTTCCTTAAAAGGATAGAAATGTTTACGTTTAATCAACTGGCGGGTGTAGCGGTTTTACCCTTAATAATCGTGTCTCAAACCTTGGCCAGCGAGAGCCGCTTTTCCGCACATAGCGACAATTATTTACTCCCGTTTTATACCGAGTCGAAAGTCAACCAGAAGCGCTTTGCACCGCTAAACCCTAATGGTCATGCCGCAAAGGACGTATTTATCCAATTTCAAATAAGTATGAAATACAAGCTATTGTCTTTTGGCGATCATGGCTTGTTTGCTGCTTACACACAGCGTTCGAACTGGGAAGCGTATGATGACTCTGCCTACTTTCGGGATGACCAATACAACCCTGACCTTTTTTACCGTTGGAACGTTAACCCATGGCAACTTTCATTCGGTTTTGAACATCAGTCTAATGGCGCTGGCGGCACGGACGAAGTAAGCTGGAACCGCGCTTATCTCGACACCAAATGGGATTTCGATACAGGCTTTGTGCGCGTTAAGCCGTGGATAGATGTGGGTAATAAAGACTACAACCCAGACATTGTCGACTATCTTGGTTACGGTGAGTTGGATCTAGGCTGGCTTCCAGTCAATGACAATGAAGTAAAGCTCACCGTCGCGAACTTGTTTACTAAAGATTGGCAATACGGTTTCTACCGACTCTCTTGGGACTTCCCTGTTTATCAGGGCTTGCGGGGTTACATGAAAGCGGAGACTGGTTATGGCCTGACGATATCAAATTATGATTTTGATGAAAGTGCCTTTGGAGCGGGGTTTGCGTTTGATTTCTAGTCGCGGAGAAAAGAGAAGTATGAGTCGACGATGAAAGAGATCGCGGTGCTGACTCAAGAAACAAGCGCCACTTTTTTTATATTGTACGTTGATAAATGCTTGGATGAAAATCCAGCAGCCTGTTTTGGTAAGGGTTACCCCAACGCAGTGAGCGAGCGGAAGCAATAAAGCATTTTTCTGCGAAAGTAGGGGAGCCTTGGATAACTTTTTACACGGCGAGAGAAATGGAAGGCTTGCTTTATCGATATGGTTTTTCGTTAAAAGAGAATAAAACATTAGCAGAGTTAAACTTATCGCCTGCGTAGATGGGCTTACAGGCTTCCCAGAGGCGATTGCTATCGAAGCCGTCCATCGTCACTTCCGTAAACTGACCAAAACTAAGGGTGGGTTTCCAAATGAAAATAGCTTGCTCAAGCCGCTTTATGCTAGGATATTAAACGTATCTAAGAAATGGACAATGCCAATCCAGAACTGAAATATGACATTGTCTCAACTGGCGATTCACTTTGAGGGGCGCTTGGATGAAGTCTTAGATATCTAACTAAAATTAGCAGACACAGAAGCCTGAACGCCCTCGTTTATAAACCTCGACTGAGTTGGCACTTCTATTTTTGCGCGTCCAAATTTAAGATGGTAATCGCGTTGGCAACGCTCGTTGCTAGAATATCAATTGCTCCGGTACGAAGAGCTCCAACAATCGATAATGGCTTACTGCTTTCTGCGGCTATGGCGATAACCTGAGGGATCTTCTGGTAATCGGAAATGGTTAAGCCAATGACACGATTACTCATTTTTGTGTCCTGAACTTCCCCTTTGATGTCGTAGAAATCATAACCGCCAACTTCCCCTACAACGCCTTGCTGAATACGGGCCTCAACCATTTCTTGTACTGAGAACCATCCTAGGTTGACCATATAGCTACTTTCGTTCAAATCACCGATACCAACCAATGCGACATCAGCTTTACGAGCAATGTCCATGGTTTGCTGTACCGTTTCATCCTCTAGTAGTGCGCTACGTAACTGAGGGTTACGGATATACGCTGGCGCATACAGTGTCTCACTAACCCCGCCAAAGGTCTTAGCGAAGCGACGCGAAATATGGTCGGCATTGAGGATACCGCCTCGTGGGTGAATCCCGCCGATACTTGACACAAAGGTACACTTTTTAGGGTTCACAATACCGGTATGTTCCGATACCGCAGACACATTTCGTCCTTGGCCAACCGACACGACCATGCCGTCTTTGAGAGTCGCGGATAGGTATGTCGATACCACTCCGGCGAGTAGTGACCGCTGTTCGTCTTCGGTTGGTTGGTCCAGAGCGATCAGTGCACGCTTAAGGCCAAAACGCTCTTTAAGCTGTTCTTCCAGCTTGGCACCAAATACAGGGTGGTACTTGACCTTAATTTCGACAATACCTTGGTCTCTTGCGCGTTTTAATAAGCGGCCAATTTTGACGCGAGATAAACCAAATCGTTTTGAAATCTCTTCCTGAGTGGCACCGTCTTGGTAATACGCAACCGAGATTTCGGTGAGTAGGTTAGTCTCTTCGGCCTGTTCAATATTATTCAGTTCCATGTTGTTCCTTGTGAAATGGCTGCTTAATGCGGCTCTTGTTTATATCGCGGCTGACTCAAGTTCATTATCTAGCAGGCGTGAATCATGAGTGGATTTGAACATTCTAATCTTTTTTGACTTGCCTTGTACAAGTAGAGTCTCGGTAGTTAGTGATAGGCCCTGCTTATGAACACCGTTAAGTACGTCGCCCCTAGTGATTCCGGTTGCCGCAAGTACGGCAAGCGCATTGGATTGTCCCATGGCTGTCATGCGCGTACCTTCAATAGGGTCTACTGCGATATCAATCTCAACACCACCTAGCCCGAGTTGCTCACCTATATATAGCATTGGCGCTTCATCGATTTCTCTCTCGCCAATCACAATGGTTGCTTCGACCTGAGTTCAATTCAGTTGTAAGCGCATTGCTTTTACAGCAGCGGCGTCTGCTTTTTCTTTGTCTCCTCTACCAAGCCATTGGTAGCCAGCTAAAGCGGCATTCTCGGTTACTTGTGCGAGAGCGAAGCCTAGCTCATTCATGGTACAGGTCCTTATCAAAGTATTTATGGATGTTCATTTGTTCAGATTACTAGACATGTGCTCATTATGCAAAACAAACGAACACGATATAGCCAGTTCAAAGGTTAATTGTTATGTGCGCATTGGTTTAGTGAATGCTTGCTGAGTGTTTCATAGTTAAAATTAGATTTAAGGCTCTACTTATGATGCTATTTAGATAGAACTTTATTGAGTTATATTGTTGTTTTTATTGACCTTAATCATTTTTATGTAAAATTGACTGTTACGGTTCACATAATTATAAATTTAAATATCCAGCGCTATGGCGATCACGCAGTTGTTATCAAGGTGTAACTAATTAGTGATCAAAATCCCACTTGGTAAATGTTGATATGTTATTTGTCTGTGTAATGGTCCAATATCATTTGTAACTTTCGTGGTCATATGAACAGGAGGAAACATGATAGCAATAGGTTGTGATGATGCGGCGATTGAGTTGAAAGAGTGCCTGAAATCGCACTTGGCTTCGAAAGGTATTGAATTTGTTGATTATGGAATCGATCCACAAAATGCAGAGCTTTACCCAGACATAGCAAAGACAGTCAGTGTTGCTGTCAGAGAAGGTAAACATCAACGCGGAATTATTCTCTGTGGTACGGGGATTGGTGTCTCAATAGTTGCGAACAAAGTACCGGGCATTCGAGCTGCTCTTTGCCACGATACTTTTTCAGCAGAGCGAGCGCGTAAAAGTAACGATGCTCAAATTATCACAATGGGAGCGCGAGTCATCGGTCATGAGTTAGCTAAGTCGATTTTGGATACTTGGTTGGATTCTGAGTTTTCTGATGGTCCATCTACTGAAAAGTTAAATAGAATCAAGGAGATAGAGAGAGAGTTTATTAGTTAATTTAGATTCAATGTTTAATGGAATAACGTGGAAATAAAAATGAAAAATACCAAACTAACGCTTACTGCACTTGCAATCACAACCCTACTATCGACTAACGCATTTGCAGAAGACCTGAAAGTGGCAACCAGTGCTCAAGTCGGCTCACTCCAGTACAACACAACTCAATACTTCACCGAAGTTGCGAACGAAGAGTTTAAGAAACAAGGCATCGATTACAACCTGAAGTTCTTCGGTGCAGCTCAATTAGGTAAAGACAAAGATGTTCAACAAAAACTGAAATTGGGCACAGTGGATTTGGCGCTACTAACGTCAACACTGCCAACTCACGTATCAGAAATGGCACTGTTTGAACTGCCATTCCTCGTGTCTGACCGTGAACACGTTGCCAAAATTGAGCAAGACGTATTCTGGCCATACATTGCGCCTGCAGCTGAGAAGAAAGGCTACAAAGTCATTGGCTTTTGGGAAAATGGCTTCCGCAACATTACTAACGCGAAACGCCCAATCAATACACCAGAAGATTTGCAAGGCTTGAAAGTTCGTACGCCAAACAGCTCATGGCGCGTGAAAATGTTCAAAAACTGGGGGGCTAACCCAACGCCAATGAGTTTTAGTGAAGTATTCATTGGTCTACAAACTGGTGTTATCGATGGGCAAGAAAACCCATACACCAACATTTACGCGGCAAAATTGCATGAAGTACAGGATTACCTAAGTGTGACAAACCACGTGTACACGCCAGCGTACCTCACTGCGGGAGCACGCCACTATGGTAAGTTCCCTGATGATGTTCGTGCAATCTTAGAAAGCTCTGCGAAGCAAGCGCAGCAATGGGGCTATCAACAAGCAACAAAACTTGAGAACGAGCTAAAAGATAAGCTGGTTGCGGGTGGTATGAAGCTTAACGTTGCAAACCGCGATGCCTTTGTTAGCGCAAGTCAGCCAATCTACGACGACTTCGTGAAAAACGTAAACAACGGCAAGGTGATGTTAGACAAGGTTCTGGCGGCAAGTAACTAAGGTAAAACGCCCTAACGTTTATCTCTAAGTACTGCGCTGGAAAGCGCAGTCTAGCTGTCACTTGTTACGAGGGCTTACGATGTCTTTTTTAGCTAGCATAAATACAATTTCAAATATTCTAGAAAAAGTGCTGATCACGATTTCGATGACGATTCTCATCGCATTAAGCACCATTATTATTGTCGCTGTTTTTTCACGGTTTAGCGGCGCTTCTCTTCATTGGTACGACGAAGTGTCGGCCATTCTTTTAGCTTGGTTGACCTTCTATGGCTCGGCTTTGTGTGCGTTAAAGCGCACGCATATGGGCTTTGGTGGGTTGGTGGCTAATATGCCGCTGGGTATGCGCAAAGCCATTTTCCTATTGAGTGAATTCATCGTCATTGCGTTCTTTGCAGTGATTGCTTGGGCCAGCTACTACATCTTACAAATCTTCGGTGACGAGACGCTAACCAGTCTAGATTTTATCCCTTTAGCCTTTGCGCAATCAGCACTACCAATTGGTGCGGTGCTGTTCATTGTGGCGCAATTGTGTTCTTTCCCTAAAGCATGGGCATGGGTTCGCCTAGGTTCAAACCAAGAAAACGAAGAGATCAGAGAAGCCATTAAGGATGCGAAAAAAGATATGGCTAAAGCCATGGAGGCTGTGAAATGAGCGCGCTAGTTGTACTATTTTGTTTAATTGGCTTGGTAATGATCAACGTTCCAATTGGTATAGCGATTGGCGCTGTAGCTCTGATTGGTATGGTAGCGACATCGGGCATCGATGCGATCTATAACGCGGCATTGGCGATGTTTGAAGGTGGCTCTAAATTTACCCTGCTGTCTATTCCATTGTTTGTTTTTGCTGGCGCATTGATGAATACCGGTGGTATCTCGCTGCGTTTGATTAATTTTGTTAACGCGATTGTGGGTTTTGTCCGCGGTGGCCTTTCAATGGTTAACGTTGGGGTATCGATGGTCTTCGCTGAGATCTCGGGTTCCGCGGTAGCCGACGTTGCAGCGCTAGGCTCGATCTTGATTCCTGCAATGAAAAAACGAGGTTACTCGGGTAGTTTCTCTGCGGCAGTCACGTCTTCTTCAGCCTCACTCGCGGTTATCATCCCACCTTCTCTACCTATGATTATTTACGGCGCGATGGCGGACGTATCGATCTCGCAGCTATTCGTCGCTGGCATAATTTCTGGCCTACTGGGTGCGGCGGGTATGTTTGCGGTATGTTACTACTACGCAGTGAAATACGATTTACCTCGTGAAGAGTCGTTCAGCTTACGTAAGTTGTGGGTGGCATTTAAAGATGCGTTTTGGGCACTGACTCTGCCGTTCGCCATTCTAGGCGGGATTCTTTCTGGCTTTATGACCGCCACAGAAGCTGCGGGTATTGCAGTACTACTTGCGATTGTTATCAGTGTTTTCATCTACCGTGAAATGAACCTAAAGCTGTTTTACAAAGCGATGATGGAAGGCGTTACGGGTACCTCAGTAGTGATGCTATTGGTGGCGACTTCAGCGGTGCTTGGTTTGTTCCTAACTGAGCAAGAAGTACCACAAGCAATGGCTGCAGGCATTCTTAGCATCTCCGAAAACAAATACGTTGTGCTGATGATGCTGAACCTAATGCTACTGGTTGTTGGCGTGTTCCTACATGGTGCGGCAGCGATCATCTTAACGGTGCCAATTGTATTACCGCTGATTCATGAGTTGGGGATCGACCCAATCCACTTCGGCATAATGCTTGCGCTTAATATCTCGATTGGTCAGCAGACGCCTCCGGTTGCGAGTGTGCTGATCACCGCATGTTCGATAGCGAAGCGTGACATTTGGCAAGTAACTAAAGTGAACATTCTATTTATTGGTGTTCTGTTCGCAGTGTTAATGCTTGCGACCTACGTTCCAGCACTGTCTGTTGGCTTTGTAGACTACATGTATAAATAACTTCAAGGATTTGAAAAATGACTAAACCTACTATTGCTCTTGTACTTGGCGACCCTTCAGGTATCGGTCCTGAAGTGGCAGTAAAAGTATTGGCTGAGGAAGCAAACCGCCAACAAGCAAACATTCTGATCATTGCCGATGAGTATGAACTGCGCAAAGGCATGGACATCGCGCAAGTGTCATTTGATTACGATGTGGTCGACAACTTTGAACAAGCAGATTTCCAGTCGGGTAAGCCTGTATTGCTGAGCTTCTCAAGCTCTCACGCGGATGCAATTGAATACGGCCAAGCCACGCCGCAAGGTGGTACCTATGTACTGGAAACACTGAAAATTGCTGTTGACCTAACGTTAGCGCACAAAACACATGGTATCTGCTTCGCACCATTGAACAAGCAAGCGATGAACATGGCAGGGCTAGCACATCGTGATGAACTGTCATGGTTTGCAGAACTGACGGACTTCCACGGTTTTGGCTGTGAAGTGAATGTGGTCGATGACATTTGGGCTGGACGCGTGACTTCGCATATTCCATTCAAGAATGTGGTGGAAAATCTCACGGTAGATTCTGTGCTAGAAACCATCGAGTTGATGAACACAACCTTGAAGTCTGCTGGTTTTGAGCAGCCTCGTATTGCGGTGCAAGCACTTAACCCGCACGGCGGTGAAGGTGGCCTGTTTGGTGATGAAGAAATCACGGTAATCACACCAGCGATTGAGAAAGCTAAGCAGAAGGGCATCCAAGCGTTCGGACCTTTCCCAGGTGATACCACGATGTGGGTGGTGGAGAAAGAGAGCATGAACTCAATCGTATCCATGTATCACGATCAAGGTGCAACCGCACTGAAGATGATGGGCTTCGATCGTGGTGTGACCGTTCAAGGAGGGATCCCAATTCCGATTGCAACGGCAAACCATGGCAGCGCATTTGATATCTACGGCAAGAATGTCGCGTCGACACCAGCGATGGAAAATGCACTCAAGCTGACGGTCCGTATGGCATCTAGCTACCAAGTTAACAATCAGTAGTAGGGCAGGGAAGAATATGAGAAAGCCAAAAAAATTAATTAATGACCCTATGAATGTTGCTCAGGAGCAGTTCGATGGTTTGCTCTCGGCAATGAATGGAAAATTGGAAGCATTACCGGGGATTACCGCGGCGATGCGCACAGATTTTCCATCAGACAAAGTGGCGATTGTCACCGGTGGTGGTGCAGGGCACGAGCCTTTATTTGCGGGTTATGTTGGCCGAGGCTTAGCGGATGCAGCGGCACTCGGCGATATCTTTGCAGCGCCTGCGCCTAACGTGATTTTACAAACTACTGAAGCGGTCAATAACGGTAAAGGTGTGATTTACATTTATGGTAATTACGCTGGCGATAATATGAATTTCGATATCGCGGCCGAGCTTGCGGATGATGATGACATCAAAACTCACACCATTCGTGTTTGGGATGATGTGGCTTCAGCACCGTTAGACAAAATTCAAGAGCGCCGTGGCACCGCAGGAGATTTGTATGTGCTGAAGATCGCAGGCGCGGCTTCTGAGCAATACAATGACTTCGACAAGATTGTAGCGGTGACAGAGCGTGCTCGTGATAACACTCGCTCCATTGGTGTTGCGCTATCGGCAGGTTCGATTCCACAAACCAATACCTTCAACTTTGAACTGCCACACGACGAGTTAGAAATCGGCATGGGCTTGCATGGTGAACCGGGTGTATCACGCGAAAAAATGACGTCGGCAGATGAAGTCGTGGATCGCTTGATAGACCAACTGTGTGATGATCTGCCTTACCAATCAGGTGACGAGGTCTGTTTGCTAGTAAATAACCTTGGCGCTTCGACTTATATGGAGCTGCTGATTGCTAACCGTCGTGCCCACGTCAAGTTGACCGAGCGCGGCATCAAAGTACATAACACCTTGGTCGGTAACTACTGTACCTCACAAGAGATGTCAGGTTACTCGATCACTCTTATGAAGCTCGATGACGAACTAAAAACATTATTTGACCTACCTTGTGAATCATTTGCGTTGAGGAAATAAAGATGGATGCATTAACAGCGAAAAACATGATGGCTTATGTTGCTCAAAAGATGGTTGCAAGTGAGTCAGTATTAACCAAATACGACCAAGCGATTGGTGATGGTGACCACGGTATTGGTATGGAGCGCGGCTTCAAAGCGGTTGCAGAGCTTTTAGACAGTGATTATCAGCCGGAAGATGTCAGCAAATTACTGTTGAAAATCGGCTCGACGATGATGGCGACCATGGGCGGTGCTTCCGGTGCGATTTTCGGTACTCTATTTCGCAGCGGTGCGAAGTCAATTAAAGGTGCAACAGAGCTGGATACGGCTACGTTATCTACGTTCCTAGCAGGCGGCTTACAAGGGGTTTATGATCGCGGTGGTGCTAATCCGGGTGATAAAACCATGATCGATGCATTAGTGGCTGCGGTCGAGAAATCAGAACAACTTTCTGGTCCATTAACCGACACGCTGCCGGCTATTGCTCAAGCAGCGGAGCAAGGTGTGGAAGCAACCAAAGACATGATTGCAACTACAGGTAAAGCAAAAACACTGGGCGAGCGTTCGCTAGGCCATCCAGATCCCGGTGCGATGTCGATGGCGTTTATTCTGCAGTACATGAATGAATATGCGACTGAGCAGGTTACCGCATGAAGAAGATTTGGATCGGTACTAGCTGGAAAATGAACAAAAATACGCAAACAGCCGAAGCTTGGGCTTCTGCTGTCTTGCCTTCATTGAAGCATTGTTCGAGTCGCATTCAACCTTTCGTTATCCCACCTTTCCCTTACCTACAAATGGTGTCCAATTTGTTCAGCGAACAGCCAATTCGAGTCGGTGTGCAGAACATTTGTTGGCAGGATGACGGCGCATACACGGGGGAAGTGTCTCCTCTGATGGCGAAAGACTGCGGTGCCACGATTGTCGAGATTGGTCACTCTGAGCGTCGTGCCATGTTTGGTGAAACCGACGAAACGGTCAATTTGAAAGTGCATGCTGCATTGCGTCATGGCTTAACACCATTGGTGTGCGTTGGTGATACCGCGCAAGAGAAACAGTGGGACGTATCGGCTGAAACTGTCATTCGACAAGTGAAAATTGCATTGTATGACGTTCCCGTTGAGTCGTTAACGCGGGTCGTGATTGCTTATGAACCCGTTTGGGCGATAGGTGAACATGGCGTGCCGGCAACTAAAGAAGAAGCGCAAACCATCCACCAAGCGATTCGCTCAGCGCTGGCAGAGCTATATGGTGAAGACGTCTCTCAAAGCATGCTTCTGCTGTATGGCGGTAGCGTGAATTTGTCCAATGCTGGTGGCTTAATCGAACAGCCGGATATCGATGGTGTGTTTGTTGGCCGAACTGCATGGGAAGCAGACGGTTACTCAGAGTTACTGAGTATCGCTGAACGCAGCTGCGGTTAGGGTCGGGCATGGAGCAAGCTACGTTAATGACCTGGATCATTCTTGGCCTTGGGTGTGCCAAGTTGATTGCTGGGATTTCCAAACCCAGAGTGGATTGGGTTAGAAGCTTTGCCTTTACTTATCTTGCGCCGTGCTTGTTTTTTTCATCGGTATATCGAACGGATCTACAAAATCTTCCATCATTGTCGGTATTTGCCACTTACATTTTGTGTTTTGGCGCTGTTTTCTGGGGAGTGAAAACTTGGCTCATCACGCAGGGCAATCACACGGTGGCTTCGTCCAATATCAAAGCTGTCGCGGCTTTATACCCTAACGCTGTTGGGGTGGGGGGGCCGCTAGTGCTTGCGCTTTATGGCCCTAAAGCCACTTTAGTGTTGATGGGTGTGATCGTGACGAACCTGCTATTGGTTTTGCCACTGGTTAATATCTTAATGATTCGCTCGGGGGAGCAGGGGTTTTATAGCTACCGTAAGGTGGCAACTGATCCGATCCTATTGGCCATCGTGCTTGGGCTATTACTTAACGAGTGGGATGTTGAGCTTCCGGCCCTTTTCATTGATGGTTTATCCAAGATTGGTGCTGCCGCTATACCGATTATTTTATTCATCTTAGGCGCGAGCTTGAGCTTTTATTCTCTTCGCTCGTTGATTAAAGAAAAAATAGGCCTATTGCTGGCAATCAAGATTTTTCTATTTCCACTGTTTATCTTGTTATGCGCACAGTATGTGTTTTATCTCTCGGTTATCGAAATTCAAGTGTTGGTTATTTTGGCCAGTCTGCCGACGGGATTGAATGTCTACTTGCTATCCGAGCGCTACCAAGTCGCCAAAGAAGCCACCGCGGGAGTGATCCTATTTACCACCGGTTTTTCGCTTATCTCTTTGTTGGGTTGGGAAGTCTTGTTGCAGCAGTGGGTGGTTTAAATAATGAATTGCTAAAAGGTTGGACACTATGAATGTATTAGAAAGACTAGCCATCAATACGGCTATTTTTGACGGGCATGACCTTAAAACATCGTTAAAAACGATTGAAAGCTTGGGTGTAAACCAAGTTGAGTTCGCATTCAATCAGGGCTACGTCGGTAGTTTAGACAGCGATATGTTCTCTGAAAACCATGCCCAATATTTGTTGTCTCTGCTAGAGAAAGAACAATTGACCACACAAGCTTTAGGCTGCACGATGAACTTAGCGTCTCCGTCAGCGATTGAAGACTTTATGATGCGTATCGATTTCGCCCATGCGCTGGGTGTTACCTATTTAAATACCTGTACTGGTCCCATTGCCGATCGCCACATCATTGTCGAAAATCTCAAAATATTGGCTGAATATGCCAAGGATAAAGGCTGTGTCATCTGTATCGAAAATGGCGGCGACCATAACTTCAACGCGTTTGCGAGCGCGCATGATGGAGTAAGAATTCTGTCTGAAGTAGACAATTCGGCGCTAGCTCTGAATTTTGATCCCGGTAACTCAGTGTCATTAGTACCGAATTTAAGTCCGAGTGAAGAAGCACAGATCGCACTGCCGTTTTGCCGTCATTTCCATGTTAAAGACGTCCAAGTGCATGACGACAAGTTCACCTTTCCTGTGCTGGGCGAAGGAGTGATTAACTATCAGCCGATTATGCAGTCTTTGGCGTCACGACAAATCCCTTTTAGCATTGAAAAACCTTTACGTATGTATCGTCGCAAGGACTCCTTTCCTATCCGAGGGCGCTCACCAGAAAGTATGGAGACCATTACCTCGGTACTGAGCCAATGCATTAAACACATTAACACTATCACTGACTAAGCGAGCGGTCGTATGCCAATTAGTACAATTGAAGAAATTATTGAAGATTACCGCCAAGGTAAAATGGTCATCCTAATGGATGATGAAGATCGTGAAAACGAAGGCGACATCATGATGGCGGCGCAGCATGTGACCGCACAAGATATCAACTTTATGGCTACTCATGGTCGAGGTTTGATTTGTTTAACTTTGACTAAGCAACGTTGTGAATCGCTCAACCTGTTCCCGATGGTATCTAACCCAACGGAACCCTGGGCCACAGCCTTTACCATTTCTATCGAAGCGGCTCAAGGAGTGACAACGGGCATTTCAGCAGAAGACCGAGCTATTACTGTCCAAGCTGCAGTCGCACAAGGAGCTAAGCATACTGATTTGGTAACCCCTGGTCACATCTTCCCACTAGCGGCGAAAGAGGGCGGAGTACTCGTTCGTGCTGGCCATACTGAAGCAGGCTGTGATTTAGCGAAGCTTGCCGGGGTTGAACCAGCATCGGTGATCGTAGAGATCCTTAATGAAGATGGCACGATGGCAAGGCGCCCTCAACTGGAGGTATTTGCGGAAAATCATGGCATTAAACTCGGCACTATTGCGGATTTGATTGAATACCGCAATGCAACAGAAACCACCATTGAGCGTATTGCTGAGTGCAAACTACCCACTGAGTTTGGTGAGTTCTCTATGACCACGTATCGCGACACAGTAGATAACCAAGTGCATTATGCATTGAGTAAAGGCGACGTAAATGGCGAACCGACCAATGTACGAGTGCATTTGCAAGATACCTTCAATGATGTGCTGTTTTCGACTCGTGACAGTAAGCAAAGTTGGCCATTGAACAAATCAATGCAAAAGATTGGTGCTGATGGCGGTGTATTGGTGATATTAGGCCAACAAGAATCGTGTGAATCGACTATTGCACGTGTAAAGCATTATCAAGCGCTCGACACTGGAGTGAGCGTTAAGCCGAATAAGAAAGATCGAACGTCACGCCAAGTCGGTGTCGGTTCGCAGATATTGGCTGATCTTGGGGTCAGTAAGATGAACTTACTTTCTTCGTGCGATAAGAAGTATCATGCTTTGTCTGGATTTGGCCTAGAAGTGGTAAGTTATATCGAGCCATAAGGTATATGATTCATAGTGTAGTGGCTGACAAAACTTGACCACTCGATTAGTGGTATGTGCCATACGTCAGTTAATTCATGATTGGCTAATTTAGAAATGTATTTAACAAGCTTTTGTCCAGTTGTGATTGAGATGACACTGCAACTAGCGTGTTAAGTGTTAGACTTAAACGATTCTTGGAGGGACGTTTATGTCTAGATATGCTGCAATTAAGGGGATTACGAAACTACGTGGATCTGACTTACGAGGTCTGAGTAAACTTGTCCATCAGCTCACCCTTGATATTACTGAGGTGACAGAAGGTGTTCACCAAGCGGTTTATACTACCTTGGGCATGCCTCATGGCACCTCGTCACGTAAGTGTTGTGGGCTAACGGGCAGCATATACAGACTGATCTATGGTACAACGAATATAGTCGGTAGCGGGGTTGATAAGCTTTTTGCTTATAACGAAACACGGATTAAATCTATTGATAGTCGTGACGCATACGATCCCCAACGATTGGCAACCTTATCTTTTTTAAATGGGATCATAGGTGATCGCTTTGTCGCTGATGGTAATCCTCTGGCATTGCCGATGACCATTTTTTACGGCAAACAGCCACTAGATGCCACCAACGTTTCTGCTGTGGATCTCCCCACTAATAAAGTGCTACTCATGGTTCACGGTCTGTGCTCTAGTCCACTTCACTGGGAAGGACTGGCTCAACAGCAGAGTCATAGTGAAGCACTTGTATCCGCTCATGGCTATACCCCCCTCCACCTGCACTACAACAGTGGCTTGCATGTCTCACAAAATGGTCAGGCACTGGCCGTGCAGTTAGAACAAGTTGTACATCAATGGCCAGTGACAATAGAAGATTTAACCTTTATCGGGCATAGCATGGGTGGTTTAGTGATACGCAGTGCATTGTATTATGCCGAAAAGCTCGGCTTGAGTTGGCACAAGAGCGTTAAGCACGCATTCTTTTTGGGTACCCCCCATAAGGGAGCGCCACTAGAGCGTGCAGGCAACACACTTGCTGCTATGCTGGAACGTGTTCCTTACACCGTTGCATTCTCAAAGCTCACTCGGTTACGCAGTGCTGGTGTGACCGATCTTCGCTATGGTTATATCCGTGATGATGATTGGCAGTCGAGCTGTCGTTTTACTGCGCCAGTTGAGCGACCGCAAGTTATCGCATTACCGACGTATATACGAACCTATGCGGTGGGGTCAATAATTCAAAAAGCACATAACTATATCGCTGATCATTTAGTCGGTGATGGACTCGTACCTTTGACAAGTGCGTTAGGGGAGAATACCAACTCATCGCGAGCCTTGCGATTTACGCAGACCGAAACTTTTCAAAATATCCACCACATGGAACTGCTTAATCACCCCCTTGTTACCAGGCAATTATTGTCTTGGCTTGATACATCGTTTGCGTGAGTGGGATTTTGTGGATCAAGAAATGAAACGAGTGAAGGTTTTATCAACCGCCCACCGATTTGGTTGACTTACCATTATTCAATAACGAGTTTCTATGGCTTGGTGATAATGGTGAGCACCAAGGGATTCTGTCTTACTCTAACTACCAAGCGACTTTGTCATTACGCTAACTAACGAGCTGAACGATAATTCACATTTGATCAAACTATAAAAGCGAAGAGCTTACGATAAACATATCCGCTATTAAGTCGATCAAAATTTATTGTTCTCCGATATCTATTGTGGGAGAGTAATAAAGTCTGATACTAAAAAGGCAGCGAAGATTCGATCTCGCTGCCTTTTTGTTGTTTGCTCTTAGCGCATTTATGCCCCAAAGTAGCTTAGATCAAATACTCATTCATATCATGTTAACGTGGTTTTGGATTAGTTTTTTATAACTTTAACATTGCTCTTTGCTATCTATCTTAAAAGTAACAAAGTGTTAAGATAACAATGGCACCATATGCATACCCGAAGTATTATTTCCTTATCTTTTATTTTCAAATCTCAAAAATACAATGGCGCAAAGTGACATAACACCTCCTAATTATCCTATTACACTACGCCATAGATTTTTTTAATCAGGAGTGATAATGCTTCAATCAGCATTCGAAAATTTACCCCCGCTACCATTTCTAGTGATTTCTGCACTACTAGTTGTGGTGCTTTTTGTCTTTATTGCTCGACTGAAATCCACAAAGCGAGAACTCGAAGATTCCAAGCAAGAAACCGCAAAGGCTTCTCAAGCTCTTGCTGACTACGAGAAGAAATATTCTGGCATCATTAACGTGGATAAAGAGATCGAGGTTCGAGACCAAGCATCCAAATTACGCCAAGATGAAGCTAATGCAGTTTTTCTCGAGGTCACAAATGATATTGAGCAGCTCAAGTCGAGTTACAAAGAGAAGAAAGGCATATATGACTCACTCATCCATCAAATAGGCATTTATGATGATGACGTTGAGTTGCTGGAGCTAGGTTTCTATGAACCACACTTTGACTTTGACACCGCAGAGCAATTTAAAGAGAAAATCCGCGAGTGCAAAGAGCGTCAAAAAGACCTTCTTCGTCTGAAGGATGCTTCTGGAGCTATTTACTGCACTACTGAGTGGACGGTAGGTAACTCAAAAGTCGAAGGCAAGAAGATGACTGAACGAGGCATTAGGCTCACAGCTCGGGCATTCAATAATGAATGTGAAGCCGCCATCGCCAACTGTACATGGAAAAATGCCACCAAGATGGAGGAGCGAATCAATAAGGCCTTTGAAGCAATTAATAAGCTGAATGAGTCCAATATGATTATCATTTCAAATAAGTATCTACAATTTAAAATTGAGGAACTTCGCCTGACTCACGAGCACAAAGAGAAGAAACAACGAGAGAAAGAAGAGCAGGCTGAAATTAAGGCTCAAATGCGTGAAGAAGCGAAGGTTGAAGCTGAGATCAAGAAAGCTGAACAAGAAGCCATCAGAGAAGAAGCTCGCTTTTCTAAAGCTCTTGTGACCGCCAGAAAACAGCTTGAATCAGCGAATGATGAAACCCGCAGTAAACTGGAAGAGCAGATCGCACAGCTACAGGCTGATCTTGAAGCCGCAGAACAAAAACATCAACGAGCACAGAGCATGGCAGAGCAAACCAAGCAAGGTCACGTTTATGTTATTAGTAATATTGGCTCGTTTGGGGAAAATGTTTATAAAATTGGTATGACCCGTCGACTTGAACCAATGGATAGGGTGAAGGAGTTGGGTGACGCTTCCGTACCATTCAGTTTTGATGTTCACGCAATGATTCACACCAATGACGCCCCTTCTCTTGAGAAAGAGTTGCACCGTATATTCGATAATAATCGTCTGAACATGGTGAATCGTCGTAAAGAGTTTTTCCAAGTAGACCTGTCTGACATCAAGGAAGCTGTTAAAAATTTCGATATTGATGATGTTGAATTCATTGAAACTTCTGTAGCACAGGACTTCAATGAAACTAAAGCAATGCGTAAGCAAGCTGAGTTAAAAGAAGCAATGGAGCTTGGTGCTATCACAGATATAACTAAGACAAAGCAACCTGAATTTGCCGAGTGCATTTAAAGATATAGGGTCATAGTAGAATATTTGGTGTCGGTATCATTGAGCTAGCTAATACAGTTAGCTCAGTTCTGCCCCGTTCTTTGCGTGATTCGCTCGCAACCCCACTAGTACGTGTACTTTTTGACATATTTTATTTACTAAAGCTTTCAACTTACAGATATCCTTCATTTATTGTGTACTTGAAGTTCTTAAAAGGTAATCCGACTCCGTACGCCACTTCCTATCCAGCGTATTCAGACGGACAGAGGGCGAGAGTTCTTTGCTGAGAAAGTCTAGAAGCAACTCATGATTTATGGGCTCAAGTTTCGCTCAAATAAGCCAGGCTCTCCTCATTTGAATGGCAAAGTGGAACGTTCGCAGAAAACAGATAAAAGAGAGTTCTATCCGACCATAAATGTCCCCGTGGGGCTGGAAGATCTAGATCTGCTACTAGCTGAATGGCGACACTACTACAACTGGGAACGGTGTCAACGCCAGTTTAAATTTGATCCACTTATCGACGTTATCGCCGAAGTAAAACTGACCCACCCACGTTATTAACTCTTGTTTCCAGATAGACTTTCTAGAACCGCTG
>NZ_LIXM01000013.1 GCF_002608565.1 Vibrio sp. PID17_43
CCCCCATAGCTGCACACTTGGCTTTTTCATTACTTGGCCAATAGTGAGCCATAAATAAAAAAGGGAAGCATAACGCTTCCCTTTTATCTTGTTGTAATCTTAACGGTTAGTTCTTGGTTACCGTTACGATTGGCGCGGTCTTATCTGCTGCATTGAAGTGGAAGCGGTAGTTTCCATTTTCTGGTAACGTGATGCTGATGTTGCCACTTGCACTGCCAGCTTCCATTGTTAGAGGCGTACCGAACTCAATCGCACCTTGACCACCAAAGTTAGTTGAAGCTGCCCAGTCAGAGCTTGCTACCTTCATCTCGAATGTCCCTGCTGTTAGGTCGATGTTTAGTGAGTAAACATCATTCGCTACGTAGCTGAACTTCGCGGTTTCAATGGCTGCCCAGCCCGCGTCGGTCACATCACCACGTAGATAAAGTGCCGTTTCGCCGAATGTTGGAGCATCTGCTGCTTTGGTTACCGACACGACAGGTTTTTCAACGTTATCATCTTGTTCATGGATCGCATTTAGAATGAATGTATATTTACCTGTCTCTGCAATAGATAGTTGACAGTTCCCCTCAGCCCCAAGGTCGAGAGAACCGCTTGCCAACTCAACCGCATCACAACCAAAGTTTGGTGTCCCCCAGTTACCGTCGGCAAACTTAAAGCCATAGTCGCCTGCTTCTAACACGCCAGTTACTGAGTAAATGCCGTTACCAATAAAGGACATTTCCCACTCCGCAGCAGGATTCCAACCATTCATGTCTCCACGAATGTAAACCTTAGTGTCACCGTACGGAGGAATGCTAGAGACATCCTTTTCGCCCACAGGCAGACCAGTACCTTGTGCCCCGTTTTGTGGCTGAACAAAGACCGCCGTCGTCAGGGCTGGTACTGTGAATGTATCGCCAGAGAAGCTCGCACCTTTCACCGTTGTGTCCATCGAGTTCTTCTGAACGTTATGCAGTTCGAAGCTTGTGGCACCTTCAACTTTGAATGATTGCTCTGTCGCTGTTGAGTTTACCACGGCAACGATGGCATCGTAGTTTTGGTCGAGGTCCGCACCTGCCGAAGTACCGTCATCGATAGACATAACGATCAAGCCCTCTACTTGGTTTTGACCTACGTTATGGAAATCAACACGGTTCATCACTTCCTGAGCCGTATCTAAGCGGAACAGTTCGCTTGTACTACGGATTGTCAGTAACTCTAGGAATTGTTGTTTCGTTTGCTCGATGTCTGTTGTATCTGGCTTCGTTGTGCTATCTCCAATGATGGTTTTGATCAGCGCCCAGTTTGCACCGTCTTTGTCTTCACGAGGCAGACCAACGTTCCAGTTGTTGTCTGTGCCGTCGAAGAATACACGGTTAAACCAATCGCCCGAATCGTAAGAATCACGCTGCATCGATTTTGAGCGTAGTAATTCAGAGCCCATGTGGATAAATGGGATACCTTGCCCTAGCATCACAGTGGATAGGGATACTGACTGCATACGAGCACGGTCAGCTGAACTTGTTCCGGCGTCCACTTTGTAGGCGTTATTGTCCCAAAGCGTTTGGTTATCGTGTTTAGAGACGTAAGAGATGTTCTCTGAAGGCGCTTTCGTGTAACCCGCTGGCGCACCATTGTAGTCAACATTTTTACCCAGCTTAGTTTCGCCGGTGTAATCGATAAGAATAAAGTCAGCGAGGTTACCTGCCATGCCTAGACGCACAAGATCTTGATTGTGTAATGCACCATCAATTTCGTCTTGGCTACCCGTTTGCAGTTCATTCGGGTATGCGGCATTGCCGAAACCTTGGTTTTTGCGTAACCCGGTTCCCGCACCATCAAATGGTGAACCACCACGAACCGCATCACGGAGACGGTCAGAGAAGGTGCCGATGTCAGTGCCTGCCATGTTGATTTGATTTGCTTGATCAAAGCGCGCGTTGTTTGCGACTTCACCAAAGTCCCAACCTTCACCATAGAACAGTGTATTCGGATCAATCTTACGAACTTGCTCCAGCGCATAAACCATCACGTCTTTAGGTTGGTGACCCATCAAGTCGAAACGGAAACCGTCTACTTTGTAGTCGTCAGCCCAAACCAGCAATGAGTCCACCATCAGTTTACCCATCATCAAGTTTTCCGTTGCGGTGTTGTCACAACAGGTTGAGTTCTCGACGCCGCCAGTGTTGACGTTAAGGCGGTGGTAATATCCAGGGACGATCTTATCCAGAACCGATTTGTCGTTTACGCCAGATGCGTTGGTGTGGTTGTACACCACGTCCATGACAAGCTTCAGATCCATCTTGTGGGTCGCTTGCACCATTTCGCGGAATTCCAGAATACGCTTGGAGCCGTTCGGATCCGTCGCGTAACTGCCTTCTGGAACCGTGTAATGGAATGGGTCGTAACCCCAGTTAAAGCTGTCTAGCATGCGCAGATCATTCATCAACGCTTGTGCTGCGCCTGTTGTTGGATCGTAGCGGTTTAGCACATCTTCAATGACTTTCGCGTCATCTTCTGTTCCACAAATCGATGCTGCTGGTTTGATGCCACATAGCTTGCCAACGGTATCGGTGATGTCTACGCGTTTCTCTGCGTTTTCATCTACGGTCGCAATGTCGAAGGCAGGCAGAATATGAAGCGTAGTAAGACCGGCGTCTTTCAGTGCTTGAAGGTGAGTAACCGACTCTCGGTCAGCTTCCGTTAGCGCGAGATATTTACCATTCAGGCTAGGCGTTCCTTTGCTATCACTGAAGCTGAAGTCCCGAAGGTGAGATTCATACAATACGTGATCTGCGTCTTTTTCAACGGTTGGGCGAACGTAGTTATCCCATTCTGCTGGTTTCAAGTTTGCACTATCGAGATCAACAACTTGTGAGTACATTGAGTTCTGAGACAAGCTTAATGAGTATGGGTCTGTCACCAAGCGCGTTTCTACAACACCAGTTGTTGGATGATAAACGGTGACTTTATAGTGATAGTATTGGTTTAGGGCATGACTCTGCGCCTCTGATGCCCAAATACCAGTTTCGGGATTTTCCGTCATCTCAATCGTAGAGACTTCTTTAAAATTCTCATCGTAGATGACTAGGTCGACATTTTGTGCAGTTGGCGCCCAAAGTTTAAATGTCGCTGCGCTGCCCTCAACGATTGCACCAAGGGTTTCTCCAATTGCGTTACCAGTATTGGCATCTGCAAATACGGCGTCGAGCACACCAGGCTTTTGTACCTCTGTTGCTGAAATAACGTCACCATCTGCGTTATAAGCCACCATGACGATTTGTGACTTCAGGATAGAGCGCAATGTATCGGTATCAACATCGATCCCTGCGGCTGGTAAACTAGCAAGGTGACGGAAACGCGTTTTTAATGGTTCAGACAATTCACCCGCTTTCGTCAGTTCAACCGCTGTACCGCCTGTGATTTGCTTGTCTTCATCCATCGAGATGTCGTTGGTCAAACTATAGAAAAGCTTCATGATGTCGGCATTTGCTGCCGCTTCCCACGCGATCGTGTTCGCGTCTAACCAGTGCGCTTTTTGGCCATCGATGTCGACCGGGCGTTCTTCAATTGGCTCATAGTAAAGTTCGCTGCTACCATGGAAACCGAACAGACCTTTCGATTCGCCGAGCTTAGTGAGCTCAACTTTCGAGTTTGCGCTGCCGAATGCTTTTTCATCGCCTTTGTGCAGAATGAAGTTCATGCATGTGTGAGGATCGTTCGCATCAGGATCCATTTTGAGTACGTAATATGCGCCGTAGGTTTCACTGATGCCAGTGAAGAGCAGTGGTGCTCCCCAATCTGTGCCACTATCTGCAATGCCCATGGCTTCTAGGTCAGTACTGGTACAACCTTCACCATTCCAAAGGTGCAGACCCCAGCCGTCATAGTTACTGTTTTTTGCGGTTGAGGCCACATCGCGTTTGTAGTAGATGACCACTTCGTTCTCTCCCGCAGGGTATAAACCGGAACTTGGTTTAACGGTGTCATCATTGGAGTTGCCACAACCACTGATCACCGCGACGGAGAACAATGGCAATACAGTTTTAGCAATCGTTGTTAATTTGAATATTTTATTGTCCACGTTTACAAATCCATTTTTATTTGGGTATATAGGCGAAATGCCGAAAGTAGATGTTCAAATAAATGCTAATACAGTCAGTCATCAGCAAAGTGTGAGAGGGGGCCGTTTAGTTTTTTACAAGAGAAAAATTTCTATTCGAAGGGGTTTTGCTCGCAATTTTGATAATAAAACGTGTGCATAATGAGATGTTCAGCGCAGCTTAACGACGTCATTGTTTATAGGAGGAGAAGAGGAGGATGAGAAGGGAGGAGAATACCTCAGCCCCAAAACCGTGATTTGGTTCAATAAAATCTGGGTGAATATTTCTTGTCGAAAAATAAGTAGGATTGATGTGAGGCAATCTTATCGAATACTTTGATGGGATACTTCAGATTTTACTCAAGCGGTCGTTATATAATAGAGCGGTAATTTACTTCAAGATGCTCGGGTATACACCCATGGTTGGCGTGTCACTCGTCTCAGCATTTTCAATACTCCCCGGTTTGTGGGAAGTTCAACATAGGCCCTGACCTAAAAAGAGGATGCTTATGAGTAGTATGGGCATTGCTATTGCGGCAACTGGCCTTTCACTCGTCCTGATATTTTTTTGGATGATCTCGTTGTCAATGCGTAAGCAACGGCTTCAGGCAGAGAGGAAAGCTCGCGAAGTGGCGTATCGCAAAGCGATGCAAAAAGCACGAGAGCAAGAACAAAAAGAGCGAAAGTTTAAAGCAGAAACCGGTCATATCCCGACGATTTTGTTTTTGGCCAAAGAAGCAGAGCGAGAAAATATTAAGGAAGCTCTGTATTGGTACGATAAAGCGGCCAAACTGGACAACATTACTGGCATGTACGGTATGGTGAGACTGAGCGAGCGGATGCGTGAAGATGTCATTCTAAGAGAGCAAGCCAATTTCTGGCGCATGGCTATTGCTGGATTGGAAGGTGATGTAGATGCGACCTTTGCTACAGGTAAAGCGCTCGTCTTTGGCCGAGGAGTAGAGAAGAACCTAGCGAAGGGACATCAACTTATCGAAGCGGCCGCCAACAATGGTTGTATTGCCGCAATGCTGCATATGGGGGAGTGGCAACTTTCCCCTGAGAACGTTTTAGGCCGTAGTGCGGATGCATTGTATTGGTTTATGAAAGCAGCAGATAAAGACAGCGCTGATGGAAAGATCCAAGTTGGACTTTGTCATCTAAATGGCATTGGCACAGAAATGAGCATGGTAAAAGGATGTTATTGGCTAGAGAGAGCCGCTGAAAGTGGTAACGCAGAGGCGATGTTCCATGCTGGTGATGCGTGGAAGGACACCAGTAAAACAGGTAATGCGATTGCGTATATATGGCTCTTTCTTTCTGCGAATATGGGTTTTGAACCTGCACGAGCACTGCGCGATGAGGTCGCTAGTAACATCGGCGTAGATGTGGTTGTCGGTTTGCAATCTATTGCGAAGCCTCTTCAACGTAAACTGGTATCTGGTATGGTGAAGAAGCATTCCATTATCCGTGCATTAAATAAAGTTTATAAGCGTGAAGCATACTTCCCAAGTGGCGCAAAATTGTCCGAAGAGCTTCATCATGCGGATCAAGAAGAGACGCAATCACAGGGTGAGCTTTTAGAGTTAGGTCTTCAGTCTAAGTTGGTTGAGGAGCCTGCATTCTCTACAACCCTCTCTAAGGAGGCACTCGACTTTACGCAAAACTTCTTACAGCCACAGAATCTCAACAAGCCTCATTCGTGAGGCTTTCTTAACGATACCCAAGCATCTAGACGTTACTTGGATAGTATTTCGCACTATTCTAGATTAGTTACCAGCGTATTTTCAATTGAGTCTTCCCGTATGCTGTGTGGAAGGCTCTTTTTTTGGAGAACTGAAAACCCATTTTTAACAATTGGAGCACGAAAGATGATTAGCTAACCTGTTGAGTTCGCGGACGATACCGGCGTAGTCATTCCAAGCGTGAACCTGACTGAACCTCGGGATAACAGAGGGGGATACCCTCAAGATTGCGCTCAACAAAGTCAAAATGGAAATTAAGAAAATGGTCCTGAAAGCGAGCTCCCTTATCGGCTCCAGTGAAGAGCATGAGAATTGAGTTAGAGAATCCTAGTTTGTCGGATACACTACGTCTTTCGTGAATTTGGCGCTTGACGCTGTCTTTGAATTATTGATAACAACAAGAAGAGGTCTGGTACTATGCAAGGTATCCTCTCTATACAATCGCATGTTGCTTTTGGCCACGCTGGTAACAGCAGTGCTGTTTTCCCGATGCAACGTATGGGTTTCGAAGTGTGGCCTATTCACACGGTTCAATTTTCTAACCACACTCAGTATCAAGAGGGTTGGACGGGCCGTGCGTTTTCGGCTGACGACATCAGTGAATTAGTTTGTGGTCTTGGCAACATTGGCGCGCTAGAAAAATGCCAAGCGGTATTGACTGGCTATCAAGGTAGTGCAGAGCAGTGCTTAGCTGTTGTCGACACGGTGACTAAAGTGAAACAGGCTAACCCTGAAGCGCTTTATGTGTGTGATCCAGTAATGGGCGCGCCTGACAAAGGCTGTATCGTTGCGCCAGGTATTGCGGATCATTTGTTGACTCGATTGATGCCGATGGCGGATGTGATCGTGCCAAATCAGTTCGAACTAAGTCAATTTGCTGAAATGGAAATCCACACGCTAGACGATGCAATCACGGCGTGTCAGCGTGCTCTGGAGAAAGGACCTAAAGTCGTATTGGTGAAACACTTGTACTGCCTGTCAGACTCAAGCTTCAACATGTTGTTAGCGACCCAAGAAGGCACCTACTTAGCGAAGCGTCCTCATTTCGAATTTGCTAAAGCACCAGTGGGAGCGGGCGATTTGATCTCGGCGATCTTCACTGCAGGCTTACTGAAAGGGTGGACACCGAAGCAGGCGTTCCAACATTGTCATGATGCTTGCTTTGGCGTACTTAACGCGACTTTCCAAGCGGGTGAATGGGAACTGCAAACCATCGCGGCCCAACAAGAGTTCGTTGAGCCTAGTGCACACTTCCCATTGGAAGAAGTGACACTAAGCCACTTATAATCGTGACGTTTATACTACCCATGCATTTGAAGGCAACGGGAAAAAAGAAAGGGGGAGCAAATTGGCTCCCCCTTTGTTTATTTTCGCACTGCGTTTCAGTGTTCTTTTTGTTGCTCTGCACGGCACACAGCGGCGGTGAAGATAACATCTGTTGAGCTGTTTAGTGCCGTTTCAGCCGAGTCTTGAATCACACCGATGATAAAGCCAACGGCAACAACCTGCATCGCCACATCGTTAGAGATACCAAATAGACCACACGCAAGTGGGATAAGTAGCAGAGAACCACCGGCTACGCCAGATGCACCACATGCAGAAACCGCTGCCACAATGCTAAGAAGTAGAGCCGTCATTAGGTCGATTTCAATGCCCATCGTATGCACTGCTGCAAGTGTTAGCGTGGTAATGGTAATTGCCGCACCTGCCATGTTGATGGTCGCACCAAGTGGGATAGACACAGAATAAGTATCTTCATCTAGCTTTAGTTTTTCACACAGTGTCATATTCACCGGGATATTTGCAGCACTTGAACGAGTGAAAAATGCGGTTACACCACTTTCACGAAGGCATTGAAACACCAATGGGTAAGGGTTCTGCTTGGTTTTGTAGTACACGATTGCTGGGTTTACCACTAATGCAATGATCGCCATCGCACTTAGCAGTACCGCTAGCAGGTGAGCGTAGCTGGCTAATGCGCCAAAACCCGTTGTTGCAAACGTTGATGCAACTAGGCCAAAGATACCAAATGGTGCCAGACGAATGATGAAGCGAACAATATGAGAAACACTGTGGCTTAGATCTTCAAATACCGCTTTCGTTGTTGCTGACGCGTGATGAAGTGCCAGACCAAGACCCACACCCCAAGCAAGAATCCCGATGTAGTTTGCTTCTACGAGGGCGTTCACAGGGTTATCAACCAGTTTGAACAGCAGTGTTTGAATGACTTCTGCAATGCCTTGTGGTGGTGTTGCACCTTCAGCACCAGTTACTAGCATTAAATTAGTTGGGAAAAGGAAGCTAAGAACTACCGCAGTTAGTGCCGCAAAAAAAGTACCGGCTAAGTAAAGCACCACGATTGGACGCATGTAAGTGTGTTGGTTTTTCTTTTGGTTTGCGATAGATGCCGCGACTAAGATGAATACTAAGATCGGAGCAATCGCTTTTAGTGCGCCAACAAAAAGGTTACCTAGCATGCCAACGCTTTCGGCGTGGTTGGGTGAGATTGTTGCTAATAAGATCCCGAGGACGATCCCGACGAGAATTTGGAGGACGAGGTTACCACGAGCGTATCGGGCAACGAGGCTGTTGTGTTGCATACATCATTCCTGCAATTTATGTCTGAGCAACGGCGTAATGTTCCTTGAACGAAAAGGGGGGCCAAATATTGATTTATGCGTTGCTAAGAGCTCTGATTATCGATTTTCCAATTTAATCAATTCAGCTAATTTACCCGCTGAATATCACACATCTTAACTTGGTAATATTTTGTGTCTAGTTTTAGTTTATTCTAAGGATGATTGTTTGCAAAAAGTTGATTTGGGTGAGGGTGATGTTGTTATGTGTAACTAAGTATTAATGGCGGGGCGGCATTAGATTCTAAAAAGGAGGCTTTCGCCTCCTTGGTATTATCGCTAATAAGAAAACAGCATACACCCAAGCATCTCGAGGTTACTTGGGTATATCAAAAACCTTGCTGACGCTTACGTTTACCATCAACAACACTGCGCACCATTTTGCCGAACTGTTTGTTTTGCGCTCTCTGCTCTGCGAGAGTCGCGCCGTTATGGGCTTGTTCGCGCAATAACTTCTGATAGTTAGTAAAGCGTCGTAATTCAAGAGCGCCGTTTTCAATGGCGGCTTGAATAGCACAACCCGGCTCGGTTTGATGTTGGCAATCACTGAATCGACAGTTTTCTGCTAGTGCTTCAACATCGGCAAAGGTTTCACTGACGCCCGTTTCGCAATCCGCTAGTTGGATCTCCCGCATTCCCGGCGTGTCCATTAAGATCCCACCGGAAGGCAGTAGATGGATTGAGCGTGCAGTCGTTGTGTGTCGACCCTTGCTGTCATCCTCGCGAATGTCGCCTGTTGCTTGTTCTTGCTCTCCGAGTAGAGTATTGACCAAGGTAGACTTACCTACACCAGAAGACCCGATGAAAGCAACAGTCTGACCTTCACCACACCAACTCTTCAACTTAGCAACGCTTGCCTTATTCAGACCATTGACACTTTCTACCATAAGCAGTGGGTCGAGTTTTTGTACTTGAGCTTTGAACTCGTCAGCATCTTCACATAAGTCTGCTTTCGTCAGTACAATCACGGGCTCTACGTCAGCTTCATTGATGAGTGCTAAATAACGCTCAATACGGCTGAGGTTAAAGTCGTGGTTGAGTGAACAAACGATAAAGACAGTGTCCACGTTGGCGGCGATTAGCTGCTCCGCGACTTTACTGCCGGCGGCTTTACGGCTGAACAGGCTGCGACGTTCAAGTAAACGAGAAAACTGCTGCTGGTGGTTTAGTATCACCCAATCGCCCACCGTCATGCTAGGTAGCGAGGTCTGGATAGGGAGATGGATTTCGCCTTGTTCGCTAACCAAGACATAGCCACTACGATGGTGAGCAATCACTCGTGCGAAAAGCGTGTCTTCGTAATCGTCTAATGTCAGTTGTTGGTGAAAAAATGGTTTCCAACCTAATCGCTTTAATGGGTTAGGTTGAGTAAGTAGTGCTTCACAAAAAGAGTGTGTTTTGTTCATTGTTGAATTATCCCAGGCGCAACAAAGTGCATTAATACAAACCGCATTAGGGTCTAATTCGCATAGAGCTGACCCCGGTGAAGGCCGGGCAAAGAAGGGAGGAGTTGTGGCTCAGCCATGATAAAAGTTGGATGTTTACCCTTTCACTGCCCAGTTAGTGCTATTCATTACAATCATCATATTTCCTCTTAGTTGGTGAGTTAACGACTGGAGTATAACGGCTGTAATTCGAATCTTACAACTTCTTTGCGTTTTTTAGAGTTATATTCGACGCTCTTCCATCACTTGTGAATAGGCGAGAAATCGATTGTAGCATTGCGTAAAAAATACTTGTAAATCGCGCCTTGATTATATGTCTAAGTGACTTTACGCCAAGTCATTCTCGCCAAATCGGGTATGGGTATATCTAAGAAGGGAAGTCGTAGCACGGAGGTAAAGCGAAATCACGCTTTGAGCTCACCAACTGAAATAAAAAACGCTCCTGATGTACAGGAGCGCTAACAGATGATTCAAGCGATTAATGATGAACGTGCTTTTTCATTCCTGCCATCACTTTCTTAACGGGTGCTTTAAAGCTTTGTTTCTGGCCATTGTCGTAAGTAACAGTCACTTCGATTTCATCACCTTCGTTAAGCGGTTTTGTCAGGTCAAATAGCATGATGTGCAGGCTGCCTGGCTTAAGCTCGGTGGTTTCGTTCGCCTTTAGCGTGATGCGTTCAATTTGGCGCATTTGCATCACGTCACCATCTTTAATTACGTCATGCAGTTCCACTTTTCCGGCTGCAGGTGTTTCTGCTGCGATGATATTGATGTCCTCTTGGCTACGGTTGGCGAACGTGACAAAGACCGCACTCGTCAATGCACCAGGTGCCATTGCACGTGCATATGGGTCCTGCGGCATGACACTTAAGTTCGCTTGAGCAATCGAACTAAGTAGAAGTGCGCCCAGCACTAGCGTTTTGATTGCGTGTTTAACCTTCATTCGAATTTCCTTCTGCAGTCAGTTTTGAAATGGCGTCGACGATCGGCGCTGGTGTGAGTGTGTGCGGCACCTTGGTAATCAGCGTACCGTCAGGTTTTAAGAAGTAAAAGTAGGAACTGTGGTCTAGGGTGTATTTTAGCTCGGATCCTTCAAGCTCAGTCTTACGGAAAATGACGCCATAGCGGTGAGCGAGAGGAGTAGTGACATCGAGTGGTGCCGACAGGCCTTCAATCATTGGGTGGAAGTAGTGGGCGTATTTAGCAGAAGCATCCGCTTCATCACGTTCTGGGTCGAGAGAAATGAACATAGGACGAAGTTTTGCTTTTTGTTCATCATCAATTTGGTTCAACGCACCAGCCAACATCGCGAGTGATGTTGGGCATACGTCAGGGCAACGCGTAAAACCAAAGTACACCACGCGCACACGTTCGTCGCCCGTATCAAAAATCCTGACAGGCGTATCGCCTTCACCGAAGAGAATAACCTGTTCAGAGGTGGCTGCTTGCTTTTTCTCGGTTTCTGCTTGTCCATCTAAGTAGGTTTTGGTGCCAAAGCCGAGCACGAATGCGACCACGAGAAATAGGGACCAGTTGCGGCTCATAAGCGTTCCTTATCTTTGCATTTTTATGGCAGGGTAAATGGTGCTCTGCCCATCTGTGAGTTTTCCGACCCATGTCATGGTATCGTGCATACATACGGGCAGGGTTATCTCTCCTGAGTATGTGCCTAAAGCTTCTTTTTTAAGCACAAATTTAGGTTCTCCCATGTCCATTTCTCGTCCTGAAAGGCTCAGGACTAATTGTTCCGCTTGGCTGTCATGCCATGAGACTTCTAAATAGGCAGGAATCAGAGGTTGAGCGGTATCCACATTGAGTGTCATGCTGACTCCTTGTTGGAGACAAGCCGTGGTTGAGAGCAAGCAATACTCATCGAGAGGCTTTGATTCGGGAGCGGAAGAGAGCTTGTGGATGAGGTCGGGCGCGTAAAAACCCGCGACTAAAGCCGCAACCATCCCTAAGATTTTTAACACTTTCATTAAGATTCAGCATTTATAACTTAACATTGCCCGCATCCTAGCACAGATGCAAAACGTAAAAAGGTGTCACGTCGACAAATTTTGTACTACTCCTATGTAATTGAGTGGGTTGTGGAAATAAAAAAACGGAGCACTTGGCTCCGCTTTTCAATGGTTTTGTATTAGCTTATTTGCCCGAATCTGCGAATTTCTCTAGACCAAGGACAAGCGCAATGGCGACCAGCATCATGATAATCGCTAAGACCAGCTGCGAAGGTTGCGAGGTGATGTGCTCGAATTCAAACGGTGACAGGTTGTGTTGCAATAGTGGTACTTGCTCGCCTTTTGAATTAGTGCGCCAAGTCAGCGTCTCTTTCCATGGCCAAATTTTAGGCAACGTACCGATCATTAAGCCTGTTAGGAACATTAATGTGAAGTCGCGGAACTTGCGTAGTAACCAAGACAATAAATGCGAGAAAGAAAGTAGACCAATCACGCACCCAGTCAAGAATAAGGCGAGAATATCGACTTGGAGCCCCTTTACTGCAGCGAGAACAGGCGTGTACATTCCGATCAGAAGCAAAATGAAGCTGCCAGAAATCCCCGGTAAGATCATGGCACAGATGGCGATGGCCCCCGCAAGCAGAGTGTTCATCGCTGTTGGTTCTATATGTAATGGGTTAAGAACCGTAATGCTGTAGGCAAAAGCCACACCTGCGAGTAGGGTGACAAAGCTTAGGGCATCGCGTCTTTCCACTTGGCGAACGATGTGGTACACGGACACCAAAATCAGACCGAAAAAGAAAGACCAAATTGGAATAGGGTGTGTGTCGAGTAACCAAGTAATTAACTTCGCTAGGGTCACGATACTGGTAAAGACCCCAGTAAACAGCGAGATAAGAAAGAAGCCATTTATATGATTAAACGCGGCTTTAAAGCCATCTCTTCGCCAAATAGAGAAAAGTGATGGATTAATGCGACGAATACTTTCTAGAAGCGTGTCATAAATGCCCGTGATGAATGCAATGGTACCGCCTGATACGCCAGGAACAACATCGGCTGCACCCATCGCCATTCCTTTAAAGAAGGTGATTAGATAGTTCATTTCTCGAGTACTAAGTCATGTAGATGGTATTGAGTATACAAACATTGATGCCAAAAAAGTATGAAATAGTGGTACGGATGATATCGAAACAAATGCCAATTCTGAGAAAAGTAAGTACTTTACGACTTTAAGCTTGGGAAACACAGAGTGATATGGCGTTGTGCGCGGTGTCTATCTCTTAAGTAACCATCGCTGTTAGTTAGGTAAATTACAGCAAATAACAGACAAATACGGTGAATCTAGTTGTTTGATGACTTATTTATCATTTATGTTATCGAGTTGCGCAATGCAAATGCAATTTGCATTATTGTTTTGCATTTTGCAAAAGGTTGTTGCTTAAAGGAATTTGATATGAGATATCGTGCCCAAAAATAACACTTTACATTCATGGCATGATTAATGCATAATTTGTCTCGACCCTTCTTAAGCCGAGGGTCACCTAGCCAACTGACGTTGTTAGTGAATACATATTGTTCACATCAAATATAAGCCAATCGCGTTTATTGCGGTTGGCTTTTTTTTGTCTGAACGATATTCCTAAGGCAACCAACCCTTTGGGAGCGTGTCACTGAGACAATGTTATCGTTAAACAACTTGGAAAGAATTCGCGACTATGTTGCGTTATTTTCTTTGAGCTTGAGTCAGCGACCACGCACTGAATCCTGCATCTTGAAACCACTGGGTGTATATCTAGGTGATGTTGCTATATGTGAAAAGTTGCTTATTTTCTTTGCAATTTGCATTATTTGATAAAATTGCGAAAAAAAAGGGCTGACGTATTACGTCAACCCGGTGTTTTACAGCGGTCATCTAACGGCTTAATAGCCCATCAACTGCAACAAGTTTTCTGCTGTAACAATCGCTTCTTTACGATTAGCAATATTCAGTTTCTGATATAAGTTGCGAATGTGCGTCTTGATAGTCGTGCCAGCAACATCCAATTCTTGAGCAATTTGTTCATTGCTAAAGCCCGAATAAATTAAGCCCAGTACTTGCCATTCACGTTGAGTGAGTGGGCTAGTACGCACTAGTTCTGGCACGTTCGGGTGATTCACCAATTTTTCGATGAAGTCTTCATCAAAGTGAATGGATCGACTCCGCTGATTGGAAGAGATGTCTTTCATCAACTGTTGGGCGCGGTGACGCTCTAGATCGCCCAATTCATGGCGTAGACTCAGTTTTTCGAGTAATCCGCCAATGATCGCGCCATCAATAAGGAAGTTGCCAATCATACCGGTTTGGTTGGTCATCACCAATGCCTCTTTCAGCAGATCTTTTGCTTGTTCCTCGTCTTTTTGACGCACCGCAAATACCGCCTCTACGACTAGGTTGCGGTTGGTGTCAGTGATCAAATTGGCACGCAGTGCTTCACTTTTTAAGAATTCCAACGCTTGGCGAGCTTCATCGTACTGACCCAAATTAATGTGGGCACGTACGATGTTACGCCACTGAAGTTGCTGGAAGTGGTTGCATGCTGACTCAGGGCGCACAGCAGTAATTAACCACTCTTGAATCGCTTCTATATTGCCACGGGCTTGCCAGAAAAGGATCAACGACAGTGAGGCATTTGCTGTCCAATCGACGTGGTAAGTCGATTGATTCATCAAGTGTTGAATGTGCTCAATGAACTTGCCCGCTTTGTCCAGTTCACCACGGCCAATTGCAATACGTGCCAGCATAGAATAGCTGTGTAAGTGCTTGCTTGGTGAATGGTTTTCCAGGATTTGCAGACCCTTGTACGCACACTCTTCGGCTTCATCTAGACGATTCCAACACCAGAAAACTTGCGCACGAATACGCAGCAAGAACTCGTGCAAAGGAACATGCTGCAGTTGTTGGTCTTCAATCAAGCGGAAGGCGGAATCTTGCAATTCGAATGCTGCTTGAACGTAACCTTGCGCGATCATGATCTCACTTTGCTGCAAGATAGCCCAAAGTGCTTGGTGGTATACCTGATATTGGCGTGCCAGTTTTTCAGTTTGTTGCATCATCGGCAACGCTCGGTCTAGTTGACCAAGCACATGATTCACTTCACCTACGACTGAGGTTGCAACGATACGGCTACGGTATATCGTTGAACTTAGCTGGCTCAACGCCAGTTCAGCGAGTTCAAGCGCGCGTTCTGGCTGGTTACTATTTATGGCAACTTGGGCAAGTAGGGCATTGGCTTGGCCTTGGTAGCCAGAGTCTAATTCGATCTTGCGCTTAGTGTGTTCCTTTTCTGCCTCTGCTAGTAGCTTGCCAACTTGATTATAGCGATGCTGACTTTGCGCTAGCCAAGCACGTAGCATGGTTAATTTAGGGTGACTAAACAGCAGCTCACGATCAAGTTGGTTAATTGCCGCTTCGAGAGTGGCCAACTCACCTTGGTTAAACATCTTCCAGCCAAACTCGTTAAGAATTTCAATGATTAAGATTATGTCACTGGATTTCTGTGCATGATGGAGCGCTTGATGTGGTGCTTTTTGGTTTAGCCACGCTACGGCGGCATTGCGGTGTAAGTCTTTTTCTTGCTGAGGAATGCGAGCAAGACGCTCATGAGATAAAAACTCACCAAACAGATTATGGAAACGGAACCAGTTTTGCTCTCCTTCTAACGGATAGATGAAAAGACCGTATCGGTTGAGCGATTCAATCATGCCTAATGCATCTTCACGTTGAGTCAACGCGAACACCAGCTCATCATTGAAGTGGTTCAAAACCGACACTTGCATGAGAAAATGACGGGTTTCGTTATCGAGTAGGTCAAAAACCTCTTCAACTAAGTAATCCCATAGATGAGCGTGATTAAACTGAGAAACTGACTCTACCGTTTGCGCGAGAGTACGGTTTTGATGCTGTGCTTGTAGTGCAATGAGCTGCAATGCCGATGGCCACCCTTCTACGTAACCGCGTAGGTTGTTTGCCATATCTTCATCAATGCCATCGGCAATGCGTTGGTTAAAAAAGCGCGTGGTTTCTTCGGTATCGAATGCCAGCAGCTCATTGCCAATTTCGATCATCAGGTCACGCACTCGTAGGTTAGCAGTCCCTAGTGGTGGGTTAGCACGACTCGTCACGACCACCGTGAGGTTATCTGGCATGTGCTTTAAGAAAAAACGCATCGATTCATGGATTTCGTCGTTGGCGATCAGATGGTAATCATCTAAAACGATATAACACTCGTACTGAAAATCTTCCATCTCAGCGAAAACTTCGCTAAATAAAGAGCGTAAAGAAGAGAATTGACGCTTTTCAGCCAGCTTTTGAGCGTTAGAGCAACTGTAATTGGTTGCTTTGTTTAAAGCTTGTAGTAAGTAATTGACGAAACGGAAGCCATCATTGTCGCTATCGTCGATGCTATACCACCCGACGTTTGGCTTATCTGACAACCATTGAGCTGCCATGGTTGTTTTGCCGTAACCAGCAGGGGAGCGAAACAAAACCAGTTTGTAGTAAGGCGCATGTTGTAGTAAGTCCAACACTCGTGGGCGGACGATGGCATTGTGTAAGCGCCCGGGGCGAGTGAGTTTAGATGGAATCCACATTGTTAATTCTGTCCTTAAATTTTTGAGCTAGCGAAACTAGAAACAGACCCACACGACCAAATTTTGATTGTGTGCAAAAAATGTTAGGGTGGCGAGTCGCTTTGAATGGTACGACATGAGAAATGCTATTTACTTTGATCCACTTCCTAATTCTTAAGAACTGAGTAAACATTGCTCATCTACGCCCTGATTTTGTGATTTTAATCACCTAAATGTTGATTTTGTTAGTCTCGTGTAGATTGGGTTGCGCGATTTTTACAGAAAAACCATTAGCGTAAAATCTTTTAATGTGATCGATAAGACAGTTTTTACATCCCAGTAAAAAGGTCAATTAAAAAAACGTCATGAATAAAATTTACTCTTTCTCTAAATTGGTTGTGATCTGAATCACCAAGAAGGACTGGATAGTCTGTCGTGTTGGGATTTGGATCACTATCTTTGCAATGCACCCCCCCCTACGCCCTACCCCCTACTCCTATCAGGGAGGAGAAATAGGAGGATGTTTCTTCACAGAGGGAAATGCAGGATGTATAGCAGATGAATTACTACAAGACGTGAGCATTTCTTTATGAAACCTACTCAACAGAAACAATTTGACAAGAAGTCGTTCCAAGAAAGCGTGAAGAAACATCTATCTGTCACTTACGCACATACGATTGAAAATGCAGATAGCCGCGCTTGGTATCTAGCAATGGGGCGCGCATTGGCTGAATTCACAACATGCGATTTGTTGGCCACAGAAGAAGATCCTCGCATTAAGAATGCGAAAAGTGTTAACTACCTTTCACTAGAATTCCTTATCGGTCGTTTGACTGGTAACAACCTAATCAGCATGGGCCTTTACGAAGAGATCACTGAAGCAATGGCTGAACTAGGTCACAACCTAACAGACCTTCTAGAAGAAGAGCGTGACCCATCATTGGGTAACGGTGGTCTAGGTCGTCTAGCGGCATGTTTCATGGACTCATGTGCAGCGCAAGAATTCCCAACCGTAGGTTACGGCCTGCACTACGAATACGGTCTGTTTAAGCAGTCGTTCAAAGATGGTCGTCAACAAGAAGCGCCAGACGCATGGCGTGGCGTTGAAGGTTACCCATGGGAAATTGCTCGTCCAGAGCTCGCACAAGAAATCGGCTTCTATGGTCACGTTGAAGTGGTCAACGTGAACGGTAAAGAAGTTCGTAAATGGGTTCCTGGCATGTCTGTAAAAGCAATGCCTTGGGATCTACCTATTGTAGGTTACGAATCAGATACGGTTTACCCTCTACGTCTTTGGGAATGTCAGGCAATTGCACCATTCTCACTAGCTAGCTTTAACAATGGTGATTACTTCGAAGCGCAACACGCGCTGATCGACGCAGGTAACATCACCAAAGTGCTTTACCCGAACGATAACCACGAGAAAGGTAAAACACTGCGTCTAATGCAACAGTACTTCCACTCAGCAGCGTCTGTGCGCGACATCCTACGTCGCCACGAAGCAGCAGGTTACACGCTCGCGGAATTGCCGAAGCAAGAGACTATCCAGCTAAACGATACGCACCCAACGATTGCTATCCCTGAGCTAATGCGCATCCTAGTGGACGAGAAAGGTCTTACTTGGGAAGCGGCTTGGGAAATCAGCTCTCACACGTTCGCGTACACCAACCACACGCTACTACCAGAAGCGCTAGAGACATGGCCAGAGTCGCTAATCCAGCGTCTACTTCCACGTCATATGGAAATCATTTTTGAAATCAACCACCGCTTCCTACAAGAAGTTCGATCGATGTGGCCTGGTGACGGTGAGAAGCAAGCTAAGCTCTCTATCATTCAAGAAGGTTTCAACCGCATGGTTCGCATGGCTAACCTATGTGTCATCGGTTCTTACGCGGTAAACGGCGTAGCAGCGCTTCACTCTGAGTTGGTTAAGAAAGACCTATTCCCAGAGTTCCACGAGATGTACCCAACTCGTCTACATAATGTAACGAATGGTATTACGCCTCGTCGTTGGTTGAAGTTCTGTAACCCAGGCCTTTCTAAGCTAATCACAGAGAAAGTGGGTTCAGAATGGCCAGCGAAACTAGAGCAACTTGAAGGTATTGCTCAGTACGCTACTGACGCGAAATTCCAAAAAGAATTCATGGCAGTGAAGAAAGAGAACAAAGAGCGCCTCGCGAATTGGGTGAAAGAGAACATGGGTATCGAACTCGATACGAATGCTATCTTCGACGTTCAAATCAAGCGTCTGCACGAGTACAAGCGTCAGCATCTCGATCTGCTACACATTCTATCTCTATACCACCGCATCCTAAACGAGCCTAGTTTTGAATGTGAGCCACGCGTATGTTTCTTCGCAGCGAAAGCAGCACCAGGTTACCACCTAGCGAAAGAAATTATGTTCGCAGTGAACAAGGTTGCCGATAAGATCAACAACGATCCTCGCATCGGTAACAAGCTTAAAGTGGTATTTATCCCTGATTACCGCGTGAGCATGGCCGAGATCATCATCCCTGCGGCAGATGTTTCACAGCAAATCTCGCTAGCGGGTAAGGAAGCATCGGGTACAGGTAACATGAAGATGGCTCTTAACGGTGCACTAACTATCGGTACGATGGATGGCGCGAACGTTGAGATTCGTGAAGAGGTGGGTGATGAAAACATCTATATCTTCGGTCTTGATGTTGAGGGCGTGAAAGCGGTTAAAGCAGCTGGCTACAACCCTTACGACTACTACAATGCTGACCACTTACTGAAAGCGTCTCTAGACCTACTAACAGGTGAAGAGTTCACGCCAGGTCAACCAGGTCTACTACGTGCAACGTACGACAGTTTACTTGATGGTGGTGACCCATACCTATGTCTTGCTGACTTCGCATCTTATGTGAAAGCGCATGAAGAAATGGGCAAACAATACAAAGACCAAGCAGGTTGGGCTAAGAAAGCCATTCTTAACACTGCCCTAGTTGGTAAGTTCACATCAGACCGCTCAATCCGAGATTATGTGAACAACATCTGGAAACTTGAAACAGTAAAGCGTTAACAAAGCCCAGTTAAGACCAAGGTAGCCGAGCGCTACCTTTGGCATTTTTAAATAATTATCGATAAAAAAAGACCCTACATGGAAGGTGTTGGTATTACCTTCGGAGAAAGCGATGAAAGAACAAACAGCATTAAAGAAAGTCGCAGACATGGCGCGATTGGCTGATAGCTACGTCAGCGCGTGGGGAGACGAGGCAAAAGTTTCTGAAGAAACATTACGCCGTTTGCTCACTTCACTTGGCTACGATACTAGCAGCGACGAGAAGCTACTGGCTTCTGCTGAGAAAAAGCATAAGAAAGACGTACTAGCCCCAGTTCTTGTTTTACGCGACGGCGAGCCAGTCGAAGTGGAACTAAACCTAGGTACGAGTGCTCG
The DNA here is from genome assembly GCF_002608565.1 of Vibrio sp. PID17_43. Taxonomy (GTDB): domain Bacteria; phylum Pseudomonadota; class Gammaproteobacteria; order Enterobacterales; family Vibrionaceae; genus Vibrio. Next base: position 19,898 of record NZ_LIXM01000013.1, read on the forward strand.
CGAGAGTGAATTTAGCTGGCGTTTAGAAACAGAACAAGGAGAGGTACTTGAAGGCTATCTTCAGTCTCAAATTGTTCGTGACGAACGTGCTGAGGGTGGCCCTCTAGTGTTTGCATTGCCAAAGAACTTGGCATGGGGTTACCACAAACTGATCATTATCCGTAAGCGCCGTAAGACGCCTTATGAAATGTCGTTGATCGTCACACCAAAAGCGTGTTTCAAACAAGAAGATCTCAACCAGCATAAAAAGCTATGGGGCCCAAGCATCCAGCTTTACACGCTACGCACTCAGCATAACTGGGGTATCGGTGACTTTGGCGATCTTAAGCAGTTGGTGAGTGACATTGCCTCTCGTGGCGGTGACTTCATTGGTTTGAACCCAATTCACTCGTTGTTCCCTGCGAACCCAGAAGCCGCAAGCCCATACAGCCCATCTTCTCGCTGTTGGCTGAACATCATGTATATCGACGTAAGTTCAGTACCTGAGTTCGCGTTAAGTAAAGAGGCGCAGCAGCACGTTGGTAATGCGGATTTCCAACAACGTTTGCAAAAAGCGCGAGAATCACACTGGGTCAACTACACCGAAGTGTCTGAGCTCAAGATGAGCGTTCTACCGCTGCTATTTAGTGAGTTCAAAGCACGCCATCTAGATAAGAATACGGTTCGTGCTCGTGCATTCTTAGAGTTCGTTGAGCTAGGTGGCGAAAGCCTACTTCACCAAGCCGCATTCGATGCGCTACACGGTGAACTGCATGCTCAAGATTCAAGCGTGTGGGGCTGGCCGGTATTCCCTGAGAAATATCGCACATTTAATTCTGTGGAGACTCAGAAATACATTAAAGATAACCAAGACCGTGTTCACTTGTACATGTATTTACAATGGATCGCAGACAGCCAGATCAAAGAAGCGCAAGCACTGGCCAAAGAGAAAGGAATGTCTGTCGGTCTTTACCGCGACCTAGCGGTAGGTGTTGCGGATTCTGGTAGTGAAACTTGGGCGGATGAAGGAAACCTAGTGTTGGATGCGAGCATTGGTGCGCCACCTGATGTTCTTGGCCCTCTAGGCCAAAATTGGGGTCTACCTCCGCTAAATCCACAAGTGCTGCAAGCAACAGGCTACGATGCGTACATCAAGCTGCTACGTGCAAACATGAAGCACTGTGGTGCGCTACGTATTGACCATGTGCTGGGTCTTTTGCGTCTGTGGTGGATTCCAAAAGGCGAGAAGGCGACAGAAGGTGCTTACCTGTACTATCCAGTGGAAGACATGCTAGCAATTTTGGCGCTAGAGTCACACCGTTATCAGTGTTCTGTTATCGGTGAAGATTTAGGTACGGTACCAGATGAAATCGTCGACATTCTTCGTGATGCAGGCGTGCATTCTTACAAAGTCTTCTTCTTCGAAACCTCAAAAGAGGATGGTGGTTTTATTTCACCTAAGCACTATGCTGAACAATCTATGTCGGCACTTTGTACGCACGATATGCCAACTCTACGTGGTTTTTGGCATTGTGATGACCTGAAAATGGGGCGTGAAATTGGCTTGTATCCAGATGAAGAGCAGCTAGAAGATTTGTTTGGCGATCGCCTTAAGTGCAAACAGGGTATTCTAGATAGTGTTCGTTGGCATGGTTACTTACCGGAAGGTATCGGTCATGATGCGCAGTATGTGCCTATGGATTCTTTCTTAAGTGAAGCACTGCAACTGCATGTTGCTGCCGGTGACTCTGCGTTGCTTAGTGTGCAACTTGAAGACTGGCTAGAAATGGACCAACCGGTCAATATTCCTGGTACGGTAGATGAGTATCCAAACTGGCGTCGTAAACTGTCGATGAACCTTGATGAAATATTCAGTCGTGAATACGTAAACCGTATATCTCGACGCCTTACTGAAGTACGCGCGAAAGCAAGTAAATAAGTTGAGAAAGGTGACCTAAGTACCAATGAAATTAATTCCGTCAAGGTATGAAACTATAGCCTAGGTCACTCATTAAATCGGCACAATCCGTTAGGATGGAGTACCGTTATTATGCCCGCAACAATAGCGGGCATTTTTGTTTTTTGACGGCGTTTTATTCGAAGTTTGAATAAAGCCATGTCTTTTGTGAATACACAACGTTTGGCTGTGGAAACTCGATGTTCAAAATCTTTATGGAGAATATCGGTGCTAGGGAGAATAAATTGAAAACTAAGGTAAAGAAAAACTACCAACGCGCTTATGAATTACTTGCTGAGGCGGCTTACTCAGACCCATTTGCGTCGCTTGGTCCATTCATTGATGACGGTGAAGGCTCGTTACGCGTTTGGATGCCTGGTGCTGACAAAGTTGAGTTGGTGATCAGTGGTGAGCCTCGTGTGGAACTGGATCGCAAAGGCGAAAGTGGTTTTATCCTAAAAGAAAAGCGCGATTTACATCTGACTCACTATCAACTTGCGGTAGACTGGAATGGCGTAGAACAGCTTGTTGACGACCCTTACCAGTACCATAATATCTATCAAGAATACGAACATCTGCATACACCAAAAGAGATGTATCGCTACATGGGTGCACAATTTGTGACACTAGAGCGAGGTGGTGAAAATATCACTGGTGTTCGTTTCCTTGTCTACGCACCTCACGCTTCGGCAATCAGCTTAGTGGGTGGATTCAATCAGTGGGACGGTCGTCGTCACCCAATGCAGCGTCTGGATTACGGTATTTGGGGCTTGTTCATTCCTGGCTTGGAAGAGGGCGTACAATATAAATTTGAACTCAAAGGTCCAAATGGGGAAGGACTTCCTCACAAACAAGACCCTTGGGGCTTCTACTCCGAACAATACCCGTCATTCGCTTCCATCACTTACGATCACAATCGTTACCAATGGCAAGATGCGAAATGGCAAAACCGTCCAGTTACTCAAAAATGCGATGAAGCCTTGTCTTTTTACGAACTGCATGCAGGCTCTTGGAAGCGCAATTCGGATGGTGATTTCCTAAACTACCGTGAATTAGCCGCAGAGCTTGTGCCATACCTCGTAGATATGGGTTACACCCACGTTGAGCTAATGCCAGTTTCTGAACACCCATTCTTTGGCTCTTGGGGTTATCAGCCAGTTGGCCTATTTGCGCCAACCAGTCGTTACGGCTCACCTGATGACTTTAAATTTTTCGTTGATGCGTGTCACCAAGCGGGTATTGGTGTCGTACTTGACTGGGTACCGGCACACTTCCCATCCGACGATCATGGTTTGGCTAATTTCGATGGCACACCACTGTTCCACGATCCCGATCCTCGTCGCGGTTGGCACCAAGATTGGAACTCGTACATCTACGATTTAGGTCGTGAGCATGTGCGTCGCTTTCTAGTTTCCAACGCGCTGTACTGGTTTGAGCAATTCCATATCGATGGTATCCGTGTGGATGCGGTAGCTTCGATGCTTTATCTTGATTATTCACGCAGCCACGATCAGTGGATCCCGAATGTAGACGGTGGTAATGAGAACTACGACGCGATCGCAACGCTGAAATGGATGAACGAAGAAGTGTACAAGCACTTCCCGAATGCGATGACAATTGCTGAAGAATCTACGGCATTCCCTGGCGTGTCAGCACCTACTTTTATGGGCGGTTTAGGCTTTGGCTTTAAGTGGAACATGGGCTGGATGCATGACAGCCTTTCTTACATCAAAGAAGAATCTGTTCACCGCAAATACCACCATAATACCATCACGTTCCCACTTGTTTATGCACACAGTGAGAACTATGTATTGTCGCTGTCGCATGATGAAGTGGTGTATGGCAAAGGTTCCATCCACAACAAGATGCCGGGTGATGAGTGGCAGCAAACCGCGAACCTACGCGCTTACTACGGCTACATGTATGGCCAACCGGGTAAAAAGCTGAACTTCATGGGCGCAGAGCTTGGCCAAACCGCCGAATGGAACCATGACGATCAGCTGCAATGGTTCTTGTTGGAGTTCGGTCGCCATAAAGGCGTGCAGACATTGATTCGTGACTTGAACCATTTGTACCGCAATGAAGCAGCGATGCATGATCAAGATAGCTCACCTGCCGGTTTTGAATGGCGTTTACAAGATGAAGCGGATGCGAGCATTTTAGCGCATGAGCGTATCAGTCAAGATGGTGAGCGTGTACTGGTGATCAGCAACTTCACGCCAGTGCCACATGAGCGTTTCCGTTTAGGTGTTCCGATGGAAGGTGAGTATGAGCTTTTACTGAGCACCGATGATGCAAAATACGACGGAAGTGGTTTTGAAGTACTGACCAATGTAGTAACGGAAGAAGTGGAAAGCGAGTCACTACCTCAATCGATAGCGCTGCGTTTACCGCCATTATCGACGGTGTTCTACAAGTTGGTTAAGTAAACCTCTGTAGCGAAAAACTAAAAACCCAATATCGAGCCCGTTTTACAATGTAAATCGGGCTTTTTTTGACCAGCTGTTAACGGCCAAAGCTTGTCGATATGAGAGATTCAGGCAATCTTCGCTCCCATTTAAATGTATTACTTGCGGGCTTGGTTAAATATGTTAACCCACCATTATGGGGATGGAAGAGCAGTCGTATGATTTTACCACTAGAGGGGTATCCATCAAGCAGTTCACAAGAATGGGAGCCACTTGCACGCATTTCAAAAAATATTCAACTTGCGGTGATGGCGACAGAAGATCAGAAGTTCCCTCATCATCATGGAGTGGATTTGGACTCTTTATTTAAAGTGATCTCGGGAAGCCGGAGAGAGCACTCCTTCACGCGGAGCGAGTACGATCAGCCGACAAACGGCGAAGAACGTGTTTTGGTTTCCTTCTCATTCTTATGTTCGTAAAGCGTATGAGCTTTACTTCTCGTTACTGATGAAGCTTATGTGGAGCAAAGAACGTATTCTAGAGGTGTTGTGGAGTTCGGCCTTGGTATTTACGGTATTGAAGCGGCAGCGGTGTTCATGCCAGCCACTTATCGAAGTGGCAAGCCGCAAGGCTAGCGGTGGTATTGCCGAATCCATATCGAATCAAAGTGTTCCCCCAAAGTGATTACACTCAACATCGCACCAACTAGGCGCTAGCGTGCAGCTTTGTTGACTCGACGCACTCCAAATCACGCTCAAATAGAACTACGCCCCGATAAAAGCAAAATGTGAAGCGTCACAAGCTTTAGGGCGTAGGCATTTAGAATGATGCGATCAAAAATTAGTCCAAGTATCATTTTAGTGAACAAAACTAATAAATTAGCGCCGCAAACATGCGCAATCAATGGACTGAACGATGAAACTGAATCTGATTACGACTGCCTTATTGCTTGCATCGGCAAGTGCCATCGCCGAGCCAAACATCACCATTTCTACCACGACCAACAGCCGTGATTTCCCACTAAACGCGGAGCAGCCTTTAGTTGTGCCATTAACCAAAGATGGCTACACACTAAAAATCACCGGAGTTGATGGTGACTGTGTTGCGCCTGATGGTCAGAAGGTGAAATTCAACAAGCCGACTGCGCTTAACTGTGGTAAACCCACCGAATTACCGCTGAAAATCCGTTTCACGGGCAATTACTCGTTCGCCTTTGATGAAGAAGCAAAAACGCTGCGCTTTAAACGCGAACCTAAGAAAGCCGATAAGACAGAATTCAAACGCCCAATCCCGCAAGTGAAATGTGAAGTGTACCAAGGTGGTGAAGTGACCATTGCATTGGGTGACAGTTTCCCCAACGGCACTAAGTTGCGTGATGCATACTCAGGTCAGATAGTCGAAGTCCATGATCAACAAGTATCACTAACACCAAGCAAAGATTCTGGTGGTTTGGTGTTACTAGAGACGGTGAAGAAAACCAAACAAGCGGTACCGTTCGACTACCGTAATGCCAACATTTACTTCGTGATGGTGGATCGCTTCAACAATGCGGATACCAGTAACGACGGTAGTTACGGACGCAAGAATGACGGTAAAGATGAAGTGGGTACCTTCCACGGTGGAGACCTTAAGGGGATCATCCAAAAGCTGGATTACATTAAGAGCCTAGGCACAGACGCGATTTGGTTATCGCCAATTGTCGAACAGGTACACGGCTTTGTTGGCGGTGGCGACAGTGGTTCGTTTCCTTTCTACGCATACCACGGTTACTGGACACGCGACTTCACCAAGATTGACGAGAACTTCGGTAACGAAGATGATTTAAAAACGTTGGTGGAAGAGGCGCACAAACGTGGTCTTAAAGTCCTGATGGATGCGGTGATCAACCATACCGGTTACTCAACCTTAGCGGATTTACAGTTCGACGGTATTGAGGTACTCAAGCAACATGCTGAATTGCCTAAGAAATGGGCCGATTGGCAACCGAAAGCTGGCGAGAACTGGCACAGTTACCATCAGAACATTGACTACCAGGGCCCGAACTGGGCGAATTGGTGGGGCGGCGATTGGGTAAGAACTGGCTTACCGGGATATCCTGCGCCGGGCAGCAGCGACATCACCATATCATTAGCGGGTTTGCCAGATTTTATTACCGAATCAGACAAAGCGGTGATACCACCACAATGGCTATTGGATAACCCAGGAACTCGTGTCGAAGCGCGTGATAACTACACCGTAGCGGATTACTTGATTGAGTGGCAAACCGATTGGGTTAAGCGCTTCGGTGTTGATGGCTACCGCGTAGATACAGTGAAACACGTCGAAGGTGATGTGTGGAAACGCCTAAAAGAAGAAGCGTCGAGTAGTCTTGAGCAGTGGCGTAAAGAGAACGGTCAATCGGGTCAGCCATTCTGGATGATGGGTGAGGTGTGGGGGCACACCGCGTACCGTAGCCCGTATTTCGACGACGGTTTTGATGCGTTGATTAACTTCGATATGCAGAAGAAGCTAGATAAAGGCGCGGCGTGTTTTAGCCAAATGGCAGACACCTACCAAAGCTACGCGGATACCATTGCCAACGAGAAAGACTTTAACCCAGTGAGCTATATGTCTTCTCATGATACCGAGCTGTTCTTCTCTCGTTTTAAAGACCACGGTATGCAGCGTAACGCAGCGAATGCACTGCTTCTAAGCCCAGGTGCTGTTCAAGTTTACTACGGTGATGAGGTTGGTCGTAACATTGGTCCTTACGCGGATGATTTCCACCAAGGCACACGCTCTGACATGATATGGAAGCTCTCGGATGACAAGAAAGCCTTGCTGAAACACTGGCAGACACTAGGTCAGTTCCGCAAATCTCACCCAGCAATTGGCGCAGGTCAGCATCAAGTGATCGAACAAGAAGGCGCGTATGTGTTCTCTCGTTCGTTGGGGAGTGACAAAGTTGTGGTCGCGTTTGTCGGCCGGGATAAGTAACGTCGCTTAAACGTTCACATTCAGTTTGAAAAGCTAGTTAATGAGCCTTTCTTTGGTATACCAAGGAAAGGCTTTGTTATTTTTAGATTCTTTATTGCTATAAGCTTTAATGGCGATATATTGAACAGCTTTGAGCCGTTTGAGAACGTTATGGTTCAATTAAAAAAGCATTTAAACAATAAGATAGGTGCTTATTTTCCTGTTTTGGCTAAGTGAAAACTACGTGCTTCAGACATATTTTATATACAATTAAGGGTGAAATTTAACGTGTTTCGGTTTTTATCGTTTTTAGATAAATTCTCCTTATTGCCGTAATAAATATTTATTATCTTTTAAGTGTGATTTAAATCATAAAATAAAATTTCATAATTGAGTGGAAGCCCTGTTCGACGCACGGATTGATTTCGATCATCTCTCTAGCACGTACTTCAAGGGATCATCTATGTGTTCTGTTCCACACATATAGGTGAATTTATGACAAACCCTGTTCAAGCCGAACGCAAAGTGACGATCGGGTGCTATATTGCACTCGCGTTTGCTGTTGTGTTCTTCTCTGGTCTGATGCAATCGAGCGAATGGTACGGTGTATTTGACTTTACAACGCTTAATGGTTCTTTTGGTAAAGTTGCGTACGGCGTAACGGAAGGGGTGGATGGCGCGGTTCAAGCGGCGACGACTTCATTCCGCGGTACTGGCGGTAGTGGTGCACGTGACGGTTTCATTTTTGCTCTTACTTTGATCCCAACCGTTATGTTTGCACTAGGTATGATCAACGTTCTTGAGCACTACGGTGCACTTGAAGCGGCTCGTAAGCTTCTTACACCTCTTCTACGACCTCTAGTGGGTATCCCTGGTAACTCTGGTCTGGCTCTGATTGCTTCACTACAAAGTACCGATGCAGGTGCGGCGATGACGCGTCAGCTAAAAGATGAAGGTCACCTAACTAAGCGCGAAACGGACGTATTCACTATGTTCCAATTCACGGCGGGTGCGACCATTGTTAACTTCTTCTCATCAGGTGCGGTGTTGTTCACGCTGACGATGGCAGATGGTTCTTTAGCAGTAACGTCTTCTATCGGTTTGGCGGTTGTGGTGATGTTCGCATTTAAGATCATCGGCGCGAACCTATTCCGTATCTACCTAAACATCACAGAAGGTAACGAAGACAAACAAGAGCAAAACAAATCAGAGAGCCTAAAAGAGGAGACGGCATAATGGGTGACGTTAAAGCGAAAAAACCAATGGTGACGGATATCTTCGTCGAAGGTGCTAAAAAAGGTTGGGTGATTGCAACGACTTCTACCGTGCCAAACGTATTGATGGCATTTGTGATCATCAAAGCGCTGCAAATCACTGGCGCACTGGATCTGATGGGCACGGTTTTCTCTCCCATCATGGCGGTATTTGGTCTTCCGGGCGAAGCGGCAGCGGTATTGATCGGCGCATGGATGTCGATGGGGGGGGCGGTTGGTGTGGTTATCACACTGTTTGACCAAGGCATCCTGAACGGTACGCACATTGCGATTCTGGCTCCTGCAATTTACCTAATGGGTTCTCAAGTTCAGTACATGGGCCGTATCATGGGTCCTATTGGTACGGAAGGCCGTTATATTCCAGTCATGATTGCAATCTCAGTATTGAACGCATTTGGCGCGATGCTGGTGATGAACTTGTTCGTGTAGGAGTGGGGAATGCAATTTTCTCTAAATGAATATCTTGAAGAGTTGCGTCCGCTAATCAATGTGGACTGCGGTACTTACACCACCGATGGTATCGAGTTTATCGCTTCTCAGTTTGAGGAGAAATACCAAGCAATGTCGGGTTGGAGCGTAAAACGCATCGATTGTGGCAAAGCAGGTATTGGTCTAGAAGTACGAAACAAACCAGAAGTAGAACAAATCGACGTAATGCTGATTGGCCATATGGATACGGTCTTCCCTGTGGGTACGGCTGAACTGCGTCCAATGTCTCAAGACGCAGAGAAAGCGTACGGTCCGGGAGTATCGGACATGAAATCTGGTTTGCTGAATATCGTGTACGCGATGCGCAACTTAGACCAAGCGGTGTTGGATAAGCTGTCTATTGCAATCTGCATGAACCCAGATGAAGAGACGGGCTCTCTGGATTCTGTGGATTGGATTCAATCGGTAGCGAAGAATGCGAGGCATGTTCTGGTAGCAGAAGCGGCACGTGCCGACGGTGGTTTAGTAAAAGCTCGTAAGGGCATGGCGTGTTACAAAATCAGCTTTAATGGTGTTGCTGCTCATGCAGGTAACGAGCCAGAGAATGGCCGCAGCGCAATCACAGAGATGGCGAACTGGATTCTGGCGATCAATGCGATGACCAACTACGAATCTGGTACAACACTCAATGTCGGTGTCGTTTCTGGCGGTAATGGAGCAAACATTGTTCCTGAACAAGCGGAAGCGATTGTTGACGTACGCTTCTGGAGTAATGAAGAGTACGATGATGTCGACAGTAAGCTAAATGGTTTGGTTACGACGCCGTTTGTTGATAGTGTCAGCATCAGTCTAACTCGTGAAGCGTATAAGCCATCCATGATACCTAGCCCACAAACAGACGGTTTGATGGCATTGGTAGAAGAAGCGGCTCAAGAGCTTGCGATTGACATCAAATGGCATGAAGTCGGCGGTGGTTCCGATGCAAACAATACGGCGATCCTTGGCATTCCTACCATAGATGGTTTAGGACCAATCGGTGCTGGTTTCCATAGTGACCAAGAGTATTTGTTGCTTGAGTCTATCGAACCTCGTATCAAAATGCTGATGCGTGTCGTAGAGAAGATTGCCCAATAAGGCATTGTGCTTTAAAACTTGGTTCCAATAACACAATCCCCGGACTTCGGTTTGGGGATTTTTTTATGCTTTCAATATTGTTTCTGGTTATTAATCTTACGTTCAGGTTTCTCTCTTTACACTCTGTGTCACAGTCACAAATATTGGAGGCAACGATGACCACAACCATGTCTGTAAAGTCGGCGCCTAATGACGTCGTCGATGAATCGTTAAATGCGCCAGATGAAAAAACGTTTTGGCGTAAAATGAAAAACTCGGTCAAAAAAGCGGGTGAAGAGGTGGCCGTCATGGGCATCAAATCATGGCTTGCAATGACCGACTCTAGTACTGCTGTGCGTCATAAAGCGATATTAGGTGGGGCGCTGGCGTACTTTGTTCTACCCACCGATATGGTGCCAGATGTGCTTGCTGGAGTGGGGTTCACTGACGATATGGCAGCACTCACTCTCGCGGCAAACTCAGTCGGCAGCGCTATTACTGAACAGCATGAAGAGCAAGCAAGAGAAAAGCTAGGCTCGATGATGGACTAGACCCAACCGCGTCGAAAAACAAAAGCCCCGATGTTTCCATCGGGGCTTGTCTTTGACTGGATAATTGTGCTTGCTAGCTTTGTGCTTCGGCACGTTTCCAGTGCACTTCTTCTTCTGCTACGCCAGCGCTTGGATCGTTAAAGCGAGCTTCATCTAATGCACCTTCTGATTTAGCGACAATGATGGTCACAGCGCTATCACCGGTGATATTGACGGCGGTACGAATCATATCTAGCAGACGGTCAACCCCCATGATCAGTGCGATACCTTCAAGTGGCAGACCAACTTGGTTCAATACCATTGCTAGCATCACTAGACCAACGCCAGGGACACCCGCCGTACCGATAGACGCCAATGTTGCCGTCATGATCACCATCAGGTAATCACCCATCGTTAGATCAATATTAAACGCCTGAGCGATGAACGCTGTTGCAACACCTTGCATAATGGCTGTGCCGTCCATGTTCACTGTCGCACCCAGAGGTACGGTGAAAGACGATACGCGGTTATCAACCCCCATGCGGTACTTTGCTGTTTCCATGGTGACAGGAATGGTCGCGTTTGATGATGCAGTAGAGAAGGCGAACATGATCGCGTCTTCCATCTTGCGCAGGAACTTCATCGGGCTAAGTCCTGTGAAACCTTTTAGCATCAAACTGTAAGTTACCAAACCGTGCAGCAGGAGTGTGCCTGCTAGTACGAGGAAGTACTCTGCTAGGTTCAAAATGGCACCCAATCCAAGGCTAGTAAACAGTTTCGCCATTAGGAAGAATACACCGAAAGGTGCAAGGTGCATTAAGATTGCAACCAGCTTCATGATCACATCATTAAGATCAACGAAGAAAGCGGCAATGCGTTCCCCTGGTTTACCAGCAGTACTGATCGCGATACCGAATAGTACTGCGAATACGATAACTTGCAGGGTTTTACCTTCTGCCATTGCACTGATTGGGTTTGTCGGGAACATGTTAATGATCACCTGACCCAGTGATGGCGCTTCTGCTGATTTAAATGACGTTGCAGCGGTTAGATCAGCCCCTGCTCCTGGTTGGAACAAGCTACCCATCGTTAGAGCAAGGGTAATAGCAACCGCGGTGGTTATTATGTAGAACGCAAGGGTTTTACCGCCCATGCGACCCAAGGTAGTGAGGTCTTTGAGAGAGCTAGTACCACAAACCAGTGAAACAAACACGAGCGGTACGACAAGCATTTTCAAACTGGCAACAAAGATTTGACCACCAACTTCAAATAATCCATTAACAATGTATGCGTCGACAAATCCGTTGTCGGCGAAAAGCGTGCGAATTGCAAATCCGGTCAAGATACCCGCTACCATACCCAATATTACGCGGCTAGTAAGCGACATCGGTTTCTTGGTATTCATGAGAACACTCCTTATAGTTATGCACCTTGAGTTCACTTCAAGGCGGCAAGCAGAGTAGCAGGGGAGGATAAAAATACGAAAGAATAATCGTCTGAATGGTTAGTGAATGTGATCTTCATCACTATAAAGTTTGGGTTTTTAACTGGGCATTAACACTTGTTGTGGTTTAAAGTGCTGGTTTTTTACAATTTCATCGAATATGCAACCGTAGGAAATGTTTTATTACATTTGCAGGTGGGGCTGGATTGAAAGCATCAAAGGGTGTTTTCAGCACCTAGTGCATAACTAGGCGCTGATTATTCAGTTTATTTCTTCAGAGGCGGGCGAGTCTGATCATCGACCGATTTCGCAAAGCTGGCTAATGGTTGAAAGTCTCGTGTCGACCAAATCGATTTTGACTTCAGTGAGTTAGGCAGAGTCGAAAATGCGTTTTCTTGGTCGCCCGCAACAAGCTCAATAGTCATCCATTGATCGATGGGTTGCTGGTTGGTAAAGCGATCATTGAGTGAAAGTGAGTGGGTTGAGCCAGAATAGTTTGGGCTTAATGTGAGTGCTAAATGATAGTCACGGAATCGGACTACCCACTTATCTGGTAAACGTCGTGAGCTGTCCCACCAAGTACCATCAAGTTGCTGAATAAGTTCTTTAGTGATTGATTTAGATTGCGCTTGCAAATCAGAGAGTGCTCGCTGTAACGCACTATCCATCGCCTTTGAAAACGCTTGTTGATCAAGTTCTGGGTTGCTCATCAGCACTTGTTTCGCCAATTTCGCGCCTAGCATATTGGAGTAAAGGTCCTCAGAAGAGAATGCCGAAGCCAGCTCCTTAAAGCCACTCACGGATACCATACCAAACCACTGCGCAATCTCATGCCATTGTGCGAGTTGAAATGCGGTTAAGGCGGCTGCCTGAGCGCTGCGCTCGATTTTCTCTTGCTCACTGAATGGGGTGTTCTGTTCAAACCACCGAATACGTCTGATACGTAGTTCAGCAGGTAAATCGAGATACGCGGCGCGTCCTAAATAATAACGGTTTAGCTGGAATAAATAGTAGGTGTAGTCGGCCGTATCACGAACGTGCGCCGTATCAATAAAACCACCGAGTTCGGTAAAGATAATGCCATTGGCTTCTTCGTTTAGTCCAAGTATGCTAGCAGAGACGGATTCGCTACCATCATTGTAGTGATGAGTGCCCACTTCGCTGCTGGATAAAACATTCTCAAGAGAGAAGAAAGGAACGGGCACGCTTCCTAATTGCGCTTTAAGATCGACACCGAACGCACAGCAAGGTCTGACGCCGACTGGCGCTTTGAGTTCTTGTGCTTGGACGAATCCGGTGCAAAGGCTAAATAGTAATAGTGCTGTTTTTTTCAAACCCCCACTCCTAAAATGCTTCATTAATTTGGAAATAGAAACCCGTGCTGTCTTTACCCACGCCTAAATCAATACGCACATTAATACGAGCTTTAAACGCAAATCGGTAACCAACACCTACCGTCGGTAGCCAACGGCTTTCGAATAAGTCGTGATAGGTTGGTGCGATATTGCCGGCACCCACCCAGCCCACCACACCATGACGACCTGCAATGGTATGGCGAATTTCTACTTGTGTAGAAAGCTGATGTTTGTCGCGATATTGCCCTTGGTAATAACTACGCATACGTTGAGCATCACCCAGTTGGGCATAATCGAACCAAGGAGCATCACCGGAAATCGATTGTGAATATACCTCCATTGCGATAATCGTGGTGTCGGTCCATTGTTGGTAAACACGATAGTTCGCCACGAGATTGTCGTAGTCCTCATCACTGCCGAGCGAATCACGGTTCGCAATCCATTCAAGATCGAGAAACTGACCATGCATTGGGTTTGGTTCGAAATCACGAGTATCGTATTCCATTCCAATCAAGACGCCACTGCTGGTGGCATCGGTGACTTCTGAAGGAAGTATATCGCCATCAACACCGTTTACTTTACTGAATGATTGCCATTGCCAACCGAGCTTGGCGTAGGTATTGGGTGCGATTTCTACCGCGATTTTTGGGTTCAACTGTATACGTTGACCATCATACTGCACTTTATTGTTATCGTTCTCTGCTGCTTGGCTGCCAATACCCCAGTAATAACCGGGTGTATGACTGATCCATGCTTCACCTAAAAGACGAACTTTGTCATCTTTTAAGTAAGTGCGGTTGTTTAACCCCAAGCCGTAAGAACCAGAGGTTGAACCGTAAGACGTTGCCGTGACAGTGGAATAAGGGGCGCCTTTTTGCCAATCGTAAGGGGTGTATAGACCCACCGCGGCAACGCCAATGCCAAAGCCTTGTTCTGGATTCACGAATGGACCGGGCAGCACGCCCCAGTCGATCAGCTTCGACTCGTCTACGGCTTCGCTTGAGCCAAGTTTGGTCAACAACTCATCCATCCAACCGCTATCTTGTTTTTCTGCGAATGTGTGAGGGGGGAAAAACAAGGCAGACAGAGCAATGTATTTTATCGCTTGCATAGTTTTTACACTCTAAAAGCGGCGGTCTAGAGAGAAAAAGATGCTTTGGCGTTCACCAAAACCCGCTTCACCCAAGAGATACCAATCATCATTGATTTGGTATTGCATGCCAGCGATGGTGTTCCATTCAGAAGTCAATTGTTGTTTAACTTCAAAACGACCTGGAAGTCCCTTGATTCCAGCTTGTTTCAGTGTGCCTGATAACTCTTGTTCCACATTTTGGTACATGGCACCGATCCAAAATCGCAAAGGTATGCCATGGTTATTGAAGTCATAACCAATTCGTGGAGACACGACAATAGCGTCAATTGCGCCATCGATGACATTCAAATTGGTTTGGGTATAACTTGCATCAACAAGTGCAAAAAGTTGTTTGTAACCGCCCGCGAGTACGAACCCTCCGCCATAGGTATAGCCATCCAGATCTAAGCGGAAAGGCGTTTCAAATAATGTATGATCAGAAACTTTTAGTTTAACGGTGGTTTCAGAATAACCGTCTAAAGTTCCGACTAGTCCATAAAGGTTTAAAAATGGAAATAGCCAAACGTCCGCACGAAGTGTCATCACATCTGTTGCTTGTTTTCCAACACCAGCTTCTAATGGAAGTTCATCAAGATCAATTGGCCCGAGCTGAACGCCTTTTAAAGCAATAGAGTCGACATTGATGCCTTGCTCCATGCTCATGTAGCTGAGATTTAGACCAAAAGGTTTTGGTAAGTTGTAGCCAAGCTCTTCTGCTTTTTCTTTCCAAATAGGCAGTGAAAAAGAATCAGCATTCGCGATTCCAGAGAGTAAGCAAGAGCAAGCAAAGATCAAAGATCGTAATTTCATAGTTAATTTCATCAAACGTGACGGATAAAAATACGCCGGAGATATTGGAATATCTTCGGTGTTTGCATCACGGAAAAAAAGATTACTTAGTCAGGAAGACAAAGCACCACAGCTTAAGTTAAGCGATTTTAGTTATTGATTGATAGGCTCTTAACATCGACGAGCGCATCTTACTCCTAAAATTGAAAAAGTAAACTTCAAAGTATACTTTTGATTGCTGTGCGCTATACTCTGAACCACTTACATGAGGTTGGTGAATCTAGAACGATGAAACTTTCAGAGAAAAAGCGCTTGGCGCTCATTGAAGCGGCTCAACAAGAATTTATTGAGTATGGCTTTACTTGCGCAAATATGGATAGAGTGTGTGGGCGTGCAGCGACATCAAAACGGACGTTATATCGCCATTTTGAAAGTAAAGATGTGTTATTCATTGAATCCATTCGAGCCGTTTTAGAGACTCAAAGAGCCAAATTACAATTACAGTATTCGCCAACGTTAGAGGTAGAAGCGCAACTCAGAGACTACCTACACGCTAAGCTGGACTCTATGTACGAAGATTTTGGTTTACCCTTGGCCAAAATGGTGATCGGTGAATTTATGCGTACGCCAGAACTGGCAGAAAATTATCTGCACCAACTGCAACGCCAAGACGAGTTGTTGGAGAATTGGTTTTCTGAGGCAATGGCCGATAACAAAGTTAAATCGCTCGATCCTGCGATGATGAGTAACATGTTGATGTGTTTATTAAAGGGCAACTTTCTGTGGCCGCAACTCATCGCAACCCAAGAAGTGCCAAGCATAGAGCAGCGCAAGAAAACCGTTGATGATATTATTGCCCTGTTTCTCGAAGGATATCGCTGTTAACTTATCTTACGATTATTGGTTTTGAACACCATGGTTGAGCGTGGGCAACTGCTTATGATCCCAAGTCCAACGGTCATGTTCATGGTTGTGAATGCCACCGACCCGATAGAGTATCCGTATCGTTTTGACGAATCGCTTTTAAACGTTTCTTGGCGATAGATTTTTGCTGATTGAGATTAATCGAGAAGCTGTTTTGAGATTGCATTTTTCACCTTTCTTACCTCTTCCACACTCGCCAAATTAGACGTTATAAAAGAAGGTAAAAACAGATTGTTCCTGCTAACGAGGGCGGGGGAGTGTGATTGCCGTGAACCGAGTTCTTTCCGCGAGTGTTGGGTGCTTTAGGCGTGAGCTTTTTGATAATAGGTACTGACGTTTGATTATGCAATCAGTAGTTAGAATCATGTCACAAAATGAATGATTGAACTCGACAGTTTATGATCGACAACCCGAACGCGTGGTCAATGGTAATCATTTGTCTGGCTCGTAGCCATCCATGGGCCTATGTCAGGTGAAACATTTAGGGTCTTCAAACATAAGATTTAGTGCGTGAATAAGAAATAGTACAAAGGTCTATCTAATCGGTTACATGTTTGCGATAGAGTTGAGCCTAGCTTGAATAGCTAGGCTCGATTCTTTCTGACTGTTAATGAAGATGGGAGAATTGATTACTTCCAACCAATTGCTATGTTTTTGAAGTAGAAAGCTTGGTCTAATACGCCTGGGCGATTGGGATCTGGGCGATATGAATCGAAGCTAGCTACAACACCGACATTACCGAGCATATTTTCAGCAACGATTGGATATTCTATCGCGTTATATTCAACGTTGTTTATTAGTTTAAAATGAGTTGCGTTGTTAAGCAAACTTTCCAGATGGCCAAGGCCTGTTATAGGATCAAATGTCATCGTTTGAAGGGTATGAGACCAAGTATTTGGAGACCAGAACTTTGTTGAGCCGTCATACCAACCTAGAAAACTAGTTTTACCAAACTTTGTTCCTAAACGTTTGTTATGGTTAATGACATAATTATGTTCTGCAATAATGTTACCACCGCTCATGTCCTTTAAGTGAAGGCTCGGTAAAATAACAATGTCGTTGTTTACTGTATGAACAACATCTTGTTCGTATTTTATGTCATAAGCGATACAGGCTGAGTTAAGGCTTTCAGCTGTTGGGAAGTCAACACTTAAGCTTGAACCGTTGAGAGGTTCATCTTTGCCAGCTAATCCTGCCCCATATGTTACTTTCAATACGGGTCCGCCATCAAGACTTACAACACTCAAATTATTGCGTTCAGCTGAAAATAGAGCATTACCATTCCCCAGTTGTGATGCAATAGCGTTTGAAATAGTTTGGCTATCCGCCCCTTCTAGCCCAGTTAAATCAACAATCCGTGAATGATTAAAGCCTTTCACAGAGCAAGCATTTTCCGGTGTAGGTAGTGCAACTTCTTCCTCATTCCAAGCGAAGGTGATGTTTTTCAATTGAATGACTTGTTCTTTTAGGTCAGATTCTTGATCTGCCCCATTCTTATAGTGACGATAGATCTCAAACAACGCCGCTAGGTGGTATGGGTGTGTCGCATTGACTAAAGTACGATTGTCAATAGCACCTGCAGCAGGTGCTACGGCTGCGTTGTTGTACGCCATCTCGACAGTGCCGTTGGCATTCGCGGTATTGCCCGTGAAGTCATTCGCCGTAAGGTGTTGTTGCACCAGGTTCCAAGTGTTCGCACTGATCCCCAGTTTATCTTCCCCTTGCATCAGAACAGAGTTAGCAAACGTTGCATCCGTCGAGTCTTTACCATAGACGCTTAAATAGTTGTAACGGTCGGTACTGAACTTATAAGTAAAGCCCTCGCCATCTAAACTGACGTTTGGTGTGAACGACGGATTGCCACTGGTGAAGCCCGGTAAGAACAGGTAGTCCGGAGACTGACTGTCGTTGCTGTAACCGATAGGGGTACCCAGTTTATAGTGGTAAGCCATGGTCGCTTCACGCACCAGACCGTTTGGTAGTTCAACCAAGAAGCTGACCCCGTTTCGAAGCGAATTAATGTCCGATGGTTTTCCTACGATTTCCGCATCAATGACGGTTTGGAGCACGTAATCATTGTTTTCTTGAACAACTTCAATATTGATATTGTCCCAAGATGCTTCGACACTAACCCCCCAGTTTGGAGTGATCTTAAACCCAGCTTCGGATGGGAACTGCGTATTTAATTGCTCTTCAATTGCTAGGAGCAGATCTTTACCGTATTGACCACTTAGTTGGCTTAAATCTAGCGTAGCACTGTGCGTGTAGCCGGACAAATCCGCTTGAGGCTCTTCAGGTAGTACGACTTCTTCCGCATTCCAAGCAAAGGTGATGTTCTTCAGTTGGATCGTTTGCTGTTTGAGTGCGGTAGGCTCATCGACACCGTTGATGTGGTGGCGGTAAATTTCAAACAACGCCGCTAGGTGGTATGGGTGTGTCGCATTGACTAAGGTACGATTTTCAATGGTGCCCGCAGCAGGTGCTACGGCGGCATTATTGTACGCCATCGCGACAGCGCCATTAGCGTTAGCAGAGCTGCCCGTGAAGTCATTCGCCGTCAGGTGTTGTTGCACTAGGTTCCAGGTGTTCGCACTGATCCCCAGTTTATCTTCCCCTTGCATCAAAACAGAGTTAGCAAACGTTGCGTCCGTTGAGTCTTTACCATAGACGCTTAAATAGTTGTAACGGTCGGTACTGAACTTATAAGTAAAGCCCTCGCCATCTAAACTGACGTTTGGTGTAAACGATGGGTTACCACTGGTGAAGCCCGGTAAGAACAGGTAGTCCGGAGACTGACTGTCGTTACTGTAACCGATAGGGGTCCCCACTTTATAGTGGTAAGCCATGGTCGCTTCACGAACCAGACCGTTTGGCAGTTCAATGAGGAAGCTGAAACCATTGTTGATGTCAGCGCTTGGCAGGCCAAAGGCTTGGGCATCGATGGTGGTTTGCAAAACAAATTCACCATTGTGTTCAACTACGCTCAGTTGTTGGTTTGCCCAACTGTCGTTTGGTCGAACGTTGAATGCCTCAGCACCTGCAGGTAACGTCGCATTCAATTGAGTTTCAATCGCTTGCAATAAAGCCGAGCCGGATTGGCCATTGAGTTGGCTTAAATCTAGCGTAGCACTGTGCGTGTAGCCGGACAAATCCGCTTGAGGCTCTTCAGGTAGTACGACTTCTTCCGCATTCCAAGCAAAGGTGATGTTCTTCAGTTGGATCGTTTGCTGTTTGAGTGCGGTAGGCTCATCGACACCGTTGATGTGGTGGCGGTAAATTTCAAACAACGCCGCTAGGTGGTATGGGTGTGTCGCATTGACTAAGGTACGATTTTCAATGGTGCCCGCAGCAGGTGCTACGGCGGCATTATTGTACGCCATCGCGACAGCGCCATTAGCGTTAGCAGAGCTGCCCGTGAAGTCATTCGCCGTCAGGTGTTGTTGCACTAGGTTCCAGGTGTTCGCACTGATCCCCAGTTTATCTTCCCCTTGCATCAAAACAGAGTTAGCAAACGTTGCGTCCGTTGAGTCTTTACCATAGACGCTTAAATAGTTGTAACGGTCGGTACTGAACTTATAAGTAAAGCCCTCGCCATCTAAACTGACGTTTGGTGTAAACGATGGGTTACCACTGGTGAAGCCCGGTAAGAACAGGTAGTCCGGAGACTGACTGTCGTTACTGTAACCGATAGGGGTCCCCACTTTATAGTGGTAAGCCATGGTCGCTTCACGAACCAGACCGTTTGGCAGTTCAATGAGGAAGCTGAAACCATTGTTGATGTCAGCGCTTGGCAGGCCAAAGGCTTGGGCATCGATGGTGGTTTGCAAAACAAATTCACCATTGTGTTCAACTACGCTCAGTTGTTGGTTTGCCCAACTGTCGTTTGGTCGAACGTTGAATACCTCAGCACCTGCAGGTAACGTCGCATTCAATTGAGTTTCAATCGCTTGTAATAAAGCCGAGCCGGATTGGCCATTGAGTTGACTTAAATCTAGCGTAGCACTGTGCGCGTAGCCAGACAAATCCGCTTGAGGCTCTTCAGGTAGTGCAACTTCTTCCTCATTCCACGCAAAGGTGATGTTCTTCAGTTGGATTGTCTGTTGTTTTAAACTTTCCACAGAATCCGCAGGAACATCAGAACCATTTCCAGGGTAGAGGTAATGACGGTTTACTTCGAATAGAGCAGATAAATGATAAGGATGAGTCGCATTGGCTAATATACGTTTTTCAATTGCCCCTTTTATTGGCGTGATTGTTGAGTTGTTGTAAGCCATCGTGACAGAACCGTTGGCATTCGCGGTATTGCCCGTGAAGTCATTCGCCGTAAGGTGTTGTTGCACTAGGTTCCAAGTGTTCGCACTGATCCCCAGTTTATCTTCCCCTTGCATCAGAACGGAGTTAGCAAAAGTAGCATCTGTCGAGTCTTTTCCACGAACACTCAGATAGTTGTAGCGGTCAGTACTGAACTTATAAGTAAAGCCCTCGCCATCTAAACTGACGTTTGGTGTGAACGATGGGTTGCCACTGGTGAAGCCCGGTAAGAACAGGTAATCCGGTGTTTTACTCGCATCGTTGTAACCAATAGGGGTCCCCACTTTATAGTGGTAGGCCATAGTCGCTTCACGAACCAGACCGTTTGGCAGTGAAATGAGGAAGCTGAAACCATTATTGATGTCAGCATTTGGAAGTCCATATGCTTGGGCATCGATGGTGGTTTGTAAGACAAATTCATCATTATCTTTTACGACAGTAAGCTGTTGGTTTTCCCAGTTTTCGTTCGGGATGACTTTAAACGTTGATGACCGAGTCGTAAGAGTACTGTTTAATTGCTTTTCGAATTCTTCAATGAGTTCTATGCCTGACTTTCCGTCTAACGAGCTAAGATCAAGCTGAATGGCATTACTGTAATCTGATAAATCAGCGTCAGGCTCTTCAGGCAAACGGACTTCGTCATCGTTCCATGCAAAAGTTAAGTCTTTCAAAAGTACACTTTGTTGCAAGAGGCTACTTTCATCATCAGAACCACTTAAATAGTGGCGATAAACTTCAAACAATGCTGATAAATGGTAAGGGTGTGTCGAATTAATGAATGAGCGCTGATCAATGTTCCCTTTGTCCGTTGTTGCAATGTAGCCATTGTAGTTAATCGATATTGAACCATTCGCATTTGCTTCACTTTCAGTAAAGTCATTGCTTGAATAGTGCTGCTGAATGAGATTCCACGAATCAGCATAACTAGATAGCTTTTGGTCGTCACCTTTGAGTACGGCGTTTGTAAAATCTGAATTTGAAGAGTCTTTGCCTCGCACACTAATGTAATTGTATCTATCCGTACTGAACTTATAGGTAAAACCCTCGCCATCTAAACTGACGTTTGGTGTGAATGATGGGTTACCGCTCGTAAAGCCAGGCAGGAAGATATAATCTGGCGAGTTGTTAGCTTCTTTGCTACCAATGGGGGTACCTAGCTTATAGTAATAGGCTAACGTCGCCTCACGAACAAGGCCATTTGGGAGCTCAACAATAAAACTAAAGCCGTTGTTTACTCCTTTTGATGGCAGCCCATGCGCGTACGCATCTATGTTTGTGTGTAAAACAAAGTCGCCTTCGTGTTCTATTACAGCTAAATTACTGTTGTCCCAATTTTCCGTACTACGAACTTTGAATTCTTTACTCCCGTTAGGAAGTGAAGCATTGATCTGATCTTCAATTGCATTTACTAGCGTTTGGCCGGATTGATTAACTAGTTTAGTTAGATCTAGTTTCACTGCATTAGTATAGCCTTCTACACTAATTTCAGGGGCAGCCGGAGGTGCGACAGGAGTTGGTTTATCATTACTATCATTACCACAGCCAAAAAGAGATAAGGCAGCAGTTGTAGTAAGAATACCTCTAACAATCGTCATTATCATACGTCCTTATTGAGAGAGAATTGATAGCTAGAACCTCTTAGATCAGAGGTATTGATGGAAATTGATCCATCACTATTGAAAGACACTCTATTTTCTAAGTCGCTTTCAACTTTGTAGTGGGGTAGTAATGTGAAGCGAACTCGCGCGGCACGCTGTGTAGGGTCTGATACTGCTAGGCTCAATTTCCCATTTTGATGCTCTTTAATCATCAGAGACATTGGTTGCGCGGAAGTAACCATACCAACACTACTAGGCTGCCAAAAGTTATATCCAGAAATAGATAACGACTTGTGTTGAAGTGCATGCGCATATTCATCATTTCTAAGAATTGAAATTGGAGACTCATTAACCCAGTTGGCCACAAACTCTTCTGCTGAATTAGGGAGCAGTGCATATTGATAGCTATTTTTCAAATCGTGTTTAAGGATTGCTTCAATAAAACAACCGTCGACAGGGAGATTACTTGTACCTATATCGCTGTAATTTCCTTGAGTGCAGACCTTATTAATTTCTGCGTTATGGCTTTCAAGTAAGAGGTATGTAATAGGATTGACCTGCCCGTCTACCGTGATGTCCAAGCGTTGCAAATCTTCTAAATAATTGTTGAAGCTTTCGGTTGAACCAAGTGGCTTTTCGTTCAATGTTATAACGGAGTCATGGTTAATTTTTCTGTTTTCAAGCACCGTAAACGCCGTGTTATTGGAGATATTACTACCTAGCGCTATGATTTCGTTATCAAACATAAACCATGACTTTTTAGCTGCAAGTGTATTGTCCCAATTGGTGAAGTCAAAACCTACTACGCCATATTGGTCTAATGCCGAGCCTCCCGCCCATACTATTTCAGTTTGACGTTTGTTGTTACCTGTTAATTGTCCAGTGCATTCCGCTCGAGGTATGCCAGTAGCAGTTGTCCCTGGTAATTTGTAGGCATTAACAATAGGCCAGTAATCTGTGTAGTGGTCTAGTTGTTGGTTATATAGGTAGTTCATACCATCTGCGGTATGCCAGCCTCTTAGGTTTTCTCCGTTCATACATTCATAATTCCCGACTCGGTATGAGTGCATTGCAATAGCAAAACTCCAGTCTGGGCGGTGATGGATGACGCGGTCCATTGAGGGAAATTGGCGATGTTCAATTCTCTGTTTGTTAGTATCTACGTTTGAATCATTTACAATCTGAAGAGCTAGTTGGTGATTGCGCATGTAGCGAGGGTTACTAAAATAGTTTAAAAAATGGTCTCCTTGAATATGGGTTTTTAAGGTCGATTTTAGCTGTTGGCGAATCTCGTTAGGTGCGCTTTCAACGTAAAACAGCATTGAGTCTAGAATGCTGTGCCCAATTTTGTGACTCTGTCCTAGAGGGCGTGAAATTGCTCGTCCGTTCACTAGATCCATCATTTGTCCCTGGACTAGAAAAGGAGAGAATGTATCTAAGATTAGGGGATAGATTGCATTAAATTTATCAGGTGATGGGTACCAATCTGCACTATGTACAAGATTGAGCATACCCCCAAGACCAGAGAGTAGCTCATTTCCATAGGTACCTGTGTATGGTAAATCCGTGTGCTGAATAAAAGATCCGTCTTCGTAAAAACCATCTCCTTTCGATACGTACTCAAGGACAGGTTCAAGCGTTTCAACTGCTTCGATGAAAGACTTTTGGTCATTATTAAGTAGGCTTCGGATTAGAACGACTTGTGCGTTATGGACTCTATTCGCTCCAGTCGATTCAAATGGTTTTGGCGCTGTTGATGCATGAGCCCCCTCCCCCTGACTTAGGTGAGTGGGAGATGGTACGAAATACTTTGTTGCCGAAATATAGTTCGCGATTATATGTTCAGGTAGCTTTGGATAGAGCAATACTAAAATGTTATTTGCAGAGCGAGAGATACCTAACTGCCAATGCCACCAGTTTCCCCATTCTAGTGCGCCCTCTTTATAGTAGTGTTTATTAAGAGTCTCTAGTCCGTCAATGATCGTTAGTAACAGCTCTTCATTTTGGTATAGATCACTATCAGTTAGTGAATAGCTTTGCGCCATTTTAAATAAACGTTGATAGGTTTTGTATAATTGATCACCTATCTTAGTTTTGTCTTCTTCTGAGTCTGTTTTTAGAGGTAGATCAAGCCACAAACCATGTTGGCTCTGTGTTTGATAGCGACTCAACCAGATCGATACATCATCGCTGAGCAGTTGTATCGATTTTTTTAATTGATCGTCTATTGGTAGCGTAGGGTCAGCTAGATAGTTTGATGACCATACTGTGCGTAAAGACGATAGATCGCTCGTCGTTTCTTGAGGAGTTTTCGGCTCAGAGACTTTAAGATCACATCCAGATATGGTGGTGATTAATGTTATAGCAATCACGGATAGAACAGCGTTCTTCATTACTGTTTCTCCTGAGGGTTAGTTACACGCTTTACGGTAAACTGGTATGTAGACCCTGCGAAGTTTGATAGGTCGATAGAAAATTCGTTGCCATTTTCTAGTTCAATGCGCTCATCGCTATCAAGTAGATGATATTGGCCGTCGAGAGTAAAACGTGTATCCCACCAACTACGAGTTGGGTTTGAGACTGCAATCCGCAACTCATCTCCCGTACGTCCAATCAAAATTGACATCGGTGTATTTGCTGTGACTATCCCTGCAACAGCATCATCCCAAAAGTTGGCAGCAAACAGATTCAACTGAGAATGCTCAACCGCGTGAACCATTGAGTTATTCGCGACAATTGAAACAGGTAGAGATTCTTTGCTTGTCGCGCCTGTAGGTGATATTGCATACGCATAGTGCCCCATAACTTCACTGTCATGAGTAATACTTGCTTTGACGAAGCAACTTTCTAGATTTCCTTGATTGAGACCAATCTCGGACCAGTTACCTTTGACACATTGATAGCTAACATCGATATCTTGATCATCAAGAGAGAAATAGTGAACAGGATTTAAACTTGGATTGTATTGAATACTCAGTGAGTGTAACGGTTGTGTATGATTACTTCCTACGGATAAATTGTATCCATTTAGCGTGACTTGACTGTTCTCTGGTACTTGGCGGTTTTCTATCGTAGTCAACGCAGTTGAGTCAGAGTCATTTTCGATACTTGATCCCAAAGCAACAATTTCATTGTCAAACATAAACCAAGACTTTTTGGCGGAAAGATCTTGATTACCGCTCACAAAATGCATGCCAGCGACGCCGTATTGGTCTAAATACGCTCCTCCAGTCCAGTCCATAGCACTCTGGCGTCCATCACGTTGGGCTGACAATTGCCCACTGCATACGGCTCTATCTTCTTGTAGGGTCGTTGTTCCTGGTAATTGGTATGCATTAACCAATGGCCAATAGTTATTGAAGTGATCAGACTGTATGTTGTAAAGATAAGTCATGCCATCTGCAGTGTGCCAACCCTTTAAGTTTTCGCCGTTTATACATTCATAGTTGCCGACACGGCTGGAATGCATAGCAATTCCAAAGGACCACTCTGGACGATGGTGAGCAATACGATCCATTTCCGAAAATTGGCTATGCATCGTCCTTGGTGGTTGTGAAATGACATTTGGATCGGTCAGCAGCTGCTTCGCTAGTTGGTAACTACTCAGTATCTTAGGGTTTTTAAGTGGTATGCCATCATTTGTGTTGAGCTGAGATTTAATAAAAGCAGCGAGTTGGTTCTGATATTCTTTCGGCGCACCAGGTACATACAACAGCATTGCGCTAAGCATCGCTTGCCCGACTTTCTTGTTTTGGCCTGAGATACGAGAAACCGCGCGCCCGTTGACCATATCCATTACTTTGCCATCAACGATGAGTGGAGCGAAAGCATTGAGTAGGAGAGGGTAGATCTTGTTTAACTCTGGATCTGTTACTTGCCATGGCGTGTTGGCGACTAAGCCCATTAACATGCCAAGTCCTTCAAGCATTACTTGGCCGTACGTTCCACTGTAAGGTAAGTCTTTATGCTGAATGAATGAACCATCGCTATAAAAGCCATCCCCCTCGGTTACGAATGGGACAATGCTTGATAACGCTTTTACAGATGCATTGATTTCATCTTCATTGTTATCAAGAATCCCTCGAATAAGGACTACTTGAGCATTGTCTGTGCGGTTTCCCCCGGTTGATGTAAACATCATTGGAGCAGAGGAATAAGGTGCGCCGAACCCCTCACTGAGATGAGTCGGACGAGGAACGAAATATCGAGTGGCATCAATATAGTTGTCGATAAGGCCAGCCGGCAATTCTTCATGTAGCAAAACAAGAGTATTGTTGACGGTACGAGCAATACCAAGTTGCCAGAACCACCAGTTCCCCCATTCTGCGGCACCAACATGGTAGTAATGCTCATTAAGGAAGCTGAGAGCATCAGTTAATTGGTTTCGAACTGAAACATTGTTTTCAAGTGCTCCTCCGGACAACTTGTAGGCTCGAGCTATTGTAAATAGTCTCAAATAAGTTTTATGTAGATTACTTCCAAGTGCTTGGCGTCCAGCAGTAGAGCTATTATCAAGAGGTAATTCTTTCCATAAGCCATTTTGAGAAAACGATAGCGCATCTATCCAAATTAGAGCTTGCTGGTTAATCTTGTCGACCTGAGCATTCATTTCGCTATCAAAAGGCAACTCTTTGGAACCAAGGAAATAGCTTGCCCATCGCTCTTTTAATAATGAGTAATAGGCTTTTTTATTAAGCTGCTGAGTTTCTAGGCTTGGGGAGTCCATTGTGTCAGCTATAGCAGCGGGTAAATCCATAGTCGTACAGCCCAAAAGAGTCAGTAAGGCGAGATGAGAATTTTTTAGCAAAGTGAGTTCCTCATTAAGCAATTGAGCGTGAGTTAGAAAATACGTTGAACGCCCATTTTGGCGAAATATTTGTCCCGATCCGGTAGTGAATCGTTAAAAGTGGAGTGTTGCTCTTCTACCTGATAATAGAATTCATAAACGAGATTCCATTTACCAGAGACCCCTATATCGCCATAGATTCCTGCGCGAGAGTAATTATTATCACGAGACAAGCCCCATCGAGCTGGATCGTTATGAGCTCTGTCAACAATGTCACGACCTAACCCATATCGAATAAAAGGGTTGACAGTTATACGGCCAATTTTCTGTGTGTAAGTTAAGCGAAATTGCCAGTAGTCAATATCAAAGTGATTTTCGTAGCTGTCATATTCGGTATAAAAGTGAGGTTTGATTGATGTTAGGTTGCTAAAACGATATAACCATCCAAATTCGGCTTCATATCCCCAATCCACGTAATCACTTGCTGTCTTATCGCCCATCCGTTTACCTTTGCTATCTCCGATATACCAATGACCACTTATAAAAGCTTGGCTATTTGCAGAGAAGAAGTAATCAGCCTGAGGATATAAACGGTATTCTATTTCATAGCGATCAATATCGTAGCCGTTATAACGAACACCTACACCTGGGCGGTATCTAAAATTTCCTTTTCGGATCATTTTTGTGTAGTGCATTTCAAGTCGGTCAGTAGATGCTGTAACTTGGTTGTTATCGTACAAAAAATCATTTGGATAGATTTTTTTGAAAGCTCGCCCCCAAACATTCCAATCATTACTGGTTGGCGAATATGAGAAACGAAAATATGGTGTATAGGCATTCAGACGCTCATAGTTATAAGGAGCACCATCCGAGGTACGATCAAAATGCTGTTCATACTCACTTCCCAATTCGATAATTGTACGAGCACTTGATGGTTGAATAAAGAAAGCACAGCCTAGAAACAATGCTGGTAAGAGCCTAACATTCATTGCGTGTCCTCATATAGCCTTTGCCTATAGATGATTAATAGAATGCCCAATATTACATGGAAGTGGCTTTTATTTATTTTCACTTGCTCACATTTTCATTAGCATTTTCAATTTCTTTTATTGTAAATAATTCAGCCAAGTGATTTTTTCATGGAAAAGATGAGTGGAAGTTAACGTCAATCTTGACTTAAGTGTTTGTTTTAATTGTATATTTGTTATTGGTGATCAGCTTGACAAGAATTGTTGAAAGATAAAAAAACTATAATTTGTGATTTAAGTCATAATTGAAACGTATTAAAATTGACGATATCTGAAATAGGTGCAAAATGAAAACAAATGAAAATTACTCAATATTCATTGATGTTGATTGGGTGACGAAATGAAGACATCAATCGAACGAAGAATGGAAATAGTCAACTTGGTTGGCTTAAAAGGAAAAGTTCATGTCGATGAACTTGCAAAAGAGTTTAATGTCACCGGCGCGACTATCCGTGGTGATCTACGGTTTCTCGAAGACAATGGTTATATTGCAAGAGATCACGGGTTTGCATTAGTGAACAAGTCAATCATTTCTCAGTTATCAAAACATAAAAAATATAGAACTGAGGATGAAAAGCAAGAGGTTCAATGTAGCGATAATCCATGCCTTGCTGAGATCATTTTGAGTGAGGTAAATGAAAATGACACAATCTTTATCAATAGTTCAAAGTTTATATGCGATTCGCTCAAGACTATCAAAGAGTTTAAACAAAATACAATTGTTACACGTGATTTAAACTTAGTTAGTAACTTAGAACATATCAAAGATAGCTGCTTTTATTTGACTGGTGGTAAGGTTAATTTGGCTCGAATGGATCTTTCCGGAACAAAAGTGCTGAATGATATTAATCAATATAGATTTAATGTTTCATTTATTCATATTGATGGTATTAGCAATAACTTTGGTGTGCTTTCAAATGATGAATTTAATGTCGATCTAATTAGAGGTTTGAGTCGAATATCAGAAAAGATTGTAGTGGTTGCAAGAACAAAAGCATTTGAGTCCAACTGTCCTTTTTGGGTGTGTGAAATTTCAGATGTTGATGTACTGATAACAGATAAAAAACTAAGTAATGATAAGCTTAACCATTTAACAAACGTTAGGGTTAAAGTTATAAATTTGTAAATTAAGGAAATAAAATGGCAAATATTGTTTTATCCAGAATAGATGAACGATTAATTCATGGACAAATTCGACTGCAATGGGGCAAGCATTCAGGTGCAAATACGATATTAGTTGCTAATGATGAAATTGCGAACATTGAACCTCTACAAGCACCATTTAAAGCATCCGCTGGCAGTGAATTTGCGGTGTTATTTAGAACGATAGAACAAACAATAGCCAATTTACCAAAGGCAGGAAGCGATAGAAAAATTTTGCTGTTATGTAAAGAACCAAGTGATTTTGCAAGAATTGTAAAAGGTGGAATTAATCTACCTGAGATTAACATTGGTAATATGCATTACCATCAAGGCAGGGTATCTGTTAATAAATACATCAACGTCAATAGTCGTGATATGGAAGCATTTCGAATTTTAAATGAGTTAGGTTCAAAATGTACGGTACAACACATGCCTGAAAGTAGCAAAGAGTGCATATTTGAACTGACCAAAAACTTGGAACTTGAAGGAGGAACAGTATGCTAATGGAGGCTATTTTAGTTGGTTTGTGGGCTGCACTCTGTGGTATCGACAAATTTGACGTATTTACTGGAATTCACCGCCCATTAGTGACAGGTACAGTCGTGGGTCTGATCCTTGGCGATTTACAAATGGGCCTGATTGCCGGAGCGACGTTTGAACTGGCGTGGTTAGGTTTGGTGGCAAACGCAGGTGTCCAACCACCAGATACTACTGTTGGAGCAATCGTAGGTACAATGTTTGCTATAAAACTAGATATGAGCCCTGAAGCGGCGATTGGCATGGCGATTCCTTTCGCTCTTGCTATGCAAACACTGGTTATCTTCCTATTTACGTCTTGCGCACCAATGATGCAAAAAGCGGATGAATATGCCGAAGAGTGTAATATTAAGGGTATTGATAACCTACTATATACAGGCTTGAGTTTACGAGCGACATTGTATGCAATCGTAGGTTTTAGCGCGATTTACTTTGGTGCCAATGGTGCAGCCTTTATTCAAGAATACTTACCAGAAGATATGGTTAAAGGTATGGCAATAGCCGGTGGTATGATGCCTGCTGTTGGTTTTGCAATGCTGTTGCGAACTATGTTTAACACCCATATTTTGCCATATTTCTTCCTTGGATTTGTTTGTACAACATATTTTGATCTGCCTATTTTAGCTGTTGCAGTTATCTTTACTTCAATTGCTGTTCTTGATTATTTGAATCAGAACCTATCAAAAAATAACGAAGAAAACAACGCGAAGGAATTTAATGATGAACTCTAATACAGATATCAATTCATTCGACAATGATATTACTTACTCTGATGAAATGAATAAATCGGTCAAGATGACTGAATATACCGATTTATACCAAGATCAAGATAAGCCTAAAGTTATTACAAAACAAGATCTTTGGAAAATAGGTTTCCGTGGTCTACTAATGGAAGGTAATTTTAACTTCTCACGTATGCAAGCTGGCGGGTTCTGTTACTCTATAAGTCCCGCATTAAAAAAAATTCATAAAAATCCAGAGGATTTAAAGAAAGCGCTTAAAAATAATTTAGCTTTCTATAATGCAAACCCTAAGATGTTTACTTTGCCTTTGGGCTTAGCCATCGCGATGGAAGAAAATAAAGAGATGCCAACGACGATTGCGTCGGTAAAGGCTGCAACTATGGGGTCTGTATCCGGTGTTGGCGACGCACTCGATCACTCAGTAATGTTACCTCTAACTTTGGCTATTGGTAGCTCTATTGCATTACAAGGGAATCCTTTAGGTGTATTGGTGTTCTTTGTTCTTTATCAGGCATATCGTATACCAATGTATTTTTGGCTGTTATTCATGGGTTACAACGCGGGTGTTTCAGCTTTAGAAAAACTCTCTGATCATGCGGAAAAGCTCAGTCGAGCAGCAAATATTGTGGGTCTTGGTGTGATCGGCGCAATGGCCGCTAAGTTTGTAAAGCTTGAACTTGATATGACTGTTGAAGCCGGTGCCGCATCGATTGATTTACAAACAGAAATGTTAGATAAAATCATGCCAAATTTATTACCAATGGCGTTAGTTTGGTTAATGTTTTACCTAGTTAAAAAGGGTAAGTCTCCAACTAAACTTATTTTTGGAACACTTTTCGCGGGTGTTGGTGGTCATCTGATTGGTCTTCTATAATTAGGTATTTTTATGATTGGTATTATTGTTTCTGGACATATTAATTTTGCTACTGGTATGCGTTCTGCTGTAGAAGCTATTGTTGGTGAACAAGACTCTTTAGAGTTTATTGATTTTGTTCCAACAATGACAACAGATGAATTAGAAAAACAGATGCTTTCTTCAATTGACAGAGTGAATGATGGTTCAGGTGTTCTAATTTTGACCGATGTTCCTGGTGGTTCTCCTTGTAATCGTGGCGTGTCAATTATGTTGAGTCGCAGTGATGTAAAAGTGGTTGCTGGTTGTAACTTGCCAATGATTACTAATGCATGCTTTGAGCGTGATGGTGTATCACTTGAAGAGTTAACTGAGATTGTTTGTGAGATTGGCTCTCAATCAATGAAAGATATGGCGAAAGAAATTGCCATGTTAGAGAATGACAATTCTGATTCATTCGAAGACGAGTTATAAATAACTTTTACCTCCTGATTAAGATTAAAGGCACTACTAAATTTAATTCAATATCCCCCCTTATTGATTTTTTAGTCAGCTTAGTAGTGCCTTTTTCTCATTAAAATATATTTAATAAAAACATGAATGTCGGTTTTTAAATTAATTAGATGAAATAAGGCGAACGAAACGAATGAATAATGTTCAAATCTTAGAACAAATGAAGCAAGTATATCGTTGGCAGCGAGATAATCGCACGCGCTTTGTCACTCGAAGTACAGGTAAAAAACGTTTCTTGAAAGCGACTGACTGGGAGCGTGGAGTATTTTGGTTGTCGGTTGCACAGGCATGGCAAGCAACTCAAGATAACGAATACCTAGATGGGCTATTAGATTTCACGCTGAACACAGGGTTTCGTCCAGGTCCTTTACCACGCTTTGCAGATGACCATGTTTGTATGCAAGCGTATTTACCGCTATACCCACAGTTTGATATACCAGAAAGTATCGAATATGCAACTAAAGCTCTAGACATCATGATCGACGAACCAAAACCAGGTCGTGAAGATTGGTGGTGGTGTGATTCACTATTTATGGCTCCCCCTGTTTTTGCAGGTTTAACCGTTGCAACAGGTGATGACAAATACCTCAACTATATGGATACCGCGTGGTGGGATGCAGTTGAGCATTTATTTGATGCTGAAACTAATCTCTACTACCGCGATAAACGCTATATCCCAAATGCAGAGGGTAGTGAATTGCGTGAAGCAAACGGTGAGAAAGTCTTCTGGAGTCGTGGCATTGGTTGGGTTCTGGCGGCTGTTCCTCGTATTCTTGCGTATATGCCATCTGATTACCCAACACGTCCACGTTACATTGAAATGTACTGTGCTTTGGCTGCAGAAGTGGTTAAGTACCAGCAACAAGATGGTTTTTGGCGAACAAGTTTACTTGACCCAGAAAGTTTCCCGGCACCAGAAAGTAGTGCAACCTCACTGTTTTGTTATGGCTTAGCATGGGGCATCGAACAAGGCTATTTGGATCGTGAGACTTACTTACCTGCAGTCAACAACGCCTGGGCGGCTCTTGAGGGCTGTATTCACGAAAATGGCATGATCGGTTGGGTACAGTTACCTGCTTTCAATCCACGTGATGTGGAGTTTGACCATAATATCGATTATGGTGCAGGTGCTTTCTTACTCGCTGCAACAGCAATGTTGGCACTAACAAAATAATTGCTTTTCGACGTTGGCTGACCGCCACAAAGTAAATGGATATAGAAATAAATTAGGATGGTTTGATGAGTAAATTGTTTTACATAACAGCCCTTTTACTAGGTAGCTCCCTTGCAACAAATGTTCATGCCAATACAAACAACGAGTACTTAATTCAGTATTCTGCTCAATCACCAGTTATTGATGGTAACCCATCTGATAAAGCATGGGATGAAGCAAACACGTTAACCCAGTTTAGTTTTCCGTGGCGTACCCAACTTGCACCGGCAACAGAGTTTAAGGCGTTGTGGAACGAAGATGGCTTGTTTTTCCGCTACCGAGTTAGCGATAAGAATATTGCCATTGGTATCGACCCAAAGCGCGCCATTTTAGATTCTGATCGCGTAGAGATTTTTTTAGCTAAAGATGAACAGTTAACGACTTATTACACGATGGAGATAGATCCTAAGGCTCGAGTTTTTAGCGCTAAGGCATCTTATGACTCACAGCATAAGAAAATTGGCCATTTAGATAGTACTTGGATATGGCCAGGATTAGAAACACAAGCAGCAACTGTTGATGGTGGATACATTGTAGAAACCAAGATCCCAGTAACGACTTTGACATCGCTTGGACTTTGGCAAGACGAGCAACAAACTGCATTGCGATGTGCTCTGATGCGCGCAGAGTTTACGAAACAAGCTGATGGAAAATTGGATATGGGTTGGATGACTTGGATAGATCCGAACACGCTAAAACCTAACTTTCACAATCCTTATACGTTCGGACTGTGCAAATTAATTAAATAATACTGTCCATGTAAATACTTATTTCAAGCTAAATAAAACAATTTAATAGAGAACTATAATGAAAATCGCTCTAACAATGGAAAATAGCCAAGCGGCAAAAAACGAAATTATTTTAAAAGAACTTCAATATGTAGCATCACAAAGTGGCGACGAAGTGTTTAACGTAGGTATGTGTGATGCAGAAGACCATCATCTGACTTACATTCACTTAGGCATTCAAGCTTCGATTCTTTTAGCGGCTAAAGCGGTTGATTTTGTATTCACAGGTTGTGGTACAGGTCAGGGCGCATTAATGGCTTGTAATGCACATTCGAACGTTGTTTGTGGTTATGCACTAGAGCCATCTGATGCATTTTTGTTTACGCAAATCAATAACGGCAACGCGTTGTCATTAGCGTACGCAAAAAACTTTGGTTGGGCTGCAGAGCTAAATGTTCGTGGAATTTTTGAAAAAGTAATGATGTCCGGATGTGAAGGTGGGCAAGGTTACCCAGTAGAACGAGCTGTTCCACAGCAACAAAATGCAGGAATTTTAAATGACGTTAAATGTGCAGTTGCGAAAGATTACCTAGAAAGCCTGAAAGCGATTGATACTGAGTTAGTACGCGTGGCTTGTAGTGGCGAGCGCTTCCAAAAATGTTTGTTTGAAAATAGCCAAGTCGATGAAATTTCTGATTTTGTACGTGAAATTTTGAACTAATCAAGCGATGTAATTTGCAGATAGAGACCAATCAATTCGATTGGTCCTTTTGTTCCTGTTCATTTGGGTGAGGAATGAATTTTAGTCAACGCAGCAGTTTTGTTTTATTGGGGCAAGATGGGTAATGTTGAGCTTGCTTTAGCAACTAGGTATAGGGTAACTAGTTGCTTGAATTTATCGGTCAGTTTACTCGTTAGAAACGTGATAGCCTAACTGCTCAGAGATTCGATTTGTCGCTGTTTGCAATAGTTTGACGTAATATGAAAGGCGGGCTTCATCGAAACGAATTGTTGGGAAAGAGATTGATAAGCCGGCGATTACTAGCCCAAAACGGTCGTATACAGGGACCGCAATGCAGCGTAAGCCTGGCTCTTGTTCTTCATTATCTTCTGCATAACCTTGCGTCCGTACAAGGCTCAATTCTTCAATCAATTGTTCTGCATTCTCTAGAGTTTTGTCCGTATGTTTAACAAAGGTGACGTTGGCCAATGCTTGTTTTATAAATTCGACTTCGCGTTCCGCTAGTAATACTTTACCAATTGCAGTGCTATAGAGTGGATTACGACGTCCGATGCGAGATTGCATGCTTAGGTTATAGCCCGAATCGATTTTGTGGATATAGATAATGCTATCTTCATCCAATATACCAAGATGAAGCGCTTCGTTGGTTTGCTCTGCAATATGTCTCATTTGCTTGTCAGCAATAGCAATAAGATCTACGTATTCGAGCGATTTAGAGCCCAGCTCAAACAACTTCAACGTTAAGCTGTACTTGTCAGCTGCATCTTCTTGAGCAACGTAACCAAGCATTTTCATTGTTTGGAGGAAGCGGTATGTGGTCGCTTTAGACATCATTAAGCGTTGAGATAGTTCTGATACGCCTATGTATTTTTGCTCGCCAAGAGCATGAAGAATGCTGAATACCTTCATTACCGATGATACGGCTTCAGGTTGAGTTGCCTTTTCCATTGTTCTACCTTATGCATGTGGTGACACGTTGAATTGGCGTCATTATACATTGAGTACTTAACTCAGCTAGCGATTTACATATTGACTTAAGGAAATTGAAACATAGGTTTGATTTTTCTGTTTCGTTTGTGATCTGCATATTGATTTTTGAATCGGTGTTTTAAAAATAAATATACAGCTTTTCATTTTATTGCTATTTTAGCTGTACAGAGTGAAATGTATGCTGAAGTTCTTTCAGCATCTGATGCAGTTATTAAGGAATAAGCATGATTCTCAATTCGTTCAATCTCCAAGGTAAAGTGGCTATCGTAACTGGTTGTGATACTGGTTTGGGGCAAGGTATGGCATTGGGTTTGGCTAACGCAGGCTGTGATATCGTTGGCGTAAATATTGTGGAGCCAACTGAGACAATGGCACTTATTGAGCAAACAGGGCGTAAGTTTGTTGATGTGCGTGCTAACCTCATGAAGCTTGATGACATTCCTGCCATTGTTGACCGCGCAGTGACAGAGTTTGGTCGCATCGATATTCTTGTTAACAACGCAGGTATCATTCGCCGCAATGATGCGATTGATTTCTCTGAGCAAGATTGGGATGACGTAATGAATATTAACGTTAAGTCAGTGTTCTTCTTGTCTCAAGCGGTAGCAAAACAGTTTATTGCTCAGGAAGAAGGAGGCAAAATCATTAATATTGCTTCAATGTTGTCTTTCCAAGGTGGTATTCGCGTTCCTTCATACACTACATCTAAAAGCGGCGTAATGGGTGTGACTCGTCTAATGGCAAATGAATGGGCGAAACACAATATCAACGTTAATGCGATTGCTCCTGGTTACATGGCAACGAATAACACTACTGCGCTTCGTGCTGATGAGATCCGCAATAAAGAAATCCTAGACCGTATTCCTGCGGGTCGTTGGGGTAAGCCTTCTGATTTGGCTGGGCCATGTGTATTCCTAGCATCTAATGCTTCTGATTACATTAATGGCTACACCATTGCCGTTGATGGTGGTTGGTTGTCTCGCTAGTCATAATTAACGTAATCCTAGCATTCTCATTTTTCTAGAGTTTGTCACCAAGTCAGTATCGTTATCTAGTCATAGTCAAATAGCTTACTATTTTAGTGAACAGGTGTACTTTCAGCTTGGCATGGTGATGACTCTATAAATTATTCTGGAATGTGAAAAGGGAAGAAGTGATACCTAGAGTTTTATATTGACCAATCTATTCCAGATGATGTTTATTTAAAATTTAATTGTGTGCACTAAGAAAGTAATAATTTGGCAAAATTAATGTGTATTACATTAGTTTGAGTTTTGATAATTGCAAGACTTAGCCTCTCTACAGCGGCATTGACTTAATAGTATTGAATCATTAGTGCACTAAATAATAGCGCATCTGTTTTCAAGCAGGGAGAAGTGAAGGAATTTTATGAAGCAAATTAGACGTGTCGCGATTGTTGGTGAATGTATGGTTGAACTGAGAAAAAGCCACGATTCACTAATCCAAGGTTTCGGTGGAGATACATTGAATACAGCTGTATACCTTTCCCGATTAACCCATGATCATGGTATTTGTACTTCTTATATCACAGGCTTAGGGAAAGACTCTTTTAGTAAAGATATGTTGAACTCGTGGCAAGCTGAGTCGCTCAATACTGACATGGTTTTTCTATCTGATGACAAATTGCCGGGAATCTACGCGATTGAGACTGCTGCTGATGGTGAACGTAGCTTTTTTTATTGGCGAAATGACTCCGCAGCAAAATATTGGCTTCATGAGCAAAACTTTAATGAGCTTTGTGAGGCCCTGTGCTCACATCAGATGGTATATTTGAGTGGTATTAGCATCGCGATCCTTTCTCCGGAGTGCCGTGAATTATTAATTGAATTACTAAAAGTATGTCGTGAGAAAGGAGTGGTAATTGCCTTTGATAACAATTATCGAGCGGGGTTGTGGAGCAGTAAAGGTGAAGCTCAACAAGCGTATCGTCAAATCTTGGCATTAACAGACATTGCTTTTTTAACATTTGATGATGAACAAGCACTATATGGTGATAAGACGGAGCAAGAAGCAATCGACCGAACTCGTGGTTTAGGTGTAAATGAAATTATAATTAAGCGTGGTGGCAAAGCATGTTTGATTGTTTCAGAGCATGATATAGACGAAGTTATGCCTAAACCTATTATGAATGTTATTGATACGACGGCAGCAGGTGATTCATTCAGTGCGGGTTATTTAGCAAAGCGAATACTCGGCGGTAGTAAACATCAATCTGCAGCGGCAGGTCATACCTTGGCCGGTGTAGTTATTCAGCATCGCGGCGCAATTATCGACCATAATCTAACACCTATCATTGAATGAGACATAAAAATGAAAGAATTGAACCAAAAACTTAAAGAAATTAAAGTTGTTCCTGTTATAGCTATTAAGGATGCATCAAAAGCGGCAAAACTTGCGCAAGTGCTTATTGAGAATGGTCTTCCATGTGCGGAAGTGACTTTTCGTACCGAAGAGGCAGCACAAGCGATAAAAAACATGCGAGAGGCGTTTCCGGAAATGCTTTTAGGGGCGGGTACCGTGCTTACGAGTAAGCAAGTTGATGAGGCAATTGAAGCTGGTGTCGATTTCATCGTTAGTCCTGGCTTTAATCCTACAACCGTTAGGTATTGTCAACAGCGTGGCATTGCGATCGTTCCTGGAGTGAATACACCAAGTTTGGTCGAGCAAGCGATGGAAATGGGAATAAATACGTTGAAATTTTTCCCAGCGGAGCCATCAGGTGGTATTGGGATGCTAAAGGCTCTGTCTGCTGTATATGCAGTAAAATTTATGCCGACGGGCGGAGTTACCCAATCGAACATCAATGATTATCTCGCCGTGCCATCAGTGTTAGCATGTGGCGGTACTTGGATGGTGCCCAATGATTTGATTGAAAATGAGCAATGGGAGCAGATTGCAATCCTAGTTGAAGAAGCAGTACATGCAGTTCGGTAGTCCCAATGTCTCTTTATGATGAGTGTTGGAGGCTTTAGGCATGAGCACTTTGATAATGGAAGGTGGCTTTTTATTATGCCATCAATCGTCAGGGAATTGTGTTACAAAATAAATGATTGAACTGGACAGCTTATGACCGAAAGCCTTGAATGCGTGGTCAATGTTATTAACGGCTAATCATTTTTCGGGCTCGTAGCCATTTTACATTTCGTTGTTCTTTGTGTTGCTCAGTGCTTTGACATACAAACAGCTGAGAGCTTTGTAGAAAAACGCCCAGCCTTTTATGAGCAGGGCGCAATTTTCTTTAACGCTTTGCTAAGCCCTTATTGTTTAAGTAAGGCAAAATGTGTGGCCGCGATTCTCCAGACAGTTTGGTGGTGACGTCTTGCGACCAAGTGCTTTGTTTTTGATTGGCAGAGCGATTTGCGTAGTATACTTGCATAGTTTGGTCATAATGTTGAATATCATCCATATTAAGTGGTTGATATTGATTTTCATGCATAACAACATGCGCTGGCAAACGTGGCTTAATTTCAGGGCTCTGATCCGGATACCCTAAACACATACCAAATAGCACAGCCGTGCCTTGAGGCAGCTCAAGCAGTTCATCCACTTTTTCGGCGCGATTTCTTAAACCGCCAATGTAGACACCGCCTAATCCCATTGACTCTGCGGCAAGCAAGCAATTTTGCGCCATAATGCCAGAATCGACAGCGCCAATAAGTGTTAATTCAGTATAGTCCGCTTGGACTGCAGGATTGATGCTGATGTGACGCTGATAGTCGATACAAAACACCAAAAACTCAGCCGCATCTTCAACATAGGCTTGATTTCCCGCGTATTGAGCAAGCAATTTACGTTTGGCTTGGTCGGTGACTCGGATGATAGACACGGCTTGTAACAGGCTGGAGGAAGAGGCGGCTAATCCGGCTTGGATAATCGCTTGTAGCTGTTCGT
This sequence comes from Vibrio sp. PID17_43, assembly GCF_002608565.1. GTDB lineage: Bacteria > Pseudomonadota > Gammaproteobacteria > Enterobacterales > Vibrionaceae > Vibrio. Next base: position 59,284 of record NZ_LIXM01000013.1, read on the forward strand.
TCTCAACGGGTTGAGGCGTAAATTTTCGAATTGAGCGATGAGCCATAATGGTTCGAATGGTATTGTTCACGAGATAGCTTCCTTGTTTTTGTTATGTATGTTTTGTGTCTGAAGGTACAACATAATCATTTTTATCGTGACGGTAAACAATCAGAATAGTAAAGCGGGAGTAGAGAGCTAGACTTGCGCCTTTTCTTTGAAATGGCGATTCATCATGCGATGTGAATTCTTTGCTCAGCAACGTTGTGCTTCTTGTAAAAACAGCGACATCCCATACTCACTTCAAGTTGAGCAGAAAGACGCTCGGCTGAGGGCGATGTTTGCTCCATTTTCCCCAAAACAATGGTTAACACCCGTACTGAGTCACAAAACGCAGTTTCGCAATAAGGCAAAGATGGTTGCATTGGGGGCCGCGCATCAACCGACGCTAGGCATCGAAAACGTTCAGGATGGTTCGCCATTATCATTAGTGAACTGTCCTCTTTACCCAGATGAGACTCAGCAGCTGTTAAGCTATTTGCAAGACTGGATTCGCGTCGCAGGTATTCCGCCTTACAACAAAGTGAAAAAGAAAGGCGAATTGAAGTTTGTGTTGCTGACACGAGCGCAAAACAGCGGTGAATTTATGCTGCGATTTGTCATGCGCAGCGACACGGCTTTGGAGCGTGTGCGAGCGAATTTACCGCGTTTACAGCAAGCCTTTCCTAGCGTAACGGTTGTGACGGTGAACCTACAGCCGATCCATATGGCACGCCTTGAGGGTGAAGAAGAAATCTTTTTGACCGAGCAACAAAGCTTGCTTGAGCGATTTAATCATGTCCCTTTGGTGATTCGTCCCAAGAGCTTTTTCCAAACCAATCCACAGGTGGCTGAACAACTGTATGCGACAGCACAGCAGTGGGTGGCGGAGATCAAGCCCAAGACAATGTGGGATCTTTTCTGTGGTGTTGGTGGTTTTGGTTTACATTGTGCGTCGAAGCATACTGCGGTAACGGGAATCGAAATCGAATCAGAGGCGATCGCGAGTGCCAAGCGTTCAGCCGCAATGATGGGTATTGATAATCTTGATTTTGCCGCATTGGATTCAAGTCGTTTTTCTCAGTCACAAGATAAAATGCCAGAGTTGATCTTAGTTAATCCCCCTCGTAGAGGTTTAGGTGAGTCACTGGCCACGCAATTAGAGCAATCGGGTCCAAAATACGTGATTTATTCGAGCTGTAATCCAGAAACCATGGCTAAAGATTTATTGGCGATGTCGAGCTATCAGGTACTCCGTTGCCAGTGGTTTGATATGTTTCCTCACACCGATCATGCTGAGGCCATGATGCTGTTAGAAAGACGTTAATTAATCACTTTGCGCTTGTGATGTGGGCGCAGGGTTAATAATTAGTCCGTAAGTGATGTAATAACTTGGGTATATACTGAGGATTAGGATCAATAGCTTACAGAAGTGAATGGCATGAAAGATCTAATCCTGCATACCGTTACGGTGTTTATGGGCTTTTTTGCCATCATGAATCCGCTCGCCAATATTCCGATCTTTTTGAGCCTGACGGCAGATGAGAACAAAGAGACCGTGCATTCGATAGCGTTCCGCTCGGTGTTTTTTGCTTTTGTCATCGTCACGGTGTTTGCCGTTGCCGGAAAGCTCATCTTTGACCTGTTTGGCATTACACTGTATGCGCTGCGTATAACAGGGGGAATCTTGGTCTTTGTCATCGGATTCCATATGCTTCAGGGCGATTCGACTCACCAAAAAACCAAAGAGAAGGCGTATTCACCAGCTCAGCAGCAAGCGGCATTGAGTATTGCTGTCTCTCCCCTGGCAATGCCGATATTAGCAGGGCCAGGTACGATTGCTACCGCGATGAACTTTGCGACATCAGGCGGGCTTGATCAAACCATCATAACTATCGTGTCATTCGCCGTGTTATGTGTGATCACCTATGTATTATTTTTATTTGGTGATCGTCTAGTCAAAGCGGTTGGTCCAAGTGCGCTAAATGTTATCACCAAAATGATGGGACTCATCCTTGCCGTGATCGGTACTCAAATGTTCATTGATGGTGCAGCAGAAGCGTATAAAACCGTCTTTTCATAATTCTATCGAGTTTAATCCACATTTGCTTTTGGGCTTGGACTTTGTGAATTTTATGAACCTAAGTTTTCATTTTAAGCGTCAGATAAACATAGACTTCATCTATCTCAATGATAAGAATAACCGATTGTTGCTATAGCACGAATTTCAGTAGTCTTTTAACGTATTTATTGGGGGGGACATATGGCAACAAGAGCAATCGTCGTCGAAGGTGGTGCAATGCGTGGCGTTTTTGCCAGCGGCGTGTTAGATGCATTTTTAGAACAGGACTACAAGCCATTTGATTTTGCGATTGGTGTGTCGGCTGGGGCATCAAACTTAATTGGTTATTTGACCGATTACCCGCACCGCAGCATTAATGTGATCACCAAACTTGCAACCAGCAAGCGCTTCTTCGATCCCACGCGCTTTCTAAAAGGTGGTGATCTAATCGATGTTAAATGGTTGTTTGAAGAATCCAATCGTTTGTACCCGGTCGATGAAGCAAAACTCTTTGATGGTATCCCTTTCTTAGCGGCGACTACTAACGTGGATACAGGCAAAGCAGATTACTACCGAGTGAATCGAGATAATTTTAATCACGCAATTGAGGCAACCACTGCGCTGCCGATTGCTTATAAACATACCCCATGTTTCTCTGGTGGTTGTTATACCGATGGCGGCGTCGCAGACTCTATTCCGGTGCGTGAAGCCCATCGCCGTGGCGCGCGAGACATCACGGTATTGCTTTCACACCCTTTAAATTATGAGAAGAAGCCAGTCAAAACCCCTTGGTTAATGAAAAAACTGTTCGCAGAACACCCCAAAATGGCAGAGGCCATGTTGAATCGCTCAGAGAATTACAATGAGTCACTAGCGTTCATTCGTAATCCGCCTGAAGGGACTCGAGTGCGTGTTATTGCTCCACCTGATGAGTTTCATGTTCAGCGCCTTTCTATGCGCCAGTCGGTATTATTAGAGGGTTATGAAATGGGGTTATTGGCAGGCCGTGAACATTTAATGCAACGCTCTTTTACGGGGCTTAGGTAGAGCAAACGGTCACATTGATATTATCGCAACACTTCATTCATGATCGCTTAATAGTCTCCCCGCATCATGCGGGAGGCTATTAATAAAGCTGAGGTATTGGTCTGTCATTGATGGATAAAATCGAGAGTGATTTGTGTAGTCAAGATATTGAAGAAATTCGATTGACCGTCGCGTCATTTAATCATGAAGGTGAAGATTTCTACCATAAAATGGGCTATAGAGTGGTCACCAAAGCCATGAGAAAACGAGTGAAAGATTAAGTTAATCTGAACTTAGAATGAGTGAGAGTTCGTATACAGAAGCGCCTCTTCATCATGAGTGAAGAGGCGTTTTTTACCCCTTATATCAGAGTCGCAGCGGTTTGTTTACCCATGGCGATTAGCTTATCCAGAATGCGTTCGCCGTCTGCTCGCAGTCCGTTATGTTCATATTCGTTAGTGATCCATGCTTTCGCATTTGGCATGATAGCCAGTGTTTCACGGCTGATGTCCATTTCTACAAACATATCGTCAGCGTAGACCGCACAGCTAACTGGCACTTTGTTTTGCGCCAGTTGCTCTGCATTGTAAAGTGGCGTCCAATCTTTTTTCGTTGCTAATAACTCTGCCGCGGCTTTAAGTGGTTTTAGGTTCGCGTATTGGTCGAACATCCATGGAAAAACCATTTCTCCGGTGAAGTAGAACGGTTTACCTGGCTCATAGTTGAACGCATCGTACGATTGGCGAACTCGATGGGCACTCCAGTTGGAAGCGAAATCCTGGCAGTAGATTGATTCATGTAAAATGGCATAAATTGGGTTGGTCTGGAAATTCTGTTGCGCCAACATGTCATTTAAGAACTCGTAGCGTAGCTGAGGCTTGCCATTGACTTCTATGAAGGCACTTTCCAACCAATAGTAGGTTGGTAGAAAGGTATCGCTAACACCAAAGTTAATGCCGATTTGTTGGAATTGCTCAACGGTAAAACGTTGGCCGTTCGGCAAAAACGCTTCGTTTTCTAGCAGATGATTGGCGATATTTTGGCAAAGTGCTTGTGCCTGTGGAAATTGCTGGAAGAAGGCTCGGTTTTTCTCCATTGTACGCTTAAATGTTGCTTGATAAACATCATCAGCATGACGAGAAACGGAAGGTACGCCTCCTGTAATGTAGCTTTGTAGCAAGCTATCTGGGAACATTGATAGGTACGTCAGAGTGCAGAAGCCACCAAAACTTTGTCCTAAAGTGGCCCACTTTTCGATGCCAAATTGGCGACGAACAAATTCAGCGTCTCTAATGATGTTATCTGCACGGAAGTGGCTTAGATACTCAGCTTGCTGCTCTGGATCTAAATGCGCCAAGGTTTGGTGGTTGATTACGCTGCTGTTACCTGTACCGCGTTGGTCTAAAAGCAGAACGCGATACTCTTGCAGTGCACGCTTGATCCAACCGCTGTTGCCATTTTGACGCGGAGAAGGAAAGCCAGGGCCGCCTTGTAAATACACTAACCATGGCTTGTCTGACTCTTCATCACCGACCAAAGATACGCTGCGTGCGAAGACGTTAAGCGTCCCTTTGCTAGCGTCTTGATAGTTGAGTGGAACGGTGAAGGTATGGGGAATGTAATGCAATCCTGCGTCGATAAATGCTTGAGCGTTCATTGTTATTGGTATTTCCTTATTGAGAACGGTTTGTGCGACTCGCTTTAGTATCATCACTTTACTTCGGTTTAGCGCTTTAACCAATGGCGACAGACTAATAATTCGATAGCCGTAGTGCAGTAGTGCGCGTCTCTCGCGACAGAAAGTGTTCCTTTGAAGTGGTGCTATGTGTGTAGTGGACTATGATCACATTACAGCTTATTGCTTTAGCAATGAAATCACACGCTTAAATGCATGGGCTGTGACAGAAACCCACAATATGTTCGGCAATAGAGGTGTGCGTTGCCGTTAGCTGTATCGCTGTGCTGATCATGGAGGAAGCCAGATGAAACGTTCTTTACCCCGATGGATATTAGTCGTCTACTTAATTAGCGCGCCAGTGTTGGCGGTGATCACGCCAGAGCCCCCGGAACTGCAAGCAAAAGGCTATGTATTAATGGATTATCAATCTGGCGCCATTATTGCCGAGCAAAATGCAAGGGCAGGATTAGCGCCTGCCAGTTTAACCAAATTGATGACGGCATATGTGATAGGGCAGGAGATCAAAGCTGGCCGTTTGAGTTGGGAAGATAAGGTGACAGTGAGTGAAAATGCATGGTCAGCAAAATTTCCTGACTCTTCCAAAATGTTTATTAAGCCCAAAGACGAAATCAGCGTCGGGAACTTGATGCGCGGTGTGATCATTCAGTCCGGAAATGATGCATGTGTGGCGCTCGCAGAACATGTCGCGGGCAGTGAGAGTGCATTTGTGTCTTTGATGAACGGTTGGGCTGAGAAGTTGGGTTTACAAGATACCTATTTTGTTAACTCTCATGGTTTAGATAGTGAGGGCATTCAAACTTCTCCAGCAGATATGGCAAGGCTAATGCAGTCAATTATCAAAGATGTACCAGACGTTTATGCTCTTTATAGTGAAAAAGTGTTTAAGTGGAATGACATCACTCAGTACAACCGCAATAAGTTGCTGTGGGATAACTCGATTGATGTAGATGGTGGGAAAACTGGTTACACCAGTAACGCCGGGTACAGTTTGGTCAGCTCGGCAAAAGAGGGGAAGATGCGATTGATATCTGTGGTGATGGGAACGCCAAGCAAGCGCTCGAGAATAAGCCAATCTAAGAATTTGTTGAGTTATGGTTTCCGTTTTTATGATACCAAGCAAATTGCGAAACAGGGCGAAGTTGAATCTAAAGTGAGGATTTGGAAAGGTGATGTCAGCGAAATCGACTTAAGTTTTGCTCAAGATGTATTCCTTACTCTTCCACGTACCATGCGAGCGAAGTTAGACAAAGTGGTCATTGTGAATGAGCCTTTGATTGCTCCAATCAAGAAGGGGGACGTCGTTGGTAAAGTGATATGGAAAAATGACGACGAAACGGTCGCAAGCTATCCGCTTGTCAGCAACCAAACTGTAGATGAGGGATCATGGATTGGTCAGCTTTGGGACAGCTTCATGCTTTGGGTTAAATCATTATTTAATTAAACAAAAATCCCATATACCCAATACCATCAAGGTGCGTGGGTATATGGAGTCGTCATACTAATTACTCAAAATGTTGCCAGTACTTTCGCCCGTTTCTGACGGCATTTTTCTTGTATGAAATTGCGGAACGAGCGAATGGTTGGCGTCAGCAAATGACGGTCAGCACACATCATGTAGAGTGGCACTGGACCGCAATCCCAGCCTAGTCATACGCGCACAAGTCTACCCTCAATTAAATCTTGGCTAATGTCCATTAATGATTTGTTGGTAATGCCCTTCCCCTTAATCGCTAAGCGATGTGATAAATCGCTGTTGTTGCTCAGTAGATTTCCTCTTACAACGACTTGTTCGGTTTCGCCATTTCGAGTTAGCGTCCATTTGTTGTAAGCCGAATCAGTGACTATGTAACACAGGCAGTTATGCTGATTGAGATCTTCTGGTTTTGTTAACAATGGATGGCGAGATACGTACTCAGGTGAGGCACATAAGGTTTGTTCGTTTGCACCACACCAAGCAAAATCACAAGGTTCACCATAACGAATCGCGATGTCTACCGGCTAGGTGTACATGTCGGTGAGGCTATCAGCAAGGTCAAGCTTAATAGAAACATTGGGGTAAACATTGATGAATTCATCTACCCAGCCGAGGAGCATATTTCGACCCAGTTCCGAGGGAGCGGTGATGTGCAGTTGGCCCGATAGCTCACCACGCGCACTGGCGATTTTATCTAGGCTCTCTTGCCGTGTAACTAAGGCCTGCGTAGTTTTGTCGAGAAATAACTCACCTTCAGAGGTTAAACGCAGACTTCGTGTTGAGCGTACAAACAGTGGAACCCCAATCTGTCCTTCAAGGCGTTTAATTGAGGCGGAGATTGCCGCAGACGTCATATCTATGCTGTTAGCGGCTTTGGAAAAACTCCCTTGCCGGGCCGTTGCGACAAAAATATTTAGGTCATTGAGGGCTTTCGTAGCGGAGGGCCATTAAACTATTTGAGCGACTATAGGGGGGGATGAGTAGGCTAATACAAGCTTAAAATATTAGGTGGCAGGTAAACTTTGGGTTAGATTAGGCGATAATGCATAAGCGAAACTATTATCGGATCAACATTATGAGCCACCAACAGCCGAATAACCCTCTGCATGGGTTGAGTTTAGAAAAAATCCTTACCCGTTTAGTGGAGCACTTTGGGTGGAACGGAATGCATGAGCGCGTAAGTGTGAACTGTTTTAAGAAAGATCCGTCGATCAAATCATCTCTGAAATTTTTGCGTAAGACTCAGTGGGCGAGAGACAAAATCGAATCTTTGTATATTGAGACGTTTTGCTAAGCTCAACAACCATGAGAAGGTGGCAATAGGCCACCTTTTTTATTGGTTCGATTATTTTAAATGGTGCGTGCCGCCACTGCTTTCTAATTCAAGAATGGAGTCACGCACGTGTTTTGGTATCGCTGTTTTCACGTTGTTTTTGAAGTCAAACATCACACCAGTTGCGGTCGCGATCGTCGCAATTTTGCCCCACTTCTTGCTAAACACTTGGTATTCCATCGTGAGTCGGTCTTCTTGCATGTCAACGACACGAGAGCCAATAAGAAGCGTATCAGGGAAAGTCACAGGAAGTTTGTAGCGGCATTGTGTTTCACTCAGTACTGGGCCGACCTGTGTTGTTTTTAGATCAATCAATATATTGATTTTATTAAAGTAATCCAATCTTGCCGTTTCAAAGTAGCGGAAATAAACGGCATTGTTGACGTGTTGTAGGGCATCCATCTCGCCCCAAGCGACTTTTATCTCCGTAATGACTGGAAAGTCATTCAATAGCGTATCCATCTTTGTGTTCCCTTATCTCTACATGACTGCATTTTGCGAAGCGGCTTACTAATTTGAGTAAACATTCTAGATGGGGCTGTCTAGAATGTAATAAGTTTGTGCTAAAAGTGTGAAATTTAATGGTAAATCACATCGTGTAACCATATAACGTTTTATACAGCACTGCTTTAAATATGAACCACCAGAGGAGATGAGCAATGACAGAACTGAAAGGTTTTAACCTAGGCAAGGTAGAGAAGCGAGTCGATTGGACTGATGAACTGTTTAGCTTGCGGGTTTCTGGCGCCCCTTTGGTTTTTAAAGCAGGGCAATTTACTAAGCTCGCTTTACTCGATGAACGAGGAGAACCGATCAGCCGCGCGTATTCGGTAGTGAATGCACCCAGTGAGCAATTCGACTGGTTAGAGTTTCTTATCGTAGCTAATCCACAAGGGCGGTTAACCCCTAAGCTTCAGAAGCTCAAACCCGGTGACCGCATTTTCGTTGGTGAAGTGGCACATGGTGACTTGGTACACGATACGATTCCAAAGCACGCCAATGACTTATGGTTACTCTCTACAGGCACCGGCATTGGTCCTTTTCTTTCCCTCTTAGATGACATCAATTTGCTACCTCACAGTGATAATATCGTGTTGGTGCATGGGGTGAGATATGGAAAAGACCGGGTATATCAGTATTTAATTGAGCAACTTCAACAGCGTTATGAAGGACGTTTGAAATACGTTCCAATTGTCAGTCGAGAAAGTATTGAAGGAAAATTACAGGGGCGAATGCCGGAGCTTATTGCCTCTGGCGAGCTTTCGAATATGGCAGATGTCTCTTTCTCTCAGCAGAGCAGTTTTGTGATGATGTGTGGCAACCCAGAGATGATCAAAGATACCTCTCAGGTCTTGCAAACGCTAGGCTTAGATAAATATCGAACTCGTACCGGAGGAAATATCATTTATGAAAGATATTGGTGATCCTGTGTTATCTGCCACGCTAAGTTTAATGCTGATCGCATTTATGTGATTCAATCTTTCTCTTGCATCGTTACTACCCATTTGACGGTCGCAATTTATCAACGGCCAGTTACAATTTTCGTAACGAACCCATCATTAACTTACATTGCATTGAGGATCAAGGATGACCAAGAGCGCATTGTGGTCAGTTTACCTTGCTACATTAATGCCTTTCTCTGCGCAAGCCGCGGAGTGGGAGATAGAAGTAGGCGGATTTTTCTCGCGAACTGACACGAAACTTAACGCGTACGATCCCTATTTAGATAAGATTCGCTCGATTGACTTTGAATCGGATCTCGATCTAAAAGAAGTGGCGTTACTGCCCTATCTAGATCTCGAGTATTACTTTAACGACAAGCATAGTGTCTATTTTGATTGGCGTAGTTTACATAGGGAAGCAACCAGAACGGCGGTGACTAAGCCGTTTGAGTTCACCTCTGGCGGTGTGGCCTACGTCGTACAAGCGGGATCAAAACTAATCACAGAGTTAGATATCGATATCGCACGGATTGGCTATGGCTACCAGTTTTACACCAATGAGAAGTGGTCTTTAGATGTTTTAGCTGGCTTGCACGTGATGTGGCTGTCGCTAGGCTTTGATGGCAAGTTTGGTGTTAAAGTCGGTGATGAAGTTGAAATCCCGACGTTGCTCATTGATGAAAAGGTGATTAATGAAGTGACAGCGCCTTTACCTGATCTCGGGATTCGAGTTGAATATGCTTTGAGTGAAGAGTGGCTCTTGAGAAGTCATGCGCAGCTGTTTTATTTATCAATAGAGGATATTGAAGGTTACCTTGCTGAGGTCGATATTGGTGCAAAGTACTTTATCACTGATCAGTTTAGTGCCACGGGATCGTTTAATTATTATGAAGTTGGCGTGGATTACGACAGTAGCCGCTCTGATATTGACGTTACATTCCGCTTTTATGGGCCGATGTTGACTCTAGCGTACAAGTTCTGATCAACAAAGCCACACACATGCGTGGCTTCGATTTTCCTAAGAAAGGAATGAGTAAACACAGGATTATTGCTTGTTTACGTATTCTTTAAAACGCGCTTTGGTCTCGGCGTCCGCTTTTTGGTACCAAAAGTGAAGCATCTCTTCTGCGGTTGAGTCCGCTTTTACTGCTACAGCGGCTTGGTTCGCTTGTGTCGGAATCTTTGCCGGCTGAACCGCGCCTGCAACGGCGATTGCCGCTACGCCACCCGTACGATTGTAGTCTTCTACTTCACGAACGTAGTCACGGCCGATTTGCATGCCAGGTTTGATGAGTTTGTCTTGCTCAACAGCAATCGCGTTACCAGATGCATCAATCAGTTTCCAATCTAGGTCTTTGATTTTGCTTTCTGCTTCACGAAGGTCACGGTACTTAGGAAGTTGGAACGTAAGCGTTGCGTCAGTTGCGTTGAATCGAGTGATGATTGCGTCACTTTCAACGCTAACACGGTCATTACCTTGACTAAAGAATGGAGAGTAGCGGAAGACCACTTGATTTATGCCATCTGGTAAAGTGACCGTTTTTTCAGACGCAAAGAAGCCACCTGATACTTTTACTTTCTCTCCATTTGTCGCCAAAATTGAAACGTTATCAGGAACATTTATCGTCACGTCCGCGAAGGCCATACTACTCATTGCAAGAGCAAGCGCACAAGTTAAAGGCTTGATCAATTTCATTGTTTTTATCCTAAGCACAGTCATCAGTATTAGTGGCCATTGAGGTTGCATCGATAAGTGACTGATTGCAACTCTTGAATGTAAGAAGAATGAAAATTTAACAAGAATGTCATTTTAATCTTATTTGACCAGGCAAAACGGTAAACTAAATAGCGCAAACCGCTGGTTCACAGCGGTTTGTTGCAAATTGCTTAATGATTAAATACCGGCACCGTGACCAGAATCAGCTTCTTCTGATGGTTTTTCTTTGGGTTTGCTCTGACCCTCTTGCTGTTGTGCTTTTTCAATGTCTAGCCACCAGACAAATAGTTCATACCAGATCGCGAGAATAACAGCGCCTAAGAACAATCCGACAATACCATAGATCAACATACCACCGATTGCACCGAGCAAAATCACGGGCATTGGCACGTCGACGCCACGTCCCATCAGCATAGGTTTGAACAGATTTTCGGACAGTGCCGCCACTACAACCCATACGGTGAACAGCGTTGCTGTGGTCGTGTCGTTGGTCATGTACATATAGCCAATGACAGGAAGGAGTGGCAGTAGTGCTGGGATCTGAGCAATACAAAGAATCATCAAGATCAACGTGAGTAGGCCAGCTGCTGGTACGTCGAAGAAGAAAAAACCTGCACCAATTAACAGTGCTTGAATTGCTGCCACTCCGACAACGCCGAGTAATACGCTTTTTATGGTGGCAGCGATAAGCGTGGTCCAACTTTTGGCATTCTCACCAGCGGTACGCACTGCGATGGTTTTTAGCCCAGAAGCAAGAGGCTCAGAATACGCCATAAAACCGGCAGCAATCGCAAGGGACAAAATAGAAAGTAACAAACTGCCCAGAGCGCTCCCTACCATGCCCAGAAGTGACGTTAAACCTGATTTGATCTGCGGCATAAACGTTTGGATGGCTTTTTCTAGGTTGGTGGCGAACAAGCTCCATACGTCATAAAGCTTGTCACCGATTAGCGGCCATTCCGCCACGGAAGGTTTCGGTCCCGGAATGTTAATTTCGCCATTTTGCAGCACGTCGAGTGTGTGAGTGGCGCCATCGACAATAGAACCCGACACCATCACCAAAGGAGTAACCAAAAGGGCGATACCGAGCAGCGCAATCGTGGTGGCAGCCAGTCCTCGCTTTCCGCCATAGACACGTTCAAGTTTTTGGGTAATGGGCATCAATGCGACTGCGATGATAGCCCCCCAAATGACGGGTAAGATGAAGGGTTTAATAATGTCATAGGTAAACATCAGTAAGATCAATATCAAACCAATGCGTATTGCGGATTCCACCATGTTGCTGATGAAAACCTTACTTTCATTTTTTTCCGATTGTTTATCCATTTTTGCTTACCTGCTGTTCGATGTTGGAACTGACGAGACTTGAAACAACAATCGCCATATAAAATACGCCTACAATCGCCTCTAGATAGACGATGACTTGCGCTAGAGGTGTAGTAGGACTGATATCGCCATAACCAAGCGTGGTTAGAGTGACGAAACTAAAATATGCTGCGTTGGAGAAGTTCTGCCCCCAGGAGATGGCTTCCATTCCTGTAAAAGAGTTAGGGGAGAACTCAAGTAAAATGAGGTAGGCAATTGCCCACATCAAGCCAAGAAGCAAAAATAGAGCAACAGAACCAATCACTTTGTTGGTGTTGATATGTCCGGTGAAGAGAATCTGCCTTGCGATGGACTTGAATGTGCCAAAGAAGAACGCAAAAGTGAGAGCGAGCATTATTACATCCATCTCTTTTATGCCTAAAAGCACTTGTATGATGATGACAACTACCCAAGTGCCGAGCAAACTATAAAGAAAACGCGACCAGTTTTTATCGAAGCGCAAACTGGCCATACAGACAATGAAGGTTAAAATGGTAAATCCTTGAAGTAGATATTCCATCGTTCCTTCGCCGACAACTTGGACAAATGCACCGCCAATTAACAGCGCTATGAGCGCTAAGGTCAGGTAGAAGAAGTTGTTTTCTTCGTTGATATTTTTGAGTTTTTTGCCAATAGCCATGGTTATTCCTGTTCAATCCTTATTCTTGCTCTTGTGATGACTCTTTCATCACCATGATAGACGCAGAAAGCCCGAATCGAAGATCAATGTCTTCAGGAAGTTCTCGTAGCGAAATTCGTACGGGAATACGTTGTGCCAAACGAATCCATTGGAATACCGGGTTCACGTTTGGCAAAAGGTTGTATCCGACGGTGCCATCTTTGGGGGCAATCCCCCACCCAATAGACTCCACCGTGGCGTCAATCGGGGTATCTGGATGTGACATTAGAGTGACGCGCGCGTCGTTACCAGGCTGTATTTGAGCGAGTTGATTTTCGCGAAAGAAACCAAATACCCAGAAGCTATTTTTATCAACAAGGGCGACGAGCGGTTGGTTTGCGACCGCTTGAGTGCCGTCACGAATGTCGAGATTTGAAATGAAACCATCTACGGATGCGTAGACCTTGGTGTAGTTTAGATTGAGACGTGCAGCCTTCAGTTTCTCCTCGGCCAATTCAATTTGTAATAACGATTCTTGATAAGCAATTTCACGGCGAATCAGATCCTTATGAGAAACGGCACCATGATCTTTGGCTCGAATGTCCTTCAAACGGTCGTACTCGATCTTTTTCCCGCGAGAGCTAACAATCGATTTTTCTAACGACACATTGGCTTGGGACAGGGCGACTTCATAGGTCGTGGGATCGATTTCGAACAGCAAATCTCCCTTTTGTACAGATTGGTTATCTTGTACAGCAACCTGAATGATAGGGCCAGATACACGTGGCGCGATCTTGATGACATTAGCGCGCACTTGCCCATCTCGCGTCCACGGGTTATTAAAATACTCTTCGAATTTTTGATAGCCGAACCATGCCGCGCCACCAAGAATGACCAAATTGAGTGCAATAACGAGTAGTTTTTTCATCTTGCTGGGCACCTAAAACTGTATATATAAATGGTCGATGGCCACCACGTACAACACCATGATGGCAATAAATGTCAGGGACGGAAACGCAATGAAGCGAGACAGACGTGTTTTGTTTAAAATGATCACCGTTATCCATGTTGCAGTAACCGCTAAAAATAGGACCAATAACAAAGGAGAGAAATACACGTCACCCCAAGAGAGTTCATGTGGCATTATGGCTCCTCCCTATGTTGTTGGGAGCTATCCGTTTTCGCTTTGTCTGATGGTGTATCGAGAAGAAGCGGCGGAAGGAGGCGTTCTTCTTCGTCTAGCAAGTCATCCCAATCGCTGCGGTCTTGCATTTGCCTCGCGACGGCTTCTGATAAGAAAGGTTTGCCAGTTTCTGTTTCCCAGCCACCACCTAGCGCTTTGTAAAGCGCGATCACTTGGTTGGCCACATTACCTTTGATGGTTGCGTAACTGTCTTCTGCTCGCGTCATGCTTTCTAAGGACTTAAGTAAGCGCTCAAAGGAGATTTGGCCGTTTTCATACAGCATCATGGAGATATTAAATGCGCGAATTGAGGCGTTTACCGATTGCAGGCGCAATGATTTTTGCTCGAGATACAAATCGTATGCTTCTAGCGCATTAGTCACTTCATTAACGGCTTGTAGGACTTTCTTGTTGTAGTTGGTGAGGGTTTCTTGAAAGCGTGCATCTTCAAAACGAATGTTATTTTTCACCCGACCATATTGGAATATATTCCAACTGAAACTTGGGCCAACCACCATAGTCAGTGAGTCACTGAAGCTAAAGCTGTTTCCATCAGGGACCGTACTATCAATTCCAATGGATCCAAATAGCGAAAAGCTGGGATATAGTGCTGATTCAGCAACGCCAATTTTCGCACTTTGAGCGCGAGCTTGCATTTCAGATACTTGTAGATCTGGGCGGCGCATAACCAAGTTGGCATTAACTTTGCCATCTAAATACGGTGGGCGAGGTACAATCGAGTAGGCATTATTATCGGATTGCGCAGGCTTTCTTCCTGATGATTTAAATTGTTTTTCGTATTCCGCCATGCGTTGGTTAAAGTTATCCGACGTCAGTAACGCCTCGACCTCTTCTGGCAATACACCGAGTAATAATGCTAATGCGGTACGGGCTTGCTTCATGGCGATTTCCAAAGCCGGTTGCGCCGCTTTGGTGTTGTACAGCTGGTTTTTTGCTTGTTGAACGTCAAGTTCGGTAACGTTGCCGGAATCAAACTGTATTTGAGTAATACGGGTTACCCGCTCTTGAATCTCAATGTTGCGGCGAGAAAGTAGAATACGCTCTTGGTACGTACGATAGTTGATGTAATTTCTCGCAACTTCAGCCGTGATGGTTATCATGATGTCTTGGTAGGAAGCGATAGATGCATAGTAGCCTGCTTCAGCGGATTCAATCCCACGTGCATACTTTCCCCAAACGTCTATTTCCCACCCAGCATCGAACGAAAAAGCGGCATTGTTTACCCCTTGGTCGTTGATGTATGCCCGAGCTAAGTTCCCGGAAATTGTCTGCACCTGTGGGTATTGCAACCCGGTTGAAATGCCTAAAAGTGAACGAGCTTGTACGATACGTAGCCCGGCAGCTTCTAGGTCGAGGTTTTGTTGATTCGCTATCTCTACTAACTGATTGAGTGTCGGATCATTAAACTGTTGCCACCATTGTTGTAGCTCTCGCTCTGACGGTTGAGTGCTTTGAATGGAGGTTTTTAGTGACCAATTATTAGGCAGAGTGGGTTGTTTGGGGGGGACGTAATCCGGCCCTACTGTGGTACACGCACTGAGCCCAAGTAAAGTGAGTATCGCGAGGGTTGGTTTAGTTATTACTGGCATCAAATCCTCACTGTTAGAACCGTTTTTGACGTAAGTTCACCCAATCAATGCCCTCATAGGTTTGTTTGCACTGTGTCATTGCTTCGAATACGTTCCGTTTTAGATTCAGTAAGATATAAAAACCGGCTATCTCTGAATAAGCGTAGTCAGATAAATCCAACTCACTAAAGAAATCTTCCAGTTTATTTTCAAAGGATTGGTAAGCTTCACTGTATTGTTCAAACACAGAATCGAGTTCAGTGGTTGTCTTGGGGCTCGCAAGCGCGTTTGCCATCAAAGGTAATATGGTATCTCGGTGTTGATTACGTAATTGTTTGATGAGTCGGTTACTTGTTAGCTTCTGTTCTGCCGCAACCAGAATGTTGATGTGGTTGCTCAATGCATCACACGATTTACTGAAAGCACCAATCGCTTCTGGTGGTGTTTTATTGAATAACTTGTGGTTTATTTTAGATCCCCACGCTTTGAGCTTTTTTGAAGACACATTGAGCGTTATCAGATGCAGTGCTCGTTTGCTTTCTTTATAGGTCGATTCAGATTGCTCGTGATAACAGATAAACAACTCCCTCACGTGCCGGAAATAGCGTTCCTTTAAGGTTAAGAATAGATGCTCTGGACGAGAGTTAAACGGGAAGTAGTGAGCGAAAATGATCATGAACACCACCATATAGAACAAGGTCATAATCGTCATTAAAATACCGAAGTGATAGGTCATGTTGTTATCGAGTCCGAGTACAAACAGACCAATCATATAGAAGATGGTGACGGGACCTTTAAATAGGTAGAAGCCGACAAAGGTGTAGAGGAAGATGAACACCCCTAATTCTGCTCCCAGCTCTAATCCCGGTAAAATGAAGACATACGAAGGCACCGCAAATAGGAAGCCAAACGTAAATAATATCAATAGTACCACTGGGTGAACGGGTACGAATGACAGCAGCGACATAAAAATGGTGGAGAAGGTGACAAATGAGTAGCCACCGGGAGGATTGAAATAGATCCAAATGAGACCAGCAATCCAATAGGTGGTCAATGTTTTGACCGCAGTTTTAAAGTTTTCTGCGTCCCACCAAAGAAATTTGCTTTTTTGTTTTGGCAGCGCTTGTTGGAACGAGATGCTGTTGGTAACAGAATCAATACAACTGATGCTTTCCGCTAATCGTGACAAGCTTTGGTGCATCAGATTAATTAAATGGCCAAGTGTTAGGGCTGACCCTTTTTCTAGGTGCGACGCTCTTGCTAGTGCTTCTTCGTTGTAATCGACGTTAAAGGCTTGTGTTCGATAAGCCGGTCCATCGTTGTCCCACATTTCTTGGCATCGTTTAAACAGAGCTTGAATTTCTTCGATGCCGTCATCGAAGTTATTGATAAAATGTCGGTCTTGTTGATGGCTGAAGTGGCGGTGTGCGGCAACGCTCAGTTCTTGAGTGATTTGTTTATTGAAATGAACGGCGAGTTGCCACTCTTTAATATAAGCCGAGACATCACTGCATTCAGCACTGACGGTTGCAAACCGCAATTCCAGTGCATTTTGTGCAGTGAACACTTGGTCTAGAAGCGCTTCGATGGTGGGCTTGGGCTCTTGATCTTTTTCGTTTTGATTCCGTTCTGAAGAGGCTGATTCTTTATCTCCGTCAACACTGTGCAGAATCGCTGAAAATAGGGCATGTTGAGCGTGGTTGAGTTGCTCCATCATCTGGCGTAGATTCTGTTCAGTCTTGATTGGCCATAAGAAGGTTCCGACTAAGGTGTACATCACAACGCCAAATATCGTCATGTAGGCACGATCAACCCCGTAAAGGAACGCGCCTTCAGCGTCCCCGCCATTAGACATCATTAGTGTCATCACACCGGTCAGCATGAGCAACGTAGGGTCTTTCTGGTACGCATTGCGGAAATAGAAAATAAAGGAGACCACGACAGAAACGCTGAGCATGTACATCAGGCGCTCTTGGGCAAACATGCCTACTAACAGCAAACCGATGACAGCGCCGACTAAAGTCCCGATCACACGCAGTGTCCCTTTTGCCAGAGATTCTCTGCGACTGCCGGTACAAGCTATCAGCATCACGGTGGTGGCGGCAGTAGAGGCTTGCGGCCAACCCAGGGCAAACGGGATCAAATAAGCCAGAGTCAGGCTAAGCGCTACTTTTGTGGCGAATTTGCTTTTATCGTTCATCGTGTCAAAGTTAGCTCTGGGGTATGGTTGTAGTAGATGAATGTAAACAATCAATAATCAGGATTTCGTTCTGAAAAAA
Organism: Vibrio sp. PID17_43; assembly: GCF_002608565.1. Taxonomy (GTDB): domain Bacteria; phylum Pseudomonadota; class Gammaproteobacteria; order Enterobacterales; family Vibrionaceae; genus Vibrio. The sequence continues at coordinate 77,090 of NZ_LIXM01000013.1, forward strand.
TCATTGAGGCGGATATTGCGATTGAAAAGAGTTGGCTTGTAAGTCCTTTGCCCAAACCAAATCGAGTAAATGCGCCCAATTATTCACTCTATCCTCGTTACTTATGGCGTGGGGGATAAATGACAAAAACGCTAAACTAGAAAACCTCGTTACGGATTCAGTTTTACAGAAATTACCAATCTAAATTTCTCATCAATATAAGTCGCCAGTTTGTTCGGTATGGTTCACGTCCAAAGTGTTGTGAAAACAAGTGCCTAACAAAAGCATAGATGATGGGAGAGAAGTTGAGAGGAAAGTTTTATTTTTTATTGGTTTGCGGCCGTCTGTCATAACAAGCGCTGTTTATCACGGTGGCCATGTTGGACTTCAGCACATCATGCGACAAGTGATCTAATTAGGGCTTAGTAATAGGTTGTTTCAGCTTAGGTTATGGAATAAATTCAGTGCAGTTGAATGATTAATAAGCGCAACCTAAGGAGGCTATGTGAAGATTGAAGTCGACAATTTAGAAAGATCAGAAGTTATCGCGCTGCTAGAAGAACATTTGCAAGATATGTATGCCACCTCGCCACCAGAAAGTGTGCACGCGTTAGATTTGGACAAACTCAAAACGGCAGAAGTCACGTTTTGGACCGGATGGAAAGATGAAGAGTTACTTGGTTGTGTGGCGATTAAAAAGCTGGACGAACAACATGCTGAACTTAAATCCATGCGTACCACGCCTGCGGCGAGAAACCAAGGCGTGGGGTCCCAGTTGCTGATTCACGTTATCGAGCAAGCAAAGCTAAAAGGAGTAACACGCCTGAGTTTAGAAACCGGTTCGATGGCATTTTTCAGGCCAGCTCGTACCTTGTATGAAAAACATGGCTTTATTTACTGTGAGCCGTTTGCGGATTATGAATTCGACCCCAATAGCCAATTTATGACGTTAGAGTTGAGCTAAGGTAGTACTGATGTATGTAATGCACCATTTGTGATGCTGAAAAAAAGCCAAACAGCAATGTTTGACTTTCTAATTCAATCAATTAAATCACTCTCGAGAGCACGTTATCAGAGATTTTTTCTGTAAGAATGACTAAAAAAACTATCGGCGACGATGAAAATGGGCGCGTTCAGCACGCTGCTTTGACGCACGTTCTTTATGTGCTGAAGCCGCCTTGGCCTGCGAAGCTAAAATCGATTCTACCGTTAGTTCCATTGGCTCACGTGGCTCTAAACCATGTGGGAAAGTACGAGCACGCGGTGGAAGGTTGTATTCATACTCTGATGCTTTAGGCATGCGTTTAAAGCGGTATAGATAAAAGTTCTCTACACGCTCGCGAGCCCACTCAGTTTTCTTCAGATATTTGACGCTACTAGTAATACTTGGGTTGGTATTGAAACAGTTCATACGCATTGCTGTATCAAGAATTTCCCAGCCATAATGGTCAACCAGTTGCTTCAACATATCTTCTAATTTAAGACCGTGCAGTGGGTTATTCTGCTGTAATTCGATACGTTCTTCTTCAGTCATAAACTCATGGTTCATGAGCAGCTCCTCAGTTTTATCAGTGGTGCTCTTCGGCTTACCACCATACCTTTCTAAGGTATAGATTAATTCATTACGGCGAATAGCCAGCATCTATTTTATGCAATTCGACGTTTAATTCCCGTCTGGTTATTCGCTGTTCTTTGGCGTCGTTGCGTTTCATTACGCAGCGTTAAGCACCTTTTGCTGATGGGCCATGTACTCATCGAACGTACCTTGGAAGCTCACCAATTTTTTATCTTTCACATCAATAACCGAAGTGGCAAGTGATGAGACAAACTCGCGGTCATGGCTGACAAAGATCAACGTGCCTGTATAAGTTTTTAATGCACTGTTTAGTGCTTCGATTGCTTCCATATCCATGTGGTTGGTTGGCTCATCCATTACCAGTACATTGATATCCTGCATCATCAGCTTACCAAATAGTAAGCGGTTCTTCTCACCACCAGAGCAGTTTCTGGCTTTTTTATTGGCATCATCTGCGGTGAACAATAAGCGACCTAAAATACCACGCACCATTAAATCATTGTGCTTCACCGTTCGCCATTGGGAGATCCACTCAAAAATCGTCAGGTCATTATCAAAGTCTGCGCTGCTATCTTGCGGGCAGTAGCCAATTGATGCGTTCTCAGACCATTTCACCACGCCTTGGGTTTGCTCTAATTCGTTGACGAGGCAGCGTAGTAAGGTCGTTTTACCGACACCGTTTTCACCGATAATCGCCAGGCGCGTACCTGCTTCCAGCAGTAAATTACCTTTTTCAAACAGCAGTTCGTCGCCAAAGGCATGACCAAGATCTTGCAGCTCAAGCGCTAAGCGATGCAGTTTTTTACCTTCACCAAAATCAATGGATGGGCTGACTCGACTGCTTGATTTCACTTCGTCCAGTTGGATTTTATCCATTCTTTTTGCTCGAGAACTGGCTTGCTTTGCTTTTGAAGCGTTTGCGCCAAATCGGTTTACGAACTCTTGCAGTTCATTAATTTCTGCTGTTTTCTTTGCGTTAGAAGCAAGGAGTTGTTCACGACGTAAGCCTGACGCTTCAAGGAAGTACTCATAGTTTCCTGGATAAATGCGCAGCTCGCCATAATCGATATCCGCCATGTGAGTACATACCGAGTTTAGGAAGTGGCGATCGTGTGAGATGATGATCATCGTGCACTTTCGCTGGTTTAACTCTTCTGCCAACCAGTTGATGGTATGAATGTCCAAGTTGTTGGTTGGTTCGTCAAGCAGCAAAATGTCTGGGTTTGCAAACAGTGCCTGTGCCAATAACACACGCAGTTTCCAACCAGGTGCAACTTGCTGCATCAGGCCAAAATGCAACTCTTCTTCAATACCCGCTTGCAGCAAAATATCACCGGCGCGGCTCTCTGCGGTGTAGCCATCCATTTCGGCAAATTCGCTTTCAAGCTCTGCTACTTTCATGCCGTCTTCTTCGCTCATCTCTGGTAATGAATAGATGCGGTCACGCTCCTGCTTCACTTCCCATAGTTTACGATCACCCATGATCACGGCGTCAATCACACTGTACTGTTCAAAGGCAAACTGATCTTGGCTCAATACGCCGAGCTTTAATCCCGGGGTAATAGAAACGTTACCTGAACTTGGTGTTAATGCTCCGCTTAGGATTTTCATGAATGTTGATTTACCACAGCCATTCGCGCCGATAAGGCCGTAGCGATTGCCGTTACCGAACTTGGCTGAAATATTTTCAAACAGTGGCTCAGCGCCAAATTGCATGGTGATGTTATTTGTACCTATCATAGCAGTGCCCTCGAAGTAAATTTCTTTTAATAACAAGATCTTAATTCACTTTCGAGATACTGTTAAAAAAGGTCATATTGAATGTGGCCGCCATTCTAGCTCATTCATTCATAAGGTGATATAGCTCACGTTAATATCGTAGGGATTTTTACAACAAAAAGGGAGGAAATGGTTGAGCTTTATAGGCGCTAGGCGGCAAAAATAGCCCTTTATCTACGAAAATTCAGCCAAAGCGTTCAATCTAAACATTGGTGGTGAAATATCGTTCAATGCTGCAAGCTTGCTGCCTATCAGATGGTGAGTGAACATGTCTCTAAGACGAGTTAACACAAGAATTGTAGGCATCGCTATGTTTTAACTGTGGCACAAGTGAATTATGCCTCGCTGCCCTGCGATGACGAAACCATGACAGTGAGACGTTATGGTAAAAGCGTTAGGCTAAATCCTTTCGATACGCTTTGAGCTTGTAGGTAATCGATAGTACTTTGTGAAAGCGTGGCCGAGGAAACGTCGACCTCTTCAAGCTTGTTTAAGTTGTCGATATGAAGAACGTTTAGGCTAAGCGGACCGATAGTTAGGTTGGTAAGTTCGACATTGCTACTGAGATCGATATCGGTCACATTTTCGGTCCATATGACCAAGCGCTCAAGCTTAGTTAAGTTGGCAATATCGATGGAGGTTAATGCTTCACCATACACCCCGAGAGATTTCAGCTCGGAATTGCCACTTAAATCGATGGTGTCGGTCAGCGGTGTTAAGGTGAAGGCTCGCGCATTTGGGAAATGACTTAATTCCACATCAATATCGGTATTAAACAAATCTAAAGTATCCAGTTTATTTAATGGCACGGTTTGGAGATCGTTTAACGGTATTGAATCTGCAGATAAATCGAATAGGTTTGGTGTTAATGATAGGTCAAGCGTTCGGATCAGAGTCATATCAATGTCGAGATGAGTCATTGCACTATGATCATCACCCCATGTGATACTACTCAGCTTATTGTTTGCTAATGTTAGCCGCTCTAGATTTGGTGAGCTTGATATATCGATCGTTTGCAATGCGTTTTCTGTCAGTGTTAGGAACTGCAACTGATTTGAGTGTGGCAGCGTGACACTGTAGATTTCATTTTGCTGTGCATCAACGTACCACAACTCAGAGTTTTTACTTAGATCAAGCTGTTGTAAGTTATTGTTAATAAGATCGAGAGAGCTGAGTTCTGTGAGTTGCTCAATGCCATCAATAGTATTGATACCAAGTTCTGAACAGTTAAGTGTGTAGATCTCCTCGGCGTAGGTGAGATCCCGATTCTCGGCTTCCGCCATTACGCATTTATGCAGGTTTTGGTCGGCAAACTCGAGTGAGTTTATGAGTGTTTTGTCGGTCTCATTTCCGTTATTTCCGCCTGTGTTGCTGCTGCTTGAGCTGGATCCTCCACCACATCCTGTGAGGGTGAGTGAGGCTAGGAGTAAGCTGGTCATTTTTATTTTCATTTTTAGTCCTTTATCTAACCGATTGCTGTGCGTTTGCAGGTGTGATTTTGATGAAATGTATCGCTTGATAAAAGCAGAAGGCAATACGAATATTGTAAGGGTGCCAGTATAACCAGTTGTAATATCAGTGTTTTCACTGTATTTGGTTGATCGTATTGACGTGAGAATGTGGTTTAGAGGGATGTGGATATGAGGTGAGCCGCAAATATACAACTTTTGTTTAGTCTTATTGCATTTTTCCGATCTTAACGATGTATCTGGTTTTTAGATGGTAAGTAACGGTATCCAGTAAGAAGGTTAGCTGATAATCCAATCACTCATCGTGATGGTGATATAGAGACTGAATATGAGTAATAACCAACAAGCCGAATTATCCTCTACCCAATAAGCGCTGGAAGAGTTGCGCGAGCGCTTACGCCAAAACCACAGGTCATGCAAAGCTCATCAAAGAAAGCGGATTCCACTTCGCTCATGTCTGGAGTGATGAAAGCCGTGGGGATGTTTGAAAAAAGCTGAGAATTTCTCTCTTTTAAAACTCAAACTGTTCAGGGTTTGTTGATACTTTTTAAGAGAAGAGCACGCAGGTGGTTTGGTATCAATACACAGGCATAAAAAGCACACATTGTAGTGTGCTATTTTTTGTTCAATGAGAGCAATTGCGCTATTTTGCTTCTTGCATTTCAGCGAAGCCACCAGCGTTATGAAGATTGCTGAAACCTCGTGACTTTAGGTGTTGATATGCTTTGCCTGAGCGAGCACCACTTCGGCAGTAAAGCACGATCTGCGTGTCTTTATCGACATTAGCAAAGTGTTTGTCCAACTCCGAAAGTGGGTAATTTACTGCGTTGTCCAGGTGCCCATCGGAAAACTCTTGTGGGGTTCGCACATCGACAATCATCGCACCTTGTTCTATCAGTTGCCAGCCTTGCTCTGCGCGTTCAGAGGCCAGTGCTGTAGTAGGCGGAAATAATGCGGTGCAGAGAATGGATAAAGCGAGAGGGAGGAGCCTCATTAAGTAATCCTTGAGTTAATGGGGAATGCTTATCTTCTATATCATATAGAGGCGAATTTAGTGACTGACTATTTTTCTTGAAAGTGTGAGTTGTCGGTCGATTCTTGCGGCGGGGCGTTTTCACGCTTCTGCTTTTCGTGCATTGCTTCGATAAGTTGGCGATCTAACTCAGCGAAGAATCGGTCTTCCTCAGCTTTGCCACGCAAACGGAGTTTTTCTGTAAAGTCCATGACCTGCTCCCCTTATACAGCATATTTTAAGTATAGACCTGTATCAGGTGACCGGAGACTTGTGACGGGGAACCGCATGATTAAATAGAGCCCTTTAGGGGAAATGGCTCTTAGGAGAGATGCTTAAGGTTTAAGCTTCAATAAGAGTCGCTGCGTTACGCATCGCTTCTTTGGTTGAACACTCAATAACGTTCGCGTTTGCTACATTTAGGTCAGTGATGCGGTTCTGGATACCGTTTTCACCTTGTGTTTCGACTTTGATTTTCAGACTTGCAGCTGCACCTGCTTTTCCTAATGCTCTCGTTGTCATAAATGTGTGTGCTACGCCAGATGGACAACATGTTACGGCATCGATGTCGGTTAAAAAAGCCTCTTTGCTGCTGATTCGGTTATTTTCTAATAGCATTTGTGCCTGCTGTTGAAAGACTTATTTTTTATTATTTGCTTAAAGGTTGCCTTTAATTAAATTGACGTTTGTTAGTTCTGTAATCATTTTTGACTCATAGGTACTGAAGTATTGAGGTAAATGTAATTAATGTTGCGGTTTTCATTTGGTTAATGATTGATGGATTGCGCAAGCCGACGAGTGATCTCGGACAGTTCCTCCCCTTGATACACATTGGCTAATTTAAGCTCCGAATTTGAAGCCAAGGGGAGATTAGGAGGGGTTGTCACGCTGTAGATTGAGCTGATCCATTAAGACTGATTCTTGTACTTATGCAGCAAATCTAACGGGATATGACAGTAGTCATTTGGGAAGCGCGTAAGTCGGTTTTGGTGCTCATCATCACTTGGCAAGTAATTCGTGAGTGGCAGTACTTCTACAGCGATCTTATTGGTATCTGGTCTTGCTGCGATAAATGCTTTCGCGATGGTTAGGTGTTGTTCATTTTGGCTATAAACACCAGTGCGGTATTTCTCACCTACGTCTTCACCTTGCTTGTTAATGCTGTAAGGATCGATGATCTCAAACAGATATCCCATTAAGGTTTCTACTGAAACTTGCTCAGGATCGAACTGCGTTCTTACGCACTCTGCGTAGCCATCGTATTCGGATTGGGTATTATCCGTTGTTCCGTTTGCGCGTCCAGCTTCGGTGCTGATTACGCCCGGCAGGTGGCGCATAAATTCTTGAACGCCCCAAAGGCAGCCGCCTGCGAAGTAAATTTCTTCCATCATTCTGTCCTGAAAAACTTTGCGCCATTATGGGCATCACTTTCGCTCAAACACAACTCCAACCATAGCGTTAATAACCTATCGAATGAGCAGCTCAGACATAAAATAGGAACCACTCGTTGTGATTTGCTCTCTTTTTTGTGCTGCCTTTCCTCGTTAGATTGAGCGCAGTTAAGAGCTAAGGGGAATCCTAATGAAAATTGAACCTATCGCTATTTGGACAGAACGTTTGGAAGAGCTAACAGCTTTCTATGAGAAATACTTTAATGCGGTTTCTAACGATAAAAATCACTACCCAAACAAGCAGTTTTCGTCTTGCCTTCTTTCGTTTGAAAGTGGCGTACGATTGGAGTTGATGTCGATGGAAGGTGTGACCGCCTGTGAGAAACTTCAGGTGATGCAGGTCACAGGGTTAGCGCACTTTGCTTTTGCATTAGGTTCAGAACAGGCTGTGGATCAATTAACCAAAACCTTGGTGGGTGATGGCTATCAATGGATCGACGATCCGAGACAAACAGGCGATGGTTACTACGAAAGCGGCGTATTAGATCCGGATGGTAACCGTCTGAGTTAACGGTATAACGAGTATCAGGCAAGATTTGAACTTCCTTGAGCAGCAAGGCTACCCAAAGCGCATACATGGCGCGACCATCGCCTTGCAAAGTGATGATAACGATACGCGACTTGAAGTGCGTTTCGACATCAAGCAAGCCTTAGCCAGCAAGCTGCGGATTTGGAGTCACCAAACGAAACATTGGGCGACATTTCGTCTGAACTTTCGGAGAGGTAGGTCTAAACTTGAAGCAATTTGCCGCAATTCATGGCGAATATAGCGTGTTGGAGCCCACACAGCACTCCTTACGTGTCACTTATCGTTTGGTACCAATAATTACAACGGAATAGGACGTTCAAGATATGAGAACAAACACTTTACTTGCGGCATTTATGTTTCTCTCGACCTCTGTATTGGCGGAGCCTCTCTCTGTGGAAATGACCGATCTAGGTTCGGGGAAATCGGCTGGTATGGTCACGATCAGTTCGAGTGAATACGGCACGGTATTTACCCCCGATTTAAAAGGTTTGCCTGCCGGTGTGCACGGTTTTCATTTGCATGCGACCGGTTCATGTGAAAGCAGCACCAAAGATGGCAAAACCGTATTGGGTGGTGGTGCTGGTGGTCACTATGATCCAGAAGAAACAGGCAAGCATGGGTTCCCGTGGACGAATGGTAACCATCTAGGTGACTTACCAGCGTTATATGTTAATGCCGATGGTGTGGCGGATCAGCCAGTATTGGCGCCTCGTGTAAAACAGGCGGATGTCAAAGGGCGAGCCTTAATGATTCATGCGGGTGGTGATAATCACTCTGATCATCCGGCTAAACTTGGCGGTGGTGGAGCACGCATTGTATGTGGTGTGATTCAGTGATTTCTCGCTGAGCTTTCCTTAAATATAAAAACGGTCCAGATAAGTTGGACCGTTTTTTAATCGCCACAGGGCAAATTGCAGCAAGGAGAACTACGCAAGTTTTTCCACAAGGATTTCGTCAGCGTTGTCGACGAATATCGTCCCTTTTTCTTTCAACTCAGCAATGACCGAATCTACTGTGTCTGGCAGTACTGCACGAGTTGACGCTAGATTGACAATCACGCTAAAGCCTAAGTTGAGCGCTTGAATAACCGATGTCTTGACACAGAAGTCTAACGCCAAGCCGCCGACTACGAGCGTGTCGATGTTGTGAAACTTAAGGTACTCATTCGCTCCGGTCGTTTTGGTGTCGGCCGCATCATGGAAGAAAATCCCGTAAGGGTGTGCGTCTGGCTCCATGCCTTTGTTCACTTGGAAATCGTATTCAAGCACGGGTGGTAAACCATCAAGCAGTTCTACACCTGTTGTGCCAAGCACACAGTGGCGGTTCCACTTAATGTCCACGTTTGGTAGGCCTACAGGCTCAAGCATATTGGCTGGCGTTTCTGCATCCCACGCTGCTTTGGGCGGGTGTAAGTCTCGGCTGACTAATTTTAAGCGCCCCTTCGTGTGGTTCTTTTGCAGTTCTGGAACGATTTCTAATGCGCCTGTTACTGGCAGTTCGTCAGGGCAAAGTTCGGTGAACCCTTTCTCAGGATCCACGTCGATCACAGCGGTGGTTTGGTAGTTTACTCGAACTGTCATGGCAGACTCCTTGTCTGGCTCTATGTTTGCGTTAGCCACGCAAGCAGTTTTGGAAAAAAGTCACTTCGTCGCTTGCAAGGGTGTACACCATGGCAGGCTTACCGCCTTTACCTTTGTTGGTGGACGCGACTTTGTTGGTTGGTTTGAGTACGCCAGAGTCAACCAAGCGGCGTTTGATCGTCATTCGACTGATATCAATACCAAACTCTTGGTAAGCGGCAATGATATCGGCGACCAAAAACTCTTTGTCGAGTGCAAACAATAAGACAGAGGTGTACTCGATAGAGGCCCGTAACTTCTGCCATGCTTTCTCAATCATGTTCTGGTGGTCAAATGCAAGGCTTTCCTCTCCATCGAGAATTGCTCGTAGTGAAAACCACTTGAGGTGACATTCTGCTACGCCAGCGTTGCTGATCTGTTCGATATTATTGCCGTCGACTAGCGCATAGTGGGTGATATTCAAACTCCAGTCTTCTGGATCGCGTTTTGGGTCCCCGTCAATGAAGGCTTCGCTGAAGTGACGTGGATAGGTGTGAATTTTCTCGCGGCAGATACGACGGCGAGCCGCTTCGAAGTTTTCATCTGCTGGGCGGCCACCTGCTTGGGTCATATCTTTATCAAAAACGAATCCACCAGGCAAAGCCCATACGCCATGGTAAGGGCGATCAGGGTTCGAACGCTTGATAAGCAATACTTCCAGTCCTTTATCAGCGCGGCCTGATAACCTAAATGGAATGATATCGACGGTGACTATCATGATGGTGTCCTGAGATTGATTTGTGAGTAATCTAGCGCATAACAAGCAGTCGATCAATGGGTAAGTAACTTATTGTTAGAAACGTTTTTTGCAAGCATTTATTATCATTATCAAACATAACGATATTTGAATGGTTAAGTTATCCACAGTAACTGAAGGATGGTTGCGCATAAAAAAACCATAAAAATAAGTGGTTAGTAACAAAGGTTGACAAACCTTAAGTGGGTGTTTATTGTTTACGCAATTCAGTTAGTAACAATAAGTTATATACCTAAGTGTGCCTTGTTGAGAACGTTTTTAGAACTTAATTGGGAAAACAATAAGATACGGCTTGCACCATGCTGATGGTACTTGGGTATAAACGAAAAAGGGCGTGTAGAAGGGCTCAGAATGACCACCAATTTATTTTCGTCTCGTATCATTCAAAGTGCGTTAGATTTCGACGTATACAAAGTGAATATGATGAGCGCCGTAGCGGTGTTATATCCAGATGCGATGGTGTCCTACAAGTTCATTGTGCGCAGTAATGAGGAGCTATCTGAATTATTGCCAGAAGTAAAAGCGGAAGTACTTAAGCTGCAAGACGTCTGCTTTACCAGCGAAGAAATTCAGTACATGAAGCGCGTCGCGCCTTACCTTTCTCCAGAATTTCTCGATGGTCTGCATGCATTTCGTTTTAATCCTCAGCGTGATGTTGCTTTCAATATCAAGAGCATGGCCGATGGCTCAAGCCAATTACGTATCACCATCAATGGTCTATGGAGAGAAACCATTCTCTACGAAACGATCATCATGAGTATTGTTTCTGAAGTGCGCAGCCGTGTACGTTGGTCAGACATTCCAGTCGAGCAGTTCCAAGCCGTTCTTGCAGAGAAAGTTAGTCATCTCAAAACTGAACTGAAACGTCGTAATATCACTAATTTCAAATTTGCGGATATGTCGACGCGTCGTCGCTTTTCATTTCAAGCTCAGCGTTTGATGTTAGCGTACTTGAGCAAAGAGTTGCCTAATTGCCTAACTGGAACCAGTAATTACCACTTGGCTAAAGAGCTCGATCTCACGCCGATTGGCACGGTGGCACACGAATGGTTCATGGGACACCAAGCGTTAGTGAATGTACGTGACTCTCAGAAAGTGGCGTTGCAACGCTGGCAAGAGATGTTTAAGGGCGCGTTAGGTATTGCTCTTACTGATACCATTGGTATTAATGCCTTTTTGAAGGACTTCGATGAAGAACTGAGTAAGGCTTACGTTGGTGTACGCCATGACAGTGGTTGTCCGTACACGTGGGGTGAGAAGATGATTGAGCACTACCAGTCTCTTGGTATCGACCCGATGACCAAAACTTTAGTGTTTACGGATGGCCTTAACTTCGAACAAGCCCTCGATATCTGCGAGTACTTTCAAGACCGTGTGCAAGTAAGCTTCGGTATTGGTACATCGCTTGCCAATGACATGGGTGATTATGTGAATGCCCAGAGAATTCCCTACAAACCGCTGTCGATCGTGATCAAAATGGTGTCATGCAATGGTTCTCCTGTGGCGAAGATCAGTGATGAGCCAGAAAAAGCGATGTGTGAAGACATCTTCTTTTTAATGAACCTAAAGCGTCGTTTTGATCTGTCACTTGACCTTGATGAGTGCCGAACTTTACTTGACCGGCTTGAAAAAGAAGGTGATAACTATCTGATTGATGCATAGATAAAAAGTTTCTAATTCAGTTCGAATTTAATCATCACCCTCTATGGTTTCGATAAATTTATATCGGCAACCTTAGAGGGTAATTTGGTTATAGTACAAACAAAGACGAATCAGGAAAGAATGATGAACTTGGTTGTACACTTGCAGAAAAAAACGATAAGAAAACACGGTTACGAACTGGCAACGCGTCAAGCGTGGAAGTGTGGTATCAAAGCGAATCTTGTCAAACGTGTTGTGGGTATCTTCAAGGGGCAAATCGTTTGTGTGGTTGAAGGTTGCCGAGCAGAGTTGTCTACCCCGCTTAATAATCCTTTGCACGATGATGATAATCAGGGACGCTATGTGTTTGTCGGTGGCATCTTTTGGGAACCCAATAGAATCATCGCGCCAGGCTTTCCTGACTTTATGTTTATGCATCTGCGTAATTTGAGCCACCGTCATAAGTACCTAACAGACGATGAGCTGTTTTTAAGTTTGGCGTAAAATGATGACCAGTTTATTTCTTAAATCTTTGCTAGGCGCAGCGGCAGTAATGCTGATTGCGCTGCTTTCAAAATCAAAAAGCTTCTATATCGCGGGCTTGATTCCGCTTTTCCCTACGTTTGCTTTAATTGCACATTTTATTGTAGGGACAGAGCGTGACATGGAAGCGCTACGCGAAACGGCACTGTTTGGGATCTATTCATTGATTCCATATAGTGCTTATTTGATTTCGGTGTTCTACTTTAGCTATCGCTTGAGCTTAGTTGGTACGTTAACCTCGGCCACTTTAGTTTGGGTTTTGTGTGCATCGATGTTGTTGGCGTTTTGGACTCGTTGGATGGTGCCTGCGTAGTTAGCATTATTCATTAGTGGATGACTTTCCTCTTAGTACAGCTATTGAACTCAGTGATACGAAGGCAGATAGGCTGACAGTCTTCGTATCAACTTCTGACCAATTTTTTATAACATGCGGTTTTTTACTTGTTAATGACATAGGCCTTGTCGTCTCCTGATGCGGATTTAAATTTTCGATTTACCATACTGAAAAATAGAGAAAACCATATTGGATGGGAATCATGAATATTAAATCTATTGCAATTGCAGCGGTGGTTGTTGCTGTCTTAGTTGGTTGTAAAGACAAAATGCCACCAATGCCGACGGAAGCAAATATCACGATGGTTGATGCAGTGACGGAAACGGTAAAAAAACCGCGCCAAGTGTGTAAAGACGTGGTGGTGACGCATCAGGTTCAACCAAAAGATGAAAACAAGTTACTGGGTACCGTAGGGGGTGCAGCAGCAGGAGCGGCGCTTGGTAATCAGATTGGCGGTGGTTCAGGTAAAGTGATTGCGACAGCTGCCGGTACGATTGCTGGTGCATTAGCTGGTCGTGAGATCCAAGATAATGTACAAAAAGGTGATGTCGTTACGACCACCGAAAAGAAATGTCACACAGAATACACCGCATCTGAAAAGGTTATGGGTTACAATGTAACGTATGAGGTGGCTGGTACGCCAACGACAGTGCGTTTGCAAAGTAAGCCTGCGGGGAAAACCTTCCCAATCCAAGATGGCAAAGTGATTCTCCCACAATAATTGCTGACATGATTGAATTCAAAAAGCTTTTTGTTTTGATTAACAAAGGGCTTTTTGATATCTATGACCTACTTCTCAATAAAGTAATCGACTAAGGTTTTTCGCCACTCTCTCGATTCTCTAATCTGTAATAATGCGCGATTAATTTCTTCTTCATGTTGATTGTTTTCGGTGATGATGAAGCCATAGTTTTGTTTTTCTAATTGATAAGGTAATACTTCTAGTTTTTCGAACTGTCCACTTACTCTTCCATTGCCGATCATGTATTTAAGTATCACATCATCCCCGACAATGGCTTCAACTTCTCCCCTTTCTAAGGCTTGAAGCAATTCTGGCATATCATCGTAGCGCTTATGGCGAATGCCAAAGCTAGTAAGTAACAGTGAAGAGGTGGTTGCATCTTTAGCCCCAACTTGCACGTTGGCGAGGTCGTTTATTCCTTTTATTTGTGAATACCCCTGGCTGAGGGTGAGTTTACTGGCTAATACGGCAGTAATGCTGGCGATAAAGAGCATACTAAATACGCCAATGAGCACGGTAACAATACGTCCGGTTAAGCTCTTAAATTCAAAGTAATTGAATGGTCCACGCGTGATGAAGAGCAAGCCCAAAATAAAACTCTCTATCCAACGGCCTACTCTACTCTTCATCGAATACAGTTTTTCGTTCTTTCCTTTCTCCAATAGGTAGAAAAATGCGCCAACCACCCCTGCGGTGATGACAATGGCTCCGATGATTAACCACAACGCGGGGTTTAAAAAAATCGATTGCAAGGTATGCAGGTAGCTTTGCTTCTTCACGGCGATAGCAAGGTGGGTTTCATAAAAGGAGTGAGAAAAGTCGGCGAATAACTCACGCTCTGGTGTGATCGAAATGCACGAAACGCCGATGTCGACTTGCTTGTTTTCGATCGCATGAAGGAGTTCATCGAGTTGAAGGATTTCGAAACTGAATTCAACCTCCATGCTTTTCGCAATGCGTTCCCACAGTTCAATACTCAGTCCACTCAGTTGGGTATCGGAAGAAGCAAGTACAAAGGGAGGGCAGGGATAAGTACCTACTTTAATAGGAGAGGCCAAAGAAACGCTACTGAATAAGGAAAGAAGAAAAAGTACTGAAATGACTGTGTGTTGAAGTGTAGATTTAAATACGTTTTGCATGCACAAGACCTCGATAAGAGGCAGGAAATGAACTGCATCAAGGGCGAACGAACGCCCAATAAGCATTAGAAGAACAAAGATTGATGAGATGATGACGAATTCATGCTGCCCTAGTTTTACTTTTTACAGAATTAACTATAGCAGTTGAGACCAAACAGCAAGGGACAGTGAATTGCCCCTTGTTTCGGTTTCGACTACGCCATAGGCGCTTGATGGTGCTGTTGCTCTTCTGCAAGTTTTGCGGTTTGTTTTTGTTTTCTGCGCTCGCATTTGGATAGCCAAATCAGAGGCACGACAATCATTACTGTACCAATTGCCATAAAGGCATCAGGTACTTCACCAAACCAAATCAATCCCACAATCACGGCGCCAATCAAACCGCTGTATTCTGCGCTAGCAACCTTGTTACTGTCGATAGAGCGATAAGCCAGTACACAAGTTGCGGCATAAATCATAATGAACAAGCTTGAGCCCGCCGCAACAGGAAATGAGTGCCAATCCCACGTTTCGCCTTCAATAAACACTAATAACAGCGATACAGGTATGCCCGCTAGGTTGGTCATCAGTAGCGTATGTGGCACCGATTGATTTTGTGGTAGCTTACGGATCAGTAGGTTGTTGATAGCGAGTGTGACCGCAACGACCAATGCAGACAGCGCTGCCCAATCAATTTGGTCTGGACGAATAATCACAATCACTCCGGCAAAGCCCATCACAGCCGCAGCAATAGATTGCGCGGAAAGCTTTTCCCCAAAGAATATTGCAGCCAGTGGCAGCATGATCAACGGCGCGGTATAGAAGATCGCATTAGCGGTTGCGAGTGGCATCGACGAGATGGCTAAAACCATGAAAATCGCCCCCGATAACCAGATATGTGCCCGTACCGCATGCCACTTAAAGCCTTCCATTAATGGTGCTTGCTTAGTCAGTAGATACACTGGCAATAACATCATTACAGCAGATAGCTGTCGGTAAAACACGAACTGAAAAACCGGCACCTCATTACCGACACTTTTGATCAAAGCGTCTGAGAGTACCGCAACTAGGTTACCAACAATTAATAGCAGCATCGCTACGCCGACAGATGTGACTTTCACTTTATTCTTCTCTGGTTTCTTTGCCAAAGAGTAGGGGATGTCATAGGATGAAGTAAAATGATATTTATTAGATTAAGTATGAGATTTTTAGATAATGAAGTTGCCACCTTTAAGAGCGGTACACTGTTTTGAATCGGCTGCTCGTCATCTGAGCTTTTCTCTCGCCGCAGAAGAACTCAACGTGACCCAAAGTGCAGTGAGTCATCAGATTCGATTGCTTGAAGATTATCTCGGGGAGGCCTTGTTCATTCGCCAGGGACGTAAGTTATCACTCTCGGAAACGGGGTCTTGTTACCTTGAAGACATTAGTCCTGCCATCAATTCAATCGCCATGGCAAGCCAAAAGGTGCGTGAAGGTGACAAAGGCAGTCTGCGATTGGCGATCTATAGTTCATTGGCCGTGAAATGGTTGATACCACGCCTTGCTGACTTTAAAAGATTACATCCTGATATCGAGCTTACTTTGAATATGGTAGCAGGCGATCCAGAGCAAACCGACAGTGTGGGCGATTGCTTTATTACGGTACAAAAACCAAAGCGTAACTACATGGCAGTGCGTTTGTATGATGAGACTTTATATCCGGTTTGCAGTCTCAACCTTTGGAAGGAAATCCAAGATCAACCATTGCCAGAAGCGCTTTGGCAATATCCTATTCTGTCTACCGATTCAATCTATCGTGAGCGTGGCAAAGATTGGACAGAGTGGTGCAAAGTTGGTGGGTATGAGTTGCCGAAGGATGTGGATATACAACATTTTAGTCACATGCTACTTGCTATCGAGGCCGCGCGTTATGACCAAGGCATCACGTTCGCCAATGACTTCATGTTGAATGAGCGAGATAAGGCTCAGGACTTGGTGTACATCCCTTCCCATGGTTTGGACACGGGAGACAGCTTTTACTTTGTGCATAAAAAGAATCGTGCTCGTCAGCCAGAAATCATGAAGTTAACCAATTGGCTCAAGCAGCAGTGTTTGTAGCGTATGGGGGGGTGGCTGTTAGCTTCCCCTGTGGTGCTAGACTTAACTTAGATAAATCAGTGGGAGAATATCATGAGCTATGCGCACATATTGGTGGCAGTAGATTTATCGGATTCAAGTCGAGCGGTGATAGATAAAGCTATCTCGATTGCAAAAGATGCAAACAGTAAACTTTCTTTTGTTTTTGTCGATCACGACAGAGTCGCGTTGGAATCGAAGGACGAACGGAAGCTAATGCAAGAGCTTCAATCTTTAGCCGAGCAAAGTGACTATCCGGTTGCCGAGACCATGGTTGTCATCGGGGATTTGCATATCAAGCTTGCCGGTATCGCGAAGGAACATAACATCGACCTAGTGGTTTGTGGGCATCATCATAAGTTCATGAGTCGTCTGTTTTCCTCAATACCAACTTTAGCCAATGCGATTGAGGCAGATTTATTGGTTGTGTATTTGGACTGAAACGCCACTCAACGAACAAACGCAATGGGAGACTCTGCTGAGCCTCCCTTCTTGATGCTTAGTTAGAATGATTGTTTTTTGATCAGCGCTTTGATTACGTCAATGGCATATAGTTGACAATCAACCGCCGTTTGCGGATCGAAGTCTTGCTTGTGTTGGTCAGTGTTTGACAAGATACGAATCCCAACAAATGGCACTTGGTAAGCTTGAGCAACCAGTGCGGCAGAAGAGGTTTCCATCTCTTCTACGGACGTACCAAAAGTCTCGTGGAACCAGTTGATACGGTCTACTTCGCGGTTCCATTCGTCAGCGGAGCCAATCAACCCTTTAACCACTTTACCTTTTTTATATTGCTCAGAGAGTAAGAACGACGTTTCTACAAGCTCAGGGTCCGCCTTGAACTGTTTGTATTCAACAAAATCCCCGTTTTCACGCAGACGCATGGTTACGTCAAAGTTCTGCCATTTGGTTGGGTCGATGCCTTTGTCTTTCTCGGTGAACTGTGACTTGTATGCGCCCATGTTGAAGCTCGCTTCGCCTACCACGATGTCACCACGGTAAAGTTTAGGGTCATGGCCACCGGACGTGCCTTGGTTGATGATGTACTTTGGTTTGAAGTATTCGATACCAATGGTTGTTGATGCGGCAGCGTTAGCGAGGCCAACTTCAGTACGAGATACGACGACTGGATAGCCATCGATTTTACCTTCCCAGAATGTCCAAGAGCCAACGATGGTTTCTTTCTTTTCATCAAGTGCTTCCACTAAGGTGCTTGTTTCGATATCCATAGCGCCTTGAACAAGAATAGGTTGGGTTTGTGCGAAAATAGAGAAGGAAAGAGCAGCAGGAATAAGTGCTGTAAAATGTTTAATGATTTGCATAGAACATACTTACGACAGAAAAAGTGGGCGCAATCTACCAACAGCAAACGTTTGCGTCAATTGACAAACCCATTCATTTTCTTAAACGATGAAAAATCTTGAACACTATTCAGAGGTGGGAGACAGAAATCCGAGCGCAAGGCTCGGATTGTGTGGTTAAGACGTGAAGAAAAGTGAACGTCTTATTGTTGCTTGCTTAGGTTATAGGACGACGCAAGATCGCCCGTGGCTTTTTCCCCATTCATATCTAATTTCATTAGTATGTTCTCGCCAACGAAATATTGGTTTGGCGCCTCTTCTTCGACTAGAGTGACGGTATTACCGGCTTGATTCCAAGTAAATTGACCATCAGAGTTAAATTGATTGCCTTCTTTGCCTTTATATACTTGTACTAGCGTGTAGCTGCCATCTGGATTTAGGGTCAAGGTCGTTTCAATGCCTTCGCAATCGGCACAAGGCAGTATTCCTTGGTAAGTGCCATCCCAATCTAAGGCGTTTTGTGCATTGTGTGCCGAATCTACCAATGTTTCTTCGGCGATCACTTGCTCTTCTTCGATCGGTGTTGCGTTAAGGGTGGTTTCAGTTTCTGTTGCTTGAGGGACATCAACGGTAGTGGTGTCTGCTGGTTTTTCGTCCTGACAACCGGCCAAAATAAATACCGCACAGCTTAATGCTAACAATGTCTTTTTCATTTTAATCCTCTATGAATCAATTAGGGCATGATTTTAATAATAGAACGGTATAAGAAACCTGCGTCAGAATTACGCAAGCTATTGATCCAATTATGTCAAAGCAGAGCATCAGTCGTAAAAATGCAACAAAATAGATGAGGCCGCTGGTGGATGATGAGAACGTGTAAGTCAATCGAAAAAGGCTCATCAATGATGAGCCTTTCGTCAGGGGTTAGGATGCTTTATCCATTCTTGGTGGCTTTTTTGCTTCTTTTTTCTGTGCATGTTGACTTACGTCATCAGTAAAGATTTCCGCGACGGCACTTCGTTCTAGCTCACCTTGTAGGTTACCCTCATTATCGACCACAGGCAGTGAGTAGTCACAAGACATGGTCTCTGGTAACACGTGCTCTATAACGGAGTCCGGTGAGATCACGGGTACGTGTTCGTAAATCTCTTTATCAATTTCTTGAGTTGTGCTGTCCTTCGCAGCGTCCAATAAGCTCTCTTTGGTCACAACACCTTGATAGCCATCGTCAGTGACATGGTAAGCATAATCTTGCTTCACACGCTTCATTTCGACTAACGCTTCTTCAATCGTTGTTGCAGTAATGCGGTAGGCAGGAGGCTGCATGACGGTCTCAACAGTAAGAGCACGGGCGCGGTTTACATCTTTAACGAATGCCTCTACGTACTCGTCAGCAGGATGGAGCAGAATCTCATCAGGAGAGCCTTGCTGAACAAGCTCACCATCTTTCAGGATGGCGATTTGGTCGCCTAGACGCAGTGCTTCATCAAGGTCATGCGTAATGAAGATGATGGTTTTGTGCAGCTTTTCCTGGAGTTCAATCAATTGATCTTGCATTTCACTACGGATTAACGGATCGAGCGCTGAGAACGCTTCATCCATTAACAGAATTTCAGCATCAGTTGCCAGTGCTCGAGCTAAGCCCACACGTTGCTGTTGACCACCAGAAAGCTGTGCAGGGTATTGATTTCCGTAACCCGTCAAACCAACCGTTTCTAGCCATTCATTGGCTTTTGCTAAGCGCTCTTCCTTTTTAAAACCTTGAATTTCAAGACCGTAGGCAACGTTATCAATGACGGTACGATGCGGAAGCAGCCCAAAACGCTGAAATACCATCGACATTTTATTGCGGCGGAACTCTTCAAGCTCAGCGGTGGAAAGCTGCATTACATCGACGCCTTCAACTAAAATTTGCCCCATAGTCGGGTCAATCAGACGGTTGAAGTGACGAATCATGGTGGATTTTCCAGAACCTGATAATCCCATAATGACGAAAATTTCGCCTTTGTTGATTTTCAGATTGATGTCTTTTAAGCCAACGGTGTGCCCTGTTTCTGCTAATATTTGATCTTTACTTTGACCAGATTTTACTCTCTCCACGACAGAGTTTGGTTTTGGACCGAAGATCTTGTACAGGCCGCTGATTTCAATAAGTGGCTTAGTCATGTTTGAGATCTCCTAAGTGAGCTTGAGTTCTTTTAGCATAGGCTTGAGAGGCGCGATCAAACAAGATCGCCAATGCTACGATGGCCAAACCGTTAAGTAGACCGAGAGTGAAGTACTGATTAGTGATGGACTTCAATACTGGTTGCCCTAAGCCTTTTACACCGATCATAGATGCAATCACAACCATAGAAAGCGCCATCATGATAGTCTGGTTGATACCGGCCATGATGGTTGGCATTGCCAATGGGAGTTGTACGCCCATAAGGCGCTGCTTTTTACTTGCACCAAAAGCGGTCGCGGCTTCGAGTACTTCTTTATCAACTAGGCGAATACCTAGATTGGTTAATCGAATTACGGGTGGAATTGCATAAATAACCACAGCAATCAAGCCTGGAATTTTCCCGATGCCTAGCAGCATAACCACAGGAATCAGGTATACGAAAGCAGGCATGGTTTGCATTACGTCCAATAGCGGCGTGACAATAGATTGAATTCGATTCGAGCGTGCCATCGCGATGCCGATCGGTATTCCGAGTACAATGGCGAGCATGGTACAGACGGTAATGATACTAAGGGTTCGCATGGTGTCTTCCCACATGCCGAAATAGCCAATCAGTAGTAATGAACCAAAACAGGCGACAGCGAGCTTCCAAGAACGACTTGCGGCATACACTAACGCTACGCAGACGCCAAGAGTGATAACCCATGGTGTGGAAATCAGGAGTTTTTCGAACCAAACAAGAAATGAGAGAAGAGGGTCGAAGAGTGATTCAATTAGGTCGCCGTATTCGCGAGAAAAATCGCGGTAGGCACCATCTAAAGTTTTACGGATGGCTCTGAGATCTGAGCGTTCCATTTCTGGAAATTCGCTAAGCCAATTCGAGTCAGACATGTTTACTTCCTTTTCTTACCGAGGTTCACCTGAACCTCGGTATACAACAAATACGGTATTCCAGTACCGTTTACGTAACGTCTAAGTCTTACAGTGCGCTTTGCACTTGTTTCGCGACATCTTGTGGTACCCATGCCGTCCAGATTTGTGGGTAATTTTCTAGGAAATGGAACATGGTTTCTTCACCGTCTGCTTGATTGTCTTCCATCCAAGCCAATAGCTCGTTCATGTCCGCGTTAGTGAAACCTCGTTTAGTGAAGTAGTTGTAAGCAGCTGGAGAGCGTGAAGCAAACTCTTCAGTTGTGATCGTATGAACTGGTGAAGGTGGGTACATGGTTGGTTTTGGGGAGTCACATTCCGCTTGAGTGGTGCAGTTTACGAACTCATCTAAGTTAACACCGCTACCAAAGTCGACTTTCACCATGTTGTATTTGCCGAGAACCGCTGTCGGTGCCCAGTAGTAACCAAACCAAGCTTGCTCACGCTCGTAAGCTTTCGCTATCGAACCAGAAAGCCCCGCACTTGAGCCTGGATCAATGATGTCAAAGCCCGATTTTTCCAGATCCATTGCTTTGAATAGGTTGCCTGCACTGATTTGACAGTTCCAACCAGCAGGGCAGCTGTAAAACGCAGATTTGTCTTTGTCTTCTGGATGAGAAAATAGTTTCGCGTGTTTTTTTACGCCCTCAATGGTTTTGATTTCTGGGTATTGTTTTACTAGATAGGCTGGTACCCAAAAACCTTCTTCGCCGCCATCAACCAACGCTTTACCAGCGTAGCGAAGGCGTTTTTCTGCAACACCTTTGTCGAGCGCGTCTTTGAGACTATTACTCCACAGTTCTGGAGCGACATCGGGCTGACCCTTTTCAATCATTGAAGTGCCGGTTGGCATGGTGTCGCCTGGGATAAGTTCAGCATCACAGCCGTAGCCGTGTTCTAGAATAAAGCGGTCTACATTGGCAATCAGAGTTGCCGAGTTCCAGTTCATATCTGCAATTGTGACCGTTCCACACTCGCTTGCATTTGCGTTGGTCGCCAGTGCACCAACCGCTAATAGTAAGGGTGTTTTGTAATTCATTTTGAGTTTCCTTCTCTAATTGTCTTAATAATATTAACGAATTAATTATTAGTGTTCAAATTAATAACCTCTACGTAAGAGATCTGATTTTGTTAGGTAATATGAACAGTAGTGTAAAATTGCGACATTAATTACTAATGAAAATGGAATTTCTCATGTTTTTGTTTTGACTCATAGCATGGCAATTTGATGTTAGTGTGGTTGACATGGTTTGAAGTCTAATTAATGTGTGGTTGGTTCGCTTTTTTTGCAAGCTAAGTTATTGGCATGAGACTCAGATAGAAAGATGTGTATGTGCTATTCGACGTGAGAGCTCAAGTGAGATGAAAACTGTCGATAATCTCTAATTATGAATAACAACGTTTTGCATATTCTTGGACGACTTCTACGCTTTAAATTCGTTTTAGCAAAGGAGAGCCAAAATGGCTGTATTGAAACAGGACATCCCAAATCGAGTAACGGTTTATCATGATAATGCAGAGCAAGAAATTGAGCTAAAGAATGCGATGCTACCTGAAAAGCCGCGTTACTTTAATGGTTCACCGACTTACCAAGCGGATAGTATTGAAGCATTTGAAAATAAGGTCAGTCAGATTGGATTATCGCTAGATAAGTAACACTCAATATGATGTCTTTTGGACTCAGTAGAAACCAAACGCCCTCATGTCGAGGGCGCATTTTTTAGGTTTATCAAGACGTTCTAGTTTTGTTGAGTGGTTCCCTGACAAACTTGCTTTTGTATTGCCGGAGGAGCCGGTTCGTAATGACTCAGTATCATATTGAAACTGCCTTCCCCACCAGTAATCGAACGCAAGCGGCGAGCGTAATCTTGAAGCTCATTGGCCGGAGATTTAGCCCTTAACATGGTGAAGTTATTATCAATCGGCTCTGTTCCTTCAATGAGTCCTCGATTGCCAGATAGGTCACCGGATACGTCACCAACATTGGAGGTTGGAATATGCAGTTCCATCTGAACAATAGGCTCAAGCACGATAGGAGCGGCATTATTGATGGCATCTAAAAACGCTTTTTTGCCTGCGATGACAAATGCAATCTCTTTGGAGTCAACGGAATGGTACTTACCATCATAAACGGTGACCTCTACATCTTTGATAGGATTTCCTGAGATCGCTCCCTCTTCTAGAGCTTGGACAATGCCTTTTTCAACCGCAGGGATCAGAGAGGTTGGAATCGACCCTCCAACGACTTTATTGATGAACTGAAAGCCTGCCCCACGCTCTAACGGACGAACTCGTAATTGAACCTCACCAAACTGACCAGCGCCGCCACTCTGTTTCTTGTGTCGGTAATGGCCTTCAGCGGGCTTGGTGATGGTTTCGAAGTATTCTACGCTTGGCTGACTGGTTTCGACTTCCAACTTATAGACGCTGGACATTTTCTCAAGCGCTACTTTGAGGTGGAATTCACCTTGTCCACTGATGATGGTTTCATTAGTACGTGCACGATGTTCGATACGCAATGATGGGTCTTCACTGGCGATTTTATTCAGCACGTCACCGAGTTTCTGTTCATCACCACGTTTCACCGGTTTAAGGCACAATGAGTACATCGAATCTGGGAAATTTAATGTCTTAAGCTTGACACCGTCTTCTTCATGGGAGTCATGTACAATGGCATCGAACTCAAGTTCATCCACTTTTGCGAGTACGCAAAAGTCCCCCGCGAGAGCTCTAGGAATTTCTGTACGGTCTTTGCCTTGCAATTGGTACAAATGGCCAACTTTAAACGCTTTGTTGTTTTCACCTATGTACAGTTGGCTGCCTGTATTAATCTCCCCTTGGTAAACGCGCAGATAGGCGAGTTTACCCATGTATGGGTCAACGGTGATCTTGTAGACGTGTGCCACGCTATGCTCGAGAGTGTCGCAGTTTACCTTGACCTTCTGACCGTTTTTTTCTAATAGTGGCGGGTTACCTTCATTTGGCATTGGCATGATTTCGGCTAAGGTTCTTAACAAAAGCTCTACGCCTGCGCCTGTCTCAGCCGATACAAAACAGATCGGTACTACGTGTCCCGTTCTGAGTGCTTCTTCAAAGGGATCGTGTAGCTGTTCTGGCGTGAGTTCGGATCCTTGCTCAAGGTACAATTCCATCAATTCTTCATCGACTTCGATAACTTGGTCTATCAACGTCTCGTGCGTGTCTGCCACACTCGCAAGCAGCGTTTCACGTTCAACTTCTGGTTCAAAGTAGCAATCGACGACGGACTGGCCATCAGCGGATGGTAAGTTAATTGGTAGGCAATTATCACCAAAATGGCCAAGGATACTATCCATCAGGGCTTCAAGTTGGTTGCCATGATTATCGAGCTTGTTGATGATGATCATTTGACACTTTTTCTGCTCTTTGGCGAAAGCAAATAAACGGTCAGAGGTTTGGTTGATAGGCGCTTGTGGATCGATGATCAATGCGGAGGTTTCAACGGCCGGGTAAATACTGATCGTTCGTCCAAGTAATTCACTCTGTCCTGGAGTATCGATAATATTGAGACGGTGTTTATTCCAACTTAGGCTGACGGGAGTGGCTTCGATACTGTGTTGATATTGGATAGACTGTGGGTCGAAGTCGGTGACTGTGTCGCCGTTTTCCACGCTCCCGAGGTGATTGGTGGCTTGACAGGTATAGAGTAGTTTTTCGATCAGTGTCGTTTTACCGGTACCAGTTTGACCGACAAAGGCGATGTTGCGGATTTTATTGATAGGCATAGAGCCTCCTTGCAAATAACGTACAGAACCGAGCGATTCAAAGATTAACCTGTGAGCAGGTCACGAACTGCATTGGAGTAGGCGGGTTTACCGCCTGTTCGTCTTCCACGTCATTTTGCGAATGACTCTGTGCATACCACCACCTTGCTGAAAATAGCATTGAGAGGTTTCTTGACTATTAGTATGTCGCAATAACCACAGAAATTGTGTGATTTATTTCATGCTGAAAGCGATCGTTTTTTAATCTAGGTCATGAAATTGTTGATGTCACGTCGATTTGTGCCTTTGAGCTATCGAAAGAGTCTTGAACGTGGAAGAAGGGAGATTGATTTTATCATCAATCGATTAGAAGGCGTGTAAGCCAAAGTGACTCTGCATGAACAGGCTGCGCACCCTGATCTGATTTTCGTTGCTAAGTATTGCAACTTTCGATGAAGCTTTCCTTTGAACGGATTAGCGCATTTTTATTGTGCGAAAATATGTTAAGTTGATTTTTCTTTTACCCTTAAGGCAATTTGAGGGTATTTGTCTAATAAGCAAGGAGTGAGCGATGGACATCAGTGTGGGCGAGGTAGCTAAGCGATCAGGAGTGAAGGTATCGGCACTGCACTTTTATGAGCAAAGAGGGCTGATTTCAAGTTGGCGCAATCAAGGTAACCAGCGTCGTTATCATCGCAGTGTGTTACGGCGCGTGGCGGTGATCAAAGCGGCGCAACAAGTAGGCTTGTCGTTGGAAGAGATCAAGCAAGCGTTGGAAGAACTACCTAAGCACCAAGCTCCGAACAAGGCGCAATGGGAAACCATGGCAAGCCAATGGCACGCTCAACTGGAACAAAAAATTCAAAAGTTGAAGGCGTTACAAAATGATTTGGGCAGTTGCATTGGATGCGGTTGCTTGTCACTGGAGACTTGCGCGTTACGAAATCCGGAAGATGTACTGGGGAACGAGCAGTCTGGGTCGAGTCTCAATTTAACCTGAGGTCGTTACTCTTTATCAAAACTATCGACCACTATTGCCCCCATCGATGCGGGCATAGTGATGACTATCACACGTTTAAATGCAGTGAATGGATCAGTGATAAACGGCAATTTGTTGATGCAAAATAGCACTAGTGCGACGACGACCGCTGCGATGACATAAGCGATGACGACACGGAAAATGAATACTGAAATGCGAGTTCTGATGTTACTTTGAAATACACTTTGGTAGGCAAAAAATCCTAGAAATAGCACCGAAAGGCTAAACAGCATGAGTAGGTTAAACATCGGCAGGTTTTCGCCCAGTCGCCATGCTTCTTCTGAGAATGAGATTGGTACGGCGAGAGTAAAAGCACCAACAAGTACTTGGCTGGCGTCTTCTAGATTGAAATGGCTACTCATGCTGGATTTTCACTGCTCGGGTAGATTGTTATTTAATAGCTGGTCGAAGCGATCATTACCGTGAAGTAGTTCAAGATCTTGTTCATCAGGTAATAGATCTCGGATTGATGGGCTCGCTTCTATCGCACGTTCCAGATCTTCTATTGCCTGCTCTTCAATACCGAGACGGGAATACGCACAGGCTCGTTGGTAAAGCGCTGGCCCATTGGTGTTGTCCACTTCAAGAACTCGGTTACATAAGCTTAATGCCCAGCGGTATTCTTTAATTTCCATCGCAGCATCGGCTTTATAGGTTAGCGCTTCTAAATCGCCAGGGCGAATCAGTAAGATATCATCGTAAATATCAATGCGCTGCTCTGGAGTTTGAGAGCTTTGTGCTCGTAGCCATAAGTTGTGGATTTCATTAATTTTTTCAATCTCTTTATTATTTTCACTGATGATACGAGTCTTACGTTTTAAATCACGTTCAAGTGCCAAGAATTTTTTCTCGTATTCTTGGGCGATCTTTTCTAAGCGCTTATCGGCCATTTCAGTGGTATTGTTTTTGAATTCACGGAGCGATTGCCAACCGACAAACGCAATTAAAGAGGCGACACCGGCAATGATGTAAAAGAAATACGTCACGGTCACATTCGCATAGTTTAATGACTTGTCGGCGACGGTTAACTCGCGGTCAGTGATTTCGACAATCATTCTCCGCTCTAAATCTTGTTGCTCCTGACGCAACGATTTGAGTTCATCGAGTATGTAACGTTCCATAAGCGGTCGGTCTAATAATTCAGACTCGGAATATTGCTCTTCTGACGCGAAAGTTTGGAAAGAGAGGAGGGCGGCGAAAAAAATGGCGATAGCTGTGCGCATAAAACGTCCTTTTGCGTCGGATTTGAGGATGAATCCTTGAAACCATAGCAAATCGAGATGTGGTTTAGCAAAAATCTCTCAAAAATTATTGTGTTATAAAGTATTGTGACTTATCCATGCCTTGTTCTTAGTTATGTGAATATGCTCTATTTACCTCAAGATGCATGGTTCAGCGAGCATAGACTTCCTTACCCGGAGTTCAGGGTATAAAAGCATCGGTATCATGGATACCCAATGCCTTTACTGAGGTCGATAATCAGCGTTTGACAGCAGTAACGCTAAAGACATGCCAATGCTTGTTGCTTCCTACGGCAGTGGTGCCGTCTTCATCTCGTTCATGAAACGTGGCAACGTCATAGTTCTCAAACAAGGTTTCGATTTGTTGTCTACTCAGGGCCGTTAAATTGGGATGCTGCTGTGAATCGACCCAAGAGTCTTTGATGCCAAGAAAATCACCACAAAATACCCCTCCGGGTTGTAATGAGGCGTCTATTTTTTTCCAGACCTGTGTGAAGTGTTCTTGTGGGCAGAAGAATAGGCTCGCACTGGCGATAAATAGCGTGCAGGATGGGTAGTCAAATTCAGCAAACTCCACCTGCTTAAACGTGTATTTCCTTATGCCTTCGAAGCGTTTTAAGCAAGCTTCAACGGCATTCGGGTGGGGATCGAAGGCGAAGACATCGAAACCTTGGCTAAGTAAAAAATGGGAATCTCTGCCAATGCCACAGCCTGCGTCAATGGCGATTTTGTCCGATAGTGAATGATGCTTTAGAGCTTGCTCAACTTGCGGTCGGTGTGGTTGGGTCGCGATTTTTTTGTAGTATTCATTCCATTCGGCGGACATTGCGTTTCCTTTCTTGTTACGGCGAGTACGACGGATGTGTGAGTCGCTGTTTGTCGTTAGCCTAAACAATTTTGGATTTGAATGTCTGGTGTTTTAATCACAATGTGACCGAGTTAAAGCTGATCCTCAATAGGTAATATGCCAGAAAACCATGCGCCCATTTTTCGCCAAACACTCGCTTCAGGCTCGGAATGAAGTGTTTCACCCGATGTGACATCTAGCCAAGCAATGTCACCATCCCTAAGTATTATCTGATAAGCGTTTGCTCTAAGTTGCTGTGGCAGTTGATGTAATGACTCTTGCACGTACTCAGGTTGTTCAATCACTACGGCCATTTCGGTGTTCAGTTCTGCTGAGCGGGGATCCCAGTTCATTGAACCGACAAACAAGGTATGCTCATCGATGAGCATGGTTTTGGCGTGCAAACTTGATCGGCTACTACCTGTAAGACTCCATTTGTTTTTTATGCTTGCGCTGGCTTTGACTTCCCACAGCTGAATACCAGCTTCAACCAAATCTTTACGATATTTTGCGTACCAGCCATGCACCGCAAAAACATCATTCGAAGCGAGGCTGTTGGTTATAATCGTGATATTGACACCTCGTTTCGCGGCTTCAGCTAGCGCTTTAGTGCCGGATTCGGTCGGGACAAAGTAAGGGGAAATCAGCACAAAGGAGTGCTCAATGCTTGCCAAAATCTCGCTGAGATTGTCCACCAATTGGCTCTCTTGGGTTGCGATTTTATCTGGTAGATCAAACCAGACTCGGCCACGTCCCCAGTACAGCTTTAGTGTGCCTTGTTGCAATTTTTGGTAGAGCGTTAATTCTTTAAAGTTATAGGTACCGGTTGAGAACTTTTCTTTTAATTGCAGTTTTTTTACTTGTGCTTGGATTATTTCATCGCTGACTTTTTCTGACCCAGGGACAATCCACTCCATTGGTATGGCATAGAGGCTGTTCCAGTATAAATCGAACTGATCAGCTGTTTGCTGAACGGTCTCTCCATAAAGCATTAAATCAAAGTCACCAAATTCAACGTTGGACTCAAAAGAAAAGTACTCATTACCAATGTTTCTGCCTCCAACAATGGCTGACACGCTATCGGCAATCAGAGCCTTATTGTGCATCCGGCGGTTTAAGCGTTCGAAGTCATTGGCAAAGGCAAACAGACGAGCGTCACGATATTGGTGCGGGTTGAACAGCCTGATTTCTATATTTGGGTGCGCGTTAAGTTCGGCCATACCAGCATCATTGCGTTTTTGCATATCATCTAATAAAAGGCGAATACGTACGCCACGTTGGGCGGCTTCGTACAGGCGCCATGTGATCAGTTGGCTCGTTTCGTCATTGCGGTAGATGTAGTACTGCAAATCCAAACTTTTCCCGGCGGATTCAATTAATGCAATTCGAGCAAGTAAGGCATCATGACCTTGATTGAGTGGGTAAAATCCCGTATCTGTCTTTGGTTCTCTATTGTCGCTTCCGAAAAACTTAGCGAGAGATGAGTCTTCTTGATAGCCGTATTGAAAGCTGGTGGATTTTTCACTTGGATCTCTCGGTTGAATGGATGAGCAAGCGGAGATTAGTATCAGCATAGAACCAAATAGCGCTTTCGAGAGAGAACGTAGCAATGCACACTTCCTTGTTTAAATGCAGTCTTACCTTTTGATTATATACTTAAAGCCACTTGGTGAGATATCAAGATGTCATTTTGGTAATAAGCGGAGGTGTGACTGAATTGGAGTTTTGACGTGAGTGAGCAAGAGCCCAAAAGTGGTCTTTGGATCGAGTATTGGTTTATTTTCAGACGGACAATATCATTTTTTTTAGTTATGTATCACATAGGAGTGGTCAATATCACTAATAATTGGCGGTAATTACTAATAGTGAACTGCAATAAATTCAGTTGTCGTTCTAAGTCGCTGAATTTAAATAAATAAGCTATTGGCATGCCCCTTGCCTATAAAGTCAGAGTGTAATTGAGAGTTACTTGCGCAGATGGTTAATTATTTGTTAATTTTACAGGTTATCTACTGTTCATCGTTTTGTGATTGAAGTTCACAAACTAAGTGTCAGTGCGGCTCTCTTATAAAATTGTCTATTTCAGATGCAGCTATCTCACCGATTGTTCACGGGGATGAGTGGTCAAGTTTTTGAGCGGAACGCTCTTTGACAAGGTTGAACGCTTAATCACAATGTGGGACAGGTAGGTGAATACAACAATAAAAAAGGATTTTTGATGTTAACAAAACCAGTATTACGTTGGCTTTTACCCCTCGTCGTCGTTGGTGGCTCTTATGCGGGTTACGCGGCGATCGCGGCGACGGCCCCAGAAAAAGAGTCGATGAAAACCCCAGTCACTGAGCCAATGGTGCAAACTTCTTCTCTTTTCCCAACTGACCATAAGGTTGTCATCACGAGTCACGGCGAGATGGTTCCTTTCGAAAAAACGCACCTTGCAGCGCAAGTCAGCGGTGAGGTGGTCAGTTGGCACCCCAACTTTGTCACGGGCGGAATCGTTAAACGCGGCGAAGTGTTGTTCACGATAGAAAGTGACAATTATGAGGCTGCGGTATTACAAGCTGAAGCCGGGTTAGCAAGTGCTCGTGCGAAGTTAATTGAAGAGCAAGCGAAAGCTGAAGTTGCTAAGCGACAAGCAAAAAAACTCAGCGACAAACAGGTGACGGACCTTTATTTACGTGAGCCCCAAGTGCTGAGTGCACAAGCTCAGGTCAAATCAGCACAAGCAGCACTTAAGCGTGCTAATCGTGACTTAGACAATTGTGAAGTGATCGCTCCATACGATGCGTTAGTCGTAGAGCGTGAAATTGGTGTTGGTCAATATGTGTCTTCAGGAACGCGCGTCGCAACGCTGAATAATATCGAAGTGGCGGAAATTCATGTGCCGATTGCGGGTTTCGATAGCGCCTTTCTGCCAGAAGCCATCGATGATCTTGATGCTACGGTTACTCAGCAAGGGATTTTATCCACGACACGTGAAGGTAAAGTTGTTCGTGATTTGGGCATGATCGACAGCGCAACGCGTATGATCAATATGGTGATTCAAGTTCAAGATCCTTACGGTTTGAATAACAGCCAAGCACCGATTAAATTTGGCTCTTACGTCGAGGTTAGGTTTACGGGTAAAGAGCTCAAACATATCTATCGCCTTCCTCAAGAGTTGGTGAAAAACCGCACGGTGTGGGTGGTTAACGGTGAAAATGAGCTTCAGCCTCGTGTGGTCAATGTACTTCGTGCTGAAGGGGAGTTTCTGCTCGTTGG
This sequence comes from Vibrio sp. PID17_43, assembly GCF_002608565.1. Lineage (GTDB taxonomy): Bacteria > Pseudomonadota > Gammaproteobacteria > Enterobacterales > Vibrionaceae > Vibrio. The sequence continues at coordinate 108,283 of NZ_LIXM01000013.1, forward strand.
TGAAGGTTTAGAGCAATCTGATAAGTTGGTTCTGACACTGCCAGAGTACCCACAGAAAGGTATGGTTGTCCAAGTCGCAAAAAAGAATAACGACTCCGAAACCGTCGTGCAGTAAGTAGGAGTCAATCATGGAAGAGACTAAACAAAAGGGCATCATTGCCTACTTTGCCAATAACTCTGTGGCAGCGAACTTGTTGATGATGTTCATTATCATTATGGGCATTGTGAGTTTCATATTCATCCAGCGCCAGATGTTTCCGAATATCGAAATTAACTACATCAACGTGCGTGCGGCTTATCCGGGGGCTTCTCCTCAAGAGATCGAAGAGAGCATTTTGGTAAAAGTCGAGGAGTCGATCAAAGATGTTACGGGTATCAAAAAGACCGTTGCGCGTGCTTCTCGAGGTAGTGCTCATGTGTCGATTGAAGTTGACGTGAATGCAGACATTAAAGACGTTCTTGATGACATAAAACAACGTATCGACACCATTTCTAACTTGCCAGCAGGCATGGAACCGATGAACGTCTACCAAGCGGAATGGCGTCAGGAAGTGATAGAAATGAGTTTGGTGGGAGATAGACCACTTGAAGAACTCAAGCCGATCGCTAAGCAAGTTGAAGATGAGCTATTGCAACTGAACAACGTCATGCTAGTGGAGTTAAGCGCACCGGAAGAAGAGATTGCTATTGAGGTCGATCCTTTGATCTTACGTAAGTATGACCTCACGCTAAATGACATCAGTAATGCGATTCGTCGCTATTCGGCTAACTTTTCTGCGGGTGAGGTAAAAACGAATTCAGGTATGATCGCGGTTCGTATTGAAAACCAGTACTACCGTGGCGATGAGTTCCGTAACATTCCCGTTAAGTTAGGCGCGAATGGTGCGAAGGTGTTGCTGCAAGATATTGCAACGATCAAGGACGGTTTTACTGAAGAGCAGCGTTACTTTGAGTATTCCGGGCAAAACGCGGTTTACATGGCAGTGAAAGCGACCCGAGATCAAAATATTATCCCAGTGGCGGAATCGGTTCATCACTATATTGAGGCGAAGAATAAAACACTCCCAGATGACATGCAGCTCAAAATTCTTGTTGATATGACCTATTACCTTAATGGTCGCCTCGACATGATGTTGAAGAACCTATTGCAAGGTGCTGCATTGGTAGCGATCATGCTGTCTATCTTCTTGCGTTTCCGTTTGGCGATGTGGGTCATGGTCGGTCTCCCTGTGTGTTTCCTTGGTGCGGTTATGCTAATGCCTGCGCTCGGAATTACGGTGAACATCATTTCGTTGTTTGCTTTTATTATGGTGCTTGGCATTGTCGTTGATGATGCGATCGTTACTGGTGAAAGTGCTTACAGTGAAATTGAGGAAAAAGGTGGTGGTGTTGATAATGTGGTTCGCGGCGTTAAACGAGTGGCAACCCCGGCGACGTTTGGTGTTTTAACCACTATTGCGGTATTCGCACCATTTTTGCTTTCAAGCGGCATTGATGGCGCCTTCTTTTACGGCATCGCTGGCGTCGTGATTCTGTGTTTGATCTTCAGCTTAATTGAATCGAAATTGATTCTGCCTGCCCACCTAGCACATACCAACTTTCAACCCATTCAACCTGGCAGTTGGCGTGAGCGCTTCAACCAGCGTTTCTTTGGTTTCGTCAATGGTCCTTATCGTCGTTTTGTGACGCTTTGTACGCACTGGCGTTGGACGGTATTTGCGGTCTTTTGTGGTTTGTTGCTCGTCAGTGCCGCGTTGGTAAATTCTAACCATGTTCGTGTTATCCCAAATCCAAAAGTACCAACGGATTTCCCGGCGATAACGATCGAAATGAACGATACGGTATCAAGTGAACAGACCATCAGTGCGCTAAAAACCATTGAGGGAGTGATGCAAGATATTGAGGCTCAGACCATCAATGAACACGGCCAGGGGATGATTCGGGATGTGCTTTCTTACAATCGTAGTCGCACTGAAGGTCGAATTCTTGTCCCGTTAGTCGATGAGGAACTGCGTCCATTCAATACCTTTGAACTTGCAAGGCGCTGGCGAGAAGCAATGCCAGTGATCCCGGGGATGAAGAGCTTCAAAATCCGTGAGCAAAGTGGTGGTGGCGGTGATCGTGATGAATTTGGTTACTTGTTGTTTGGCTCAGATATTAGTGAGCTCAACGAAGCGGGTCGCTATTTGATTGATCGCTTACAGCAAGAAGAAGGTCTGTACGATGTCTCCTCTTCTATTGATTCTGGCAGCAAAGAAGTTCTACTTTCCCTTGCGCCCGTCGCGTACGATCTTGGTTTGGATCTCACAATAATTGCAGAGCAAGTGGGTGGGAGCTTCTATGGTGGCGAAGCGCAGCGAATTATTCGTGACGGCGAAGAGGTCAAAGTGATGGTTCGTTATCCACAACTGACTCGAGAAGCATATTCATCGTTGCGTTATGCGGTGATCACCACACCCGCAGGCAAGAAAGTAATGCTTGGTGATGTGGTTAACATCAGTGAACAACCCGGTGTGAGTACCATTCGTCGTGAAGGCGGTTATCAGACAGTTTATGTTTATGGCTCGATTGATGAAGCGTTGGTTGAACCGCAAGAAGTGGTTAAGATCATCGATAAGAATATCTTGCCAGACCTTCAGAAAGTGTACCCAAACGTAAAAACGGAATTAGGTGGTGATATTGAAGAGCAGGCCGCCCAGCGTAATGAACAGATCATATTCTTTATCGCCGGCATGATCATTGTGTACATCTTGTTAGCGGTACCATTGAAGAGTTACACCCAACCGTTGATTGTCATGTCCGTCATTCCATTTAGTTTAACGGGTGCGATTTGGGGGCACTTCTGGTTGGACATGGATATCAGTATGATGTCGACTTTTGGCCTGATAGCCGCCGCAGGCGTTGTTATTAATGATTCATTGGTCATGACTGATTACGTCAATCAAGTTCGAGAAAAGGGCATGAGCATCAAACAAGCAGTCGTAGAAGCGGGCTGTGCGCGTTTTCGTGCGATCACACTAACGTCTATTACCACTTTTGCTGGTGTATTGCCTATTATGTTCGAAACCAGTTTGCAAGCTCGCTTTGTTATCCCGATGGCGGTTGCACTAGGCTTCGCGGTGTTGTTTGCAACCGTACTTACTTTGATTTTGGTACCGTGTTTGTATTTGATGTTGGAAGACATAAAAAATATTTTCCGCGCGACCAAGCGCTTCTTTTCGCGAATTATCAAAAAGCTTGGGAAAGAAGAATCGGATGCTATTGGCAAAGAAAGCATACAAAACTAGCCGCTAGCTCCTTACAGAGTTACCCAGTTTTCCAAAGCAGCCTTTAGGCTGCTTTTTTATTGGTGGTAAGCGAGTCAGTAAAGACGGTCTATACTATAAGCGGTATGAATGGATAGTTATTCATGAATTTCGCTGGTTAATTTAACGCCTATAGTGTGAAATTCGCCATCAAGGATGTTGGTAAAAATCACTGATAAAGTTAAATTATTGATATTTAAGGGGTAAAAAGTTGGCACTCTATGTGCAAAGTATAAAGTGCAACCCAATGAACTGCTAACCCTTAAGGAGCTTACTATGCAAAGCGTATTTCTTTCTACTCTAGGTCTTATTGCTGTAATGTCATCACCAATCGCTACTGCTAACACTCTAGACAGAGATGAGTGGAGTGCAGATTTGCGTCAAGAATTCAAAACGATGAAGCATGAGGCCGTTGCGGACATTCAACAAATGAACATGGATGCTATCGATGAGCGTGACGAGCGTATTGTTAAGCATATTAAAGAACAGCAAGCACAATTGGCAAAGATCAAGTGCCAAGAGGCAGAGGCGAGTAAGTCGTAACCTCTGAAGAATGCGTTTCTGATTTGGTTGCAAGGAAGAGTGACCAATGAGGACGTATCCGATACGAGTTCAACTTTAGATAGCAGTAAACGTTGACCTTGTTGCTCTGTTTGCCAGCCGAATTGGGGCTGGCTTTTTTGTGCGCCACTTGGGGTGTAGCCAGAAAAAGCCCGTGAAGCACAACCTTCACGGGCGAAAAAGGGCACCATATCCGGTGTCTATTCATTTTTGGTGGTGTTCATTCTTATTTTTATAATGCAATCGCTAATGATTCTGTTGGCATAAATGCATTGGTTATATAACTTTTAACACCTGCATTTTTTTCATATTTCTGTATAGGCCAACACAGCCCTTGCCTAATGGTTAATTAATCGTGTTTAACCTTAACTCTAAACAACATAGAGCGACGGAAACGACGCTGTTTAGATAAGGGCGCTTGTGCTACGGCTAGATTTCTTCGTGCTTATGAACTAATCCAAAATCCGCCAGGATGGCGTAAGCGGCCGGGATCATAAATAATACAAGTAGTGTTGATGCAAAAATACCAAATACGATCGATATAACTAGGGGCTGGATCACTTGTGCCTGTAAGCTAGTTTCCGTCAGCAGAGGTAACAAGCCTGCCGCCGTTGTCATTGAGGTTAGAAATACGGCTCTAAAACGTTCACGGCTCGCTTTTACTACGGAGTCATGAACGCTATCGCCTTCATCTATGTGGTGCCGAATGTACTGCACCAACAGAATAGAATCATTAACCACAATACCTGCTAGGGAAACAAAGCCCATCATGCTTGGCATACTGAGCGAGTGTCCGAGTAGTATGTGCCCCCACACCACGCCAATGAAAGCCAATGGGATCGCAAGCATGACAACAAAAGGTTCGAGGTAGCTACGGAACTGATAACTTAGTATCGCGAAGACACCAAACAAACCGAGCAAAAAACCTTTACCCATCGAGGTCCCAGTTTCTGCAGTATCTTTTGCTTCACCCTCGAAATCAAAACGTAACCCAGGGTATTTTTGCATTAACTTCGGTGCTTCTTGTTGCTGGAATTGGCGAATGATGGCGGTAGAGTTGACTTTAGTATTGTCGGTATCCCCAAAAACGCTGATGGTACGAAGGCCATCAATGCGTTGAATACGAACATAATTACGCTGGAAATCTAGCGTGGCGATGGTCGCTAATGGAATCTGGCTCCCATCTGATAAGAAAATGGGGAAGTTTGCCAATTGCTGTAAATCGCCGGCTTGAATCTTATCAAGACGGACCTCGATTGATATATTTTCGACCCCAACTTGTATTTCATCTGCGGTTTGGCCAAAGAACGCTGCCCGAAGTTGGTTGGCAATCAATTGGCCATTGATCCCATATGTTTCTGCTCCCGGGCGTAATTTAACTAATACTTCTTCTTTACCCATACGCATGTCATCCAAAATGCCGTGCACACCTTCAAACTCATTCAGGTATTGTTGAATATCAATGGACGCGGCTTTCAGCGATTCTAGATCATCATGTTTCGCGCGGATCTCTATTGCTCTTCCTCCAGGCCCCATTGTGGGTTGCTTGAATACCAGAGAAATAGGATCGGCAAGTTCACCGATGTCTTCGCGCCATGCCGTAATGAAATCATCGATGAGAGTGTTACGGCTTTCTGCTCCTAACAAGTCGAGGCGTACTGTCGCAATGTGTGGGCCTGACTCATTGGCGTCGGCATTGGTGTTAAACTGACGGGTAATGTGTAAAACCAGTGGAGTGCCATTTTCGACGTTCTGCGTCCACTCTTTGTCCAGTTTTTGCGCGGATGCGACTATCTTATCTACCACAGCCTCGGTTTGAGATAGTGAGGAGCCCGGGGGAAGAATAATACGCGCCTCTGCGATATCACCATCAAGCTCAGGAAACGGTTGGAACTTGAGCATGCCACCAATTAACGTTGAGGCTGAAATCAATAATAAAGTGATGACACCGCCCATAAAGCCATAGCGATATACAATTACTTTGTCGACAGCATTTACTAAGGTTGTATTACGGAAGTTCTCAAAACGTTCCAGCAGTTTTTGCTTAAATTTAGCGGTCGATTTGTCTTGCTTTTGTTTGTGTAGTGAGTGTGAAAGGTGATTTGGCAGAATCAAAAACGCTTCAATCAAGCTAAGCGTTAATACCAATATCAACACTTGCGGCACAGCCTTGAGTACGGCGCCCATCTCGCCGTCTAAGAACAGTAAACTGCCAAAGATACATACCGTGGTTAAAAAAGAGGACATTACACCGGGGAGTACCTTTTTCACCCCGTTAATGACCGCATTGTCTATGTCATCCCCACGGTCAAGGTGGGAGGCAATGGATTCCGCTATCACAATGGCGTCATCCATCATAATACCGATCGCCATAAGAAGACCGACCAAGGACATAATATTAATGGATAGTCCTAGCTGCGCCATTAAGAATAAGCCTCCCAAAAAGGCAACGGGTAATCCTGCGGCAACCCAGAAGGAATAGCGAAAGCTGAAGAATAGCCACATAGTGGCAAACACTAATACAATACCCTGCCAACCATTCTTCACCATCATGGTTAGGCGATCCCAAAGAACGGAAGAGAGATCGTTGGTGAGTTGTAGCGTAACACCATCAGGGGCAATGGCTTGTTGTTCCTCGACAAATTGAACCACGCGCGCTTTGATTCTAAGCGCGTCATCTTCTTTGTTTTTACTCACTTTAAGTAGTGCGGAAGGATGACCATCAAAGAGGATCTTTTGTTCATCTAACTCAAAACGGTCAGTAATGGTTGCGATATCTCGTAGGCGAATGATGGAACCATTTGGCCCAGAGCCGACGACAATCGTTTCCAGTGCTTCGGGGGTAATACGCCGTTCATCAAAACGGATCAGAAAGTTCTTGTCCGGCGTTTCAACATTACCACTAGGGAGTTTGACGTTTTGACGCCCAATTTGCGTCGCAATATCACCCACACTTAGCCCTAGTTGACGAATGGCTTGTGTATCCAGTTCTATGCGATATTGGTGATCGGAAAAGCCTGCAACGTCAACAAGGGAAACGTCATAATCACGCTTTAACGTCCGTTTAAGCTGCTCGGCGTAGTCTTTCAGCTCCGGCCAAGTGGTATTTGCGGTAATCGCGACATCAACGACAGGCTCATTCCAATCCAACTCCTGCACCATGGGGGATTCAATCTCCTGAGGAAAGTCATTAATTGAATTGATTTGAGTTTGCACATCGACCAGCATGCGTCCGATATCGGCTTTCTCATTTAACTTTAAGATCAAACGAGCGGAGCCTTCAATGGCCTCACATTGCGTTTCTTCAATATTGGCCAACCCGTCGACGGCATCTTCCATGCGCACACAGATACTTTCTTCTACTTCTTGCGGGGATGCGCCAGGGTAGACCACGCCAGCCATGATATAAGGTGGGTCAAATTCCGGAAAGGTTTCTCGCTTGATGGTAGAGAGAGAAGAGATACCCAAGACCAGCAGCGTCAACATCAACAAGTTTGCGGCAGTAGGGTGTTTGACGAAGAATCGAATCATAAATCAGACTCCTCGATAACCGCTTCAGACTGCTGTGGCGCTTCTTTCAATAACATGCCGTTGATCGCAGGCAATAAGTCATTAATGATCAACTTTTGCCCTTGCTCTAGTTCACCATCAATCACGACTTGGTTGTCACGACGATAAAGTATTTCAACGGTAATGACTTGCAGTCGGTTATCTTCGCCCATGAGATAAATCTTATCACCATGAAGCGCACGCTCTGGGATCACCCAACTTGGGTTTTCCTGACCTTCAATACGCGCTTGAACAAACATGCCATTGACGAGAGGCGGTGCAGAAGTCGGGGTCAGCGATCGATAATCTTGCTGGATTTCTAAGATGACGCCTGCAGTGGCTTGACTGGGATCGACGGTTTCACTGATTCGTGCCACTTTGGCTGGCCAGTGAGCGGAGAGATTACCGCTGTTGAGTTCAATAAACGCATGGATAGATTCGGTATCCGGTTGTGGTATGCCTGATTCATCACGGGTAAACTCGCCAATGCTAGCGGCCAGAGTTTGCATATCATGGATCGAAAGCTGTGCTTCCACTTCCATGATATCGATGCCATGAGCTATCACCATAATCTGTTGTAAATTAACAACTTGATTTTGCTCGATATCGACTTCTGCGATACGCAAATCGTATGGCAAGTGAATGAGGGTTTTATCCAACGAGCGCTTTGCTTCATCGACTTTGGATGCGTTTACTTTTACGAGGGCTTGGGCGACTTTTTTCTCATCTGGCATTAGGCCAATTTGATTCTCAATATCCAAAACCAACTTGCGTTGTGATAGTGCGTTTTGCTGTTGTTGATCGACATCCGATTGAGATGTTAGCCCTTTCTTACGTAAATTCTGCTTACGCTCGAGTTCCTTATTTGCGATTTTGAGTCGATTAGCTTCAATCTTTAATGTTGCTTTAAGGTTGGCTTCTTCCTGATTCAACTTTGCGAGGGAGGTTTGCGCCGATTTGAGATCGGCTTGCGCTTGAACTAGCTTGAGTTCGTAATCAAGAGGGTCGATACGAAGGATTTCAGTACCAGATTGCAGTACTTGACCTTTTTCTAAGCGTGGGTGACGGTAAACCACTTTTCCCGTGACTTCCGCGATGGCTTTCCATTCGACTTTTGGTGCTACTTTGCCAAATCCGATCGCAACGGGGGCAATGGCTTGGAGTTCCAACGGAATGGTTTCCACCAACCTTGCTCTGTCTCTAGTAGGTTTTACTGGCAGATCTGGCTTGAGGTTAATAGCGAGAAACAGAATGATGATCCCGACCCCAAGAGCAGGAAAGAACAGCAGCTTTTTATTCATTTTCATAGCGGTCGCCCGAGTCTAGAAATCCGTGTTTCATCAGTTGTATGTTGTGCTCAAACAATCGGTTGAGAAAGTCCTCGTTAAGTTCAATACCGTGGATAGCAAGCAGTGCGGGTGGTGCCATAAATGGGAACACCATTAAGCTAATGTAAGAGACACGACAGAGTTTTGGATCGGCGTCTTTACGCAGTACGCCACTATCAACCAATTTGTCGAACAGGATCCCTTGCATCGGCTGGCTAATGTCAGCAAACACTTTCTCTAATAGCTTACGTTGAGTGTCTGAAGGAGGCATATGCATGACTTGAGAAATCAAGCGTGGGAACTGTGGCACCTTGATCATTTCGCGATAGTAGGTGCGCATCAAGTCGAGGAAGTTTTTTTCGCTGCTATCGGATACCAAAGCCTGCATTTGCTTTTGCATCGGCGATAGCGTCTCACGCAACATGGTTTCGAACAGCCCTTCTTTGTTGCCAAAGTAATATCGAATCATAGCGACATTGACTCCGGCTTTTTTCGCGACAAGTCGCGTGGAGACCTTATCATAAGCCATGATAGTGAACAGTTCCCTGGCGTGATAAATGAGCTTCTCACGTGCATCGATTTGGTTGGTGGGTCTACCTGCCCGCCGATACGCTTGTGTCACTGCTGATCCTCAAGATATTAAACGTATGATTAATTATAAGACGCTGATTTTCTATACGACATGCGAAAAATTAATCATTATTTAATCAAGTGATTAATTTTGTGACACCAATGAAAAGCGTAGTGAAGTCACGCACTTTATTTTGAATTTATGCGTTGTAACCCACTTTGGTTGGAGTAACCAAAGATTCCCGATCGCACGCTTTCGTCGTGACCACGAATGGTACCAATAGTGTCAGAGATCGTTCAAATAGGCATTTTGGGGATGTTTGAGGGGATATAACAAGAGCCCAATCAAGGGCTCTTGTTCGTTTGAGTGGGTTAAATCAAACCTTGCTCTTTCGCCATGTGATTTGCGATGCTCGGCGCTTTCCAGATGCTAGGCAGCAAAATGAAAGACACCGGAACTGCGGTAATCACGATGAAAGATTGCAACGCAGATATACCGCCAGAACCCATTGAAATCAGAGCAATAGCGACAACCCCCATCATGATTCCCCAGAAGGAGCGAATCACCGCATCTGGCTCTGTTGAACCCGTCATCACCACACTGATAGTGTAGGTCATTGAGTCACCGGTGGTGACGATGAACGTGGTGGTTAGGACCAAGAACAAGATAGAGATGATCATTGGGAATGGTAGCTCAGAGGTAATGGCGAGCAGAACCGCAGGTAGGTTAAAGCCTTCGAATGCTGAAGAGATTAATCCTGGATTCTCCAATTCAAATGCTAAACCGCTACCACCCACAATGCTAAACCAGAAACAAGTGATGAGTGGTGCTGCGATACTAATTGACAGGATCATTTGTCGGATTGTGCGACCACGTGAGATGCGTGCGATAAAAATCGCCATCATTGGACCATAGCCGATAAACCAGCCCCAGAAAAACACAGTCCACCAACTTAACCAACCAGTGTCACCACGATAGAGCGCCATCGGGAAGAAGTTGTCTACCATGCGACCCACACCTTGAACATAACCATCTACGATGAAGCTGGTTGGGCCGAAAAATAGAATGTAGCCAATTAAAGCAACTGAAAGAACGATGTTGTAACGGCTTATTATTTGGATACCTTTACTAACACCACTTAATGCAGAGAGGGTATACATAAGAATCACCACGGTAATAACGAAACTTTGAGTTGTGAAGCTGTCGGGTAAGCCAAACAGAGAGTTAAGTGCGTAACTGATTTGAAGCCCTAAGAAACCAATTGGACCTATTGTTCCTGCAGCGACAGCGATGATGCTACAGGCGTCGGCGACATCACCAATCCAGCCTTTGATCGCTCTGTCACCAAAAATTGGGTAAAGCAAGGTGCGAGGTTTGAGCGGCAAGCCTTTATCATAATGCAGGTGCATCAATACCACCGAAGAAAGGCAACCTAGGATTGCCCATGCTAAAAAGCCCCAATGCATGAAAGACTGAGAAAGCGCATTAATTGCGGCCGTTTTAGGAGAAGCTTCACCAAACAGTGGTGGAGCAGAAACAAAGTGGGCAATAGGCTCAGCGGCCGCCCAGAAAACACCACCGCCAGCAAGTAGCGTGCAGAGCACGATCGATAACCACTTAAAAGTGTCGATTTCTGGTCTCGCTAAACCACCCAAACGCACGTAACCAGTACGACCGAGAGCGATAGCCAAACCAATAAGAAAGTTGAGAAGAAGGAGAACTTGCCAAAAGGCACCGAAATATTGAGTGGCGTAACTAAAGCCAGCGTTGACCATTTCAGTCAGAGATTGCGCGTTTATAAGTGCGAGTAAGACAAACAAACAGAGGAAGCTTCCACTTAACCAAAATACAGGGTTAGTGAGTTCAAGACGTTTTACGAGGGATGGGGGATGAATGGCAGAATAGTCTGCTTCCTGAATAGGAGCATGAGAGGCGGTATTCGTCATATTTGACATAATTACTTCGCTTTTTAGGGCTCGGAAGCCGTGCATTTCCCTTACACTATTTACATTAAAAAGTGTGAGGATGTTCAAAAAGCCGCTGATGATAACATGAAACTGATACATATATAACCGCCGTTTCACGATTCACCTCTGATTGTCAGGTAAGTGATTGATTTAACAAAGAGACTTTTCCTCCGTTTCCCTAAGGGGTTTGAGCCGATGCTGTATTTGAGCCAAGTGCAACAAGTGATGGCAATAAAAACCGCGTTCGACCATTGGCGTACGATTTATCCTGTATGCCGTGGCATGTTGTATTGGCAGCTCAACGATAACTGGTCAGTGAGTTCGTGGTCGAGCTTGGAATACAGTGGCCGTTGAAAGCCGCTTCATTACCATGCTAAACGCTTTTTTGCTCCGCAGTATTTGGTGTGTTCAGAACACACAGGCGTACTGAGCTTACATCTTCTGAATGACGCCAAGGTGGCAGTGAGTGTAGATGCGAAGCTGCAATGGGTTAGCTGGCAAGGTGAAGTGAAACAGTCTTGGCAGTTAGAACAAACGGTCTTTCCGGATAGTAATACTATTGTTTGGCAACTGGATGAAGATGTTGATGCGCATGAACTGAAAACTTTACCACTGGAGAAGGCTCATATTGAAGTGAGTAGCGAGGGAAGCCAAATTACATTGATGGCAGATAAGCCTGCTTTCTTTGTCCATTTAGGATGTGATGCCGATGGTCTATTCAATGATTCTAGTTTCACTTTGTTGACGAACAAGCCTGTGACAATGGAGTTTTTGGTTTGTGAGGTTACTGAGATGGCAGCCTCTCTTCGAGTTGCAGTAACGGCGACAATCAAAAAAGGGAGCAGTCATGGCTCCCTTTGTTATCTCATTTTTTCCAAGTTTCGCAAATTTAGTGCTTCAACTTGTTGTGTATTCGGTAACCTAGCACGTAGCCAAGGTAGAACAGTGCAACAAGCGTAATGATGGCTGCAACATAAGCAAGAATATGATTCAGCCCGAGCCCAAATGCAAGAGTGAAGGCAATGCCGTTTATCGCCTCCATTGGAATGTTATACCAAGCAGAATGTACCGTTGAACCGAATAAAATCAAAGTGCTCAATAAAACGATTGTGCCGCCAAGCAAACCTGCCCATCTGCTGCTGTTCATGTTTATCTCTACCGTTACCAACTACGTAACAAAATATTTCAGGGGGAGTATTATACTACTTACATTGGGGTAAAGTGTTAGCACTATTTTAATAATTTATATTCAAGTATTTTTACTATGCTTAGGTATTTTCATTTTAACTTATCAAACTAATAAAGTATGGGATGATAAGTGCGTTAGCTAAATCTATGAAGAAGGCGCATACCAAAGGAACAATAATGAAGGCTTGATGCGAGTTACCGTATTTTTTTGCCACAGCAGACATGTTCGCCATCGCCGTTGGTGTCGAACCTAATGAAATCCCGCCAAAGCCAGAGCACACAACAGCAGCATCGTAGTTCTTTCCCATGAGTGGGAAAACAACGAAAATCGCAGTGCATATCGCGACCAAAAATTGCGCGCCGAGAATGATGAAAATTGGCCCTGCCAAATCGACCAATGCCCACAACTGCATGCTCATTAATGACATTGCTAGAAAAGCGCCGAGCGCCATGTCGGCGATCAGGGCAACGGCCGGTTTTCTAGCGGGCCAGCGTGTACCCGTTATGCGCGGATAAGAAGTAGGAACGATATTGGACATTAGAATACCCGCAAACAGACAGGTCACAAAGAGTGGCAGCTCTAGACCTAGGCTACTTACCCCTTCATTTAATATGGCACCTAGAATAATACAAACGTGAATGGCTAACATTGCATCTAGGAAGTCATAGGCGTTAATGGCAACTTGTGATTCATCTTGTCCAGTCCCCACATCCATTTCTTCCACTTGCTCAGGTTTGAGGTTGTGCTTATTAATTAGATGCTTGGCGATAGGTCCACCCATAAAACTGGCAAGAATCAACCCAAAGGTCGCACTTGCGATACCGATTTCCATCGCAGTGTTAAGATCGAAGATCTCTGCAATTCTTGGTGACCACGCGATCGCCGTTCCGTGCCCGCCAATTAAAGAAACTGTGCCGCTTAATAGTCCAACAGCTTCAGGCTGATCTAACATAGTCGCAATACCGATACCGGTAAGGTTTTGCACCAGCATGTAGCCGATGGTCACAGCCAGCAGGATGAGTAGAGGCTTCCCACCTTTGAATAAGTCTTGCAGGCTTGCATTGATACCAATAGTGGTAAAGAAGTACACCAGTAAAAGATCACGAGTTGCGAGGTTAAACTGTACATCGATTTGGGCAACATAGTGGAGAATAGTAAAAAGGACGGACACCAGTATTCCGCCAGAAACGGGCTCAGGAATACTGAACTCTCTCAAGAAGTTACTGGCCTGAGTCAGACGTTTACCGAGGAATAATACGATGATCCCCAAAGTAACCGCCAAGAAAGACTCGACTTGTAACACGCCATCAATGAAATCCATACTTACTCCTGTTATGGGTGATGTGCAGAGTTTGTGCACTTATTTATTAACCATAGTAACTTGTTTGTACAGCATCCAATTGCGTTTTGATGAATTTGAACTAAGTCGGGTTGTGGGTAAAAATTTGACGGGTAGTGGGTAGCGGCTAGATTTGAGGTTTGCTATGAATATTCGGCCCGGTTCCCAAAAAGGTTAGCGCGCTGTGCTTGCGGTTTGCCTTTACTCTCTTTGTCTTGTGCTTCAATCACTACAATCTCATCGCAGCTTAAGAAGGAGTAATAACGCAAGAAGTGGTGAACATCGGCATTTCCGCAGACAACCAGAATTGGTAGAAGGCGTAAGGTGAGGTTTTACTTGGATCCAACCAGACTGCACCATCTTCAGTTTTGCCAAACTTAGTGCCATCAGATTTGGTAATGAGTGGTCAGGTTAGTCCGAAGAACGGCTCGCAGTAGGCTTGGTAATCGAGATCGTTACGCGTGACGTTTTTGCCCATCACATCTTTGAGCGTAAAGAGGCCTTGTTCTTTTTTGGTGTTAAGCTTCTGATAAAACGGGTCGTTTTGAAAAGAGGTGGTGAGATAACGTTGGAACAGTAGCTCGCGCTCATTCTCAATCGAATCATACAGATAGATAGGGTGTTTACCTACACGATAACCAAGGATCACTGCGCAATCAAAACTCAATATGGAACCAATGACACGCATCAGTTTCGGCGTGAAGCTTGGTGAGTTAAGGGCAAAAATTGTCTCTGCAAGCTGAGTGTTGAACGCGTCGTTAGGCATGGTGATTCGAGAGTTCGATAAAGGTTGGGGTAAGCATAACGCGATTGGCTATTGTCCCAAAGTAATCCGCAATTTCGTTGCTAAAGCAACATGGTGAGTATGGTGGCGTACTGTATGAGATTCCTAGTCTCACTTAGGTTCGTGGAATGACGGTAAAAGGGAGCGTATCGCTCCCCATAAATAAACCATTGTGTCCGAAAGGTTACTGTGAATCGGTCAGCTCTTTATTGACCCAGTATTTTGAGCCAGAAAAGTTTGCATCAACCAACAATCCTGTGGTGTTGAGTTGATACACTGCAACGCCGCTGTTGAATTGCGCTGTCATTTCTTCGCCGTCCGCGCCAGCAACTAAAGAGGCTTCGCTCGATGCTTCCCAGCCTTCTTCAACAAAGGTGTTGAAGTCTTTTTCTTTCTCAAACAGCACCACTTGTTGGTAGAACTTACCACCAACGCCAAACGCAACACCAGCACCAAACATGTTCATGTAAGTGCGTTTGTCGGTCAATTTGTTAACCGCAACTCCGGAGCCTGAATTCGTGTGAAACATCAGCGACAGTTTGCGAGAATCAAACACCGCATAGCCGTAAGCTTTGTCGTAAAGCATTTTGGCTTCAGGTTTCTCGTTAAACAGTTTGAGTAGAGTGCTATCCGCCATGAGGTCAATCGCTTGGCGAGCCTCTTCTGGTGTGTCGCCCTCCATCAGTTCATCGATTTTTTTGTCTGCGGCATCTATCCATTCTTTACTGGTTTCGATGCTGGCATCGGTCCATTCACCTGCGGTATTAATCGCTTCTTCAGACCAATTGGTGAAATCTTGCCAAGCCTGTTTGGAGAACTCTTTGGTGCTATCCCAAGTCTCTTTTGCAGTATCAGATACGGCATCTCCTAGGTCTGAGAGGCTGTTCGAGATGTCATCCCAGTCAGCATAAGCCGGAGACGTGAGCAAAGTTAAGGCAGTGATAAGAGCAAGAGACTTTTTCATATATCCGTTCTTTTATGAAATAGGATTGTTTTTATTTTAGGTGAAAAAGCGAAAGGGGAGTACGAAAGGAAGGCATAGCTTGGGATTCAGTCACGAACTCACATTACTTTGACATGGAGAACAAAGAAAAAGCCCTCAAACCGGAGCTTGAGGGCTATCTCATTGACTAGGGAAGAGTGGCTTATTTACGCACGTTGCCTAGCTTTAACCACGTATCGATAACCGTATCTGGGTTTAGGGAAACAGAGCTGATACCTTGTTCCATCAACCATTCGGCTAGGTCATCGTGGTCTGATGGGCCTTGACCACAGATACCCACGTATTTACCTGCTTTGGTTGCCGCATCAATGGCCATTTGTAGCATGGCTTTTACCGCAGGGTTACGTTCGTCGAATAGGTGGGCAACATCACCTGAGTCTCGGTCAAGACCAAGGGTTAGCTGAGTCATGTCGTTTGAGCCGATAGAGAAGCCGTCGAAGTACTTCAAGAACTCATCTGCCAGAACCGCATTGGATGGCAGTTCGCACATCATGATCACTTTTAGGCCGTCATCGCCACGTCGTAGGTCGAACTTCGCCAACAAGTCGATAACCGATGCTGCTTCGCTTGGCGTACGTACGAATGGAATCATGATTTCAACGTTTTTCAGACCCATCTCATTACGAACGCGTTTGATTGCCTGGGTTTCTAACTCGAAACAGTCTTCAAACACTGGAGAAATGTAGCGAGACGCACCACGGAAGCCCAGCATTGGGTTCTCCTCATGGGGTTCGTAACCTTTACCGCCAACCAAGTTGCTGTACTCGTTCGATTTGAAATCAGACATGCGAACGATGACGCGTTTTGGCCAGAATGCAGACGCAATCGTCGCGATGCCTTCTGTTAGCTTGCTGACGTAGAAATCGATTGGGCCTTTGTAACCACGGATACGCTCTGTGATTTCTGCTTTTAACTCATCGCGTTGCGCATCAAAGTTCAGCAGTGCTTTAGGGTGAATACCAATCATCTTGTTGATGATGAATTCAAGACGAGCAAGACCCACACCTTCGTTTGGAATCTGAGCGAAGTCGAATGCTCGGTCTGGATTACCCACGTTCATCATGACTTTGGTTGGTAGCATTGGCAGTTCATCAACGGCAGAGCGTTTCACTTCGAACTCCAACTCACCTTGGTAAACGCAGCCTGTTTCGCCTTCAGCACACGACACCGTAACCGTCTCACCGTCCGTCAGCTTGCTAGTGGCATTGCTACAACCGACGATTGCTGGAATACCAAGTTCACGAGCGATAATGGCAGCGTGACAAGTCCGCCCCCCACGGTTCGTGACGATTGCCGAAGCCTTCTTCATCACGGGTTCCCAATCAGGGTCAGTCATGTCAGTTACCAGCACATCGCCTTCTTGCACTAATGACATTTGGTCTAGAGAGTCAACCAAGCGAACAGGACCTCTCCCGATACGCTGACCAATCGCACGACCTTCGACCAGTACGTCCGCTTTGTTGCTTAGCTCGTAACGTTCAATCACGTTTTGCTCGCTTTGAGAACATACTGTCTCTGGACGTGCTTGCACGATGTAAAGCTTGCCGTCGATGCCGTCTTTTGCCCACTCAATGTCCATTGGACGCTGGTAGTGCTTCTCGATGATCACCGCTTGTTTGGCGAGCTCTTTGATCTCTTCGTCATTGAGTGAGAATGCATTGCGCTCATCTGCTGATGTATCAATGATGTCTACTTGCTTGCCGATCTCTTGGCTGTTTGAGTAGATCATCTTGATCTGTTTAGATCCGAAGGTCTTCTTAACGATTGGGTGTTGACCCGCCTCTAGCATTGGCTTGTGAACGTAAAATTCATCAGGGTTAACCGCGCCCTGAACCACCATTTCACCCAAGCCCCAAGAAGAGGTGATGAATACGACTTGGTCGAAACCAGATTCCGTATCTAGGGTGAACATAACACCAGAAGAGGCTTTGTCCGAGCGCACCATGCGCTGAATACCCGCCGATAGCGAGATGCCACGGTGGTTAAAGCCTTGGTGTACACGGTATGAAATTGCACGGTCATTGAACAGAGAAGCGTAAACGTGCTTAGTTGCTTCTAATACTGCATCAATGCCTTTTACGTTTAGAAACGTCTCTTGCTGACCAGCAAATGAGGCGTCCGGTAGATCCTCTGCGGTTGCTGACGAGCGCACTGCAACAGAAATCTCAGGGTGGCCTTCAGTCAGCTCTCGGTAATTGTCACGGATATCTTGCTCTAGATTGGCAGGGAATGGGGCATCTAATACCCATTGTCGGATATTGGCACCTGTCTTACGCAGCGCTTCTACATCTCCAACATCCAGTTCATCAAGCAGTTGATGAATGCGCTTATCTAACCCTTCGTGATCGAGGAATTGATTAAACGCATAGGAGGTAGTGGCAAAACCGTTGGGAACAGAAACACCAACATTGGCTAGGTTAGAAACCATCTCACCAAGTGAAGCGTTTTTACCGCCGACTTTGTCGACATCATCCATGGATAGACCATTGAACCAGAGGGTGTTCTTTTGCATGTTTTTTCTCCAGAAACATTGCAGCTTTTGTAGGGGGACTTAAAGGCAAACGTTTACGCTCTGGTTGAAAAAAATGTGAAATAAATTTCAAACCTGTGGTGAACGTAATTGAAAGCTGAACTTATTTGTTAATATTATGTTGATTATCCTAGTCAAGTGGTTTTGAAAATCTAAATACAAATGCAAATTAATAACCAAAGTCGTGATGTATTCTATGTTTCTGACGGAACAGCCATAACATGTGAAACGCTTGGGCATGTTGTTTTGGGCCAGTTTCCTTTCATCCCTAACGAAAAAGCCTTCCCATTTGTAGAAAGCGCAGACAAAGTGGCCGATGTAGTCAAAGAAATTGAAACTTCCTACCAGCGCAATGGTGTTAAACCATTGGTGTTTTTCTCAATAGTGCTGCCTGATGTTCGTGAAATACTTCGAACAGCCCCTGCCTATTGCTATGACGTACTGGAGAGTATCGTACAAAAAGTTCAGGACGATACTCAAATGGAGCCTCAACCTAAATTACAGCGCTCCCGTAGCGTAGGGAAAGATTCTGACACCTACTTTGATCGTATTGCTGCTATCGAATATACACTGGCACATGATGATGGGATTACTCTAAAAGGATTAGAAGACGCAGATATTATTCTGCTTGGCGTGTCGCGTAGTGGCAAGACGCCAACCAGTTTGTATATGGCGATGCAGTTTGGCTTGCGAGTGGTCAACTACCCGTTTATTGCGGAAGACATCAAGTTGATGCGGTTGTTACCAGAGTTTGAAATTCATCGTCACAAATTGTTTGGTTTGACGATTAATCCTGAGCGTTTAACTGAGATTCGAGAGAATCGCATGTCGGGCAGTGAGTACGCCAGCACTGAGCAATGTAAGCTTGAACTTGATACGGTCGAAGCCCTGTTTAGGCGAGAGGCGATCCCTTACATCAACACTTCGTCTTTGTCGGTAGAAGAAATTACCACGCGGATCATGGAAAGGGCGGGAATGAAGCGTCGTTTGTTCTAGTCTGTCAGTTCCGATGTCACGAGTTACAAGATAAATCGTGACATCGAGACGGGCAACTAGGTTCGCAAGTTTTGTGGGTGAACCTCGCTTAAAGTGTCGCCTTGAACTGTTCTAGCAGATCTTTTTGTGTGACAGTAAGGTTGGTTGGGGTATCAACATGCAGCGTTACGATTAAGTCGCCAGTGACACCTTTACGGTTTTTCACGCCTTTGCCCGTCATTTTAAATTTACGACCACTTTGAGACCCGGCAGGGACTTTGAGTTTGTAGCGGCTATCTAAGACTTGGATTTCGACTTCGCCACCTAGTGCAGCATTGACCATGTCAATATGAGCGGTACACAACAGGTTATCTTTTTCTCGTTTTAGAAAAGCATGATCACGAGTATTGATAACTAGTAGCAGATCACCGTTTGGTCCTCCATTGATGCCAGGAGCCCCTTTGTTAGAGAAACGGATTTTTTCACCATCTCGAATGCCTGGTGGGATCTTAACATTGATTTTTTTCTGTTCGCCATTAACTGGCAACTCAACGATTTTCTCCGTACCTTGAATGGCATCGACAAAATCAACCGTTAAGGTGAATTCGTGATCCTGCCCTTTGCTTGGTTGAGATCGTCCACCTCTAGTTTGAGAGAAAATATCATCAAAGCCGCCAAAGCCACCGGAGCTTCGGCCAAACCCACCAAAGCCTTGACGGCCGAACGCACCACCAAAGATATCTTCAAATCCACCAGACTGATAATGCCCGCGACCATCGTGGTGACCTTTGTCACTCGAGCCTTGAAAAGCGGCGTGGCCAAATCGATCATATTGCTGACGTTTCTCGTCGTCAGTTAAGATTTCGTAGGCTTCTTTTATCTCTTTGAACTTTTCTTCTGCTGTTTTATCTCCCGGGTTTTTATCGGGATGGTATTTCATTGCGAGTTTTTTATAGGCTTTCTTGATGTCTTTGGTTGACGTATCTTTAGGAATACCCAAAACCTCGTAATAATCTCGTTTGGACATATTCACCGCTTATTCTAATTTTGTTTTGATCGAAAAGAGGGCGTAAGAGTTACCCCAAACGCCCGCATATACAAGTCTTATCGACACTAGGCGACCTAGACAGCCTAGTTAACAAGGTTTATTTCTTGTCGTCTTTAACTTCTTCAA
>NZ_LIXM01000014.1 GCF_002608565.1 Vibrio sp. PID17_43
CAGTGTTGTGGATGAGTTGATTTGGCCAAAGGATAAGAGGATTTGTCATATCTTTGATTATCCGTTAAATACTAATTTAGCAAAATCACTGACTCACTTTTGTCCAAAAGCTTGCTAGCACTCGGTTAATGAATATTGTGATCACCAAGCGATTCTGTCGTACCTTAATTACCAAGCGAGTAGGTCACAATTAATAAACTTCTATGGCCGCCGCAGGCGGTATAAGCAACCCACTGAATTAATTGGGATGATCAGAATTCAAATTGCGGAAACTGCTGAACTAAAGCGGGTCACTGACCCTCTTTTTCTTTCTTGCAAGACCAGGGGGCTTATAGCAGGTTCGGACGTCAGATCGGATTTGCGCAGCAAATCTAGCGGAGTCGTGCGATACTGAAGCGATCAATTTTAAATTTTGTAAGTGACTTGCAAAAAAAATCGAATGATATCAGGCGGTAACAGCTCAGTTTCAACACATGCAAATTTAACCAACTGGTTCAATCAATTTATAAATGACTAGCGAGTAGTGAGCTTTCGTTAATGAAAAAGATAATCCATATAGATCTCGACAGTTACTATGCTTCTGTTGAAGTCAGAGACAATCCTGAATTGCGAGGAATACCTCTTGCTGTTGGGGGGAAAAATGGACGTGGGGTGATTTCAACGTGTAGTTATGAAGCAAGGGCTTTTGGTGTTCGTTCTGCCATGTCTACCGCCAAAGCCTTACAGCTTTGCCCTCAACTAACGGTTGTTTCTGGAAATATGGAAAAATATCGCTCGGTTTCTAAACAAATTCATGAGATTTTTAGTCGCTATACCGACATAATAGAGCCACTATCTTTAGATGAAGCTTACCTAGATGTGACTGATTCCCCGTTATTTAAAGGTTCTGCAACTTTAATAGCTCAAGATATTAGGAAGTCCATTAAAACTGAGTTACATCTTACTGCTTCAGCAGGTGTTTCTCCGTTAAAGTTCGTTTCAAAAGTTGCATCGGATGTGAATAAGCCAAATGGTATTTGCGTTGTTACGCCTGATGAAGTTCAATCATTTATTGATAATTTGGATTTAGGCAAGATAAATGGTGTGGGCAAAGTTACTTTAGAAAAACTTAATAAGCTTGGTTTGTTTAAAGGTAAAGATGTCAAAGAAGCCGATAGGAATATTCTGATTAGTCATTTGGGTAAATTCGGTAATACTCTATGGGATAGGTGTCACGGAATAGATGATAGACCTGTTGTTGTTGAGAGGGTAAGAAAGTCAGTAGGGGTCGAAAGAACTTACTTAAATGATATTGATAACTTAGAGCAATGCCTTTTAGCAATTGATCCCTTGTTTTTAGAATTGGAAAAAAGATTGCAGAAAGCGCTTGAAGGGAAGTTTATTTCAAAGCTTGGTGTGAAGATTAAATTTAATGACTTTCAACAAACAACAGTTGAGCATAAGCATGATACTTTTGATAAGCAGTTTTTTATTAAGTTATGTGAAGAAGCATTTAATAGAAGAGAGGGCCGAAGTGTTCGTTTGCTTGGTCTAAGTGTTGGTGTTGAACCAAAACTATCTACAGGCCAGTTAGACCTCGCTTTGTGATTTTTTTGTAAGTGGATTTGTGGTTAAATCGCTACTCTTTTTTATGAAAAATCAAAATATTTATGTAAGGGGCTTTCGTTAGTGGGTTTTCCCTTGTAAGTCACTATATAAAAACGTTTTTTACTCACTCACTCACTCACACTTACATTTTTTACCTCAGAGTTGTAATCTGCCGCAGTGGAAATGCGCGACAACCCGAAATTCCGGGGAGTGCCACTTGCTGTGGGTGGTCATGAAAAGCAACGTGGAGTAATTAGTACCTGTAATTATGAAGCGCGAAAATTTGGCATTCGAAGTGCGATGCCAACGGCGCGTGCACTCCAACTTTGTCCTAATTTGCTCGTTGTTCCTGGGCGGATGCATGTATATAAGCAAGTCTCTCAACAAATCCGTGCTATTTTCGAGCGTTATACCCAGACCATAGAGCCATTGTCTCTCGACGAGGCGTATCTGGATGTGACCAACGCGACGGTATGTCGAGGCTCTGCGACCTTAATTGCAGAATCGATTCGTAATGATATCTACAATGAACTTGGCCTAACTGCCTCTGCAGGTATCGCGCCGATTAAGTTTCTTGCCAAAGTTGCGTCTGATATGAATAAGCCGAATGGCCAGTTTGTTATTCCACCTGATAAGGTTCAAGAGGTGGTGGATAAACTACCTTTAGAAAAGATACCGGGAGTGGGTAAGGTCAGTTTAGAGAAATTACACCAGGCTGGCTTTTATCTTTGCGAAGACATTAAGAATAGCGACTACCGCGAACTGTTACGCCAGTTCGGCCGCCAGGGCGCTTCGCTGTGGAAACGCAGCCACGGTATTGATGATCGAGAAGTTGTGGTTGAGCGAGAACGTAAGTCGGTGGGGGTCGAGCGTACCTTTAGCCAGAATATTTCAACTTATGATGAATGCTGGAAGGTGATTGAAGATAAGCTTTACCCTGAGCTAGAGAAACGTTTGGAGAAAGCCAGTCCGGATAAATCGATCATCAAGCAGGGCATCAAACTTAAGTTTGCCGATTTTCAGCTTACGACGATTGAGCATATCCACCCTCAGCTTGAGTTAGAAGACTTCAAAGAGCTTCTAAGAGATATCCTTAAACGACAAAATGGCAGAGAAATACGTTTACTGGGCCTGAGTGTGATGCTCAAGCCCGAACAGCAAGCGCGTCAATTAAGCTTCTTTTAGGCTCGCAGCGCTTCAACTTGTTTTAACACTTGCTCGAAAGAGACATTCGCCAGAGCGCCATACCCTCTTAGTTTACTTGCTTTCAGCTGAGTGATGATTGGCGTGCTGATCCCACATAGGAATCGTGCCACCGCAGCATTGCTAACGACAGTTGGTGAAAGTTGAACAAATTCATCAACCCAAGCGGATAAATGAGTGAACTCTGGTTGTTCATGTTGCGGGCGAGAGAAAGTGGCGATTTTCCCACGGCAAACCGAACAGTGGCCGCATTGAGTTGGAGCATTATGGTCTGCAAAGTAATGCGCCAGTTGATGGCTTAAGCAATCGGACGATTGGAACAGATTCAGCATCGTATGGATGCGCTCAATATCCTTGCGCTCTTTGGATTGGAACAGTTCAACCAAATGCTGAGAGAGATCCTCTTGGTTTTGAGTGGCAGGAAGAACCGAATACACATCTGTTAGCTGTTTGCTCTCTAATTCAATCCAACCGTTCTGGTGGAAGTAGTCAAGCGCCGCGACCACACGAGCACGCTCTGATTGATAGTTCATCCATAGTGCTTCTAAGTCCACTTGGCACCAAATTTTGGCTTTGGTTGAACACGTGAAAATTGCCTCGACAAACTGACGACGCTCACCTTGGAACTGGTTGAGGATAAACTGCTTATCTTGCAAAAACTTGAATCGATATTCAGCAAAGTAACTGTACTTAGCTTTAATCACGTTGGCTAATTCAAGATAAACGAGCAAGGTCTTGAGTGGTAACTG
This sequence comes from Vibrio sp. PID17_43, assembly GCF_002608565.1. Lineage (GTDB taxonomy): Bacteria > Pseudomonadota > Gammaproteobacteria > Enterobacterales > Vibrionaceae > Vibrio. The sequence goes on from NZ_LIXM01000014.1 coordinate 3,540, forward strand.
GCGAATATTACTGTCACGAGATAAACGCAGTGCCATCACTTCCCATTGCGGAGTGTTCTCGCGGATTTGTTCCAGTACATAATCGATAGAACTTGGCTCAGGTGTATCACCGTAAATAAAGTTCTCGAGTACAGTTAAGCCAGAAGTATTGCCTAGTAGAATACACTCCGAACGCTGACCATCTCGTCCGGCACGCCCAATTTCCTGTGCGTAGTTTTCGATAGATTTCGGCAAGTCGAAGTGAAGCACGCGGCGGATATCAGATTTGTCTACCCCCATGCCAAAGGCAATGGTTGCCACAATACAATCTATTTGGCTATCCATGAATTGCTGTTGAATTTGTTCGCGGATATCACTTTTTAAGCCCGCATGGTAAGCGTGCGCATTGACGCCAAGGTGGATCAGTGCCTTTGCGACCTGTACGGCAGTTTGTTGTTGTGTTACGTAGACAATGGTTGGAAGCTTTGGTGAAGCCGCAATGATGTCATTGAGTTGAGCCAATTTGTCTGGTTCTTCACATGGCATGACTGAAATGTCGAGGTTAGATCGGTAGAAACCGGTTACCGTAATATGTTCACTGGCGATGTTAAACTTGTGCTGCATGTCCTCAATAACCGGGGGCGTAGCTGTCGCAGTCAGTAGTAATGATTGGGGGATATTCAGTTCACGCTGGTATTGAGGCAGTTTAAGATAATCTGGTCGGAAGTTATGCCCCCATTCTGATATACAGTGCGCTTCATCGACCACCATCAAAGAGATTGGGATTTGACGGATGAATTCACGAAAGCGTTCATTCTTTAGTCTTTCTACCGAGATCATCAATATTTTTATCTGACCGTTCTTAACGCCAGCCATAACTTGTTGGGCGTCTTCTCGGCTTTGACTGCTATCAATCGAGGCGGCAGCAATGCCTTTGCTTTGTAAAAAGGTGAGCTGATCTTTCATCAGTGCAAGCAAGGGAGAGATCACCAAGGTAAGATTCGGTAATTGCGTTGCGGGAAGCTGATAACAGAGTGACTTTCCCGAGCCTGTAGGAAAGATTGCCGCTGCAGAGTAACCATTCATTACGGCCTCAATGACAGGTTGTTGACCGGCTCTTAAGCAATCAAAGCCAAACACGGATTGAAGGGTTTGCTGAAGTGGGCCACTTTGCATAATGGGGAAACCTTTCTTTGATGATAAACTAGAGCACATTACCATATCCTTAGTGCTCAATGCGCGCCTTAAAAGTATGAACAAAGCAGAGCTAGTCCAAATTATCATTACGCAATTGGAAGACAAACTTCACATTGCCCATGCATCGACTCAACGAGCTATCGATGCCGCCACCGATGAACAGACGGTGCCCGAGCACAAATATGACACCTTAGCGTTAGAAGCGTCTTATCTTGCTCATGGGCAGGCAATGCGAGTACAAGAGAGTGAAGAGGAGCTACGTCAATATCGTGCACTGGTTATTCGTGACTTTACTGAATCTCCGATTGCTGTCGGTGCATACGTTGAACTGCAGGATGAGAATGATATTGAGAGATCATTTTTCATCGGCCCATGTTCAGGTGGGTTAACGGTGGAGTGGCAAGATAAGGAAGTATTTGTTCTTACTTCCAAATCTCCGCTTGGTCGTGCTTTAATGGGCAAAGAAGATGGCGAAGAGATAGAAGTTAAAATTCACGATAAAACGAAGTGTTATGAGGTTGTGACGGTCTACTGACATCCAACCGATCATTCACTGTTATAGTTGATAGAAATCACCATGACAAAAGAGAAAGTAATGAAAAAACTGTTCACACTCTCATTGCTGATGGTCAGCGCAACTGGCTATGCAGCGCAATGTCGTGTCGACATCAATAATGAAGTTCGGATGGATGGTCAGAACTTAGAAATTTTACACGCCAACGGTGAAAAAGCGGTGGTGGATGAAGATAATAACCTTTTCATAAAAGGCGAATTGATCACTCTCAATGCGGATCAAAAGGCCGCGATTGAAGATTATCGTGAAAAGATGAATGCGTATATTCCGCAAGCAAAGCAATTGGCAAGCGACGGTCTGGCGCTAGCAAACGACATCATTGATGATATCGCAGTGAGCTTAGACGCGCCGGATTCATTTGATAATGTGAAAGTTGCCGTGAAAGCGTTCTTTGCGGATGTTGAGGCTCGTTACTACAAAGATGGCGATTTTATTCTACCTGCTGAGAGCTTCGAGTCTATGAGTGAATCTTGGACCGCGGACTTTGAAAAAGCCCAGGAGATTTTTAACAAAGAGTTCATCGCGAGCGCGTTTGATGCACTCTCAGCGAAGATGAAAGAAGAGGGTGGTTTAAATTTAACAGCATTGTCGGAAAGCATGACGGAATTGGCTGCGAAAGTAGAACAGCGTTTAGCTGAGCATTCAAAAGAGGTTGAGCAGCAAGCGGAAGGCTTGTGTGAGTCACTGGATGAAATGGCTGATCAAGAACAAGAACTATTGAAGAAGATCCCGGCACTAAGAGACTACCAAGTGTTTACGATCTAAATTGGTTTTTTTAGTTACGCCAAGATACAGGCCGTTGAGTGTTCTCAGCGGCCTTTATTATATCGATTTTCGAATGCATTCCTCGTCGGTGTGGGATGTATGCGGAAATTTACCAATTGAATGATGGCGAATGAATTTGATTGCCGAGTAATTAACCTAATTGCTCTTGTTTAATAGATGACATTGCTATAGTGTACTAGCTCACTAGTTCGTTGATATTTCGTGTGAGTAGTATGACACAACAAACCTCTTCTCAATCCCGTGAGCATTTTAGCTCTCGTCTTGGGTTCATTTTAGCGGCGGCAGGGGCGGCTGTGGGCCTAGGTAATATTTGGGGGTTTCCTACTCAAGCGGCAAGCAATGGCGGTGGTGCCTTTTTGCTGGTTTACTTAGTGATGATTCTTATCGTCGCTTTCCCTATGCTAGTGGTTGAGATGGCGATTGGTCGCCATGGCCAAGCTAACCCAGTAGATAGCATGCGTTCATTAACGGACAACCCAGTCGGCAAGAAGTTAGGTGGCATTGTTGGTTGGATTGGCTTGAGTGTGCCAAGTGCTGTACTGGCGTTTTACTCTATCGTTGGCGGTTGGTTGATCTGTTTTATGCTCGGTGCAATCAGCGACATCATGGGCATGGAAGCGGCGACACAATGGTTGAAGGGCTTCAGCGTTGAACGCAATCTTTTCGGTACGATTACCTTTTATGTATTAACTATTTTGATTGTACAAGGTGGCGTAAAACAAGGTATTGAGAAGTGGTCGACACGCCTAATGCCTGCATTGTTTGTTCTGTTTGGTTTGCTGTTCATCTACATCATGACACAAAATGGCGCGATGGAAGGTTTGAAGCACTACTTAGTACCGGACTTTGATAAAGTATGGGATCGCAAGCTTATCCTTGCAGCAATGGGACAGGGCTTCTTCTCACTGACCATTGGTGGCTGTTCGATGCTGATCTACGGCTCTTACTTAAGCAAGAAAGAGAATTTACCTAAGATGGCCATGAACGTAACCATGGTCGATACCGCCGTTGCCTTTATCGCAGGTTTGGTTGTCATGCCTGCTATGTTTGTTGCGATGCAAAAAGGTGTGCAAATCTACGCGGAAGATGGCTCGCTACTGAGCTCAGACACCTTGGTATTCACGGTACTACCGTTGATGTTTGATAGCCTTGGTTTGTTAGGACAGTTATTCTCAATTGCTTTTTTCTTATTGCTCACCATTGCTGCGTTGACGTCATCGATTTCTATGTTGGAGTGTCCAGTTGCGTTAGTTGGCGAGCGTTTTAATACTAAGCGCAGCACAACCAGTTGGGTGTTAGGTGGTTTGATAGCGCTATTTAGTGTGGTGATCGTATTTAACTTTGGTGCCTTATTTGGCATGGTCGCAACGCTTGCGACGCAATATCTACAACCAATGGCAGCGTTGTTGTTCTGTCTATTCGGTGGCTGGGTATGGAACCGCCACTCGAAAATTAAAGAACTTGAGCAAGGTTGCCCTGAGTTTACACAAGGCTGGTTTGGTAAGTTGTGGCCTGCGTATGTGAAGTTCGTTTGTCCGATTCTCGTGGCGACGGTTATCTGGGCTTCATTCGGTTAATGAGCTGACACAATGCAGAAATGAAAAGGGCTTGATGAATGCATCAAGCCCTTTTATCTATTCGTTGTTTACGTTGTCCGTCGTGATTAACGATTAACGGAACTGTCCGGCGTCAGGCAAAAAGTCAAAACCTGCAGACGCCAGCTTTGCTTCAAGCGCGGCACGGTCAATCTCAAAAAAAGCCACGAGTTTATCGAGATCACCACCGAAGTCGTCACGCAGCTTCATGTTGACGATGCTCATCAGCATTATTGGATCCATCGATTCAAAGTTCGCCAAGTTCATTGCTTATCCTCGAAATCAGAGATCAGTAGGTTTGCCGCAGCAAATGCCGCTTTTTCACGAACGTCTTTAGGTAGAGACTCGTCAGCCGCAACGTCGTTCAGTGCTCTTACTGCACATGAGATTGCTTGAGGGATGTAAGCTTGATCGCCACTACCAATTTGAGCGTAAAGCTCACGAACCAAATCACAACAGCCGTATACTTGCATGGCTAAATCCTTAATAAATGATAACTGCTCTCAAATATACACATAGCCGTTTTGAAACTCAAAGCAGAGAATTGTTTTGGCTCAAATTCACAGACAACTTGAGCAAATATTCATCACTGTAATTGTACTTCCAGTTGATGTGTGACCTCTGGAGAAAGGTTGAGCTGTTTCGCAAGCTCTTGTAAGTAAGCTTTTTCCATAAAGTTTTGCTCATCTGCCACAATCAGTGATGCGAGATAAATTTCTGATGCTTGCTGGGGTGATGTCGCAAGTCGCGCGATTTCGGCAGGATCGAGTGGCTTGTGCAGTTCTTGGTGAACTAATTGCCTTACTTGCTCGTCTGCGCCCATTTCAGTTAGTGCTTGTTCAATACGAACCATCTCTTCTTTGTCCACATGGCCATCAGCTTTTGCTGCGCCAATCATGGCTTTGAGAATCAGCTTTGCGTGCTTGTTGTCATTCGGGTCGAAAGTTTCATTAATGCCTTGCGCATCTTGTTTGGCTTGCCAATCGTTGTAGACTTTGTAAGCCAGTGCGCCTAGTGCAGCAGCACCGCCGACCTTAAGTGCACCTGTGCCCATTTTCTTCGCCATCTTTTTGCTTTTTTTCGAGCCCATTAGCATGCCAATGAGGCTGCCACCAATTGCGCCTGCGCCAAGTGTTTTCAGTTGGCTAGATCTGGATGATGATTTGATATTGCTCGTTTGTTTGCTGAGCGCATCGGTACCTTGTTTAAGTAGGTCTGATTTGAGTGCTTGGTTAAGAAGACTTTTTAGATCCATGAGTAACCTCCTTACTAGATTGAATCCAGTTTAAGGTGATAAATCTGAACCAAAGATTAACAACACAAATAATAGGGGGCTTTCTACAGACATAAAAAAGGGCTGACCGAAGCCAACCCTTTTTATCGCTATGTATTCAGAACAGATTATTGTAGCTGAGCTTTAATGTGCTCAACGATATCAGCCATCGCTACCGCTGTTTTCTCACCGCTACGACGGTTCTTGTATTCGAAGTTACCTTCGTCCATGCTGCGGTCACCAATCACGATAGTGTGAGGGATACCGATCAGTTCCATATCAGAGAACATAACACCTGGGCGTTCTTTACGGTCATCGAATAGCACTTCGATGCCCATATCTGTCAGTTCAGTGTATAGCTTCTCTGCTGCTTCTTGAACGCGTTCAGATTTGTGCATGTTCATTGGTACGATAGCAACTTGGAAAGGCGCGAGTGCGTCTGGCCAGATGATGCCGTACTTGTCGTGGTTCTGTTCAATAGCAGAAGCGACAACACGTGATACACCGATACCGTAACAACCCATCTCTAGGATCACGTTCTTACCGTTAGAATCTAGAACACCACAGTTCATCGCTTCAGAGTAAACATTACCTAGTTGGAAGATGTGACCGACTTCGATACCACGCTTAAGCATGATAGTACCTTGGCCACATGGGCTTGGATCGCCTTCTACCACGTTGCGTAGATCAGCGATTTGGCCTAGTTCAACATCACGGCCCCAGTTAATACCGAAGTAGTGTTTGCCGTCGATGTTTGCGCCCGCACCAAAGTCACTCATTACTGCGACTGAGCGGTCAACGATAAATGGTAGCTCAAGACCAACAGGGCCTAGTGAACCTGCGCCAGCGCCGATTAGCTCACGCATTTCTTCTTCGGTTGCCATCTCTAGAGGAGAAGCAACTTCAGCTAGGTTTTCTGCTTTGATTTCGTTCAGCTCGTGGTCACCACGGATGATCAGGGCAACGATAGGTGCATCGATTTCATCTGAAGCTTTCACGAACAGAGTTTTAACGGTTTTCTCGATTGATAGACCGTGTTGCTCAACCAATTCCGTGATAGTTTTCGCGTTAGGTGTATCAACTAGCGTCATTTCCTGAGTTGGCGCAGGACGTTCAATCGCAGGCGCAACCGCTTCTGCTTTTTCGATGTTTGCTGCGTAATCAGATTCAGTCGAGAAGGCGATCAAATCTTCGCCGCTTTCCGCTAGAACGTGGAATTCTTGAGAACCATTACCACCGATAGCACCAGAGTCAGCCAGTACAGGACGGTATTCTAGGCCCATGCGGTCAAACGCTTTACAGTAAGCGTCGTGCATTGCTTGATAAGATTTCTCTAGACCAGCTTTGTCGATATCAAAGCTGTATGCATCCATCATGCAGAATTCGCGTGCGCGCATTACGCCAAAGCGTGGACGACGCTCATCACGGAATTTAGTTTGGATCTGGTAAAGGTTGATCGGAAGTTGCTTGTAAGAGCTGACTTCGTTACGAACCAATGCAGTGATCACTTCTTCTGCTGTTGGGCTAAGTACAAACGGACGAATATGGCGGTCAGTAAAGCGAAGCAGTTCAGGACCCATTTTCTCAGAGCGACCTGTTTCTTCCCATAGTTCAAACGGCTGAACAACGGGCATCAAAGTTTCGATTGCACCTGCATTGTCGATTTCTTGACGAACGATGTTTTCGACTTTACGCAGTACACGTAGACCAGTAGGCAGCCAGGTGTAAAGACCTGAAGCCAGCTTACGGATCATACCCGCACGTAGCATGAGCTGATGGCTCACTACTTCTGCGTCGTTTGGAGTCTCCTTCAGAGTAGAAAGAAGATAATTACTGGTACGCATTAAATTTATCCGTTTATTAAAGTTAAATACTCTCGCCAAAGTGGGCTAGAGTACGAAGGCCCCATGATGGGAAAATGGTTAGCCACCTATAATATCAGCCAAATGACTTTGTCAAAAGCTTTCGATCGCAGTAACTGATATTAAGTTTTCGTTGACAGTAAACTTCACGTTTAGATCGAACAAATTTACCGCATATTCCTTGCTGTCAGGTTTATTTTTCTTATAAGCCGGGCGAGGATCCTGTGCGAGAACTTGTTCAATAACAGTGGTCACATATTCAGTATCGTTGCGTTTTTCTAACATCGCCAATGCATCGGATGAGAAGGCGACAGAAGATTTATCTGGTGCGCCTTCCGCATACCCACCAACCGCTTCTGGAATGGAATCTGAGTAGGGGATATAAGGTTTGATATCGATAATGGGCGTGCCATCGACTAAGTCTACGCTGCCTAGTTCCAAATAGTTTTGGTCGCCTTTCTTAGTGACGCCTTTTACTTCAACTGCTGACATCCCAATACCATTGGGTCTGAAGGTTGAGCGTGAAGCAAACACACCAATACGCTCGTTGCCACCTAAGCGCGGTGGCCTTACCGTAGGCTTCCATCCCGCTTCCAGATTTTGATCAAATAAAAACAGTAACCAGACATGAGAGAACTGATCTAAACCTCTTACGGCTTCAGGGCTGTTTGCGTCCCCCACGAGTTTGACTCGAGACCTTGCCGCAGGTACCAAACGAGGTTGACGTGGAACGGCAAACTTCTCTTTATATGGGCTTTCAATAATGCCTATTGGTTCAATGGAATACATAGATAGTGATTTCAATTAAGGTTTGAAACGAAAATACCATAAATTTGGTTGGTTTTTGTTGTGGTTTTTAAATCTTAAGGGAAGAACCTTGTAGAGGGCGTCTCATGCGAATTGCTGCATTATAAAAGTCGGTAATCCATCGAGCAGAAATTCCGGCTAAAAGGAATGTATAAGTTCAACACGTGATGAAGAAATAGCCACAAGTATCTTAGCGTTTATAGCTGTGGCTAATGCATAGTTCTGAGTTATTTTATCTATGTGGATGATGTAACTGCCTTCTGGGTAATTTATGGTTAAAATATCGGCCTTTATTTACAAATTGTAACGTATTGAACTTTAACTTAACTCTCGTGTCGAGTAACCTGCGCAAGCTTTGTGACATTTGTGTCACATATGCGCAGGAATAACTACAAGGAGGAAACAGATGAGTTCATCTGCTTCGATTAAACAAAACTCGCCAAAAAAGCCGTTATTTACGCGCTTCCTCGATACTGTTGAATATTTGGGGAACCTTTTACCCCACCCAATTACGCTTTTTGCTATCTTCTGTGTGGCCATTTTAGTGACGTCAGGCATCGCTGGATATTTCGAAGTATCTGTCATGGATCCCCGTCCAGAAGGAGCCAAAGGCCGTGCTGCTGATGGCATGATCTACGTAGTAAGCTTGCTCAATGCAGAAGGCTTGCAGCTCATTGTGACTAACTTAGTGAAGAACTTCGTTGGCTTCGCGCCGTTGGGTACGGTGCTTGTTGCAATGCTTGGTGTTGCGATTGCTGAACACTCAGGTCTATTGTCTGCAGCAATGCGTGGCATGGTGATGGGTGCATCTAAGCGTATGGTCACTTTTACCGTCGTGTTTGCTGGTATCATTTCAAATACAGCATCTGAACTTGGCTACGTGGTATTAATTCCACTGGCAGCGATGTTGTTCCACTCTTTAGGTCGTCACCCATTAGCTGGTCTTGCTGCGGCATTTGCTGGTGTCTCTGGTGGCTACTCAGCAAACCTTCTGATCGGTACGGTTGATCCACTGCTTTCAGGTATTACAGAAACAGCCGCGCAGATGATTGACCCAACTTACACCGTTGGTCCTGAAGTAAACTGGTACTTCATGTTTGTATCTACCTTCTTTATTGCGATTACCGGTGCATTCGTTACTGAGAAAATCGTTGAGCCAAAACTTGGCAAATACAACGATGAAGAAGCGTCAGAAGACCTATCAAATGACTCGATGGGTAAGCTAACAGATCTTGAGAAGAAAGGTCTTAAGCTAGCGGGTCTTGCCGTTCTTGCTGTATCAGCACTCCTTGCTTGGACGATTGTGCCAGCTGACGGTGTTCTGCGTTCGGCAACAGGTACCGTTGCAGGTTCTCCATTCCTGAAAAGTATCGTAGCGTTTATCTTCGTATTCTTCGCAATCCCGGGTTTCGTCTACGGTAAAGTGACAGGTTCAATGAAGACTGACCGCGACGTGATTGACGCAATGGCGAAGTCTATGTCTTCGATGGGCATGTACATTGTACTTGTATTCTTTGCTGCTCAGTTTGTTGCTTTCTTTAAATGGACGAACTTCGGTCAAGTATTCGCAGTAGCGGGTGCGAGCTTCCTACAAGAAATTGGTCTAACAGGTCCAATGTTGTTCTTCGCATTCATCCTAATGTGTGGCTTCATTAACCTAATGATTGGTTCAGCTTCTGCGCAGTGGGCGGTAACGGCACCTATCTTTGTACCAATGCTAATGCTTGTGGGTTACGCTCCGGAAACGATTCAGGCGGCGTACCGTATCGGTGACTCAACCACCAACATCATTACTCCAATGATGAGCTACTTCGGGTTAATTTTAGCGGTAGCGAGTCGTTACATGAAGAACTTAGGCATCGGTACGCTGATCGCAACAATGCTACCTTACTCGATCTGCTTCATCGTGGGTTGGAGTGTGTTGTTCTACCTATGGGTATTCGTATTTGGTCTACCTGTAGGCCCAGGAGCGGCAACGTATTACACGCCTTAGCGAGTACGCGTTTAGTCGTTCTATTGCAAAGCCTGCGATGTCGCAGGCTTTTTTGTTGCCTTCGCTTAGCGTTTTGCAAGGATTCTATCGAGGTGATTAGCGAACTCACGACGTTCAGTTTGTGACAGTGCCGCCGGACCACCAGTTTGGATGCCGCTTGAACGCATGGTATCCATAAAATCACGGATATTGAGACGTGCTTTAATGGTGTCTTTGGTGTAGAGCTCTCCGCGAGAACTCAGTGCTAACGCGCCTTTGCTGATCACTTCATCTGCAAGTGGGATATCAGAGGTAATCACTAAGTCATTGGCCTCCACGCGTCGAACGATTTCGTTGTCTGCAATATCAAATCCAGCAGGCACTTGAAGCGAATGAATATTGGCACGCTTTGGTACTGGCACGATATGGTTGGCGATAAATGTACAGTCAACGCCGGTGCGTTCTGCCGCGCGAACGATGGTTTCACGAATCACTTTCGGACATGCATCCGCATCTACCCATAGTCTCATGATGTTTTCTCGCATAATTTGGCTTCTAATTCTTTAATACGCACGACCAACTTCGCCACGGTATTTTCTAGGGCAGTGATGCGATCGTCTTCACTCGGTGTTTGTACTGCTACTTCCACCTTAGGAATTCGACTTGCGCTCTTCCAACTCTTGATGGCTGCGATCAGCGCAGGCATCGGTACAGGCGTTTTCATACGAGTTTTGACTAGTGCAACAGTTGGTTGTTTGCCTTGTTGTTGCAGTTGGTCCATCACGGCTTCCAGCTCTTTAGTGACGTCTTGAGTTAACATATTTTGTCCCTACTAAAATGACTTTTATCATCATACTTTGAGCTGCTGAATTTGGCGAATGGCAATTTCGGTAGTACCTTGTGCGAGATCTCTCACACGGCGTGTGAGAAAAAACGATTTCGTCATCATTAAACTAGACAGATATAATTTTAAGTATTTGAATGATAACAAGTTAACATATCATTAACGAGATTTTTTCAGCAAAAGATTTTTTAGGTGGATTGCGATTTTACGGGAAAAGCGTAAATTAAACCTTGTCAGCAGGAAGCAGACATGGAACAGGAAAGCACCAGGGATTTGGTTATCGTCAGGACGACGATTTGGTCATTCAGGATGTGTGATCAAGCATGGAGCGAAGGACATTGTAAGGACACAATCATCAATAGGATGTTGATGACTAAGGATAGGCAATGGACCCCTCATAGGATTGAGGTAAGGACAGCATCAGGACGATGCAAGGGACACCGCTCAAGGAACAAGTGATGTGCGCTAACGAGGAATGTTAGTTATCAGGATGATAAGGACACCGCTAGGACGGCGACGTAAGGATTAGGCGAACGGAATCAGCCACTATTATGGATGATGCATGGAGCACGAATAGTAGCCGGACTGCTGCGAGTAAGACCATGGCCCCGATACCTTTGTGTCGGGGCCTTTCTTATTTTTGCACTTTTACAACGTTAGGTAATTGAAAGTGTCAACATCACAGAATTTATAAAATCCGCGCGTCACCGAATAAAAAACAACCCAGATCAATATTCTTTCCACCCAGTTGGTTTAACTTTCGGCTTCTCAAATTAAAGGCGTTATGTACTGCAGATTCTTAGCCTATATGGTTTTTTCTGTAGATAAATTAAGTTTGTTGTAATCAAGGAATAGATGTGACCATAGTAACCAGAAGAATGCTTCTTCTACCCTACAATGAGTCGTTGCAACTAGAGTTCGTGATGTTGAATTGCTGTGCTCAAAATCGCGCAGAAATGAACGGGCCGTATACGGTATCTTCGGCAAAGCAATTGTTTGAAAAGATACTGGATGATGAGAATGTCTATAGCATGGCTGTGTTAGAAAGTACCAACCGTGACTACATGGGACACGTGTTCATTTCTCATCTTGATGACGAACCTGAGCTAGGGTTTATCTTTGATAAAGCTTATTGGGGTAAAGGGTTAGCGACAGAAGCGCTAAAGGCGTTTTTGCCGAAGGCATGTCGTGAACTAGGGCTGCACAAAGTAAAAGCAGGTGTGAATAGCCACCATGAAGCACCCATGGCTGTACTGGAAAAACTTGGATTTATAAAGAAAAGAGAAAGCAAGGACCTATACGGCCCTTACTTTGAGATGGAATTTACAAGCGATGTGGCGGTAGGTGAAAGTTCAGCGGCCTAAATCCTATCATCGTCAGTTGTCCTTGGTAGCAATCATCACCAAGAGATGAAAACTCAAACTCATACACGGTATGCCAACGCCAGACTCCCTCTGGCGTTTTCAGTTTATGGGCACCAAAAGCGATGCTGACTAATTGCAGGTCCAGTTGCTCGCATTTACGTGCAATAGCGACTTTCGCCAATTCCGATTGGCGTCGTTGTTGCCAAAATAGAAAGCAAAAAAAGCACAGTGCCAAAATTGCGATTAGGTCATCAATCATCCTTAACCCTTTCTTATCCTTTGGTAGCTTGCTGTAATTTAATCAGCGCCATTGCGAGCTCTTCCGATGGGCTCGAGTGTAGTAGGGGCAGCAGCACCATTCTTAGCTCCGGTAGCATAACCAAATCGGCAAACAATTGATTAAATAGTGCTTGGTTACCGGTTTGTGCGAGGCGCAGTAAAAATAGTTCTGCGGTATTTGCGTCAGCCAATAGGTGCCAAGTACGGCCAGCAATACCAATCAGTACCTCTTGATGGCTCAAACGTGGACTTTGCAAAATTGCTTGTAGCACTGGTAGAGATACTTCAGCTTGAGCACCAGATAGTGCTCGAATCAATGCTGATAGCAAGAATAGGTCTGGCTCATTGCTTTCCACCTCTTGTTGCGCTTTTACAGCGATACGCTCGGCTAAGCGTTGTTGAAGATCGACATGCTCTAGTGCCCCAAGTAGGGCGTAGAGTGGTTCGTTTGGGAGATGGTTAAGGGCTTTACGAAAGATCACGGCATTTTGTTCTTTACCTAGGCGAGCTGCCATATCGGTAATGCCTTGCAGGCCGACGGTTTGCCAGTTTTCCCAACCTAATCCCCCAGTGAAGTAGTGCTGAGTATGTTCGTAGTATTGGCTGGTGGGTAAATCCAAGTTTGCACGCACTTGGCTATGGAATACGGCCATCTTCTCTTCAGCAGGTTTGAAAGTGTATGGGTTATTGGCAAGCTTTTGTTGCTGCTCTTCAGACATTTCTTCACTTAGACGAGTGCCCATTGCTTCCACAACGTATTTAATGAAGTTGCCGATATCTGCTTGCTTTAACAAGCCTCTTTCGTCTAATTCAAACTTAAGGAACCAAATCCAAGGTTGCTTTTGTTCATTCCAGTAAGCGATCGCTAAATGCGCTTTGCGCTGCATTGGAAATGGGTAAGGGCATTGACCTTTCTCTACATCAGCAAACATTTGTGGATCGATAGTTTTAATACGACGGCCAAGGTCGAAAATTTGATATTCACAATTGCTGTTGCGAAGTAGCTGAGTGAGGGTTTGAATATTTTCCATTAAACACGACATCCTAACGTTCTTTTCACAAGAAATGGTATCATTCTTGGCTAATTCAAGGTTCGAGATGGAATTAATGGTAACAAACACACAATTGGTCGACTTACTTCACCAACTTGAAGCGCAACTCCAACAGCATGAACTGTGGCAGCAAACCATGCCATCGCCGCAAGCTTTGCAAAGTGTGGAACCATTTGCGATTGATACACTACATCCACATGAATGGCTGCAGTGGGTTTTTATTGCTCGAATGCGCGCTTTAGTGGAAAGTAACCAACCATTGCCTAGAGGCTTTTCTATTGAGCCGTACTTTGCCGAAGCGTGGAAACATGAGCCGCAGTATGCAGAGCTATTGGTTACCATCCGAACTATCGACCTACTATGTAAGTAATCTCAATGTCAGAACAAGAAACATCACAAGTTGTTGCTCCAGTGGAACTGGAGATCGTTTATCAGGACGAATACTTTGTCGCAGTGAACAAACCTGCGGGTATGTTAGTGCATCGTAGTTGGTTAGATAGACACGAAACTCAGTTCGTCATGCAAACCCTACGAGACCAAATTGGTCAGCATGTATTCCCGTTACACCGTTTGGATCGTCCGACATCAGGCGTATTAGTGTTTGCTTTGTCGAGTGAAATCGCATCACAAGTAATGCCGATGTTTGCTGAGCATAAGATGGAGAAAACCTATCATGCGATCGTGCGTGGCTGGATTGAAGAAGAGGGTATTTTGGATTATGCACTCAAAGTCGAGCTGGATAAGATTGCTGATAAGTTTGCGTCTCAAGAAAAGAATGCACAAGAGGCCGTTACCGCATACAAGCCTTTAGCTAAAGTAGAAGTGCCGTACTCGACCGGTAAGTTCCCTACGACGCGTTACTGTTTGATGGAAATGAAGCCGAAGACAGGGCGTAAGCACCAATTGCGTCGTCATATGGCGCACCTGCGTCATCCGATTGTGGGTGATACCACCCATGGTGACGGCAAGCATAACAAGTTGTATCGCACAGAATTTGACTCGCACCGTTTGTTACTGCATGCATCAGAGCTGAGTTTTGTACATCCGTTTACCGGCGATCATGTTGTGATGAAGGCAAGTATCGATGAGACTTGGCTGCAGTTGTTTACTCGATTTGAGTGGAATGAATCGCTCGTTTAATAAAGAATGACCTCTGTGAGTGCCAGAGCACTCGCTGAATTTAAAAGGGTTGGCATGCGCCAGTCCTTTTAAATTCTTATCAATTCATAGGGTTACTTAAGCTTCTCTAAATCCGCTTCGATCTCGGCGATCTTGCTGGAAACCACTTTTTCAAGATGGCGAAGGTCAGAAAGAATTTTTTCTTTTACATCCACATCAGCAATTTTTGCTGGCTTGGTTATTTTGTTTAACTCATCGATTACTAACGTAAGATTGCGATTGATTTCGGTGACTTCTTTGTATTTGTGGCTACCGCTATCGACCAGAACACTTTTTATTTGGCGTGGATACTTGAACTTAACGCTTTTTGCAAAGAACTCGCCTTTCTGTTTGTGGAAGTAGATTTTGAGGACGTCTTTGTGTGCTTCTTGGCGCAGGGAGTAACGTTCAATCTGTTTTGGGTCGTGAATGCCCAATCCAGTGAGGTGTGGATACATAGGCTACCTCTGTGTATTGAATGAAATATCAGTGTACTTGACTCACTGTAGCAGCCTATACGTGAGCTAGGTAGTTGATATTTAGTAAATTGCTCAACTTGTGGGCAAGATCGCTATCGTTCTTACCCACATGGATTATTAGCCTTGCTTAACTTGATGCGTTGTCAGACAACTTCTCAATGAGTTTTTCGCGCAACTCTTCTTGTTGCTCTTCACTTAGCCTGCCACCAGTTTCACTGGTGAGAATGAACAAGTCTTCCGCGCGTTCACCAATGGTGGTGATTTTTGCTGCGTGTAGGTTAATGCCTAAGTCAGCAAAGGTTCGACCAACTTTAGCCAGAAGCCCTGGTGTATCTAAAGCGACAAACTCCATCAACGTGCGTTTCTTGCTCTTAGTTGGTAAGAAGTCGACTTTGGTTTTCACGTTAAAGTGTTGAAGCTTATTCGGTGTACGACGTGTTTTAATCTTCGTCGGGCGGCCGTCTTCGAGCACGTGAGTAATGTGTTTGGTCACCGCTGCGTGGCGACCTTCTTCAATGGCTTTACCATGTTGGTCAAGCACCATAAAGGTATCGAGCACGAAGCCATCTTTACTGGTCATGATTTGAGCGTCGTGTACGTTGAAGTTACGACGGTCAAGCTCCGCAACAACGGTAGCAAATAACGCGGGTTGATCTGGACTATAAACGAACACTTCGGTACCGCCACGGGTGGCTTTTTTACTGATAAGCACCAACGGCTTAGTTGGGTCTTCCATGCGTAGTAAATTTTCACAGTGCCAAGCGATTTGTTTATGGGTGTGACGTAAGAAGTAATCGGCTTTAAAGCGTTGCCACAGCACTTCGATTTCACGGGCCGAAAAGCCTTCTTTACGTAACAATGCTGACGCCATTTGCTGGTTATGACGAATTCGTTCACGTACATCAACCGGATTCTCTAAACCACGGCGCAGCGCTCGTTGAGTGGAGTAGAAAAGCTCGGCAAGCAATGTACGTTTCCAGCTATTCCACAGCTCTGGATTGGTTGCACAAATATCGGCAACGGTCAGGCATACTAAGTACTCAAGACGTTCTTCATCGCGAACTTGCTTAGCAAACTCGGTAATAACATCAGGATCATAGATGTCACGGCGTTGGGCGGTGACGGACATCAGTAGGTGATGCCTGACCAGCCAACTGACTAATTTAGCCTCTGGGTTGGATAAGCCGTGTTCGATACAGAAGTCGTAGGCTTCACCCTCTCCAATGACGGAGTGATCACCGCCACGTCCCTTTCCGATGTCATGGAAAATTGCTGCGAGGATCAGCAATTCTTTTTTTTGAATCCGAGGGTAGACTTCACAACAAATAGGGTGCTTACTGTGGTTTTCTGCGTAGCTAAACGTGTTGATGTGTTTGAGCAAGCGGATACTGTGTTCATCTACTGTGTACACATGGAACAAGTCAAACTGCATTTGCCCAACAATGCGACTCCATTGTGGAAGGTACGCCGCTAAAACGCCGAGTTTGTGCATTAAACTGAATGCTTTGTGTAGTGCATTTGGGTGGCGACACAGCGCCATGAATTTTTCTCGCGCCTGAGGAATAGTATGCAGGAATTTATTCAATCGACGACGCGCAGTACGCAGTTGGCGCAATGTTGGAGGGCTGACTCCTTCAATACTGGAATCATTGGCAATATGTAAGAACATATCTAAGATTGTTTCTGGGCGAGCTTGGAATAATGCGGGTTTTCGCGCCTCAATTAATGCCCCACGGCGTTGGAAATCGTCATCTATGATCTCTGCATCTTCTGATGCACCACCGTTAATGATCGCTTGGTCAAACAATTTTAATAGCATTTTGTTCAACTCAGCGACGCGGCGAAGGGTACGGTAGAACTCCTTCATCATCATTTCTACGCCGCGATTACCTTCCCCGACATAGCCAAGGTGCTCGGCAACCTGAGCTTGATGAGCGAAGGTGAGTCGGTTGTCGTAACGGCGTAGTTCAATATGCAGAGCGAAACGCACACGCCATAAAAAATCTTGGCACTCGACAAGCTCACGGTACTCTGCATCCGTTAAGAACCCATAGCGGCTCATTTCGAGTAGGGAAGTTGCACCAAAATGTCGGCGTGCAACCCAGCTAAGGGTATGAATATCGCGCAATCCGCCTGGCGTGGATTTGATATCTGGTTCTAAGTTGTAGGTGGTATCGTGGTAGCGGGTATGGCGTTCGCGCTGCTCTTGGATTTTCGCGCGGTAGAAGGTTTCGCTCGGCCAGAAAGAGTCTGACAGCACCACCTTCTTCAGCGCTTGGAAAGTATTTTCACTACCGCATAGCAGACGAGCTTCTTGAAGGTTTGTTGCGACCGTTAAATCACTGCGGCCGATTTCCGCACACTCTTCGACACTACGTACCGCATGTCCAACTTCGAGCTTTAAATCCCAAAGTAAGGTAATAAACTCACTGATTTTTGCTTCGAGTGCGGTGGGTAGGCGATGGTTTGACAGAATGAGAATATCAATATCTGAAAGTGGGTGGAGTTCACCACGGCCGTAACCGCCTACGGCGATCAAAGAGATATTGTGGATATCATTGAAGCCAAAGTGTTGCCAGAGGCGGTTAAGGAATAAATCCATGTATTCAGCGCGTGACAAAACGAGATTGGTCACTGGGTGGTGACTAAAAAACTCTTGTTTTTGGTATGCGCTGAACTTCTCGAGTTCTTGTTTTAGTTCACTGATCTTGATTTGTTCGTCGGTAAACGTAAGAGGAGACTGAAGGGTCATATTTGCTATCCGTGCACCTATCTAATCAAAGCAATGTATCAAATTTGATGCTGATAAAAAATATCCCCGCAAGAGCAGGGATATGGAAAGTTATTTGGTGTTACGCATTTTTCATTAGACGAGGAATCGTATCGTCGTTACGAAGTGTTAACACTTCACAGCCATCATTGGTTACGACAATCGTGTGTTCCCATTGCGCTGAATTTTTGCCGTCACCCGTGTACACTGTCCAGTCATCTTGTGCGTCAACGGTACAACCGTACTTACCTGCATTGATCATTGGTTCAATGGTGAAACACATGCCTTCTCTTAGCACGCGGCGATCTTTGTTCTTATAGTGTACTACTTGTGGTTCTTCATGGAACTCATCACCGATGCCATGACCGCAGAAATCTTTAACAATAGAGAACTTGTTGCGTGGGTTATTCTTATTGTTGTCTTTGATGTATTTCTCGATAGCAGTACCGATATCACCAACCGTTGCTCCAGGCTTAACTTGACGCATACCGATGTAAAGCGCTTCTTGAGCGACCATACATAGGCGTTTGTTTGCAGGTGTTACGTCACCGACGAGGAACATCTTAGACGTATCACCATGGTAGCCCTGTGGGCGTACACTTAAGTCTGCGTTTTCATCGTTCGGGATGATCACGGTTATATCTACGTTGATGATGTCGCCATCTTTTAATACGGCTGGTTTGATTTGGCCGTTTGCACCTTTCTCGTCTTCAGTCGATGGGATGCCGTGACAAACAATGTGGTTGATAGACGTACAAATTGATTTAGGGAAACCATGGTAATCAAGTGGTGCAGAGTAGGCGCCTCTTTCAAGTGCGTAATCGTGACAGATTTGGTTTAGTTCTTCCGTTGTAGTACCAGCCTTAATATGTGGCTCGATCATTTCCAGAACTTCTGCGGCTAGCTTGCCCGCAATGCGCATGCGTTCGATTTCTTCAGCAGTTTTAATCTTGATTGACATTAGTTTTCTCTACTTATTCGTAAGCACGTAAACGTGCGAATGGACACATTCTATCAGACAACTTGCTATGAACCCAAGCCAGTTAAGAATATGAGTCATTCTTACTTGAATAGCTTGAATAATTCCGCGAATTCCCAAATCGCCTATTAGAAGTATCACGGGTTAGAAACAATTTTTTCTAGCCATGATGGGCTAAAATATGGTATAAAGCGCGCCGGAATCGGGGACTGTTCTCTTCACTTTTCGTAAGACGAGTGGCGAAGCAAGCTTCTTCCAAAAACTTTATATCTTTAAATCACACACATTCCGTCACGTATTCCGGGGTGCTGAGCAGAAGCTTGGTCGGAATTATGGGGGATGTGGAGGCCTAACCCCATAGAGGATTTTAAAATGGCAACTGTATCAATGCGCGATATGCTGAAAGCTGGTGTTCACTTCGGTCACCAAACTCGTTACTGGAACCCAAAAATGAAGCCATTCATCTTTGGTGCTCGTAACCGCGTTCACATCATCAACCTAGAAAAAACTGTACCAATGTTCAACGAAGCTCTAGCTGAACTAGCTAAAGTTGGCGAGAAGAAAGGTAAAGTTCTATTCGTAGGTACTAAGCGTGCTGCATCTGAAGCTGTTAAAGAAGCTGCTATCGCAAGCAACCAATACTACGTAAACAACCGTTGGTTGGGCGGCATGCTAACGAACTACAAAACAGTTCGTCAATCTATCAAGCGTCTAAAAGAATTCGAAGCACAGTCTCAAGACGGTACTTTCGACAAACTAACTAAGAAAGAAGCTCTAATGCGTACTCGTGAAATGGAGAAGCTAGAGAAATCTCTTGGTGGTATCAAAGATATGGGCGGCCTACCAGACGCTCTATTCGTAATCGACGCTGATCACGAGCACATTGCAATTAAAGAAGCTAACAACCTAGGTATTCCAGTATACGCTGTGGTAGATACTAACTCTAACCCAGACGGCGTTGACTACATCATCCCAGGTAACGACGACGCGATCCGCGCAGTACAACTATACCTAAACGCTGCAGCTTCTGCAGTGACTGAAGGTCGCAACAAAGACGTTGCAGCAGTTGCTGAAAAAGACGGTTTCGTAGAAGCTGAATAATAACGGCTCTGTGTCACACTTAGTCTATGCGCAACCTTTTTGTCGTATAGATTGAGTTATAGTTAGCATCAGGGGCCGATAATGTAGGCCCCTGTTTTTTACCTTATTTCGAATCAAACGAGGAATAGAGAATGGCAACTGTAACTGCTGCTCTAGTTAAAGAACTTCGCGAGCGCACTGGCGCTGGCATGATGGAATGTAAAAAAGCGCTTGTAGAAGCAAACGCTGACATCGAACTAGCAATTGAAAACATGCGTAAATCAGGCGCAGCGAAAGCAGCTAAGAAAGCTGGTAACGTTGCTGCTGAAGGCGCAATCATCATCAAAGAAGAAAACGGTGTTGCTGTTCTTCTTGAAGTTAACTGCCAAACTGACTTCGTTGCTAAAGACGGTAACTTCACTGCATTCGCAGAAGAAGTTGCAGCTGCAGCTCTAGCTTCTAAAGCTTCTGTTGAAGAACTACAAGCTCAATTCGAAGAAGCTCGCGTTACTCTAGTAGCTAAGATCGGTGAGAACATCACTATCCGTCGCGTACAGTACGTTGAAGGTGCATCTATCGCTTCTTACCGTCACGGCGAGAAAATCGGTGTAGTTGTTGCTGGTGAAGGCGACGCTGAAACGCTTAAGCACGTAGCAATGCACGTTGCTGCATCTCGTCCTGAGTACGTAAACCCAGAAGACGTACCTGCAGACGTAGTGGCGAAAGAGCGTGAAGTTCAAGTAGAAATCGCTATGAACGAAGGCAAGCCAAAAGAGATCGCAGAGAAAATGGTTGAAGGCCG
This sequence comes from Vibrio sp. PID17_43, assembly GCF_002608565.1. Classification (GTDB taxonomy): domain Bacteria; phylum Pseudomonadota; class Gammaproteobacteria; order Enterobacterales; family Vibrionaceae; genus Vibrio. The sequence continues at coordinate 24,392 of NZ_LIXM01000014.1, forward strand.
CATGAAGAAATTCACTGGCGAAGTTTCTCTAACTGGTCAAGCTTTCATCATGGAACCTAAGAAATCTGTAGGCGAAATGCTGAAAGAAAAAGGTGCTTCAGTTTCAACATTCGTTCGCCTAGAAGTTGGTGAAGGTATCGAGAAAGCAGAAGGCCTAAGCTTCGCTGAAGAAGTAGCACTAGCGCAAAAAGGTTAATCCTTAGCGAACTGTGTAAATATTAGACCGTGGCCTAGGCTGCGGTCTTTTTATGAGCAGAGAACGATTTGCCGTGATTGATGTAGGTTTTACGTAAAGCCTTTATCCATGACTGTTAATCAACAACTCTCTTTTGGAAGGTAAACTCCATGACTACGAACCCTAAACCAGCGTATCAACGTATTCTATTAAAACTAAGTGGTGAAGCTCTTCAAGGCGAAGAAGGTTTTGGTATTGACCCTGCTGTTCTTGAACGTATGGCGCAAGAAGTAAAAGAGCTGGTTGAACTGGGTGTTCAAGTGGGTGTCGTTATCGGTGGTGGTAACTTGTTCCGCGGAGCTGGCCTAGCGGAAGCGGGCATGAACCGAGTAGTGGGCGATCACATGGGGATGCTTGCAACGGTAATGAATGGCCTAGCAATGCGTGACGCGCTTCACCGTGCATACGTAAACGCACGTGTAATGTCTGCAATTCCTCTTAACGGCGTATGTGACGACTATAATTGGGCAGATGCGATCCGTGAACTGCGCCAAGGTCGCGTGGTGATCTTCTCTGCAGGTACTGGCAACCCATTCTTTACAACGGATTCTGCTGCATGTCTACGCGGTATCGAAATTGAAGCTGATTTAGTTCTGAAAGCAACGAAAGTTGATGGTGTATTTACGGCTGACCCAGTAGCAAACCCAGACGCAGAGCTGTATGATAAGCTAACTTACGCAGAAGTTCTGGATAAAGAGCTGAAAGTGATGGATTTGGCAGCGTTTACATTGGCGCGTGACCACAAAATGCCAATTCGCGTATTTAACATGAACAAGCCAGGCGCACTACGCCGCGTGGTGATGGGCGAAACGGAAGGCACGCTAATCAGCGATAACGCTTAATTCCAAGACGCCATTCAATGCTTTTTGAATGGCGTTTCGCTTTACTCAATCCTTTTAAGCTTTCTTCAGGAAAGATGACATTTTTTAAGGTGAAATTGTGATTAACGAAATTAAAAAAGACGCTCAAGAGCGCATGGATAAAAGCGTAGAAGCGCTGAAAAACAACCTTTCTAAAGTTCGTACAGGTCGTGCGCACCCAAGCTTACTGTCTGGTATCTCAGTAGAATACTACGGAGCAGCAACACCTCTTAACCAGGTAGCAAACGTTGTTGCCGAAGATGCACGTACTCTAGCAATCACAGTTTTCGACAAAGAGTTAACTCAAAAAGTAGAAAAAGCGATCATGATGTCTGACCTTGGTCTAAACCCAATGTCTGCTGGCACGATCATCCGCGTTCCACTACCTCCGCTAACTGAAGAGCGTCGTAAAGACCTTGTTAAAATCGTTCGTGGTGAAGCAGAAGGTGCTCGTGTTGCGGTACGTAACATCCGTCGTGACGCAAACAGTGATCTTAAAGGTCTTCTCAAAGATAAAGAAATTTCTGAAGATGAAGATCGTAAAGCACAAGAAGAAATTCAAAAACTAACAGACGTTGCAGTGAAGAAAGTCGATGACGTTCTTGCTGCGAAAGAAAAAGAGTTGATGGAAGTTTAATTATCCCATCCACATCACTGTTGGAAAACGCTGTGCTCACAGCTCAGCGTTTTTTTATGTTAGTCTATCCAACTGATGGAACTCACTTAACACCCTATGCAAAATTCTCAAGCCTTCTCTGACTCCCTTCCTAAACATATCGCCATCATTATGGACGGTAATGGTCGCTGGGCTAAGTCCAAAGGAAAACCTCGCGTATTCGGCCATAAAAAAGGTGTGAATGCCGTTCGTAAGACCGTTGCTGCGGCTTCTAAACTTGGTATTCAAGCCGTGACTTTGTTTGCTTTCAGTAGCGAAAATTGGCGTCGTCCAGAAGAAGAAGTCGGCCTTTTAATGGAGCTGTTCATTTCTGTTCTATCGAGCGAAGTGAAAAAGCTACACAAAAATAACTTACGCCTACGTGTTATTGGTGATACCAGTCGTTTTAGTGAGCGCTTACAAGGTAAAATTGCAGAAGCAGAAACATTAACAGCGAACAATACAGGAATGGTGATCAACATTGCGGCTAACTATGGCGGCAAATGGGACATCACAGAGGCGGCAAAATCGTTGGCACTGAAAGCGCGTAACGGTGAGATCCGTATAGAGGATATCAATGAGCAGCTAATTACCCAGCATCTGACCATGGCTGATTTACCTGAGGTCGATCTTTTGATTCGTACCAGTGGTGAATGCCGGATCAGTAACTTTATGCTGTGGCAAATGGCTTATGCTGAAATGTACTTTACTGAAGAGTACTGGCCTGATTTTGATGAAGACAGTTTGGTTAACGCCGTGACTTGGTTTATTAACCGAGAGCGCCGTTTTGGCTGCACTGGCGAGCAAATTAAGGCATTAATGGCTGCTCAATAAGGACTAGTTAGTTTGAAACAGAGAATAATAACAGCACTAATTTTAGCTCCCCTGGTTATTTTAGGTATTTTTAAATTACCGCTGATGGGCTTTATCCTCGCATTGACGGCGATAACCCTGTTAGGTTTTTGGGAGTGGACGAAATTCACGGAAAGCACATCACGTATGGCTGCATTTATTCCAGCAGTTATGGCTACAGGACTTAGCTTTCTATTTATTTCGCCAGATGCGACCAGTCTTAACTTCCTTGCGACTCCGCACTACACCATTTTAGTACTTGGTTTCCTTTGGTGGATTGTCGCTAGCGCAATGGCGATTACTTACCCTAAAACGACGAAATTTTGGCAAAACAGCAAATTGCTTCGTCATGTGTTTGGTTTTCTGACGTTAATTCCTTTCCTTTGGAGTGTGATCATTCTTAGGGCATCGGATATTTCAGTCGATCCTTATCACGGTGCAAAACTTGTGCTCTTTGTGTGCTTCTTAGTATGGGCAGCAGATAGCGGCGCTTACTTTGCTGGAAAAAGTATGGGCAAACGAAAAATGGCACCGAATGTTAGCCCAAATAAGACCATAGAAGGCCTAATTGGTGGCATCATCGCGGCACTGATTGTTGGTTGGTTGTTTACTGGTTGGTTTGAGATTCAGTTTACTAGCCCAATTCATATGGTGCTCATCACACTCGTTACCGTGGTGATTTCTGTACTTGGTGACTTAGTAGAAAGCATGTTCAAGCGTGTCTCTGGTATCAAAGACAGCAGTAACATCATTCCAGGGCATGGTGGCATTCTTGATCGTATCGATAGTCTTACCGCCGCATTTCCAGTATTTGCCCTTCTTTACTACGTATTCTAATTTATCGGGAGCGCCATTGTTGTCGCTCCTGAGACTTTCAAACGGTCTTACATCATGCAAAAGTTAACGATTCTTGGTGCAACAGGCTCAATTGGTGCAAGCACATTAAAAGTGGTTGAACAAAACCCTGAGCTGTTTTCTGTGGTCGCCTTGGCGGCAAGCACGAACGTTGAAAAGATGGTCGCACTTTGCCATAAATGGCAACCTAAATATGCCGTTATGGCAGATAAGGTCGCGGCTTTAGCTGTGCAATCTGAGCTAGTTTCAATCTCACCTAACACTGAAGTGTTGGGTGGCGTTGATGCACTTTGCCATATTGCTTCTTTAGAAGAAGTAGACAGCGTGATGGCGGCGATTGTAGGGGCCGCGGGCTTGTTGCCAACCATGGCCGCAGTTAAGGCAGGTAAACGAGTTCTGCTAGCAAATAAAGAAGCATTGGTGATGTCAGGGCAACTGTTTATCGATGCCGTTGCAGAACATGGCGCAGAATTGCTTCCTGTCGACAGTGAGCACAACGCTATCTTCCAGTGTCTTCCACAGCAAGTTCAGACCAACTTAGGTCGTTGCAACCTTGAAGAGCATGGTGTTTCTTCTATTCTGCTTACTGGTTCGGGCGGTCCGTTCCGTTATGCCGACATCGCAGAATTAGACACAGTGACACCAGCACAAGCGATCGCCCATCCAAATTGGTCAATGGGGCCGAAAATTTCGGTTGATTCCGCGACCATGATGAATAAAGGCCTTGAGTACATTGAAGCTAAATGGCTATTCAATGCGGCTCGCGAGCAACTAAAGGTGATCATTCACCCACAATCTGTTATCCATTCGATGGTGCAATACCGTGATGGTTCAGTATTGGCACAGATGGGTGAGCCTGACATGGCAACACCGATTGCTCTTACGATGTCTTACCCTTCACGTGTCGATGCTGGTGTTAAGCCACTCGACTTTACCCAAGTAGGTGAGCTAACGTTTTTGCAACCGGATTTCGCTCGCTATCCATGTTTGAAGCTGGCAATTGATGCGTGTTATGAAGGACAGCATTTAACGACAGCACTCAACGCTGCAAATGAAATCGCGGTAGATGCCTTTTTGAATAACCGAGTAGGATTCACTGATATTGCTCGTATTAATGACTTCGTTGTGAATAAAATCGCAGCAAGCCATCGCGCGGAAACGGTGAATAGCTTGGAAAGCCTGCTAGAGCTAGATAGAATAGCACGAACTATCGCCTTAGAATTTTTACGCGAGCGTAGCTAATGACTGGTATCTTGTGGAATCTGGTTTCTTTTATCGTAGCATTGGGCATCTTGGTGGCCGTGCACGAATTTGGCCACTTTTGGGTTGCTCGCCGTTGTGGCGTCAAAGTTGAAAAGTTTTCGATCGGCTTTGGTCAGTCTATCTGGAGCAAGGTAGGTAAGGACGGCACCGAATACAGCATTTCGATGATCCCTCTAGGTGGCTACGTCAAGATGGTGGATAGCCGAGTCGACGAGGTGCCTGAAAATGAAAAGCACGTGGCATTTGATCAAAAGCCGCTATGGAAACGCACTTCCATTGTTGCCGCTGGCCCTATCTTTAACTTTCTATTTGCTATCTTTGCCTACTGGCTGGTTTTCCTTATTGGTGTACCAGCAGTCAAACCGGTAATTGGTGAAGTGACGCCCAATTCAATCATTGCTCAAGCAGGAATTGAATCAGGGATGGAACTAAAGTCTATCTCAGGTATCAAAACTCCGGATTGGGAGTCAGTCAACATGGGATTAATCTCTCATATTGGCGACGATTCAATGACAGTGACGCTTACTTCAGCGAATGAAGTCGGCTCTGAAGTGACAAAAACGCTTGATATCCGTAATTGGCATTTTGATCCAGAAACCCAATCTGCGATGCATTCATTAGGCTTTACGCCATTTACTCCAGAAATTTATACGGAGTTAGCGCAAGTTGGTGAAGGCTCTGCTGGTGAAAAAGCGGGTTTACGTGCGGGTGATAAAATTGTCGCCATGGGCGGTAAAAATATATCTAATTGGAATGAAGTGGTTGAAGCCATTCGTTCTAACCCAGAAACGCCAATTGAAATGACGGTGTTGCGTCAAGGTGATGAGCAATCATTAACATTGACTCCGAGTAGCCGTGAGCTAGCTAACAAACAAGTGGTCGGCTTTGCAGGTATTGCACCTGAAGTCGCAGAATGGCCAGAAAGTTATCGCTTCGAATTACAGTTTGGTGTATTCGATTCTGTAGGCAAGGCGATTGATAAAACGGGGCAAGTAATTGGGTTGACCATCAGTATGCTTAAGAAGCTGATTGTCGGAGATGTTGGTCTAAACAATCTGAGTGGACCAATTTCAATTGCAAAAGGTGCAGGGGCGACAGCGGACTACGGCCTGGTCTACTTTTTAGGTTTTCTGGCGTTAATTAGTGTTAACCTAGGTATTATTAACCTCGTTCCTTTACCAATGTTGGATGGTGGGCATCTGCTGTTTTTCGCAATCGAAGCGATCATCCGACGTCCAGTACCGGAAAAAGTACAGGAAATGGGCTATCGAATTGGAGGGGCGATTATCTTCTCGCTCATGGCGTTAGCGCTATTTAATGATTTTACTCGTCTGTGATGGTTCAGAGACAAAGCAGTAGCAAGGAATAATTAGAACAAGTATGGCGATTAAGCGAATTCTATTTGCAAGTTTACTGGCGACCAGTGTATCTGCAAATGGAGCAGAGAACTTTGTAGTTCAAGATATTGAAATCGATGGATTGCAGCGTGTTGCACTAGGTGCGGCGCTGCTGAAAATGCCCGTACGCGTTGGTGATACGGTTGATCAAGGTGATGTTGCAGAGATCATTCGTGCATTATACGCATCAGGTAACTTCGAAGACGTAAAAGTACTGCGTGACGGCGGTGTTCTGGTTGTTCAAGTTAAAGAACGTCCAACTATTGCTGGCATCTCGTTCTCGGGTAACAAAGCAATCAAGGATGAACAGCTACAAGAAAACCTGAATGCTTCTGGTGTTCGCGAAGGTGAAGCGCTTGACCGCACTACACTAAGTAATATTGAAAAAGGCTTGGAAGATTTTTACTACAGTGTTGGTAAATACAACGCGACAGTAAAAGCCGTTGTTACTCCATTGCCTCGTAACCGTTCTGATCTAAAGTTTGTCTTCACCGAAGGGGTATCGGCAAAGATTCAGCAGATCAACTTTATCGGTAATGAAGTCTTTTCTGACGAAGACCTTCTTTCTCGCTTCAACCTAAACGTCGATGTTCCATGGTGGAACTTCCTAGCGGACGAAAAATACCAAAAGCAAGTTCTTGCGGGTGATATTGAAGCACTGAAGTCTTACTACCTTGACCGTGGTTATCTTAAATTTAACGTTGATTCGACACAAGTGGCGATTTCTCCTGACAAAAAAGGCGTATACATTACGCTTGGCTTGGAAGAGGGGGATGTGTATACCGTTAAGGATGTGAAATTCCGCGGTAACTTGATTGGTGAAGAAGCAACATTCGAAAAACTCATTCCATTTGAAGACAATGAGACCTATAACGGCTCTCGCGTGACGTCGATGGAAGAAGGCATCAAGCGTGTGCTTGGTGAATCGGGTTACGCTTATCCACAAGTAAATACCATACCTGAGTTTGACGACGAGAATAAACAAGTTTCTCTTGTTGTTAGCGTAGACCCTGGCAGCCGTATCTATGTCCGTGATATCCGCTTTACGGGTAACAACTCGACTAAAGATGAAGTCTTGCGCCGTGAAATGCGTCAGATGGAAGGCAGTTGGTTGAACTCGAAATCCATCGAAACGGGTAAAACGCGCTTAAACCGTCTTGGCTATTTTGAGAATGTTGAAGTCCAAACTGTACGTGTACCGGGTAGTGACGATCAAGTTGACCTTGTCTACACTGTGAAGGAGGCCAACTCCGGTAGCGTTAACTTTGGTGTTGGCTACGGAACAGAATCAGGTATTAGCTTCCAAGTTGGTTTACAACAGGATAACTTCCTAGGTAGTGGTAATCGCGTAGGTATTAACGCGATGATGAATGACTACCAGAAAAACGTAAGTTTGGATTACCGTGACCCTTACTGGAACCTTGATGGAGTTAGCTTAGGCGGTAGAATATTTTACGATGAGTTTGAAGCCTCTGAAGCGGGTATCGTTGACTATACCAATGAAAGCTATGGTGCGAGCCTGACATGGGGCTTCCCATTCGACGAACTCAACCGTTTTGAGTTCGGCGTTGGATTTACCCACAACCGAATTGGTAACTTGTCACCTTACCTACAGGTAGAACAGTTCCTACAAGCGCAAGCAGACAATATTGATTCTAGCGGAGCGTTGAATACTAATGACTTTGATTTCAACATGTCTTGGACGCGCAATAATCTAAACCGCGGTTACTTCCCAACAGCAGGTAACCACCAACGCGCGTTCTACAAGATGACCGTACCTGGCTCAGACGTACAGTACTTCAAAATGCAGTACGATGTTCGTCAATATATTCCACTAACGAAGAAGCATGAATTCACGCTCCTATTCCGTGGTCGCCTAGGCTATGGTAATGGTTACGGTCAAACGGATGGTAACGATAACTTGTTCCCATTCTACGAAAACTACTACGCGGGTGGTTTTACAACACTACGTGGATTTGGCTCGAACTCTGTGGGTCCAAAAGCGGTTTACCGTGATTACTCAGGCTCAAACAATGGTGCAGATACCGCAACGAATGATTCGGTTGGTGGTAACGCAGTTGCACTGGCAAGTCTTGAGCTGATTGTACCGACTCCATTTGCGTCGGATGAAGTCCGTAACCAAATTCGTACCAGTATCTTCTTCGACATGGCAAGTATTTGGGATACCGAGTTTGACTACCGTAGCTCAGGCGCTGAATATGGCGATAAGTACTACTACGATTACTCAGATCCAACGAACTACCGTTCATCGTATGGTGCTGCGTTGCAATGGATGTCTCCAATGGGGCCACTAGTATTCTCACTAGCGAAACCAATTAAGAAATTTGATGGCGATGATGAAGAGTTCTTCACATTCACTATCGGTAGAACCTTCTAAAGAGGAAAATATTTTGAATAAAATGATCAAAGCGGCTGGGATTGGCCTTGTTGTACTGAGTTCTTCAATGTTCGCCAATGCGGCAGAAGCGGCTCAAAAAATCGCGTACGTTAACACAGCTCAGGTATTCCAAGCGCTTCCTCAGCGTGAAGTCGTTCTACAGAAAATGCAGAAAGACTTCAAAAGCAAAGCAGATGAGCTGAAATCGATTCAAGCTCAAGCGAAAACGAAAATCGAGAAGCTACAGCGTGATGGCGAGCTACTAGGTCAAGACGAAGTGGAGAAACTACGTATTGACATCGGCAAGCTAGACAGTGAATACAAAGTGAAAGCACAAGCACTAGAGAAAGCAAGTGCTCGCCGCGAAGCGGAAGAAAAAGCGAAGCTATTCAAAACGATTCAAGATGCAGTGAAAAAAGTGGCAGATAAAAAAGGTTACGACCTAGTTATCGACATCTCTTCACTTCAATACGGTAAGCCAGAGTACAACATCTCTGAAGACGTAATTAAAGCTCTAAAATAAGAAGTTATGAAGACATTGACATTAGCCGAGTTGGCAACAATTACCGGGGGTGAGCTATTTGGTGACGAGTCACTCGTTGTTAGCCGCGTAGCTCCAATGGATAAAGCACAAGAGGGTGATGTGACCTTCTTGTCTAACCCAAAATACGCAAAGCACCTTTCTGAGTGTCAAGCGACTGTAGTTATGGTTAAGCCCGAGCATAAAGACCAATGCACTGGTCATGCGCTCGTGGTGGCAGATCCTTACGTTGCGTTTGCTCGTGTGGTTCAAGCGCTAGATACGACCCCAAAACCAGCTGAAAATGTTGCACCAAGTGCGGTTATCGCAGCTGACGTTAAGATGGGGGCAAACGTAGCAGTCGGTGCAAATGCAGTGATTGAGACGGGTGTAGAGCTTGGTGACAACGTGATCGTTGGCGCAGGTTGCTTTATTGGTAAAAATGCAAAGTTAGGTAATAACACCAAGCTTTGGGCTAATGTTACGATCTATCATGAAGTATCACTGGGCGATGACTGTCTGATTCAATCGGGTACAGTCATTGGCTCTGACGGTTTCGGCTACGCAAATGAAAAAGGCGAGTGGATTAAGATCCCTCAACTTGGCTCCGTGCGCATTGGGAACCGTGTTGAGATTGGTGCATGTACCACCATCGACCGTGGTGCGTTAGACGATACCATCATCGAAGACAACGTGATTCTTGATAACCAGCTTCAAATCGCTCATAACGTGCAGATCGGATATGGTACGGTGATGCCAGGTGGTACTATTGTTGCTGGCAGTACGACAATTGGTAAATACTGCCAGATTGGCGGCGCGTCGGTTCTTAATGGGCACATCACTATCGCAGATGGTGTTGCTATCACCGGTATGAGCATGGTCATGCGCAGTATCGAAGAGAAAGGTTTATATTCATCGGGAATTCCCCTGCAGACGAATCGAGAGTGGCGTAAAACCGCAACTCGAGTTCATCGCATCGATGAGATGAACAAACGCCTGAAAGCGGTTGAAAAACGGCTGGAACCGAAAGAAGAATCTTAGTTCCATATTCTGAACAAAGACTCGCGAAATGCGAGTCTTTTTCTTATATAATAACGCGCTATAAGTAGATTTATCACCGAGCTGGTATACACTTCGCGGGCATTATTTAAAATGCGGCCTTTTGCCGCTGCCTTGCCAACTTGGTTGTTGAGAATTGATATAGGAATACGACTTTGACTACTGAAAAGAAAACGATGAACATCTCTGAAATTCAAGAGCTACTTCCTCATCGCTACCCATTCTTATTGATCGACCGAGTGATTGATTTCCAAGAAGAGAAGTATCTTCACGCTATCAAAAATGTGTCGGTTAACGAACCTCAGTTCACAGGTCACTTTCCACAATTGCCAGTATTTCCAGGCGTTTTGATCCTGGAAGCGATGGCACAGGCTACAGGCCTACTTGCTTTTAAATCGTTTGGTGCGCCAACAGAAAACGAACTGTACTACTTCGCAAGCGTTGATGGAGCTAAGTTCCGTAAACCTGTAGTACCAGGTGACCAAATGATTATTGAAGTGGAATTTTTGAAAGAACGTCGCGGCATTGCTGCATTCAAAGGTGTAGCGAAAGTTGACGGTGAAGTAGTATGTTCAGCTGAGCTAAAATGTGCTCGTCGAGAGTTTTAATATGATTCATGAAACCGCTAAAATCCACCCAGCGGCGGTGGTAGAAGAAGGCGCAAAAATTGGCGCTAACGTGACCGTTGGTCCATTCACTTATATCACCTCAACGGTAGAGATCGGTGAAGGCACGGAAGTGATGTCGCATGTCGTGATCAAAGGTCATACCAAAATTGGTAAAGACAACCGCATTTTTCCACACGCTGTGATTGGTGAAGAAAACCAAGATAAAAAGTATGGTGGCGAAGAGACAACGGTGGTTATCGGTGATCGTAACGTGATTCGCGAAGCGGTTCAGGTTCACCGTGGGACGGTTCAAGACAAAGCAACCACAGTGATTGGCGACGACAACCTTCTGTGTGTAAACGCACACATCGCACACGATGTTATCGTTGGAAACCACACTCATATTGGCAACAATTCGATTCTTGGTGGCCACGTAACGGTCGAAGATCATGCAGGCGTGATGGCGCTTTCTGCGATTCACCCATTCTGTACCGTTGGTGCTTACGCCTATGTTGGCGGTTGTTCTGCGGTTGTTCAGGACGTTCCTGCTTATGTACTTGCACAAGGTAACCACGCGACACCATTTGGTTTGAACTTGGTTGGCTTAAAGCGCAATGGTTTTGAAAAACCAGAAATTCGCGCATTACAAAAAGCGTACAAAGAAATCTACCGTTCAGGTAAGACTCTAGAAGAAGTGAAACCTATCTTGGCTGAAATGGCGCAAGAGTGGCCAGCTGTGAAACGTTTCAGTGATATTCTGGAAGCGACGGAACGTGGCATCATTCGTTAATTGACGAGTGAATGAGTTATTTATAAAAGATCGCGCCTAGATTAGGCTGCGATCTTTTTGTGTTTTATGGATAAGGTGCTCCCTTATCCATAGTGCATAGGACACAATCGGAATGAACATGGAAAAACCATTACGTATTGGCATCATTGCCGGAGAACTATCAGGCGATACGCTTGGTGAAGGTTTTATCAAAGCGGTGAAAGAGCAGTACCCAAATGCGGAATTTGTTGGTATTGGCGGACCGAAAATGATCGCCCAAGGCTGTGAATCTCTTTTTGATATGGAAGAGCTCGCCGTCATGGGGTTGGTTGAGGTCTTAGGCCGTTTGCCAAGATTGCTAAAGGTTAAAGCTGAGTTGGTTAAGTACTTCACTCAAAATCCGCCAGATGTTTTTGTTGGTATTGATGCGCCGGATTTTAATTTACGTGTTGAGCTAGATTTGAAGAAAGCGGGTATCAAAACCGTGCATTACGTTAGCCCTTCCGTTTGGGCTTGGCGTCAAAAGCGTATCTTTAAGATTGAAGCAGCGACCAACTTAGTATTGGCTTTTCTACCATTTGAAAAAGCGTTTTACGACAAATTCAATGTGCCTTGTGAGTTTATTGGCCACACGTTGGCAGATGCGATTCCATTGCAGTCAGAAAAAGCGCCCGCTCGTGAATTATTGGGCTTAGAGCAAGATAAAAAATGGCTGGCCGTGTTACCTGGCAGTCGTGGTAGTGAACTGAAAATGTTGTCTGAGCCATTTATCGAAACTTGTCGACGACTGCATCAGACATTTCCCGAACTGGGGTTTGTGGTTGCGCTTGTTAACCCAAAACGTCGTGAGCAGTTTGAGCAAGCCTGGAAAGTTCTCGCACCAGAGCTAGATTTCAGACTGGTGGATGATACGGCCCGTAACGTGATTACGGCTTCTGATGTCGTCATGTTGGCGTCAGGCACGGTTGCGCTAGAATGTATGTTGCTGAAGCGTCCGATGGTGGTTGGCTACCGTGTGAATGCTGTTACTGCTTTCCTCGCCAAACGTCTGCTAAAAACAAAATACGTATCGTTACCTAACATCTTGTCTGATAGCGAACTGGTAAAAGAGTATTTGCAAGAAGACTGCACACCAGAAAACTTATTCAACGAAGTGTCTCGTTTACTAGAGAGCGATAACCAAAGAATGTTGGATAAGTTCACCGAAATGCACCACTGGATCCAAAAAAATGCGGATCAACAAGCCGCAAATGCGGTATTAACACTGATAGAGAAATAGAGATTTACCATGGCTGTGAAGGCAAAAACCACAAAAGCGAAAGTTGAGCTCCCACCGTTTGAATACCCACAAGGTTACCAATTGGTTGCTGGTGTGGATGAAGTAGGGCGTGGCCCTCTGGTTGGTGATGTGGTTACCGCTGCGGTCATTTTGGACCCGAATAATCCAATTGAAGGATTGAACGATTCAAAAAAACTCAGTGAGAAAAAGCGCTTGGCTTTGCTTCCAGAAATCAAAGAGAAGGCATTAGCCTGGTCTGTTGGCCGTTGTTCACCTGAAGAGATTGATGAACTGAACATCCTACAAGCGACCATGGTGGCGATGCAGCGTGCGATTGCCGGTTTGAAAGTTCAGCCAGATTTGGCGCTTATCGATGGAAACCGCTGTCCTGCGCTGCCAATGGACGCTCAAGCAGTGGTGAAAGGCGACTTACGCGTGGCAGAAATCAGTGCAGCATCCATCATTGCTAAAGTCGTACGTGACCAAGAAATGGAAGAGCTGGATAAACAATACCCGCAATTTGGCTTTGCGAAGCACAAAGGTTACCCAACCAAAGCGCACTTTGAAGCCATCGAACAGCACGGTGTGATCAACGAACATCGCAAGAGCTTTAAGCCAGTAAAGAAAGCCCTGGGCATCGAAGAGTAGACCAAATTCGGGATTGGCGTATAACGAGGTTATAATCCACGTCCCCTTTAGGTTAGAATTCCATAAAAGATTTAGTTACACGGTACCTGCTAATGTCAGATCCCAAGTTCATTCACCTTCGTGTCCATAGTGATTACTCGATGGTGGATGGTATCAACAAAGTTCCACCGCTAGTTAAGAAAGTCGCCGAGCTCGGCATGCCAGCAATGGCACTGACCGATTTCACCAACTTATGTGGTTTGGTGAAATACTACGGCACAGCACACGGTTGCGGTGTGAAGCCGATCATTGGTGCAGATTTCAAAATGCAGTCCGATGAATTTGGTGAGGAGCTGACACAATTAACCGTACTCGCAGCAGACAACACGGGTTATAAGCACTTAACGCTGCTGATCTCGAAAGCGTACTTACGTGGTCATGTCCAACATCAACCTGTCATTGATAAAGCTTGGCTTGCTGAGCTATCAGAAGGGCTTATTGTCCTTTCTGGTGCAAAAAACGGTGAGATAGGTAAAGCATTACTTAAAGGCAACCGCAAGCTTGTCCAGGATTGTGTTGAGTTTTATCGACAACACTTCGCCGATCGCTTTTATCTGGAGTTGGTTCGTACTGGCCGTCCAGATGAAGAGACCTATTTGCACTTTGCTGTTGAACTGGCAGAGCAAGAAGACCTGCCAGTGGTAGCAACCAACGAAGTGGTGTTCATCAGCGAAGATCTGTTTGATGCGCACGAAATTCGCGTGGCGATCCATGATGGCTATACCTTAGAAGATCCACGTCGTCCAAAAAATTACAGCCCAGAGCAGTACTTACGCACTGAAGAAGAAATGTGTGAGCTGTTTGCGGACATTCCAGAAGCATTGGAAAACAGTGTTGAGATTGCCAAGCGTTGTAACGTCACCGTACGTTTAGGTGAATACTTCCTGCCAGCCTTCCCAACAGAAGGGATGAAAGAGACCGAATTTTTGGTCATGAAGTCACGCGAAGGTTTGGAAGAACGTTTAGAATTCCTATTCCCAGATGAGAAAGAGCGCTTAACGCGTCGTCCAGAATATGACGAGCGCTTACAAATCGAACTCGACGTAATCAACCAAATGGGCTTCCCGGGTTATTTCCTGATCGTAATGGAGTTCATTCAATGGTCAAAAGACAATGATATTCCAGTAGGTCCGGGGCGTGGTTCTGGTGCGGGCTCGTTAGTGGCATATGCCCTGAAAATCACCGATCTTGATCCGTTGGAATACGATCTGCTCTTCGAACGTTTTTTGAACCCAGAGCGTGTCTCCATGCCCGATTTCGACGTCGATTTCTGTATGGATAAACGTGATCAAGTTATAGACCACGTAGCCGAAATGTATGGCCGTGACGCGGTGTCGCAGATCATCACCTTTGGTACCATGGCAGCGAAAGCGGTTATCCGCGACGTAGGCCGTGTACTTGGTCACCCATTTGGTTTCGTTGACCGCATCTCGAAGTTGATCCCGCCTGATCCGGGCATGACGTTGGAGAAAGCGTTCAAAGCTGAACCGGCGTTACCTGAGTTGTATGACGCGGATGAAGAAGTCAAAGAGCTCATCGATAAGTGTCGTATTCTAGAAGGTTGTACCCGAAATGCCGGTAAGCATGCGGGTGGTGTGGTTATTTCACCAACGACCATTACGGATTTTGCACCGATCTATGCGGACTCGGAAGGTCACTTCCCAGTGACTCAATTTGATAAAAATGACGTTGAAACCGCTGGCTTGGTTAAGTTCGACTTCTTGGGTTTACGAACTCTAACCATCATCGATTGGGCGCTTGGTCTGATTAATCCGCGCCTAGAGCAAGAGGGTAAAGAGCCCGTTCGTATCGAGTCAATACCTCTTGCGGATCCAGCCTCTTTCCGTTTGTTACAGAACTCAGAAACCACCGCGGTATTCCAGCTGGAATCGCGTGGTATGAAAGAACTGATCAAACGTCTTCAGCCTGACTGTTTCGAAGACATCATCGCACTGGTAGCACTGTTCCGTCCAGGACCGCTGCAATCAGGCATGGTAGATAACTTTATCGACCGTAAACATGGCCGAGAAGCGATCTCTTACCCAGATGAAAAGTGGCAACACGAATCACTAAAAGAGATCCTCGATCCGACTTACGGCATCATTCTGTACCAAGAGCAGGTTATGCAGATCGCGCAGGTTCTGTCCGGTTACACCCTTGGTGGTGCGGATATGCTTCGCCGAGCAATGGGTAAGAAAAAGCCAGAAGAGATGGCTAAGCAGCGTGCGACTTTTGAAGACGGTGCGATAAAGAATGGCGTCGACGGCGAGTTGGCGATGAAAATCTTCGACTTGGTAGAAAAGTTTGCGGGTTACGGCTTTAACAAATCGCACTCGGCCGCTTATGCACTGGTTTCTTATCAGACGCTTTGGCTGAAGACCCACTATCCGGCAGAATTCATGGCGGCGGTAATGACGGCCGATATGGATAACACGGAAAAAGTCGTTGGCTTAGTAGACGAATGTTTGCGAATGAAGCTCACCGTTCTACCGCCAGATATTAACTCAGGGTTGTACCGTTTTAACGTGGATGAAAACGGCGCGATTGTTTACGGTATTGGCGCGATTAAAGGGGTGGGTGAAGGTCCGATTGATGCGATTTTAGCTGCTCGCAAAAAAGGCGGATACTTTAAAGATCTGTTCGATTTCTGTGCGCGTATTGATCTGAAGAAAGTTAATAAGCGTGTGATTGAAAAATTGATTTACGCGGGCGCACTGGATCGATTAGGCCCTCATCGCGCCGCACTCATGGCCTCTTTGGATGATGCCGTAAAAGCGGCGAGTCAACACCATCAAGCCGAAGCGTTTGGTCAGGCCGATATGTTTGGCGTGCTGACGGATGCACCAGAAGAAGTGGAGCATAAGTACACACAAGTGCCAGCTTGGCCTGAAAAAATATGGCTAGAGGGTGAGCGTGAAACGCTCGGTTTATATTTGACCGGGCACCCAATTAACGCCTATCTGAAGGAACTGAACAAATACACCAGTTGTCGACTTAAAGACGCAACGCCGACACGTCGTGATCAATCGGTGACCATTGCTGGTCTCGTGATTGCCGCGCGTGTGATGACCACAAAGCGCGGAACCCGCATCGGTATCATGACGCTGGATGATCGAAGTGGTCGAATGGAGGTGATGCTATTTTCAGATGCACTTGATCGGTATGCAGAACTTCTCGAAAAAGATAAAATTTTGGTCGTATCGGGACAGGTCAGCTTTGATGATTTCAACGGTGGGCTTAAAATGTCAGCGCGTGAAGTGATGGATCTCGGCAGTGCACGTGAAAAATACGCCCGTGGTTTGTCAGTATCGATTGATGCAAACCAAATCAATGACAAGTTCTTCGAGCAATTTAGTCGTATTTTAGAACCGCATAAAGCCGGAACTGTCCCTATCAATGTATACTACCAACGTGCCGACGCCAGAGCGCGGTTAACATTGGGCACAGAATGGCGCGTGACGCCAAGTGATACATTACTAGAAGATTTACAACAGTTACTTGGTAAAGGCCAGGTAGAACTCGAATTTAACTAAAAAATTCAGCGCGATACGTAAGACGCTGAGTCAAAAGGATTCATAGATGAGCCTAAACTTTCTTGAATTTGAAAAGCCAATCGCAGAGCTAGAAGCAAAAATCGAAGCGCTACGCGATGTTTCCCGCCACGGTGGGGATTCTGCGATTGACCTGGATAAAGAAATCGAACAGCTTGAGAAAAAGAGCCTAGAACTGAAGAAAAAAACATTCAGTAATTTAGGTGCATGGGAAACAGCTCAACTGGCTCGTCACCCTCTACGTCCATACACGCTTGATTACATTCAGCATGTATTTGAAGAATTTGACGAGCTTGCGGGTGATCGCGCATTCGCTGATGATAAAGCGATTGTTGGCGGTATTGCTCGTCTTGAAGGTCGCCCTGTGATGATCATCGGTCATCAGAAAGGCCGTGAAACCAAAGAGAAGGTAAAACGTAACTTCGGTATGCCAAAACCAGAAGGTTACCGTAAAGCACTACGTCTAATGGAAATGGCAGAACGCTTCAAGATGCCAATCATCACCTTTATCGATACGGCGGGGGCATACCCTGGCGTTGGTGCAGAAGAGCGTGGCCAATCTGAAGCCATCGCAAAAAACCTTAAAGTAATGTCTGGTCTTAAAGTGCCAGTGATCTGTAACGTGGTGGGAGAAGGTGGTTCTGGTGGTGCATTGGCCATCGGCGTCGGCGACTACGTGAACATGCTTCAGTACTCTACGTACTCAGTCATCTCTCCAGAAGGTTGTGCATCAATTCTATGGCGTGATTCAGATAAAGCACCACAAGCAGCGGAAGCGATGGGCTTAACTGCCCCTCGTCTAAAAGAGCTGGGCCTTATTGATGAAATCATCGATGAACCACTAGGCGGTGCGCACCGTGACCACGTTCAAATGGCAGCTAACATGAAAGCAAACCTGCTTCGACAGCTTGAAGATCTTGAGCAGCTTGATCAAGAAACACTACTTGAGCGTCGTTATCAGCGTCTAATGAACTACGGTTACTGCTGATATCTCGCAAGAGAACGGATAAAATAGAAAGGGTTGGGCAAACGTCCAGCCCTTTTTTGTACCTATCGGATCGCTTATGGAATCGCTTTACCCACATGTTGCTCATGTACTAGACGCACATTACCAGCCTAAAACTAAGATCGTCTTGGCCTTCAGTGGTGGGGTGGATTCGCGTTTATTACTTGAACTGCTCAGCCGCTATCAACGAGCTCGCTCAGTGACTTGCCACGCAGTGTATGTTCATCATGGCCTGAGTGCCAATGCCGATGACTGGGCAGAGAAATGCGTCTTGTGGGCGAAGCAAGCCGGTATATCATGCACCATTGAGTGTGTCAGTTTAGACATCCATAGTGGTGAGAGCATTGAACTGCTGGCTCGTGAAGCGCGCTATCACGCATTAGCCAAGCATGTTCAAGACGGTGACTTACTCCTGACAGGTCAGCATGCGGATGACCAAGTAGAGACTTTCCTGCTTGCTCTTAAACGTGGAAGTGGCCCAAAAGGGTTGTCCTCAATGGCAGAAAGCATGCCTTTTTCGGGGGGCATGTTAGTTCGTCCGATTCTTTCAGTTCGTCGTGAGCAAATTGAACGTATCGCGCATCGCCTTGGTCTTGAATGGGTTGAGGACGAGAGCAACCAAGATACGCGCTATGATCGAAACTTCTTACGCCATCGTATTGTTCCAGAACTCGCTGCTCGTTGGCCGAATATTCATCAAGCCGTTCAACGCAGTGCTAGCTTATGTGCCCAACAAGAAGCACTGCTTGATGAGTTGTTAGGCGCCACTTTTGAACAAACGCTACACCCTGATTTTAGCTTGAGGATTGGCGGCCTAACCTCACACAGTGATCTTGCTCGTGCGCATTTGATTCGTATGTGGTTAGCAAAATTAAACGTCAATATGCCCAGTCAGACACAATTGAGTTTGATTTGGAATGAAGTCGCGTTAGCTCAGCAAGATGCGAATCCAAAGCTAAAGTTGAAACAAGGTGAAGTGCGACGTTTTCAACATCGACTTTATTGGGTCACCGAAACGGTAGACGTGAGTGCGTGGCAAAGTTCGCTTCAATTGGACGTTGCGTTACCGCTTCCTGAGCGGTTGGGAGAATTAACGCTGACTACGACATCGAATCAAGCCAATATTGCCTTACCACCCTATCCAGAGCGTCTAAGAGTGACTTTTAATCCTGAGGGACTCACTGCGCACCCAACCACACGGGGTCACAGTCGCAAGCTGAAAAAGCTGTTTCAGGAATACAACGTGCCAAGTTGGCTTCGTCGGAAAATGCCGATCTTGATGTATCAAGATCAAGTGGTGGCTGTGGCGGATTTGTTCGTTGATCAAGCCTTTGGCGGTCAGGATTGTGAGCTAGTGTGGCGCAAGTTATTGTAACTTATGACACAATGCTGGCTATAAATACAACAAATTCAGGTGAAGTAATGAAGAAAGTGATCATGGTCGCAGTGGTAGCGTTAACGATGATGAGTGGTCAAGCATTGGCATCCGGTGATGCAGCAGCTGGGCAAGCGAAAGCTGCGGTATGTGCCGCTTGTCATGGCCCAGACGGTATTGCCGTGATTCCGGGTTACCCAAATATAAAAGGTCAGAATGAGCAATATATCGTGAGCTCAATTAAGTCTTATAAAGATGGTCAACGCACGGGTGGCTTAGCGGCAGTTATGCAGGCACAAGCATCATTACTGTCTGACGCGGATATCGCCAACTTAGCGGCTTACTATTCAAGCCTTAAGTAATCGCAACACATTATAGAGACAAGGGCAGGGCAATGCTCTGGCTTTTTCAGTATTTTTACCTCGGAATTATGACAGGCATTGAATGTTGTGAGATGCTAACCGATAATATGCGCAAACGATTGAAGCTTAAGGGATGAACATGAAAAAGATTGAAGCGATTATTAAGCCATTCAAATTGGATGATGTCCGAGAAGCATTGGCTGAAGTAGGCATTACAGGGATGACTGTCTCTGAAGTCAAAGGCTTTGGTCGTCAGAAAGGTCACACAGAGCTGTACCGCGGTGCAGAATACATGGTGGATTTCCTTCCTAAAGTGAAGCTAGAAATCGTTGTGACTGAAGACGTAGCAGATAAGTGCGTAGACACCATCATCGAAACGGCACAAACTGGTAAGATCGGTGATGGTAAGATCTTCGTAACAGACATTGAGCGTGTGGTTCGTATCCGTACGGGTGAAGAAGACGAAGACGCGATCTAATCTCTATTCAGATAGATATTCGATTTCACTACGATATGTGATGAATATTTGATTAAGCTAAAAGGGAGCCTATGTATGGCTCCTTTTTCATTGGTTATCCCAAGCTCAGATTATTAATTGTTTAGGTTGGATTATGTTTAAGCGCTTTTTTCTTTCTCTCGCTTTTCTTAGTTTGGCGGCTGTGACTGCTTTTCATTTGGTGTTCATTGTGCCAGAGCAGCCACAAATCATTACTCAGACAGGCACGAAGATTATTCAAGAGATTCGCTGCATGGAGTTTGACGCGCCACAAGTGTTGGACAAGCACGGTGAACTGAATGTACTGGTGTGGAATATTTACAAGCAAAACAAAGAGAATTGGCAACAAGTGTTGAACTCACTCTCCGCTAATAAGCAGTTATTGTTACTGCAAGAAGCCAGCTTAACCGATGAGTTTAAAACTTGGCTGATAGAAGGGCATTGGGTCAGCAATCAAGTGAGTGCATTTAAGGCGTTAGGTAATGGCGCTGGCGTAATCACTATCGCCCAGGACGAACCTATTCGAGCCTGCGCTTACACTTCAAAAGAGCCGTGGCTACGATTGCCTAAGTCCGCGTTGTATAGTAAGTATCTGTTGAGTAATGGTCAAACCTTAGCGGTGATCAACATTCACGCTATTAACTTCACGGTGGGGACAGAAGAGTACACGTCTCAACTTACAACGCTTGAAAAGGTGCTTAAAGAGCACAAAGGTCCGGTTTTGTTTGCGGGAGACTTTAACAGCTGGAGTGGGGAGCGTATTGCTGCGATGAAGAAAGTCCTACACAAAGCTAACTTGCAAGAAGTCCAGTTTAGCCCGGATAACCGAACCCAGTTCATTAATGGCTTACCGCTTGATCATATTTTTTATCGAGGGCTGATGTTCAAAAATGCGAAAGCGCCGCAGAGCGACGCTTCCGATCATAACCCATTATTGGTATCGTTTACGCTTAACGACTAGTCATTGTATTTCAAACGCTTAAGCAATAACGATGTACAATGCCCAAATCACGTAGAACGCCATCCATGGCAGGCTAGCAATAACAAGAGCCTGTCCGCGTTCGAACTCAGTCCAAGTCAGTACGATACCGTAGCCCAATACTATGTACCAAGGCAGAAGCAGTGGTAGTGAGCTAGCAAAGTGAGACCATTCGCTGGTTAGCGGTAGCTTTAGTAGACCATTTAAGCTGTTTAAATCGGCAGCGTATGTCATCACCTGACCGTGTTTAAGCAGCAGACTCGCATAGCTTGCAATATCTCCCAAAACGGCAGGAAACAGAATTGCACACGATGCAGCAAACCATTTCCAGTAACCGTATTGTTGTTTACTTGCTTTCGTTGCTAAGAAGAACCAAAGCGCCAGCAGTAGCAATGTCGCAAAGCGGTTAAATACATCATTAATGATCGCCGTGGCCATCAAGGTGTTTGGTTCCAACAGCTCAATCTGCTTTGGATCGATCTGTTGGAACTGAGCGGTGAGCTGCTCACTCAACCAAGTAAAATCGACATTCGAGAAATAGGCCCCCCAAAATAGAAATGGACTGATCACCAACACGATGAAAGGTTGCCATCCCCAGCCTCCACGCTGATACAGCGCTAAGAAGCAAGATGTTGGAGAACGGAAAATATCCAACAACATTACAAGAGGGTTACTCGATGGGTTCATACACTTACCTTGGTTACGTCAACATACAACTTAAGCTTCTGACCTGGTTTCAGGTACTGCTGCTTTTGAAGAGAATTCCATTTCACGATGTCGTTGCTCTTCACCTTAAACTTGCTCGCAATGCCGCTGATGGTGTCGCCAGAACGCACATTGTAGAACACAGTGCGAATGACTGCGCCTTTGTCGGAGTTCTTCCAGATCACCATTTTTTGGCCAACGCGTAAGGTGTCTTTTGGCCCCATGCCGTTCCATTTCGCCAGAGACTGATGAGAAACTTTGTTCTCTTTTGCAATGGACCACAAGCTCTCACCAGATTGAACAACGTGAGTCAGCTTAAATTGACCACGAGCTTGAGATTGCGTTTTGTTTAAGCGATTCTCGGCACTTAACGCATACTTAGAGTCGTCTTTGGTTGAGGTTGGGATCAGCAGGTACTGACCAATGCGGATATTATTGTTCGATAGGCCGTTTGCACGACGAATCACTTTGGTTGTTGTACCGTATTTGTTGGCTAGCATGCTCAGAGAGTCACCTGACTTCACTTTGTAGCGCGCCACTTTTACACCCTTACCACGATTTTTATTCACTTGAGCAAGGAATTGATCCTTTTTCTCTACTGGAATGAGAAGCTGGTGTGGACCATCCGGTGCGGTAGACCATTGGTTGTAAGCTGGGTTGTAACTTTGCAATTCTTTAACCCCAATACCGGCATAATCTGCGGCAATAGCCAGATCGAGCTGTTCTTTTGGATCAATAAGCGTGAGCACTGGCTTGTTAGGAATCGCAGGAATATCGATACCATATTTCTCTTGGTTCGCGACAATGTCCGCTAAGGCAAGGAGTTTAGGTACGTAGCTACTGGTCTCTTTTGGTAGATCCAAAGAGAAGAAATCGGTTGGCTTACCTAGTTTCTTGTTTTTACGAATCGCACTGGATACACGACCGCCGCCACTATTGTAGGCTGCAATGGCGTGCTGCCAGTTGCCATCAAAACGCTTACTTTGCTGTTCTAGGTAGCTAAGAGCAGCATCAGTAGACGCGGAAACATCACGGCGGCCGTCGTACCAATAGTTTTGCTCAAGCCCCATCATTTTGCCGGTACCAGGAACGAATTGCCACAGGCCTGCGGCACTACCGTGCGAGTAGGCAAAGGCATCAAATGAGCTTTCTACGACCGGTAAAAGCGCCAGTTCCATGGGTAGACCACGTTCTTCGATTCGTTTGGTAATCATGTACAAAAACGGCTCTGCGCGTTTAGATACAGTGCGAAGGTGGCTTGGGTGCTTTAAATACCAAGTGCGGTAATACGCAACTTTTTTGTTGTCTGGGATGTCCATGTCCAATTGCATAGCGATACGTTGCCATACATCCTCTTGATCCTGAGGAGCAATCACTTTTGGCGTCGGTTTTGCCGTTTCCTTCGCGACAGGTTGCTTTTTAGAGGAATCAGCCTGAGCTTTGTCTTGTTTTACAATTTGCTCAGGGTTATTGGTTTCTTGGGTTGGAGAGTTGGTCGAATCTGGTTGAGCTAATTGACAGCCAGATAGCAGTAACGTCAACGCCAAAGTGTACTTTAAACGCATGGATTAAACCTATTGAGGACCTATTATCGACACTTACCCATTGTTAAGCGAGGTAGCCGTCAGATATTAGGCATCTTCTAACACTAAAGGACGAGGGCAATGCCTCAATTATGCGCTTGGGTATAATGCAATCAGGTTTACATTACCCCAAACACAATAGAAGCGCCGGAGGCGCTTCTATAAAAAATTAAGCTGAAGATAATACTTGTGTCCGATAAAGTTACAAGTAAAAAATGGTTAAAATTCGTTCTTCCATTCACGCAGAGCCGCAAAAACCGAGCATGGATCGCTATTTTCGATGCGGTTCGCGACCGATTTTACTATTTCTGGCTGAGTGGTACGTAGGAATGGGTTAATCCATTTCTCTTTGCGTAGTGTGGTTGGAATCGTTGGAATGTTCTGTGCGCGCAGACGGTTCACATCATCGCGATATTGGCGTAAGTGGTCATTGTCGGGCTCTACAGCAAGGGCAAAGGCGACGTTGCTCGCGGTATATTCATGTGCACAGAAAACTTCGGTCTCTTCTGGTAGTGCTGCAATTTTACTCAGGGATTCGAACATTTGCTCGTGCGTTCCTTCAAACACACGACCACACCCTGCAGAGAACAGCACATCACCACAGAACAGCTTACCGTCACCCACATAGCCAATGTGACCTAACGTGTGACCAGGCAGCCCTAGCACCATAAAGATTTCACCGAATAGCTCAAGCTTATCGCCTTCTTCCATCGCATTGGTTAAGGTTGGGATTGGCTCTGCCTTTGGTCCTACAACCGAAACGTGAGGAAACGCACGAACCAAATCTGGAACGCCGCCGATGTGATCGTTGTGGTGGTGTGTAATTAGGATTGCTTCTAAAGTTAACTCGTTAGCCTGTAGATATGCCAATACTGGTTTTGCATCGCCTGGGTCGACCACGGCACAACGTTTCTGGCTATTTTGTATCAGCCAGATGTAATTATCATTAAATGCAGGTATGCTTTTGATCTGTAACACGATTCGTTCTCCGTCACCCTATTAGCAGGTGGTAAATGAAACCAGCACTCAGCAACAAAACTATCCAGCACCCATCGACTTGGTCAGACATGAACAATGGCCCTTGGGTATATGAGTCAATCCAAACCCGACTTGACGAATGGTGCCCGAAATTGTTCGGCTACCACATGTTAAAATTGGGCGGGTTGAGCTGCGAGTTAACCAGTTGTAATTGTAACATTCAACACCAAGTTAACGTAGATATCCAGAACCCGTTGCATAATGTCATCGCAGATGGTTACGAATTACCCTTTTTAGAGAAAAGCTTTGATGTTGTCCTGCTAGCTCATCAGCTTGACTATGCAAGTGACCCCCACCGACTGTTGCGAGAAGTGGATCGCGTGATGATGGATGACGGTTACCTTATTATTACCGGATTCAATCCGTTCAGCTTCACGGGCGTTGCGAGCTTATTACCTTGGCGTAAAAATAACTTGCCATGGAGTAGTCGTATGTTCACCTCTAACCGCATTAAGGATTGGTTGGGCGTGCTGAACTATCAGGTGATCCATTGCGATCGCTATGCATTGTTTCCAATGATGCGTTATAAAACGTTATGGACGTGGTTAGAAAACAGTTTGGGAGATTGGGCTTCATCAGCAGGAAGCTTGTATTACATCGTTGCTCGTAAGCGAACTTACCCTCTTCAACCTATCAAGCCACATTGGCGTATGAAAAGAAAGCTTGCGCCATTGGGAGTCATGAATCGAGAGGGTAATACGGTTAGGAAAGTATCTAACGAGAAATTTAGGTCAGCAGTCTAAGATGGCTGATAACCGGTGTCTTCTTCGGTTGGATTTTCAGCGGCTGTACGTGCAAGTTCATCACAGATTTCATTTTCTCGATGACCTGCATGGCCTTTTACCCAGCGCCAATCGACGTGATGGCGAGCGGTTTCTTTGTCTAGCGCTTGCCACAAGTCGGCATTCTTTACCGGTTTTTTATCTGCGGTTTTCCAACCACGTTTCTTCCAGTTGTGAATCCACTGCGTAATGCCTTGGCGCACATATTGGCTATCGGTGGTTAATGTAACTTGGCAAGGCTCTTTAAGCGTTTGGAGTGCGACCACTGCGGCCAACATTTCCATGCGGTTATTGGTGGTCAGGGTGTAACCTTTAGCGAGGGTCTTTTCCGTTTGCTTGTAACGTAAAACGATGCCGTATCCACCTGGGCCAGGATTTCCTAAACAAGATCCGTCTGTGAAAATCTCAACGTGTTTGGTCATATTTTTGGTACTATTAGCCGAATCATTTAATAAAGCATAGTCTGACACACATAACCTTATGAATACCAGCAGCAATTCTGAACATAATCGTATTGTCGTTCTCGATACCGAAACCACGGGTATGAATTTAGAAGGTGGTCCACACTACATGGGCCATCGCATCGTTGAAATCGGTGCCGTGGAGATCATCAACCGTAAGCTGACTGGTCGTCACTTCCATGTCTACCTCAAGCCGGATCGTGAAATTCAGCCAGAAGCAATAGGCGTTCACGGTATTACCGACGAGTTTTTGGTCGACAAGCCCGACTATGCAAGCGTTCACCAAGAGTTCTTAGACTTCATTAAAGGTGCCGAACTGGTTGCCCACAACGCGCCCTTCGATACCGGTTTTATGGATTACGAGTTTGAAATGCTCGATCCAAATATCGGTAAAACGGATGATTATTGTAAGGTGACCGATACCCTTGCCATGGCGAAGAAAATCTTCCCGGGCAAGCGAAACAACCTCGATGTATTGTGTGAACGTTATGGCATTGATAACTCACACCGTACTCTCCACGGGGCATTGCTCGATGCGGAGATTCTAGCCGACGTTTACCTCCTAATGACGGGTGGTCAAACGAGTCTAGAATTCAATGCCAACAAAAAAGAGGGTGAAGCAGAAGGCATTCGTCGCGTAGAAGGAAGAAAAGGGCTAAAGGTTTTGCGTGCAAGTGCCGATGAACTAGATGCACACCAGAAAAGATTAGAGCTGGTGGATAACTGTATCTGGCACTTATAGGAGAAGCTATGTTGAGGGCTTTGTCGATCGCTGTTTTAGCGATCTGGAGTTGTTTTGCGTTTGCTGCGAGCGAGTCCGCCATGTCTTTGTTAGATAACCGCTTTCGAGTTGACCCAAGCATCGAGCAAATCACCTTTTTGGTTTATCGTGAACAAAGCTCTCAGCCAGTTGTATTAGTACGCCCGGATGGTAAAAAGTATTATGCATGGGGTACTTACGATAACGTACGCTGGTATCAGGAGTCCTCTTTAGACATTATTTCTATAGACAGCCCAATGCCAGGTCCATGGCAAGCGGTGGGCAAAGTGACCCCGAAAAATAACATTCGCTTGATTTCACACCTTAAGCTCAGCACGGATGTATTCCCAACCCGTCTTTATAAAAGCGAAGCGCTGAAGTTCACCTCACGTTTAACCTCCGATGGTATGCCGCTGGTACTGCGTGATTTTTTGGATCGCGTTAACCTGCGTGTGACCTTTACCAAATTTGTTGAGAACGAAGATCAACTGATTAAGGAAGCGCGACCAATCCCGATGGTGATTGGTGAGTTCTCCGATGATGGCCGAGGTTTGGATGAAAGAGCCGGCGATGGCGTATTTACGGTTCAGTTACCCATTGATGCAGAGCCGGGCAAATACCGCGCGCGTATCACTTCCGGCAACGGAGTATTTCTACGAGCGCAAGAGCAAGTCGTTTTGGTGTATCCAACGCCAGTTACACGTACTTTTATCCAATCACGCCACCCAGACCAACCTCATCAGCTGGTGGTCAGCGGTGAGCAGGGGATGATCACTCCCGGCTCAATTGCCGTTAACATTGAGCAAGAAGCACCGGATGGTTTCATCAGTTACAGCCAAGGTCAAGTGTCGGCTGACGGCACGAAAACCACGCTTAAAATGGATAACGACCCGGAATTAGGTAAATACGCCTGGAAAGGGGAAATCTTTGCCACCGATTTAGCCACCAAACGTTCACTGGTCTTCCCAATTGAGGAGCAAGGTTTTAGTGTTGTGGATGAAATTAACCTAGAAGTTGCTCGTAAAGCCAAAGAAGCCGAACTGGCAGAACAGCACCGTATTGAGATGGAGAAACGTATCCTCGCCGAGCGCGAAGCGGAACGTAAGCGCAGCATGATCATCATTGCGGTTGGTAACGTCATCGTTTTGATACTGGTGGTATTGCTGTGGGTAGTATGGTCTAAACTGCGAGCAAGGCGTGAATCCATCCCAGAGATGCAATTGGAAGTCCCGAAGAAATAATATTGAAGATTTAGACTGAAAAGCGGAGCTGATGAGCTCCGCTTTTTTGCTTGATATCCAAATCAACTTAGGGAGTGTTTTTCGTACTAAACACCCTAGATAACATCTCTATTTCATCTTGGTTTAATATTGGATGAATGTTATTGTTAGATTTGTTAATTCTTTGTAATTCTTCATTTAAAGCCAGTTTTTGCGTCTTACTTAGCCGAGAAATCTCTTTAAGTAAGAGCTTAAAGTTTTCTTCTGTCATACGATTACGATTTGTAATAACAGGACCATCAGGTAGTGGTCTGTTGTTTTTTTGGTTACACAGCAATCAATTAGCCAACTGAGTTGCTTTTATTAGGGAACCGAGAAGATAAGTCACCAGCAACTTCTAAATGTAGATTAATTGTTATTGATGCGTAATAGAAGATATATTGCTCCCATTTCACAGTGCAACTGAGTGTAAACATGAGTGATTCTGTGAATTTGTTGTTGGAGTGAGATGGTTATAAATAATTGGGGATACTTTTGAGCCCCCCTGTGCGTACAGAAGTTTGATAACTGGAAGTGAGTCGTCATTCTAGCGAGCTCCAGCGAGACTAAGAATCTGCCATCAACGTACTGGGATGTTTGAGGCTTCATTCAATAGAGCCGCTTGAGAATAAACTCTAAATCACGAAAGCAATCACTCCACTATTCATGCCATTATCTATGTTAAACTCACGCCATCAGCTATATGAATGACTTCTCATTTGTTTACCTGAGGGCAGCAATTGGGCTGCTGTTTATTATTAAAGGCATAAAAATGAGCAAATTAAGTTCAGCTGAACGTAAAGCACGTGACAACGAACGTTTCTCGCAACGCGTGAGTGAACGTCGTGAAAAAGGTGAAGATGTCGTCGCGTACGCATTGGCGAATAAAAAAGCGGTGAAGTTCTTGAGCAAGTCAGAAAAGAAAGTACTGAACGAACGTAAAGCGACGCTTCAAGAAGAACTTAAGCTGAAAGAGCAGGAAGAACTGCGCAGAATTGAACAGTCGTTTATTGTTGAAGAAGATAACAAAGAATAAACGCTTCTCTAGCTAAGACCATGCTCTGTTTTGCTGAGATTCAATACAAAACGGGAGCCTCTGCTCCCGTTTTACGTTCCTATTGATCGTTTAGGCCATTAACCACTTAAGCGACGTGCTCCATCTGTGGGTAAAGCGGCTTTGCGGCCAAGACCTCTGGCTCAAAGTCGTCTACGTTGATGGTGTCAAGGCGATGCTGCTCTGCTTCTCTCAGTAGATCCGCTTCTTCTTGCGTGATCAAACTTTGGTCAAGACCTTCTTGAGCAATCATATCCAAACGTAGGAATGGACGACGTTTGCCTTGTGCTTTACATACCTTGTCGAACACAGGTTCAGCTTGAAGAATCACAGATAGCGCAAGCTCAATCTTACCCGCAGCGTTGTGCTCTGTTGGTTCTAGGTACTGACCTCGACCAATGCGTGAACGTGTTGCACTTGGCGTTTGTAAAATACGTGCTACTTTGCTGTCTAGCTTATCGTTTGGTGCTTTACGAACGCGACCAAATGGCATGATCAACACGCGCAGTGCTCGGCCAATCACCTTGTTCGGGAAGTTCGCCAGGAACTCATCAATCGCTACTTCTGTCTGCTTCAAGCTGTCTTGCAAGCCCCAATGCACCAGTGGCAAATCTTCGACAGGACGACCATCTTGTTCGAAGCGTTTTAGCGTTGCAGAGCTTAGGTATACCTGGCTAAGAATATCACCAAGACGTGCAGACAGACGCTCTTTACGCTTCAATGAACCGCCTAGGACAGCCATAGAGATATCGGATAGCAAGGCAAGGTTGGCGCTGTAGCGGTTCAATTGTTGGTAGTAACGTTTAGTTGCATCCTTGGTTGGTGATGAAGAACCCAGACCGTCACTTAGGCCGAACCAGATGCTTCGTACTAGGTTACTCATGGTAAAGCTCACGTGACCCGCTAGCGCTTTATCGAATTTCTCAACGGCATCGCCTGCGTCTGAGTACGCTGCGTTCATTTCTTCTAGAACATAAGGATGGCAACGGATCGCACCTTGGCCATAAATAATCATTGAACGAGTCAGGATGTTAGCACCTTCTACCGTTACCGCAATCGGGGCACCTTGGTAGCCACGCGCTAGGAAGTTAGAAGGACCCATGCAAACCCCTTTACCACCGACAATATCCATCGCATCGATGATGCTTTGCTGACCACGGTGTGTACAGTGGTACTTCACGATAGCCGAGATAACCGATGGTTTCTCACCTAGGTCGATACCTGCCACGGTGAGGTTACTCGCAGCGTCCATCACGTAGGCGTTACCACCAAGACGTGCTAATGGCTCTTCAACGCCTTCCATGTGGCCGATAGGCTGTTTGAACTGACGACGAATACGCGAGTAAGCACCCGTTGCCAATGCTGCCGTTTTGATGCCGCCAGTTGAGTTAGAAGGCAGCGTAATACCACGACCGACTGATAGACACTCAACCAGCATACGCCAGCCTTGGCCTGCCATTTTCTCGCCACCGATGATGAAGTCCATCGGTACAAAGATGTCTTTACCGCGTGTTGGACCATTTTGGAATGGCACGTTAAGCGGGAAGTGACGGTTACCTATCTCAACGCCTTTTAGATCCGTTGGGATAAGCGCACAAGTGATACCGAGATCTTCCTGGTCACCTAATAGACCATCTGGGTCACGCAGTTTAAACGCCAGACCAAGTACGGTTGCGACTGGCGCAAGCGTAATGTAGCGCTTGTTCCAAGTTAGGCGCATGCCCAATACTTCTTCGCCTTCCCATTCGCCTTTACATACCACACCGAAATCTGGAATTGCGCCCGCATCGGAGCCAGCCTCTGGGCTGGTTAGGGCGAAACATGGGATCTCTTTACCTTCGGCGAGGCGAGGTAGGTAGTGATTCTTTTGCTCTTCTGTACCGTAGTGTTGCAGTAGCTCACCAGGGCCTAATGAGTTGGGAACACCAACAGTTGATGACAGAACGCCAGACACACCGGTTAGTTTTTGCAGGACCAAAGATTGCGCATACGCTGAGAATTCTAGGCCACCGTATTTCTTCTTGATGATCATGGCGAAGAATTTGTTGTCTTTCAGGTATTGCCATACTTCTGGTGGCAAATCAGCCAGTTCATGCGTTACTTGGAAGTCACTCACCATGGCACAAACTTCGTTGACGGGACCGTCTAGGAAGGCTTGCTCTTCTTTGCTTAGTTTAGGCGCCTTGATGGCGTGAAGTTTATGCCAATCCGGTTTGCCTTTGAACAGTTCTGCTTCCCACCAGACCGTACCGGCATCTAATGCTTCTTTTTCGGTTTGAGACATGGCAGGCAGCACTTTCTTAAATAGTGCTAGTGCTTTGCGGCTAATAAGGGATTGGCGAATGCCTGAAACGGTGAACACGGCAATCGCAGACACGTAAACTGCCCAGCCTATGAGGCCTACAGAGCCCGCGATGGTCAGCGCTAACATGACGGCAGTAAGCAGGCTAACGGATTTTACGAGCGACATTCTATGGTAAAGCGTAATGCCTAACACAATTGTCAGCGCTACGATTGAGAGCAAGATATCCATATGTTTATTTCCTTTTCAGACTTTATTAATGTTGTACGTCCGCATCCTGGAAAGAGGTCTAACCAGTTCTTGTAAGTGTAATCAAAATATTAAAGAAATGTAAAACACGATATTGGGTAAAAAGTGATCTAGGTAGAGCTAAAATTCTAAAGTTGAGATTTGAATGGTGATTTCGTAAGCAGGTTGGCAAGTTTATTACCATGATGAATCCAAATCTGCCGGTTCGCTATCGACACTAATTCTCGTTTGTGGGTAAACTCTGACTAATGAAATGTTCGGTGCGAGGTTCGCATCAGTTCAAATGCCGAGTGGGAATGCCATTTCACCACTGAGGCCGAAATAATAAAGAGAACGTCCTATGTACCAAGATCTGATTAGAAGTGAATTAAACGAAGCTGCTGAAGTCCTGAATAAGTTTTTAAGTGATGATCACAACATCGCACAAATCGAAGCAGCAGCGAAAATGATTGCGGACTCATTTAAGCAAGATGGTAAAGTATTGTCATGCGGTAACGGTGGCTCACACTGTGACTCGATGCACTTCGCTGAAGAGCTAACAGGTCGTTACCGTGAGAACCGCCCAGGTTACGCGGGGATTGCGATTTCAGATCCAAGCCACCTTTCTTGTGTGAGTAATGACTTCGGTTATGATTTCGTATTCTCCCGTTACGTAGAAGCGGTTGGCCGCAAAGGCGATGTGCTATTTGGTCTATCAACGTCTGGTAACTCAGGCAACATCCTAAAAGCGATTGAAGCTGCACAAGCGAAAGGCATGAAGACCATCGCACTAACAGGCAAAGATGGCGGTAAGATGGCTGGTCTTGCAGACATCGAAATTCGCGTACCACACTTTGGATACGCAGACCGTATTCAAGAAGTACACATCAAAATCATTCACATCATCATTCAGTTGATTGAAAAAGAGAT
Organism: Vibrio sp. PID17_43; assembly: GCF_002608565.1. GTDB lineage: Bacteria > Pseudomonadota > Gammaproteobacteria > Enterobacterales > Vibrionaceae > Vibrio. Next base: position 56,700 of record NZ_LIXM01000014.1, read on the forward strand.
GGAATAAAAAGGATGCTAACGTCGAAGGTGCGGTGTTGGCGTGTTTTAAGGTAAGGAGTTCGTTTAACCATGTGTGAATTGCTCGGCATGAGCGCAAATGTTCCAACCGATATTTGTTTCAGTTTTACAGGATTGATGCAGCGCGGTGGCCGTACAGGGCCGCATCGTGATGGTTGGGGGATCACTTTCTATGAGGGAAAGGGGTTTCGCACTTTCAAAGATCCAAACCCAAGTTGTGACTCTAAAATTGCTGAATTAGTGCAGAATTACCCGATCAAAAGTCGTGCGGTGATCAGTCACATCCGCCAAGCGAACCGAGGTGGGGTAAATTTAGAAAACACCCATCCGTTTACTCGAGAACTTTGGGGGCGTTATTGGACGTTTGCACACAATGGCCAACTTACGGATTACCACGAATTAGATTCTGGCCGGCACCGTCCTGTTGGGCAAACTGACAGTGAAATGGCGTTTTGCTGGCTATTAAAGCAAATGGAAGACAAGTTCCCTGAACCACCTCAGGATATGGAAGCGGTCTTTATCTATGTCGCAAAGTGCTGCGATAAGCTGAAAGAGAAGGGCGTGTTTAACATGCTGCTCAGCGACGGTGAGTTTGTGATGACTTACTGTACCAACCATTTGTATTGGATCACTCGTCGTGCACCATTTGGTAAAGCAGCCCTGTTGGATGAAGATGTAGAAATCAATTTCCAAGAAGAGACGACGCCAAATGATGTGGTTTCTGTGATTGCGACTCAGCCGCTAACTGGCAATGAGACATGGCATCGAATGAAGCCAGGTGAGTACGGTTTATTCCATGTTGGTGAATTGGTATTGAACAATGCTAAGGCACTAGAAGATGTGCCATTTGCTGCACCGAAGCCGGGCAACCAAGCGCCGACGGAGCCCTTGGAGTGATGGTTTTCTCGCAGTAGAGCATTCGAATAAAACAAAAGGCAGCCTGTGATGGCTGCCTTTTTTGTGTTTGTCGTTTGGAGTTAATAACTACTCGTCGGCATAGCCGTGTTCACCAAGCTCGAAACCATCGAGATACGCTTTGCCATCTCTCATCGATAGTCTTTCATCGACTAACCACTTAGTGACCATTGGGTAGATGTTGTGCTCTTGAGTTTGCACACGGGCAGCGAGGGCATCTGCATTATCATCTACAAACACTGGTACTTTTGCTTGCAGTATAACCGGGCCGCCATCGAGTTCTTCTGTCACAAAGTGAACACTGGTGCCGTGCTCTTTATCACCCGCATCAATCGCGCGCTGGTGGGTGTGTAAACCAGGATACTTTGGCAGAAGAGAAGGGTGGATGTTGATCATTTTACCCATATAGTGGGAAACAAACGCGCTGCTCAGAATGCGCATGTAACCTGCGAGAACAATCACGTCCGGTTGGTATTCATCGATTCGCTTCATCAGTTCAGCATCAAAGTCTTCACGTGAGTCGAATGCTTTTGGATCGATAAAGTGACCGTTCACATCAAACTGTTTCGCTCGTTCCAAACCATAAGCGTCAGCTTTGTTGGAGAACACCGCTGCGACTTGTGCATTTGGTCTACTGTCTTCGCAAGCTTCCAAGATGGCTTGCAGGTTACTGCCGTTACCCGAAATGAGGACCACAATGTTTTTCATGATGTTGAGACTGCCTTGGTATTGTAGGTTTGAAGCGCGTATCCGCTAAATTACCTACTATTAGAATGGTTTTCGATGTTCCAGATAGCAGAATGAGGACGTGGCGTCCTCATTCATATCTTTATGTAGCGCAACTCACAAGTTATTGGATTTCAACTTGCTCTTCATTGGCTTCAGCTTGAGCGATTTCACCAATCACCCATGCCTTTTCGCCTTCTTCTTTTAGAAGTGCAACGGCTGCGTCTGCTTGGTCTTTAGGTAGTGCAACGACTAGACCAACACCACAGTTGAACGTACGGTACATTTCGTGCGTTTCAACGTTGCCTTTCTCTTGTAGCCATTTGAAGATGATTGGCCATTCCCAGCTGTTACCGTCGATCACGGCTTTTGTGCCTTCAGGCAGTACGCGTGGGATGTTTTCCCAGAAACCACCACCAGTGATGTGAGAGATCGCGTGGATGTCGTGCTGCTCAATCATCTTAAGTGCTGATTTGATGTAAATCTTAGTTGGTTCTAGTAAGTATTCACCAATAGTACGGCCTTCTAGCTCTTCGTTCTTGTCTGCGCCAGACACTTCTAGAATCTTACGGATCAGAGAGTAACCGTTTGAGTGTGGACCGCTTGAGCCAACGGCGATAAGAGCATCGCCAGCAGCTACTTTCGTGCCGTCAATCACGTCTTCTTTTTCTACTACTCCAACACAGAAGCCAGCAACGTCGTAGTCTTCGCCTTCGTACATGCCCGGCATTTCAGCGGTTTCACCACCGATAAGTGCACACCCTGCTTGAACACAGCCATCAGCGATACCAGACACCACGTCTGCCGCTGTGTCTACGTCTAGCTTGCCTGTTGCGTAGTAATCTAGGAAGAACAGTGGCTCAGCACCTTGCACGATTAGGTCGTTGACACACATAGCCACAAGATCGATACCGATAGTGTCGTGCTTGTTCATATCCAGTGCTAGGCGAAGTTTTGTGCCTACACCGTCGGTACCAGAAACCAGTACAGGCTGTTTGTATTTAGTTGGTAATTCGCACAATGCGCCAAAACCGCCGATACCACCCATTACTTCAGGGCGACGAGTACGTTTTACCGCACCCTTAATACGATCTACAAGTGCGTTGCCCGCATCAATATCTACACCAGCGTCTTTATAGCTAAGAGAAGAGTTATTACCACTCACAGTGAAGTCCTCGGGTTGAAGTTGGATATGAAAACGGCGCTATTCTAACAGTGCTTAAATACAGATAGCAAACGTTTGCGTTAGTTTTTTTCTTCAGCGATCTATCCTTATAACACTGCAAAAATAGTGTATAATCTGAAGGTTTATTTAAATATTGCCATAAAAGCCGGAGATGGAAATGAAAGTTGTTGAAGTAAAACACCCTCTAGTAAAACACAAAATTGGTCTAATGCGAGAAGGTGACATCAGCACGAAGCGTTTTCGTGAGTTAGCGACAGAAGTCGGTAGCCTTCTTACTTACGAAGCGACAGCAGACTTTGAAACAGAAAAAGTAACCATTGAAGGTTGGAACGGTCCTGTAGAAGTTGATCAAATCAAGGGCAAGAAAGTAACCGTAGTGCCAATCCTGCGTGCAGGTCTAGGTATGATGGATGGCGTTCTTGAGCACATGCCAAGCGCACGTATCAGTGTTGTAGGTATCTACCGTGATGAAGAAACGCTAGAGCCAGTGCCATACTTTAACAAACTTGCTTCTAACATCGATGAGCGTATTGCTCTCGTTGTTGATCCAATGCTTGCAACGGGCGGTTCTATGATCGCAACTATCGATCTTCTAAAAGAGAAAGGGTGTCAGGCAATCAAAGTACTTGTTCTTGTAGCAGCTCCTGAAGGCATTGAAGCACTAGAAAAAGCACACCCTGACGTTGAGCTGTACACGGCGGCAATCGATGAGAAGCTAAACGACAAAGGTTACATTGTTCCTGGACTTGGTGACGCAGGTGACAAGATCTTCGGTACTAAGTAATTATTACTGAATAGAAAAAACAAAGGCTTGGTTTTCACCAAGCTTTTTTGTATTTGTTCGTTTCGAATGGAGAGAGCACCGTTTTATGACCAATCACAGTAAGTAATCAGAGTTATCGAGTGTTATAACAAGCTAGAATGATCAGCTATTTACTGCGATTGGTATAATTACAGCGCAGACGAATTACTTCGCGTTCTCTTCTTCCATTTGAGCATTATCGACCACGTGGTTTTCACCTAGGTCGTGTGGCAATACTAGGTTAAGAATAATTGCCACGATACCACATAAACTGATGCCTTGTAGGCTGAAGTCACCGATACCAAATGCCATGCCACCGATACCGAACACAAGTGTCACTGCAACAATCACAAGGTTGCGGGACTTGTGCAGATCAACGTTGTTTTTGATCAGCGTGTTTAGACCCACGGTTGCGATAGAGCCGAACAGCAGAATCATGATGCCGCCCATTACAGGCACAGGGATCGTTTGCAGCATTGCGCCTAACTTCCCTACGAAAGCAAGCACGATTGCCGTGATCGCTGCCCACGTCATGATCGCAGGGTTGAATGCTTTGGTTAGCATTACTGCACCCGTTACTTCACTGTAAGTTGTGTTTGGTGGCGCGCCAACCATAGAAGCGGCAATAGTCGCAACCCCGTCACCTGCAATTGTGCGATGCAGGCCTGGTTTCTTCAGGTAGTTTTTACCCGTTACGTTTGAGATAGCCAACATGTCGCCAACGTGCTCAACCGCTGGTGCGATAGCCACTGGGATCATGAACAAGATAGCGTTGATGTTGAACTCTGGTGCTGTGAAATTAGGCATTGCTAGCCATGCAGCTTGAGCGACAGGAGTAAAATCCACTACGCCGTACATGAGTGATACAGCGTAACCCGCTAAGATGCCGCCCACAATAGGAACCAGCTTAAGGAAGCCTTTTGCAAATACACTCAGCGTGATGGTTGTTAGGAGTGAGATGGCTGAAATCATAATGGCAGCATCACCATTCACAAGTTGAATCGCACCGTCACCAGATTTACCTACAGCCATGTTGACTGCCGTAGGCGCTAAGCCTAGGCCGATAACCATGATCACAGGGCCTACAACGACAGGTGGTAGGATTTTGTGAATAAAGCCTACACCGCGCACTTTAATCATTGCGCCAAGGCCAACGTAAACCAGACCTGCAGTCATTAAGCCGCCCATCGTCGCACCAATACCCCAAGTTTGGATACCGAACATGATTGGAGCAATAAAAGCAAAAGAAGATGCTAGAAAAATTGGAACTGAACGTTTTGTAATCAGTTGGAAAAGAAGAGTACCGACACCAGCGCCAAAAAGAGCAACGTTTGGATCAAGGCCAGTAAGAAGTGGCACTAGTACGAGAGCACCAAAAGCGACAAAGAGCATTTGAGCGCCTTGTAACGCATTATTCATAATAATTCCCTATTCAAAGATACGCAGACAAATCCGGCGAATATTAGCATTCTGCAAACGTTTGCAGTATTGCCTAGATCAAACTTTTGTATGGAGTGATAAGAAAGATGAATGTTTTGTTGCCTCAATGGGCGTCAACTTGGTCGGATCCGGATAATTCACTCCGTACTTTTCTTGCTCAGAAATTGATAGTTGCTTATCATGCGGGTTCTTGTTTAGAGGATTATGAAAACTATGCGCTATTTAGCTCTCTTACTGATAGGTTGGTTGTCCCTGCCTGCTTACGCTCTTACTCAGGTAGATGTCTACCGCGCAGAAGTCGTGATAGACAGTAATCAGAAAGATGGTGAGTCTTTAGCTCGTCAACAAGGTATGCAAGATGTAATAGTACGCGCGACAGGCACTGACGCTTCTCTTAGCAATCCAGTCATTCAGAAGGCGCTTGGTTCCAGCTCTCGCTATATTTCTCAACTTGGTTACGGTCAGGTTGACGGTCAAAACGGTCTGAAAATGCTATTTAATAGCGGGCAGATCCGTTCATTATTGACCCAAGCACAGCTGCCATTTTGGTCACCAAACCGTGCTAACATTTTGGTGTGGTTGGTCGAAGAGCAAGGCTACGATCGTGCAATTACTTGGGAGCACTCTGATTCTCAGAGTGCTGTGGCACTACGTAATGCTGCCCAAGTGCGTGGTTTACCCCTTACTATCCCAGTGGGTGACTTTGACGACGTTACGGGGGTGAATGTCTCTGATATTTGGGGTGGGTTTATTGATCCTATCCGTCAAGCGAGCGTTCGTTATCCTGCTGATGCCGTGCTAATTGTACGAGTACAAGGGGACAAGATTCGTTGGACACTTTACGATCAATCACCAGTGCAACTGTCTGAATCGCAACCCACTCCACGTAGCGGTTCTACGTCGGGCAGCGGTGCTATCGCAGCAATGGTTGGTGACATCGCAGATTACTACGCGAAGAAGAGTGCGGTGGTCGTGTCGAGCAAATCTTCAGAATCGATTGACGTGAAAGTACTTAATATTGCTTCAGCGGTGGATTTTTTCGGTTTAGAGAAAGCGTTAACTAAGCTGAATTCTGTGGCAGGCACAGAAATCAAACGTGTACAAGGTAATGAGGTGACATTGACGATCCATCTGCTTGCGTCACAACAAGCGTTTGAGCAAGAAGCATCTTCGATTTCGCAACTGATGGTATTTGAAGATCCGTTAGGTGGTTTCTATGAACAGGCTGTTCCTGTTCAGCTTCCTGTCGAGTCTGTGGAGCCAATACAATTGCCAATTGAAACGTCGGCAGATAAGGTAGCGAGTGTGGTTGAACAAGGTGCGGCTGCTGAAGACGTACAACTTTCAGTACCTGCTCAACCTATCAATATTGAGTCAGTGCCAGAACAATACGATCTGATTTACCAATGGAAAGCACTTGTTCGTTCTAAAGTCACACCAGAACCAGAGTCAGAACTTGCCCCAACACTTGAGACAGATACTGTGTCAAACCTCGGTTGAGGTCTACCCTGAATAAAAAAGAGTCGCAGCGAGCGACTCTTTTTTTGTGTGGAATTTGGCTCAGGTTATAGCAATCACAGTAAATATCCTCAGCTCGGGATAATCTAAGCCACTCAGCACAGCGCTTTTAGCGCCTAACGTCGTTAAAATGACCGCAATAGGACTAGCTATTGACTTGCTATTTTGCCTCGTTATCGAGCATCTACCAAACTAGAATGAACCAATATTTATTACGATTGGCACTATTTATTAAATTTGGCCTTTTCGTCTTTTTCTACTTGAGACAGGCGTTTGAGCCTCAAACCTAACTCTTTTCCGCGTGCACGAGCAAACAGTATATTACCAACGAAGCCAAGCGACGTGAGCACGAGTTCAACCACGGCCAGCCAACGCTCACCATCATCGACGTAAAGAATGGTCAATGCATGGAGGAAGTAGAGCATTAATACAAAATTTGCCCAAGCATGGGTGTAAGGTTTACCCGCTAAAATCCCCGGAAGAGGCAGCAATAAAGGAATACACCAAGCGATGGCTAAGGTTGTGCTGCTTAAGTGCGGATGAGGAGAGAGCGCAAGTTGCCAAATGGCGACCCAAGCTAACAGCGCTAGGTTACTAACTAGAGCCATGTAGCGATAGGCTTGAGTTTGTTTACTAAGAGGTGGTTGGTCGATAGAGTCAGTCATCGATTTACTTATCCTTGATCTTACTGGCGGCCAGTCAGCTTTTGTGCTGTGGTCGCCAGTCGTTTTCCTAATTGTTGTGCAAGGCGAATCTCTTCTGCCGTCAGGCTGGGGTCTTGTCCTACGCTGCTTGCGCCATAAGGTGTCCCACCGGATTGCGTTGAATGCAGATCTGGCTGTGAATAGGGAATGCCTAATACCATCATGCCGTGATGCAGCAGCGGGGTCATCATGCTTTGTTGCGTTGTTTCTTGGCCGCCGTGCATTGAGGATGATGAGGTAAACACACAAGCCGGTTTGTCGATTAGGTCACCATTTACCCACAGGGGGGTGGTTTGATCCCAAAAATGTTTTAACGGCGCCGCCATGTTGCCAAACCAAACTGGGCTACCAAGTGCAAGGCCGTCGCACTTTTTCAATTCGTCTAGAGTAACAATTGGGTCTGAAGGGGAGTGTGAGTGAGGTGACAATTCTTCAACGGTACGCAAAATAGCTTCGCAATGAGGAGTCGATTCGACTCCTCGTGCTATCTGTCTTGCCAGCTGTTTTGTTGAGCCGTGGCGGCTAAAGTACAAAATGAGGATCTGGCAATCCATTTATAGGATATCCAACACTTGCTCAGGTGGGCGGCCAATTTTTGCTTTGCCGTTAGCCACCACAACAGGACGCTCAAACAATTTTGGGTTTTGTGCCATTGCTTCGAACAGTTGCGCATCCGTTACTGACGCTTCACCAAGTGCAAGTTCTTTGTAGATGTCTTCTTTGGTACGCATCATATCGCGCACTGAAGAGAAACCGAGTTGCGCGTAAAGTACTTTTAGTTGCTCAACATTCAGCGGCGTATCAAGGTATTTAACCACTTCCGGTGTAACACCATTCTGTTCTAGTAGTTCAAGGGTTTGACGGCTCTTTGAGCAACGAGGATTGTGATAAATCACGACTGACATGGTTTTCTCCATTTCGTTATTGTAATGCCATGAATCGATCTCTTTGGATCATTAGTTGGTCGATACGAGCATCGTATCGAGCTTGTTCTAAGCTGCCCAGTTCGGCAATTTTACTTGCTTCACTATAATATTGAATTGCTTTATTCCAGTTTGCTTGCAATGCCAAAATTTCAGCACGTGCAGCTAGCTCTTCATCATTGTGTCCTAACGCTTGGTTACTTTTCGATAATAAGAACCAACCGTTAGTGTCTTCAGGGTTATCGTGGGTATAACGTTGCAGAACGCGAATAGCCTTTTCATTCTTATTGGCTTCAATGAGTGCATTCGCGTAGTTGATGGTAAGAACCGCATTTTGCGGGTTACGCTTGAGCGCTTTATTTAGCATGTCTAACGCTTTTTGTGGCTGTTTCTTCTCGATGTATAGGTCGCTCATGGCATCAAGATAGAACGGGTTGCCGGGATCGTGCTTTAGCAGTTTATTCAATATGGGTTCTGCTTGATCGAGACGTTTATTATCGAGATGAACCAGTGCGCGTCCATAGTCAAACGATGGCATGATCTCTGACGAGGCTTTTTTCTGGGTACGCTCAAACCACCCCAAAGCGGCTTGACCATCTATGTTGGCATAACGGGCAACAATGCGAGCTCGGGTTAGGTGATAATCAATCGAAGGAATGACCCGCATCGGAGGGTAAGCTTGAGCGCGCTGTCGGGTATCGGTAATCCGGTCCTCTGGCAGAGGGTGCGTCAGCAACATCGGTGGTGGTTTGCTTGCATAGCGGTATTGGTCGGCTAGGCGTCCAAAAAAGCGTGGCATGGCTTGCGCCTCAAAACCCGCTTTTGCGAGTGTTGCAATACCAAAGCGATCGGCTTCTTTTTCGTTTGAACGAGTGTAGTTGATTTGGCTCTGCATGTTGCCCGCCGTGGTGGCGGTAATGGCGGCCATGCCTGCTTGTGGTGAGGCAATGGAAAGTAACAGAGCGCCTGCCAAAGCTGCCATTGTTGCTGGAGAGCGGCGAGCCTGTTCTTCCATGCTTCGCGCTAGGTGTCTCTGTGTTACGTGTGCGATTTCGTGGGCAACCACGGAGGCGAGTTCGCTTTCAGTGCGAGCATGCAGGAATAGACCTGAGTGCAGCGCAACATAACCACCAAAGAAGGCAAATGCGTTAATATTTCTGTCACGGATCATGAAGAAATGGAATGGCGTTTTTACGTCATTCGCATTGGCGACCAAACGGTGACCGAGAGAATCAATATACGCATTGATCACTGGATCGTTAACAATAGGACTGCTGGCTCTGAGCATACGCATATAGGCATCGCCGTAGAGCAACTCTTGGTCTATTGTCAAAGTGCTACCTGCAGCCGTGCCAATATCAGGAAGCTCTAGAGTATTAGCATAAGTTGTTGGGGTGCTAAGTGCAGCAGCAAGGCAGATACAAACTAGCGAGCGAGTGCGTTTTAACATACGGTGCAAAGGTTCTCCAAAATACCGAAGCACGGGGAGAAGAGAGCGCCTCTTCCTTCCATTATCATGCTTTATGATCATCCCAATGAGATGAATATGCTAGCAATAAGACCAACAATAAACGAATTGGTTTCGTAAATAGTGATACCAAAGGTTTTGAATTATGACCTGTAAAGCGTTATTTCTGTACTTAAATCGTACGAGAAACGCTAGCACCAACTCAAAAAGCCGTTACAATACCACCCTATCATAAGTGCAGAGCAATACAATGGAATCCATGTTACTTGATTTGCGCGAGCAACGCTGCCCAATGGCACTGTTACTTGCTAAACGTCACGCTGCTGATGTGTTTCAGGGAGAAACTCAGCAGTATCAACAGCTTGTTATTCAAGTCGTGGACAGCAGCTCTAAACGAGACATTGTGAAGTATTTGTCTACTCAAGGGTATATCGTAGATTGTCAATCTACATTGGAACACTTTACTCTGACTGTATTGAATAAGGAATCATCATAAGATGCTAGAGATGGTAAGTCGTTGGTATAAGCGACGCTTTTCAGACCCACACGCAGTGAGCCTCGTTGCGATCTTGCTGTTCGGCTTTATCACTATTTACTTCTTTGGCCATTTGATTGCACCATTATTGGTTGCGATCGTACTGGCGTACTTACTGGAATGGCCTGTGGCTCAAATGTTCCGTTTAGGCGTTCCTCGTACTTTCTCTGTGATTACCGTTATTCTGATTTTCATCGGCTTGATGCTGATAGCCGTGTTTGGATTAGTACCAACTATCTGGACTCAGGTGGGCAACTTAATCAACGATATTCCGAATATGTATTCAGGGTTGCAAAAATACATCGCAACCTTGCCACAGCGTTACCCTGAATTGGCGAACCTGCAGATTGTAGAAACGGTCGTTACCAATGCGAAAAACCAGGCGATAGGCTTGGGTGAAAGTGTCGTAAAAGGCTCGTTGGCATCGCTGGTGAGTTTGGCAACGCTGGCGGTTTACTTAATTCTAGTGCCTTTATTGGTATTTTTCTTACTCAAAGACAAAGAAGAAATGCTCAGTATGGCAAGCGGCATTCTGCCGAAAAACCGGAAACTAGCAAATAAAGTGTGGCACGAGATGAATGAGCAAATCTCGAATTACATTCGCGGTAAGGTGCTAGAGATTCTTATCGTTGGTGGTGTGAGTTACGTGACGTTTGCAGTGCTCGATCTGCGTTATTCAGCGTTGCTTGCCGTTGCTGTCGGTTTGTCTGTTCTTATTCCATACATTGGTGCGGCAGCGGTTACAGTACCTGTCGCGATTGTGGGTTTATTTCAATGGGGCCTATCACCACAGTTCTACTGGCTGCTGGTGGCTTACGGGATCATTCAGGCACTAGATGGTAACGTGTTGGTTCCGGTGTTGTTCTCTGAAGCGGTAAACCTTCACCCTGTGGCGATTATCGTTGCGGTATTGGTGTTTGGTGGGTTATGGGGATTTTGGGGCGTCTTTTTCGCTATCCCACTAGCAACGTTGGTGAAAGCCGTATGGAATGCACTACCTAGTTCGGAAGAGAGTAAACCGATACAAGAGTGATCTGCATAACCGCCCCAATAAAAAGCCCAGCGATTGCTGGGCTTTTTTGATGTTTGTATAAGATGATGGTTACGCGTTTTCTTTCAGGTAGCTCACAACCACGTCGTGATGGTCTTTAGTTTTGAATTTGTTGAACACGTGCTCAATTACACCTTCTTCGTTGATCAGAAAGCTGATGCGGTGAAGGCCGTCGTAGACTTTACCCATAAATTTCTTCTCGCCCCACACGCCGAATTGCTCCGCTACCGTGTGGTCTTCGTCGGAAAGTAGGGTGAAGTTAAGTTCATCACGCTCAATGAATTTACCAAGACGTTTTACTGGATCGATACTGACGCCCAATACCACAACGTTGTGGGCATCGAGTTCCGCTTTAACGTCACGTAGACCTTTTGCTTGAGTTGTACAGCCCGGCGTCATCGCTTTCGGGTAGAAGTAAAACAGGACTTTTTTACCTTTAAAATCACTGAGAGATACGGTATTGCCATCTTGGTCGAGCAAAGAGAAGGCTGGTGCTGGCGTGCCTGCTGTCAGCGTGTTCATTATTATTTCCTTTATTTATTGTGTGTTTTTAATGAAATTGAGTGAACCTTGTACATTGAGTGACTGGCAAAGTTCATCGAAGTCCTCTTGTAATTGCATGAGGTTGCAATCTGCGCTGACAGAAGCAGTAATCGCAATGTGGAATTGATCCGCATCGAGCTGAACTTTTGATTTACTGATGGTTTGTGCGCTGAGGGAGTCGAGGCCAATCTGTTTATCGGCAAAAAATTGGGTGAACTTCTCGGTTAACCCCATGCGATCCTCTGACTCAATGAAAACTTCAATGGTGTAGCTATTATCGATGAACTCGTGCGTAGAGGTTCGCTTCATTATTGTGATCAAGTCATGTTCTTGCCCAAGCAGTGGCAATTGAGTTTCGACTCGAGTGACGTTACTTGCATTACCAGTGAGTAACATGATTAGGGTAAATTCATTCCCAAAGATAGCAATACGGCTATCGATAATATTACAGCCAGCTTGTGTGACGAGCTTAACCACTTGGTTACAAATGCCCGGACGATCCGTTCCAACCGCTGTAATTACCAGATGTTGCTTCATAAATCAGCTTCTTGTCCTTTTTTCGATAGACAGATGTTAGCACAGATATCGTCGAGAAATATCGAGTCAGTTCTTTTTTTAAGCTAGTGGAAATACTCGGTTGATGAAATGGGTATCTTGGTTGTAAGGCGGGGAAACAAATTCACTCGACGCTGACTTAGACAAGATAGTGAGAGAGTATATTCCGCGCCTTATTGTACTAGGGAAGTAAAGTGATAATGTGGCTTTCCTAGTGACGGCACGATTATCAGAGTTGCTGCGAATCAAACCAAATTGAGTAATTAAGTTGCTAGACCTCTAACAACTGATAATTATTCATTCATTTGTACTTTGTAAGCGAGCGTTCGCTCTTGTGTTTTTCAATCGCATTACAGTACCATGCATAAAGAGTAAAATGAGGGAGATAAACATGTTTTCAGGAAGTATCGTAGCGCTGATTACACCATTTAAGCCAGATGGTGAGGTGGACCTCGAAGGTCTACAAAAGCTGGTTGAATACCATATTGAAGCAGGTACAGACGGTATTGTGGCAGTTGGCACGACTGGTGAGTCTGCGACCCTGACCGTTGAAGAGCATGTAAAGGTCGTTAATAAAATCGTTGAATTTACCGGCGGTCGTATCCCAGTGATTGCGGGTACGGGGGCAAATGCAACCCACGAAGCAGTGACATTTAGCAAATTACTTGCAGATTCTGGTATCGCTGGTTATCTGAGTGTGACGCCTTACTACAACAAGCCAACACAAGAAGGTTTGTTCCAACACTACAAAGCAATTGCAGAAGCGAGTGATGTACCTCTCATTTTGTACAATGTACCAGGCCGTACAGCCGTTGATCTGTTGCCAGAGACAGTGGCACGCTTGTCAAAGCTTGATAATATTGTGGCGCTTAAAGATGCAACGGGTGATTTGAGCCGAGTTGCACTTCATCGTGAACTTTGTGGCGAAGATTTTATCTTACTAAGTGGCGATGATGCGAGTTGCCTAGAGTTTGTTAAACTTGGCGGCCATGGCGTTATCTCGGTGACCAATAATATCGCAGCGAAAGATATGGCTGATATGTTCCATTTGGCAAGTGAAGGTAAGTACGAAGAAGCAGAAATCATAAATCAACGTTTGATGACTCTGCACAAAAATTTATTCGTAGAATCAAGCCCTATACCTGTAAAATGGGCGGCTCAAAAACTTGGTTTGATTGAAGATGGTGGTCTGCGCCTTCCTTTGACCCCTCTTTCTGAAAAAGCGCAGCTGATCGTGGAACAGGCGCTAACAGACGCCGGTATTTATTAAGATTGAGTGACTAGGATTGAAGTTCATGCTGAGGGTAATAAGCCCTCAGTGTTTTAGGAGTATAAATGAAGCTTTCAAGCCAGTTAGTGTTAAGCTCACTAGCTGTATTCGTATTGACTGCCTGCTCAGGTGGTGCCAACCAACGTCGTCAAGCAAAGGATGATTTCGAGTATCTGAACACCCCAGCTTTGGATGAGTGGAGTGTACCAGTAGATGCGCAACCGCAGTTCTACCCAAATTATCAGATCCCTCAAGGGAATTATGTGGGTGGTGTTGGTAAATCGGTTGATATTCGTCCTCCACAGCAAGTGTTAGAGTTGATCCCAGGAGCTCGTCTTGAGCGCAGTGATAATGGTGAGGTAACACTTTGGCTGCTGCGAAAAGACGAGTTAGATAAAGTGTGGCAAACCGTGCAAGATATGGTTGCCGAAAATAAGATCCCGGTTGAAAACCAAACAGATTTTCGCATTGAGACGGGGTGGGTGACGTGGAACTCTCCGGATGAAGATGTGGAAATTGGTAGCCGATACGAAATCACGCGAGCAGATGCGGCGAATGGTCGCCATGGTTTTAAAGTCAGCTTGATTGACTGGCGTGAGGGTAACCAAGAGAAAGAAGTAACACATACTAACCGTGAGCGTTACAACGTGTTTATGACGAACTTGGTAACGGCGCGTTACGATCAGCACGTTCGTGAAGAGGCACAACGTAAAGCTCAAGAACTTGTTAAGCACATTCCAATTACCATGGGTAAAGATCGCAGCGGTCTGCCAGTGATTATTGCTCGTGCGCAATACAATGTATTATGGCAGCGTGTGCCTGATATTTTGCCGAAGCTTGGTTTTGATATTGAAGAGCGCAGCCAGTCACAAGGTACGGTTACGGCTCGATATGCTTCGCCAGATGATGAGTTCTGGAATGAAATTGGTGTTAAACCGATTGATTTAAGCCCGGGTAAATACATCTTCCTACTTGGTGATTTAGGTAACCGAACTTCAATCAACATTACGGATTCTTCTGGTAAGCCAGTAGAGGCAGAGTTCTTGAAGTCACTAACACCAGTATTGGCAGCGGTTGTGGAAGAGTGATCGAGTCGTTTTAACAGCAACAAACGGCTAGAAATATTGATATAAAAGGGACCAACCGGTCCTTTTTAATTATTCAACTTGGTGGAATTATACCTAAGTAACCTCAAAGTGCTTGGTTCAGCGAGAATGACTTGGCTTACTCAACGGCATTAACGAGATTTGTCCTTTTTCTCGTCTGTTTGGTCATCGTGACCATAGCGTTCTTTATCGAGCTTATTCAGTTTGTCTAAGTCGTTTTTTCGACTTTTGTCCATTTGACCTAACTTCATGTTCGCGGTGTATTTCAGCGCGGCAATATTACCAAAGACCACACTCAACACCACGATGATGATCACCCAAGGGTTGGTAAGCAGTTCTAACATAGTGCCTCCGACGATGTGATATTGTGAATAAATCGAGCTATGATCTTATCCAAATTATTCATGATGACTTCAATCCCTGCAATGGGGTCGATCTGATTCTGCTGGATTAACTGATTTTTCAGTAGATCTGACGTCATACCTGTTAAGCATTGCTGTGCTACTGTTTTATGGCTGATGTGCCAAGGCTCAATAGCGACGCCCCCCAAATCTTGCTGGTAGGGGAAGTAGAAGCCAAACCGCTCTAGATTTGCTGCTAACCATTGATAAAAAGTGAGCTGGTGGCCTTCCAAGAACTCCCAGGGTTCCAGTTGTAACGTGGTGTTTGGTGGCAACAAGTTACGAGCATAAACATCAAAATCACAGCCCCAATGATGTCGGCTGCCACCGGGTAGGGCAGACCAGCGAAGAATTGCCATCAGCTTTTCTTCATCACTGAGTTCCGCCTTGTTTAAAGGCTGGGAATTGGAATCTAGGATCGTTAACTCACCAGCAAACTTACCGTTCCAGATGCTTTTTTGACGGTTGAAGTCGCGAAAGCCGCTGGCAATTTCCATCTTAAAACCGGCTTTGGTTGCAGCTTCAATCATTTTGAGCAAATCATCCACTACTTCTGGGTGCAGCAAAAATGCCTTTTGGCCCACCAGTATGGATGTAAGGTGAGAATCTGTTGTTCCGGTAAGTTGCGCTGGTGTCATGGTGTTCTCGTTAATTGTGTCACTTCATTGCTTAGCTACTTTGCGAGCAAGTGCTTGAGCGTTTTCTCATACATGTCAGTCAACTTCTCTAGATCGTCAACTCTCACGCACTCGTTCACTTTGTGAATCGTGGCATTCACGGGACCAAGTTCAACGACTTGGCCGCCCATGCGCGCGATAAAACGACCGTCCGAAGTGCCGCCAGTGGTGAGCAGTGCTGGTTTGGTGTAGTTCACTTCATCGACGGCGGCAACCACCGCATCAAGTAGTGCGCCAGTGTCGGTTAGGAATGGGTCGCCATTGAATGTCCATTTTAGATCGTAGTTCAAGTCATGTTTGTTCAAGGTATCAGTCACGCGTTGAACAATCACTTCGTTGTTCAGTTCGGTGCTAAAGCGTAGGTTGAACTGAACGTTAAACTCACCTGGGATCACGTTAGATGCGCCCGTACCAGCCGAAACGTTCGGGATCTGGAAGCTTGTTGGTGGGAAGTAATCATTACCTTGATCCCACTCTGTTGTCGCGAGTTCATGAATTGCCATCAGAGATTGGTGAACAGGGTTGTTTGCTAGGTGAGGGTAGGCTACGTGGCCTTGTGTTCCATTGACAGTAAGATCGCCAGTGATAGACCCTCGGCGACCATTTTTTACCACATCACCCACGATTTCTGTACTAGAAGGTTCGCCAACGATACACATGTCGATGTTCTCACCACGTTCCATCAGAGTTTCAACCACTCGAACCGTACCGTTGATGAAAGGGCCTTCTTCATCTGATGTGATCAAAAAACCGATAGAGCCCTTGTGGTCTGGGTTTTCTGTTATAAAGCGTTCCACAGCCACAACCATGCAAGCCAATGAGCCTTTCATGTCTGCTGCGCCGCGCCCATGAAGGTAACCATCGATAATGGTTGGTTCGAATGGCGGTGTACCCCACTGTTCTAATTTGCCCGCAGGGACTACGTCAGTGTGGCCTGCGAAAGCGAACAATGGTGCTTCTGTACCACGGCGAGCCCAGAAGTTTGTGGTGTCTTCGAATACCATGACCTCGATTTCAAAACCAAGCGCTTTTAGGCGTTCGATCATTACATCCTGACAGCCTGCATCTTCAGGCGTTACGGACTGGCGGCTGATCAGGTCTTTAGCAAGTGCCAATACTGGACTGTCTGTCATCCTTGAGTATTCCTTACATTAAGAGTTAAAAATGGTCGCGTATTGGTCTGCTTTGAAACCGATATGGAGTTGGTCTGCCACTTTCAAGATAGGGCGCTTAATCATTGCTGGGTTTTCTACCAAAAGCGCAATTGCGTTTTCTTGGTTAAGTGTATTTTTTTGTTCTTGAGTCAGTTGACGGTAAGTTGTGCCACGTTTGTTTAGAACTTGTTCCCAACCTAAAGTGTTGCAGAACGCCGTCACCATTGCGGCATCGACACCTTGTTTGCGGTAGTCGTGAAAATCAAATGCTAGATCTTGTGCTTCTAGCCATTTTTTGGCTTTTTTAATCGTGTCGCAGTTTGGGATGCCGAACATGGTGATCGTCATATTATTTCCTTTCTCTGAATTCTTCATACATAGATGGCTGTTATGTGTCGCCACTTTTGCATGATTTTGGGCTGTTGCAGCATCCTACCAAGAAGCAACCAAACAGACAAAATCAAGCGGTGAATAATGCTGTCTTATATAGTGCAGAATGAATAGATTTTGTTCAAACCCTCGTCGTTAAGCAAGGTGTCGAATAAAAATGCGGCTTTAAAGGGGATGGAAAAGTCGAGTTATTGATCAAACGCAACATCTCCCTGAGCAAAAAGGAAATAATGAATCGGCACAATTTTAGGAGGTTTAAATGGAATTGAGTCCTGTTTTTGCAAGGCGGCTATATTTGGCCTTGTTGGTGGAAAACCTAGAAAGACCAAATGTACCAAAATTGATCGAAAGAACGGGGTGGCCTCGTCGTACTATTCAAGATGTACTCAAGGCATTACCGGGGATCGGCATCGAACTTATCTTCGTTCAAGATGGCCGACGTCATAATGATGGCTATTACCAGCTTTCAGATTGGGGGCCTTTTGATAGTCAATGGGTTCTTGAGCGGGAAGGTGATATCGCTAGCAGTCTTGGATTTCGTGCGTAAGCCAGCAATTGCTGGCTTTTTTACTTTTTAGATAGGTTTATTGGCAGCGGTAGGCGGTGCCTAGCACGCTAAATGAAGTGACAAAATCTTGCGGTGAGAGCATAAACACAGTATCGGCTTGAATGGATGCCGCATTGTTTTTCAAATCGTTCATCGCACCTTGCATCATGGCGTCATTGGTAAAAAATAGGTAGCTGTACCAATGACCCTCACTGCCAGTGATCTCGCCTAAATACTCGCATTGTTTAGGATTAAACTGGCTGTCGATGCGAATCTCAACGTCTTGGCTTTGCTCATAAGGCTGGTTTTTTGGGGTGCTGCAGCCAAGAAGCGTTAAAATGATACCCCCAATCATAACAGTACGAAACACATTATCTCCCTATCAAGATGTAAGTTGCGAAACCAATCCAACTCAGAACCAACAGAGCCCAAGGTAACACGGAGGGTTTGTGTTGTGGCATATTGGTAACCACTTCCTCTTGCGCTGTTACCTGTTCACGTCGACGCTGCTTCTCTTTCTGCTGCATCTTCTTTGCTCTGTCGGCTTGTCGATTGCGTTCTTTTTGTTGTTTTTTGTAAAGTGCGATGCCCTTCTCAATACCCTGTGCGATCAGTTTGGTCTGTTCTTTGGTTTGACCTGGCTTTTGCGTCGCCTTAGCCACTTTCATCGCTTCGGCTTGCGTTTCTTGGGAAGGGGCTGGCGCTGCTGTATTTCTCTTTTTCATGGCTTTTTCTACGTCACTTGTCATTTGAAGTCAGTTTACCTGCCAAATAGGATGAAATGAACTTTCGTTCTCGAAATTGGAATGTTGAAGTTCTAAGCCGATCGGTTAAAGTGACGCTTTTCCGAAAGCAAAGAAGACAATATTGTGCGTTACTCATTTGATCAATACGATGCTCATGGATTTTTGAAAGCGCCAATTCTGTTATGGCTGGGTTGGATGTTCCTAGCGCGCTCTTGGGTGGTGTTTGCCTTGGCAGGAGTGAGCAGAGATAGTGGTAGCAAAATATTAGCGATTGTTTACCCTGACTCTAATACGTTATATCTCGGGCTATTGATGGGTATTCCTAGCTTGTTATTGATGTGGTTGATGGGTTTGCGCTATCCAGACCGAGGTTGGGTGAATCAAATTACACAACATGGTCGTGCTATGACTTTGATCTTGTGCGGTATTCAATTGGCTCAGACCATGTATCATGTCTACCTCGAACACGGTGTATTTAATTGGGCGAATGCGCTCACGATTACCTTGTTAACTTGGTTTGTGATCTATCTACTAAATGGAAGATGGGTGAAAGACTGCTTCTATGTGCCACAATTTGAGCACAATGAAGGACAGCCATCAAAAAATTAAGAACAAAAATTTCCCGTACGGGGCAATAAAGAGGATATCTCAATGCCACAAGCTCAAACGGCGATTGTGCCTGAAGCAGGACCATTTGCACTTTACACTCAGTTAAAGGTGAACCAAAACCGTGAAAATGTTTTGGCAAAACTAAAAGCGCTACCTGAGTTAGTCAACGAGCTCAATGCGAATCAACCAGGTGCAGATCTAACGATTTCTATCGCATTCACTAAGGCTTTCTGGCAGCACCTAAACATGCAAATGCCAGACGAGTTGATTGATTTCCGTCAGTTAGGAGAAGGCGACATCATCGCACCAGCCACAGACGTCGATGTTCTGATCCACTGTCACTCCACACGTCACGACTTGCACTTCTACGTTCTGCGTAAGTTCCTAGTTGATACTGCCGAAGACGTAACCGTTGTTGATGAGACATACGGCTACCGTTACCTAGATGCTCGTGACATGACAGACTTTATCGACGGAACAGAAAACCCGAAAGGCGACGCTCGTGCAGATGTTGCCTTGATCAAAGATGGCGCGTTCGCTGGCGGTAGTTACGTGATGGTGCAGCGCTTTGAACACAATCTTCCAGCATGGAACCGTCTGAGTGTCTCTGCTCAAGAGAAAGTGATTGGTCGTACTAAACCAGATTCTGTTGAACTAGAAGACGTACCAGCGGCATCACACGTTGGTCGTGTAGACATTAAAGAAGAAGGCAAGGGCCTTAAGATTGTTCGTCACAGCTTGCCATACGGTACCGCGACTGGCGCACATGGTCTTCTGTTCATCTCTTACTGCAACACTATCCACAACATCAAAGTGATGCTTGAAAGCATGTACGGTGTGACGGATGGTAAGACTGACCAACTGCTTCGTTTTACTAAAGCGGTAACAGGTGCTTACTTCTTCGCTCCTTCACAAGTAATGCTAGCGGAATTGGCAGTTAAGTAATACTCTTCAACGCTTTTCAAGCCCTCCATCTCGGAGGGCTTTTGTTTTCCATTTTTCTTTGTTCTATTTACTTTTAAAAAATCACTAAACCTTTGCTGAATGTGGTCGATAAACATACAAAGCCTTAATTTTGGACCCTTTATTCGTGGTGATCACTGTTAATACCAATGTGGCAGCGCTTGTCGCACAGCGTCATTTGACCAGTGCAACGGACATGCTGAACCAATCCATGGAGCGTTTGTCTTCAGGGAGGCGTATTAACAGCGCAAAAGATGACGCTGCGGGTCTACAAATTTCTAACCGCTTGCAATCACAAATGCGCGGTATAGATGTCGCGGTGCGTAATGCGAACGATGGCATCTCCATCATGCAAACTGCGGAAGGCGCGATGAATGAAGTGACCAACATCATGCAACGTATGCGTGATTTGTCGCTTCAGTCGGCCAATGGCTCAAACAGCCAGGCGGAGCGTACTGCGCTGCAAGAAGAAGTCACCGCATTGAACGATGAGTTAAACCGCATTGCAGAAACGACATCCTTTGGTGGGCGCAAACTACTTAATGGCAGTTTCGGTCAATCATCGTTTCAAATTGGCGCTGCTTCTGGTGAGGCGGTTCAGGTTGAATTGAAGTCGATGCGTACCGATGGTATCGAGATGGGCGGCTTTAGTTACGTCGCGAATGGGCGTACAAGTTCTGATTGGAAGGTAAAAGACGGTGCTATTGAACTGAGCATGTCATTCACTAACCGCTTGGGTGAAACAGAATCCATTCAAATCAATGCGAAAGCAGGCGATGATATTGAAGAGCTTGCTACGTATATTAATGGTCAAACGGATAAAGTCACAGCATCCGTGAATGAACAAGGGCAGTTGCAACTCTTTATGGCAGGTGCAGAAACGTCGGGCACAATTGCTTTTTCTGGTGATTTAGCAAGTGAACTGGGTTTGCAGCTAAAAAGTTACGACGCGGTCGATAGTCTCGACATTACTTCTGTAGGGGGAGCACAACAGGCGGTTGCGGTGTTAGATACGGCTATGAAGTATGTAGACACCAATCGCGCAGAGTTAGGTGCGTATCAAAACCGCTTTATTCATGCGATCAGTAATCTGGATAACATTCACGAGAATCTCGCCACCTCGAACAGCCGCATTCAAGATACCGACTACGCCAAAGAAACCACGCACATGGTGAAGCAGCAGATCTTGCAACAAGTCAGCACCACGATTCTTGCACAAGCAAAACAGGCGCCAAACCTAGCACTTACGCTACTGGGTTAATAAATTACGTGACGTGATTTCTACGCGAAACAGCCTGTATCGACAATTCCAAACGAAGCTTTAGCAAAAAAAGAACGTTTCTTTGCTTTTTTATCCGCTTCATCACGATTTGCCTGCCAAACAAATTATTTTCAAAAAAATCTTAAACTTTTCCTAAAGAAACCATGAACTGCGCCGTTAATAAAAATAACTTTGAGAGAACTACTTGGTTTTCCGAGACGTCGGAAACCGCACCATCGGAAAATCAATTGGAGAAATCACCATGGCAGTGAATGTAAACACAAACGTATCAGCAATGACCGCTCAGCGTTACCTAAATAGCGCAAACTCAGCACAACAAACGTCAATGGAACGTTTGTCTTCAGGTTCAAAAATCAACAGCGCAAAAGATGACGCTGCGGGTCTTCAAATTTCGAACCGCTTGAATGTACAAAGTCGTGGTCTTGATGTGGCGGTTCGTAACGCGAACGACGGCATCTCTATTGCACAAACGGCTGAAGGTGCAATGAATGAGACAACCAACATTCTGCAACGCATGCGTGATCTTTCTCTACAATCGGCAAACGGCTCAAACTCAAAAGCAGAGCGTGTTGCGATTCAAGAAGAAGTAACGGCACTAAACGACGAGCTCAACCGTATCGCTGAAACTACTTCTTTTGGTGGCAACAAGCTACTAAACGGCACGCATGGTTCTAAGTCTTTCCAAATCGGTGCAGACAACGGCGAAGCAGTGATGCTTGAGCTGAAAGACATGCGTTCAGACAACAAAATGATGGGTGGCTTGAGCTACCAAGCAGAAAACGGTAAAGACAAAAACTGGAATGTAGCTGAGGGTAAAAACGACCTTAAAATCAGCCTAAAAGACAGCTTTGGTCAAGAGCAAGAAATCAACATCAACGCGAAAGCGGGCGATGACATCGAAGAGCTAGCAACCTACATCAACGGCCAAACTGACCTAGTAAAAGCATCAGTAGACCAAGACGGTAAACTGCAATTTTTTGCGGGTAACAACAAAGTTGACGGTGAAGTGTCTTTCTCTGGCGCCCTATCTGGTGAGCTAGGCTTCGGTGAAGCGAAGAACGTAACAGTAGATACGATTGACGTAACATCCGTTGGTGGTGCGCAGGAATCTGTGGCTATCATTGATGCGGCACTAAAATACGTAGACAGCCACCGTGCAGAGCTAGGTGCTTTCCAAAACCGTTTCAATCACGCAATCAACAACCTAGACAACATCAATGAGAACGTGAATGCGTCGAAGAGCCGTATCAAAGATACCGACTTCGCAAAAGAAACGACTCAAATGACTAAGTCACAAATTTTATCGCAAGCGTCAAGCTCTATCCTTGCGCAAGCGAAACAAGCGCCAAACTCAGCGTTAAGTCTACTAGGCTAATTTGCCCAGTAAGAGAACCCCATTCGCTCGTGGTGAGAGATGAGCGAGTAAACCCAGCTTCGGCTGGGTATTTTCTGCTTGAACACAGAGTGAGTATTTCTTTTGTGAGCTAGGGCTGTTTGAGCTGCATCACACTTCAGTAAGTGACAGAAAATAATCACAAAAAAATAAATTTTTTGTCTAAAGGATATGGATTGATCGCCGTTAAAGGGATTGAGAGAAATAAGATGTACCTAAGTGAGGTGAGAGACACGACGGTGCATCAATCAAAGCCTTAAGGAGATCAACTATGGCGATTAACGTTAATACTAACGTTTCTGCGATGACCGCACAGCGTTACCTAAACCAAGCGGCTGAAGGTCAACAAAAATCAATGGAGCGTTTGTCTTCGGGTTATAAAATCAATAGCGCGAAAGATGATGCTGCAGGTCTACAAATTTCTAACCGTTTGAACGCGCAAAGCCGTGGCCTAGACATGGCGGTAAAAAATGCGAACGACGGCATTTCTATTGCACAAGTAGCTGAAGGTGCAATGAATGAGTCTACCAACATCCTACAACGTATGCGTGACCTATCGCTGCAATCTGCGAACGGTTCAAACTCAAAATCAGAACGCGTAGCGATTCAAGAAGAAGTCACAGCGCTTAATGATGAATTAAACCGTATCGCTGAAACCACCTCTTTTGGTGGTAACAAACTTCTTAACGGTACTTACGGTACTCAATCTTTCCAAATCGGTGCGGACTCAGGTGAAGCAGTCATGCTGACTATGGGTAACTTGCGTTCTGATACTTCTACAATGGGTGGTAAGAGCTACGCAGCAGAAGAGGGTAAAGATGCGTCTTGGACAGTTGGTGAAAAAACTGAACTAAGCATGAAGTACACCACTAAGCTTGGTGAAGAGAAAGAACTGACGATCAACGCAAAGCAAGGCGATGATATCGAACAGCTAGCGACTTACATCAACGGTCAAAGCGAAGACGTAAAAGCGTCTGTTGGTGAAGACGGTAAGCTACAAGTATTTGCTGCTTCTCAAAAAGTAACGGGTGACGTTGAGTTCTCTGGCAACCTAGCGGGTGAAATTGGTTTTGGCAAAGCAAAAGACGTTACGGTTAAAGATATCGATGTTACCACTGTAGCGGGTTCTCAAGAAGCGGTTGCTATCATCGATGGCGCACTAAAATCAGTAGACAGCCAACGTGCGTCTCTTGGTGCGTTCCAAAATCGTTTTGACCATGCAATCAGTAACTTAGACAACATTAACGAGAACGTTAATGCATCTAACAGCCGTATTAAAGATACTGATTACGCGAAGGAAACGACAGCAATGACTAAGTCACAAATTCTTCAGCAAGCAAGTACTTCAATCTTGGCTCAAGCAAAGCAGTCTCCATCTGCAGCGCTAAGCTTGTTGGGTTAATCGGGTCGACTCCTGCTTAGTGATTAATTCACCAAAGTGATAGACCTATTCGTTAGCCCATAAGGTGGAAGGGAGACTGTGATGGAAATATCCTCTTATGCATCGAACATCCAGCCTTACGCTACGCCGAATGGCACAAAAGTTGCAATTAAAAATGGCAATGGCATAGACACGCCTAGCACAGCAAATTCGAATGGCCATCTTTCGCCGGATAAAGCGAAGAGGGCCGCACATGATCTCTCTGTTCAAGCTGCATTAGAAATGGCGGGAAGTCGCCAAGAGCTGAACAGAGAAGAACGTGAAAAAATGGTCGCACAGATGAATGAATTTGTGAGTTCCATGAATAAAGGAGTCTCTTTTCGTGTGGATGAAGAATCTGGGCGAGACGTAGTGACGATTTACGAAGCCACAACGGGTGATGTGATACGTCAAATTCCTGATGAAGAAATGCTCGTGGTATTGCGTCGTCTAGCTGAGCACACAGCTAACAGCGGATTGTTAGTTGAAAAGGTGTAAGTCGTTTTTGAGGTGATTTGATGAGTTTAAGCCCTTTGGGGATGTCTGGTGGCATGGATATCAATTCCATGGTCAGCAAAATTGTGGATGCAGAGCGTGTACCAAAACAGCAAAGTATTAACAATGAGCGTACAAGTATTGACGCCAGCATCAGCGCTTATGGCAGACTCAGAGAATCGTTAGATACGATGAAAAGTCTCATGATGAATTTTCGTCAGGAGAAAGCCTTCGCCGCTCGCACGGTAGAGACTACAAATGACAACATCGTATCCGCCACTGCAACTACTGATGCTATCGCTGGTAAGTATGCTATCGATGTGTTGCAGCTTGCACAGAGCCACAAAGTCGCTTCTGACGTTTTGCCAGAAGACGCAAAGTTTGGACCTGGTAAGCTGCAGATTTCTCTTGGCGATGACGCCTTCGACGTTAATGTCCGCTCTAGCTATAAGCTCGTCGAGGTCGTGCGTGGAATTAACAGTGCCAAAGATAACCCTGGTGTTCGTGCTTCCCTAATTAACGATGTAGAAGGGCCGCGCCTGATCCTTACTTCAAACCTGCCAGGCAAGGACAACCAACTTAAAGTCAGTGTCGATGCCGAAGTTGGTAATCCTCTGAAACGTTTCGAATACAAGACACTGGAAGACCGCGTGAATGCGCTTGAAGAAGCTCGTGAAGCGGCAGAAGCAGTGTTAGGGCCTCTCAAAGAACCAGAACAACCAACCGATGCAGACGGCAATTCTATACCTCCTGAAGAACAAAAAGCGGCAGAGAATGCACAAGATGATGTAACGGATGAACCGATCTCTGCAGCCGGTGCCGCCGCGGCAAAAGCGGGGCAAGAAGCCATCGACAAAGCCAATCAACGCGCAAGCATGCGTTCACAAGACAGCATCCCGGGGTGGACCGAAACGGCATCAGGCACATTGCTTGATTCTTATCGCCCACCAGAGTTAGAACTGGATGAAGCGGCGATTGCTAAAGCGCCAGATGTGCCAGGTTGGAACAATACCGCATCTGGTACATTGACCGATTCTTACGTTACCACGAAAGAAGCTCAACAGCAGCTCGTACAAGAAAAAGCAGAAATCGAGCAGAAAATTGCCGCTGAAAAGCAACAGCTGGATCAAAAGGTTGAGCGCGGTGAGTTAACCGAAGAACAAGCCAAAGAGATTCATCGTTCCAAGCTAAAACCAGAAGAACGTGAACGCTTAGAAAAAATCGATGTCGCAGAAGCAAAAATTGCACAAGCACAGAAATCATTTGAAGCTTATTCAGGCATGACGCAAGTTCAAGCAGGTCAGGATTCTCTGGTGATGCTAGATGGTATTGCCCAGCTTTCTAGCCACAACAACGTGATTGAAAATGCGATTGAAGGGGTGAACTTAACTCTGAAAGGCAAATCCGAAGTTGGTAAGCCGCCATCAGAAATTGGGGTGGAATATGATCGCCAAAGTGTGCGAAGCGATATTGAAACTTTCGTTGCAGCTTACAACAACTTCTATCAGACTTCGAAAGCCTTAGCGAGTGTCGATCCGACAACGGGTCAGCGAGGCCCGTTGGCTGGGGACAGTACGGTCCGCAGTGCTGATGCAAGGTTGAAGTCGGTATTCTCCACCGCGATCGATAAAGCGCCGGAAAATTTAAAGTCATTGACGGAGTTTGGTATCACCACCACACGTCAGGGCACGCTTGAAATCAACTATGACATGCTGGATCGCCAGTTGAATAACAACTTTAACGAGCTTGAGAAGTTTTTCGGTGGTAATTCCGGCTTTGCAAAACAAGTGGAAGAAGCCATTCATGGTATTACGGGCATCACCGGTAGTATCCGCACTCGAGAAAAGAGCCTAACCGAGCTGAACTACCGGCTGAATGATGACCAAGCGGCATTGGATCGCCGTATGGAAGGTTTAGAAAAACGCACCCATGCTAAGTTTGCCGCTATGCAAGATGCCACTGGCAAAATGCAAGGCCAGATCGGGGCATTGATGAACGTGCTGGGTTAATAGATGCAAAATGAACTTAGAGAAATTGCTGACATCGATCAACTAATTACGCAAGAGCTAGAAAAAGTTGACTTTAATGCTGAAGAAATTCTTCGTTTGGTCGATATCAGAGAACGCTTATTACAAGACCTGTTAGTAATGGTTCAGAGCAACCCATTAGAGAAGCAGGGACTCGAGTGGCAAGACTTGCTGACTCGCACTAAAAAAATTGTTGAGCAGATGCAATCGGAAACCTCAAATGTCGGTAAAGAGCTTTATAAGTTCCGTTATGGTCAACGTTCGCTTCAGCAGTACAAAAAATTTATTTAAAAGAGGAATACTATGCGCGGTTCTTTGCAAGCATACAAAAAGGTATCAGTCGACAGCCAGCTGAGTGCGGCTTCTCCGCACAAAGTCATCCAAATGCTGATGGCAGGTGCGATTGAACGCCTTATTCAAGGCAAAGCGGCAATGCTGGCTGGTAACATTCCAGCAAAAGGCGAGCGCCTTGGTAAAGCCTTGGATATTATTATTTCTCTTCGTAGCTGTCTTTCAATGCAAGATGGCGGCGAGATTGCATCTAACTTGGACGCACTTTATGAGTTTATGATCACGCAGATTTCTGCGGCGAACCATAAAAATGACCCTCAACCCATTGATGATGTCATTGATATCATTCGTGAAATTAAATCAGCTTGGGATCAAATTCCGGCGGAATACCACAACTTGACCGCCGCTGAGGTGGGTATTTAGCCATCTCGAATAAAGCGTTGTTTTTGACGGATGGCAAAGTCATGTAGTGAATAAAGTTACAACCAAGCTCACACCTCGATATTGCTTGGTTGCCTTATTTTTTTATTCAAATAAAATAGAAATCATTAATGGCCCTAATGGCTTTTTTTTGTTGCTAATTTCCCTATTTATCTATCGTTAATTGAGCGCAGTCCCTCCTTTCTGTTTATCAATTACGCAAATCAAGGTTTGGCCGCAACGTACCTGATACAAAGGCAATCATTCTTACTTATGCAAGGTTTGGCAAAGCTGCTTATCATTGATGACGATGTTCAGAATCGTTTAGCAATAAGCAATATATTGGAATTTGTTGGAGAAAGTTGCGAAGCTGTTAGCTCGGAGCAGTTAGGCGAACTCGATTGGTCTGGTGTTTGGGCTGGTTGTATTGTTAGCAATATTTCTGCTGGTTGGGCTTCGACAACATTAATGTCCTACCTCAAACAAGCGCACCATATTCCACTTCTTGTCATGGACTCTTTCTCCTTCCCCGTCGATGACTTACCAAACTTTGTTGGTGAATTAGAGCAACCTCTTAACTACCCGCAACTGAGCGAAGCATTACGTCACTGTAAGGACTTCCTTGGCCGCAAAGGGGAGAGTCTGGTTGCTTGCACGCGCAAGAATACCCTTTTCCGTAGCCTTGTCGGTCAAAGCCGCGGTATTCAAGAAGTCCGTCATTTGATTGAACAGGTGTCAGGGACTGATGCGAGTGTATTGATCTTAGGTGAGTCTGGCACGGGTAAAGAAGTGGTTGCACGTAACATTCATTACCATTCTAAGTATCGTAATGGTCCGTTTGTTCCAATTAACTGTGGTGCGATTCCGGCAGAGCTATTAGAAAGTGAGCTGTTTGGCCATGAGAAAGGGGCCTTTACTGGGGCGTTAACTTCTCGTAAAGGGCGTTTTGAACTCGCTGAAGGCGGCACTATTTTCTTAGATGAGATTGGCGACATGCCAATGCCTATGCAAGTCAAATTGCTGCGTGTACTGCAAGAGCGATGCTTTGAGCGCGTTGGTGGTAATACGACGATTAAAGTCAATGTTCGTGTTGTGGCCGCGACGCACCGTAATCTAGAAAACATGATCGAAGACGGTATATTTAGAGAAGATCTCTTCTACCGCCTTAATGTTTTTCCAATTGAGATGCCAGCGCTGAAAGAGCGTAAGCAAGACATTCCGTTATTACTCCAAGAGCTGATGACTCGTCTGGAAGCGGAAGGCGGTCAACCAATATGTTTTACACCTCGTGCAATCAACTCTTTAATGGAACACCATTGGCCGGGTAATGTGCGCGAGCTTGCTAATCTGGTTGAGCGTATGGTTATCTTGTACCCAAATAGTTTAGTAGATGTGAATCACCTGCCCACCAAATATCGTTACAGTGATATTCCGGAATTCCAACCAGAAAGTAACCCGTTTATTTCAGTTGAAGAGCAAGAGCGTGATGTCTTCCAAGATATTTTTTCTGAAAACTTCAGTTTTGACGATCAGAATGATCTTGACCACAACGTGAATGCGCCTCAAGGTTTACCGCCAGAAGGGGTGAACTTGAAAGAGTTATTGGCCGATCTAGAAGTGAACATGATCAGCCAAGCACTAGAAGCACAAGGTGGTGTGGTAGCAAGAGCCGCTGACATGTTGGGCATGCGACGCACAACGTTGGTTGAGAAAATGCGCAAATATAATCTGCAGCGCTAGCGCTCTCATTTCTATTTCAAGCCCGCCAATTAAGCGGGCTTTGTCATTTTTACTGACAATAAAAGGACGCTTTTCTTAGTGTCAACTTCTTGTCTGTACCCTAACTCTATGATAAATATTAAAAATAGCTTGGTACGCTAATTGCTTGCCAAGCTGTTTGTTTTTTAATGGCGACATTTCGATAGGCAGTTAATGGACAATAACACCAACCAATCCCATTTAGATTCAGTAGAGAGTCAAGTAGAGCGTTACAAGCAAGTCTTGGATGTGATGCCTGCTGGTGTGATTTTGCTTGATACGCATGGTGTTGTGCGTGAAGCGAATCCAGAAGCGCATCGAATTCTTGAGATTCCACTGGTCAACGAGAAATGGTTCACCATTATTCAAGCGGCTTTTGATCCGCGTGAGGATGACGGCCACGAAGTTTCACTGCGCAATGGTCGCAAAGTGCGTTTGGCGATATCCGCGTCGACAACGGGCCAGCTTATCCTCATCACGGATTTAACGGAAACGCGTCTATTGCAAGCACGAGTCAGTGACTTGCAACGTTTGTCCTCATTGGGGCGTATGGTGGCATCATTGGCTCACCAAGTAAGAACGCCACTATCGAGTGCAATGCTTTATGCCTCTAATTTAGGCGCGCCAAATCTTCCACCGACAACAAAAGATCGATTTCAAAGCAAATTAATGGATCGACTGCACGATTTGGAAAAGCAGGTGAATGATATGCTGCTTTTTGCCAAAGGTGGTGATAATAAAGTCATTAAACCATTTAACATTGCCCAGCTTGTGGCGGAATATCAGCCAATGGTAGAAGCCGCGCTGAAGAACAACCACATCGATTACTGCCTAGAAGTTGAAGAAGAGCAAACTGAATTGTTGGGCAACGCCAACGCCATTGCTTCAGCGCTGAGCAACTTAGTGATGAACGCGATTCAGATGTCTGGCAAAGAATCTCAAATTGATGTCTTTTTCCGTCCGGTAAATGATGAGTTGCGTATTTCTGTACAAGACAGCGGCCCGGGCGTACCAAAAGAACTGCAAGCCAAAATTATGGAGCCATTTTTTACCACCCGTTCTCAAGGTACTGGATTGGGACTCGCTGTGGTTCAAATGGTCTGCCGTGCCCATGACGGTCGATTGGAACTTATTTCAGAGCAGGGCGATGGAGCCTGCTTTACCATGTGCATTCCGCTAGAGCGAGTGCAAGCAGATACTGGAGAATCATAATGGCGCAAAGCAAAGTGCTGATCGTAGAAGACGATGAAGGTCTTCGTGAAGCCCTAGTGGATACTCTGGCTCTGGCAGGGTATGAGTGGTTAGAAGCGGATTGTGCCGAAGACGCTTTGGTGAAACTGAAGTCGAACACGGTGGACATCGTCGTTTCTGATGTACAAATGGCAGGGATGGGCGGCTTAGCGCTGTTACGTAATATCAAACAGAATTGGCCAAATCTGCCCGTGTTGCTGATGACGGCATACGCCAATATCGAAGATGCGGTTTCGGCCATGAAAGAAGGTGCGATTGATTACATGGCGAAACCATTTGCACCAGAAGTGTTGCTGAACATGGTAAGCCGTTATGCACCAATTAAGAGTGACGATAATGGTGATGCCATCGTGGCCGATGAAAAAAGCCTGCGCTTGCTTGCTCTGGCAGATAAAGTCGCACGTACTGATGCTAACGTGATGATCTTGGGACCGAGCGGCTCGGGTAAAGAGGTAATGTCGCGTTATATCCACAACGCTTCTAACCGTAAAGGTGGCCCGTTCGTTGCCATCAACTGTGCTGCGATTCCTGACAACATGTTGGAAGCGACCTTATTTGGTTATGAAAAAGGGGCATTTACTGGCGCGGTACAAGCGTGTCCGGGTAAATTTGAGCAAGCTCAGGGCGGCACGATCTTGTTGGATGAAATCAGTGAAATGGATCTTAGCCTACAAGCGAAGCTTCTACGCGTATTGCAAGAACGTGAAGTGGAGCGCCTTGGTAGTCGCAAGAGCATCAAACTGGATGTACGCGTGTTAGCGACCAGTAACCGCGATCTTAAGCAATATGTCTCGCAAGGTAATTTCCGAGAGGACTTGTACTATCGTCTGAATGTTTTCCCAATCTCATGGCCAGCGTTGTGTGAGCGTAAAGGCGACATCACGCCGCTTGCCAAACATCTCGCTGAGCGTCATTGCAGCAAGATGGGAATGCCAGTACCTCAGTTCTCAGCGATTGCGTTAGATAAGCTGCTGCAATACACATGGCCGGGTAACGTCCGTGAACTGGATAACGTGGTTCAGCGTGCATTGATTTTAAGTGAAAACGGTGACATTGATGCAGAACACATTTTGCTAGAAGGTGTAGATTGGCAAGACGCAAACAGCCTGCAATACGTTGTACAGAATGCTGAGACACTGGTGCCTGATGTCAAACCCGTGGCAATGGTGGAGTCATCAGTTAGCCGTGTTGCAGCGGGCAGTGAAGGGCTTGGTGGTGAACTGCGTGATCAAGAGTACGCCATCATTCTTGAAACGCTGATCGAATGTAATGGCCGTCGCAAAGAGATGGCGGAGAAGCTAGGGATCAGTCCGCGAACACTGCGTTATAAACTGGCCAAAATGCGTGACGCCGGTGTCGATATTCCAGCGTAGTAGCCACACGCATAGCCATAAGACAAAAGTGTGGGTACACTATAACACTATTGTCTTATGGCACAGTAATTGCTGTGTCAAAATTAGGTTTTATTTATAGTCAAACATTTGGCTTAGAGGTGATAATGAAAGTTGATGGTATTCAAGCAGAAATGCGCGCCATGATGGTAGATGCGGCGAGTACCGCTCCTACTGCAACCGGTGCAAAAGTTGGCGAAGATTTTGGTGATCTCCTAACTAAAGCTATCAATAACGTTAACTCACTGCAAAAATCATCGGGCGATCTCCAAACGCGCTTTGACCGAGGCGATGCCGATGTTTCCCTGTCTGATGTGATGATCGCACGTAACAAATCTAGTGTTGCTTTCGAAGCCACTGTTCAAATCCGCAATAAGCTCGTCGAGGCCTACAAAGACCTCATGAACATGCCGGTGTAATTTAGGTAATAAGAGTGGCAGACAAGTCTACAGATTTAACCGTCACCGGTGGTGGCTCTGACGGTACATTGATTGCGAATTCCGATCTGGATATGGAGAGCCAAAATCCAGATCTTGAAGAACGCAGTGCATCAAAATTTGATATGGCCGTGGGTGATCTCGACTTACTTCGACAAGTCGTACTCGTGTTGTCTATCTCTATTTGTGTTGCATTAATCGTGATGTTGTTCTTCTGGGTTAAAGAGCCTGAAATGCGCCCTCTTGGCGTATACGAGACCGAAGAACTGATCCCCGTGCTAGATTATCTCGATCAGCAAAAAATCAACTACAAGCTTGACGGTAATAATGTGTCAGTTGAGTCGAGTGAATACAACTCGATCAAGCTTGGCATGGTGCGCGCAGGCGTCAATAAAGCGACCGAAGCGGGCGATGACATTCTGCTACAAGACATGGGCTTTGGCGTGTCGCAGCGCCTGGAGCAAGAGCGACTTAAGCTGAGTCGTGAGCGACAACTTGCTCAGGCCATCGAAGAGATGAAACAAGTGCGGAAAGCACGAGTGTTACTGGCTTTGCCAAAACACAGTGTTTTCGTACGTCACAACCAAGAAGCATCGGCGTCGGTATTCTTAACCTTGTCTACTGGGGCAAACCTAAAGCAACAAGAAGTGGATTCGATTGTTGATATGGTGGCCAGTGCCGTCCCGGGCATGAAGACATCACGTATCACCGTGACAGATCAACACGGCCGTTTGCTTAGCTCAGGTTCGCAAGATCCTGCTTCTGCCGCTCGTCGTAAAGAGCAAGAGCTAGAACGCAGCCAAGAACAGGCGCTACGTGAAAAAATTGATTCCGTTCTTTTGCCTATTCTTGGTTTTGGTAACTACACTGCGCAAGTCGATATTCAGATGGATTTCAGTGCGGTAGAGCAAACGCGTAAGCGCTTCGATCCAAATACACCAGCAACGCGAAGTGAATACGCGCTAGAAGATTACAACAACGGCAATATGGTTGCGGGCATCCCTGGCGCGTTGAGCAACCAACCGCCTGCGGATGCATCGATTCCACAAGATGTGGCACAGATGAAAGATGGCTCGGTTTTGGGGCAAGGCTCGGTGCGTAAAGAATCCACACGCAATTTTGAACTCGATACCACCATTAGCCATGAACGCAAACAGACGGGAACCGTGGCGCGCCAAACCGTATCTGTTGCGATAAAAGAGCATCGTCAAGTGAACCCTGATACGGGGGAAGTGACGCATACAGCAATGTCAGAGTCTGAAATTAATGCGATTCGTCAGGTGCTTATTGGTGCGGTTGGCTTTGATCAAACCCGTGGCGATTTGCTTAACGTATTGAGTGTGAAATTTGCTGAACCTGAAATGGAGCAGATGATCGACCCACCAATTTGGGAGCACCCGAACTTCAATGACTGGGTTCGCTGGTTTGCGAGTGCGTTGGTGATCATCGTCGTCGTTCTTGTTCTGGTTCGTCCGGCGCTGAAAAAACTGCTTAACCCAGCAAGTGGCGATGAAGACGAAATCTACGGGCCAGATGGTCTGCCAATTGGTGCGAATGGTGAAACCAGCTTAATTGGTAGTGACATTGAAAGTAGTGAATTGTTTGAATTTGGCTCAAGCATTGATCTGCCGAACCTTCATAAAGATGAAGATGTATTGAAAGCGGTGCGAGCGCTTGTTGCCAATGAGCCTGAACTTGCCGCACAAGTAGTGAAAAACTGGATGAATGACAATGGCTAACGATATCGTAGCGCAAAATGATAACGGCGTGGGTCTGCCGGTAGACTTTGATGCATCAACCATTACGGGAGACGAGAAAGCGGCGATTTTGCTATTGAGTCTGAATGAGCAAGATGCGGCAGGTATCATACGCCATCTAGAGCCCAAACAGGTTCAGCGTGTGGGTAGCGCAATGGCAAAGGCGAAAGATCTTAGCCAAGACAAAGTTTCGGCGGTGCATCGTGCATTTTTGGAAGACATCCAGAAATACACTAACATTGGTATGGGCAGCGAAGACTTTATGCGTAATACACTTATCGCAGCCCTAGGTGAAGACAAAGCAAATAACTTAGTTGACCAAATTCTATTGGGTACCGGTTCCAAAGGCCTAGACTCATTAAAATGGATGGACCCACGTCAAGTGGCGAGCATCATTGTTAACGAACACCCGCAAATTCAGACCATTGTCTTGTCCTATTTGGAGGCCGACCAGTCGGCAGAAATCCTTTCTCAGTTTCCGGAGCGTGTGCGTCTGGATTTGATGATGCGTATTGCCAACCTAGAAGAAGTTCAGCCATCTGCTCTAGCAGAGCTGAACGAAATCATGGAAAAACAGTTTGCTGGTCAAGCGGGGGCTCAAGCGGCTAAGATTGGCGGCCTGAAGGCAGCAGCAGAAATTATGAATTACCTAGACAACAACGTCGAAGGTATCTTGATGGATCAAATCCGCGATCAAGACGAAGACATGGCGACACAAATTCAAGATTTGATGTTTGTCTTCGATAACTTGATCGAAGTGGACGATCAGGGTATTCAGAAGTTGCTGCGTGACGTGCCACAAGACATTCTACAACGTGCACTTAAAGGTGCGGATGAATCACTACGTGAGAAAGTCTTGAGGAACATGTCTAAGCGTGCTGCTGAGATGATGCGCGACGATATCGAAGCGATGCCACCAGTTCGTGTGGCCGATGTAGAAGCGGCTCAGAAAGAAATTCTAGCCATTGCTCGTCGTATGGCAGACGCTGGCGACCTCATGTTGTCTGGCGGCGCAGACGAATTCTTATAATCCTCCTTAGCGCTTTTCATTGTATTGAAGAGCGCTGATTTCCCTCTGTTATAACAAGCAAACGGTAGACTAATCATGGTTGGCGATAGAAAACGTGGATTTATCCGTCCTGATGAAGATGATGCGATGATCGAACCGCAACGCTGGGGTTTGCCAGATTACGGTGAGCCAAAAGCGAAACAAGCCAAAGAAACTGCGTTTAACTACGACCCTGGTTGGGTGCCGAATTTCGATGAACCGGAAGAAGAACAACCTCTTGAACTCACGGAAGAGCAAATCGAACTGATTAAGCAAGGCGCTTATCAAGAAGGCTTATATCAAGGGCAAGAAGCGGGGTTCAAGCAGGGATACGACAAAGGCAAAGAAGAAGGCATACAGGCCGGTCACGCTGAAGGTTTAGAGCAGGGTAAGACAGAAGGAGTAACAGCGGGGCAAGAGTATATCCAGCAGCAAGTAGAGACATTTTTGAATCTTGCTAACCAGTTTGCACAACCTTTGGAGCTGATGAATGCTCAGGTAGAAAAGCAACTGGTGGACATGGTGCTCTGTCTCGTTAAAGAAGTCGTGCATGTCGAAGTGCAGACCAACCCTCAGATTATTCTCGATACGGTGAAGCAATCGGTCGAAGCGTTGCCAATCTCTGGCCACCCAATTACGCTGCATTTAAATCCAGATGATGTTGCGATTATCCGTTCGGCTTATGGTCAAGAAGAGCTTGATTGTCGTAACTGGACATTGGTTGCAGAGCCAGCACTGAATCGTGGCGATTTACAAATTTCGGCCGGTGAATCGAGTATTAACTATCGCATGGAAGAGCGCGTGAAAAGCGTGCTAAACAGCTTCTGTGGCGCAAACCGCCATCAAGGGAGCGAGTAACCGATGCAAGCCTTAGCCGACCGTTTAAAAAACTACAAAGTAGAAGGCTTAACCACGCGTCCCGTTGCGTCTGGCAAGCTAGTGCGTGTAGTCGGCTTGACGCTAGAGGCGACGGGCTGTCGCGCACCGATTGGCAGTTTGTGTTTAGTTGAAACTATGTCCGGTCATATGGAAGCGGAAGTGGTGGGCTTTTCCGGTGATAACCTATTCTTGATGCCGAGTGAACAGATCACGGGCATTCTCCCAGGTGCAAAAGTGACACCTTTGACCAGCGAAGCGGGATTGCCCGTTGGGATGGAACTGCTTGGCCGCGTCATTGATGGTGTAGGGAATCCACTCGATGGCCTCGGCCCCATCTACACTGAGCATCGCGCGTCTTTTAACGCAGACCCGATAAATCCGTTGTCGCGTAAACCGATTTCTGAACCTTTGGATGTGGGGTTAAAAGCGATCAACGGTTTGCTCACGGTGGGTAAAGGCCAGCGTATCGGCCTTTTTGCCGGCTCTGGTGTGGGTAAATCGGTCACATTAGGCATGATGACTCGAGGCACTACCGCGCAGGTGGTCGTGGTGGGCTTGATTGGTGAACGTGGACGAGAAGTTAAAGAGTTCATTGAAGATATTTTGGGTGAAGATGGACGTCGTCGTTCCGTTGTTGTCGCCGCACCAGCAGATGCTTCCCCTTTGATGCGTTTAAAAGGTTGCCAGACAGCACTGACCATCGCTGAGTATTTCCGTGACCAAGGCTTAGATGTTTTATTATTGATGGATTCACTCACCCGCTTTGCTCAAGCGCAACGTGAAATTGCCTTATCAGTGGGTGAACCGCCTGCAACGAAAGGTTATCCGCCATCGGTATTTGCTAAGTTACCAGCGCTGGTGGAGCGTGCGGGTAACGGCAGTCCAGAGCAAGGCTCGATCACGGCATTTTTCACCGTACTAACCGAGGGTGACGATCTTCAGGACCCGATTGCGGATGCATCCCGCGCGATTCTCGACGGTCACATCGTGTTGTCGCGTGAAATGGCTGATGCAGGTCATTACCCCGCGATTGATGTTGAAAAGTCGGTCAGTCGTGTTATGCCGCAAATCACCACAGAAGAGCACGTGTTAATGTCGAAAGCGGTGCGTCAGGTATTGTCGATTTGTCGTAAAAACCAAGATTTGGTCTCGATTGGAGCCTATAAGCCAGGTACCGATCCGGCTATCGACAGTGCATTTACGTTAAAACCGAGGTTAGACGATTACTTGCAACAGCGCATGAAAGAATCGGTGCCATACGACATGTGTGTCAACATGCTAAAAAGCATTTTGGGTGGGTAATAGCGTATGGAAAACGCCATGGAGTTTCTGCTTGAGCAGTCGAAAGAACGAGAAGACCAAGCGGTATTAGCCCTTAACAAAGCGCGAACCGAACTAGAGGATTACTACCGTCAAGTTGAGCAGATCGAAAAATACCGCCTTGATTACTGCCATCAATTGGTTGACCGAGGAATGGCGGGATTAACGGCAAGCCAATATGGTCATTTAAATCGGTTTCTTACTCAGTTAGATGAAACACTTTCTAAGCAGAAACAAGCCGAAAGCCATTTCAAAAACCAAGTCCAAAACTGTCAAGACTATTGGTTGAATATGCGTAAAGAGCGCATGTCTTACGAATGGATGATAGAAAAGCGCGCCAAAGAGAAGCAGCAAGCCGAAGCAAAAAAAGAGCAAAAGCAGATGGATGAATTCTCGACGCTGCTCTATAGTCGCCAAAAAATCCAGTTTTAATCCCATTGCTCTGGCCTGAGCACACCATGATTAGTGGCGGTCGTCAGAAAAGTCACGCTTCACATTGGCGTGATTTTTGCATTTTTACCTCATAAACTCAATCTTGCCACTGATGCGGAATTCGACAGTGCAACGTAACACGCTGACGACGAGAGCTTCTATATGAATGTGAATTTGCCAAATATTTCAGCGACCAATAAGGCTTCGACAGTTGAGTCGGCTACCATGGCGGCGACAGACAACCCGGCAAACAACGGTTTTTTGGAAACTTTAGCCGGAGCGTTTACGGATTCGCAACAAACAGAAAAGCCTGCTGAGCTAGAAAGCGAGAGCCAAGAAAAAGTCACGACGGATGAGTTATTGACTCAAGGGGAAGTGAAGGCCACGTCGGCTGAAGACTCACTTGAAGAAGCGGTTGTTTCCAATTCACCAACCAGCATGAAACCGGTCACCGAAACCGACATTGCCTCTGTGAAGGGGCGCGAGGTTGAAAGCGCGATGGATGAAGGTCAGCAGTTATTGGGGCGAATCCAAACGGCCAACCAAACATTGAATTCGAATAGCACTTCGTTAGAAGGCGGCAAAGGATTGCCTGGGCAAGTTGATGCAATCGCCAACGGCATTTCTGCCGCTCAGTCTGGTAACGAAGAACAAGCATTGAACCAGCATCCAGTCACCGAATTGCCCGTTCAGACAGATGTTAAGGCGCAAGATGTTCAGCAGGGTATTGCAGGTTCTGAAAATGAGGCATCTTCAGCCAAGTCGGTTGACCTAGGTGAAGGGGTTAGTGAAACAAAAGCTAACGTGACAGCCCATATTGATTGGAATTCATCAAGTACACAAGCTGCACAGACCCAAGCAATGACGGAAGCGGGCGCTGTGACACGTATCTCTTTAGATACGCTAGAAGTCATTGATAATAAATTAGCTCAAGGCCAGCCGCTTTCTCAGCAGGAGCTTGAAGTGATTGATGGTTTGCGATCGGGCTTGGTCGTCGCGGATATACCAGAGCAAGATTTGGCACAGCTTGTTGCCTTGCCTAGTGACGGAAAAGTGGCGCTGTCTGAGCAGCATGCAGCTCAAGTGAACACGGCACGACAAGGGGTTTCAATGTCGATGGCACAGCAGGCTAACCATTCAGAAGTGAAGCCAACGGCAGCGCAAGTCCCACTCAATTCAGATAAAGTAGCGGTGTCATCTACACCGGATGCGCTACTGACCGCAAATACGAATCCTACGGCTCAGGCTAATGCTGAATTAAGCAAGACGGTGATGAATGCCGGTTTAACGGCGAGCGCACTTAAAGCCGCTGTGAATAAGCAAGATAAGAATGAGCCACAGCATGGTTTTGCTGGGCAAATTCAAGCGGCAGCGAGCCATCAAGGTGTGAATGCGACTCAACAAGCTCGCATTGATGCGGCGCAGCAAGCACAGCTCCCATTACAGTTGACCAAAGAGTTGGCCAATGAACAAATGGCGGAAAAAGTGCAGATGATGATGTCAAAGAATTTGAAAAATCTCGATATCCGTCTTGATCCGCCGGAACTTGGGCGTATGCAGATCCGCATGACCATGAATAATGATTTGGCTAACGTGCACTTTACGGTGACAAACCCTCAAGCTCGCGAGATCATTGAACAAACCATGCCACGTCTGAGAGAAATGCTTGCTCAGCAGGGGATGCAGTTAGCAGAGTCTTCCGTTCAGCAGCAAAGCAGTGGTCAGCAACAAGAACGACATACGACGTCTGAGCAGAACGGTCAGGGGGCATTAAGTCGAGAGCTTTCGCAAACGTCAGATGATAACGTTGATGGTGATGTGAATCTTGATTTGAATGTGGCGTCAAAGCGTGATGGAATTAGTTTCTACGCATAGAATAGCAGCCTGAAATGATAATAAATAACCTCAACTTAGGTTAAGTAGTAAGAAAAAGAGGCAGGAATGGCAGAAGAACAGCGACAAGGAGCCGATGCTCCTAAAGGAAAAAGTAAGCTACTGATCATCATTATCGCAGTGGTCGTATTGCTTGTTGGCGGTGGTGCAGCGGCATTCTTTTTCATGGGTTCTGACGAGCTAGCGCAAAGAGAATATGCCCAGCAAGCACAAGCTGCAACGGCAGCTGCCCCCATTGCTTATGTGAATATTCCACAGCCCTTTATTTTCAATGTGACGGGTGACCGTCGTGATAGACTAGTGCAAATCCAAGCACAGCTAATGGTGCGTGGTAGTGAGAATGAGCAGCTTGCTCGTTACCACTCTCCTCTTATCGAAAGTTCATTGCTGTCAACCTTTGCCTCGGCCACTGTTGAGCAACTACGCTCTCCTTCTGGCCGTGTTGAGCTGCGTGACCGTGCGTCTGACGACATTAAAGCGGCGCTGAACGTGGCCGTAGGCAAGCCAGTCATTGAAAAAGTGCTGTTTACAGATTTTGTAATTCAATAGGTATAACGTGACCGATCTATTAAGCCAAGACGAGATTGATGCGCTGCTACACGGGGTTGATGATGTTGATGACATTGACGACTCCATAGATAACGACATCGAAGGTGCTGTCAGCTTCGATTTCTCGTCTCAAGACAGGATTGTACGTGGCCGCATGCCAACGCTCGAACTTATTAACGAGCGTTTTGCACGACATTTGCGTATTAGCCTGTTTAACATGTTACGCAAAACGGCTGAAGTGTCGATTAACGGCGTACAGATGATGAAATTTGGTGAATACCAAAACACCCTATACGTTCCAACGAGTTTGAACATGGTGCGTTTCCGTCCGCTTAAAGGCACGACGTTAATCACCATGGAAGCGCGTTTGGTTTTTATTCTGGTAGAGAACTTCTTTGGGGGCGATGGCCGATTCCACGCCAAGATTGAAGGGCGTGAATTTACCCCAACCGAACGACGCATTATTCAGTTACTGCTGAAGATTGTTTTTGAAGATTATAAAGAAGCGTGGTCTCCAGTAATGGGGGTTGAGTTCGAGTACTTAGATTCAGAAGTGAACCCAAGTATGGCAAACATCGTGAGCCCGACAGAGGTGATCGTTGTGAGTTCGTTCCATATTGAAGTGGATGGCGGCGGCGGCGATTTCCACGTGGTGATGCCGTACTCAATGGTGGAACCCATCCGTGAACTGCTTGATGCGGGTGTACAGTCGGACAAGATGGAAACCGATGTGCGCTGGAGCTCAGCACTGCGTGAAGAAATCATGGATTGCCCAGTAAACTTCCGTGTGAATTTGCTAGAGAAAAACATCTCTCTTCGTGATTTGATGGAGTTGCAACCGGGCGATGTGATCCCGATTGAGATGCCTGAACACGCAACCATGTTCATTGAGGATTTACCGACATACCGAGTGAAAATGGGTCGCTCTGAAGACAAAATGGCAGTACAGATTTCTCAAGAAATCGAACGCCCGAATGTAGTAAAAACCGATTTAGCGTTTTTGAATAAAGACATCATGTCTGAACTTGAGAACGACGACGATACTGACGACTAAAAATACTTTACTGAAGTTACGCGCCTCCGGGTTCAATGGTTTGAAACTGGACTATAACGGCGCGAATAGGTTTAACACAGGACATTAAAATGGAACTAAGTGACGATCAAAAGCTTGCAGACGAATGGGCAGCCGCTCTTGGAGAAGACCCGTCAGCGCCTTCTATTAACGTAGATGAAGTATTGGCAGCGCCACTGGAAGAGCTAAAAGATACCTCAAGTCCAATCACTGATGATGAGCGTCGTAAACTCGACACCATTATGGATATCCCAGTAACCATCTCTATGGAAGTGGGCCGTTCACAAATTAGCATTCGTAACTTACTGCAATTGAACCAAGGTTCAGTCGTGGAGTTAGATCGTTTAGCGGGTGAATCATTGGACGTATTGGTTAACGGCACGTTGATCGCGCACGGCGAAGTGGTTGTCGTCAACGATAAATTTGGTATTCGTCTAACCGACGTGATCAGCCAAACTGAACGCATCAAAAAGTTGCGTTAATATGAGCC
This sequence comes from Vibrio sp. PID17_43, assembly GCF_002608565.1. Lineage (GTDB taxonomy): Bacteria > Pseudomonadota > Gammaproteobacteria > Enterobacterales > Vibrionaceae > Vibrio. Next base: position 98,552 of record NZ_LIXM01000014.1, read on the forward strand.
GTTCAATTAAACCGAGATTGAAGCAAATCACAGGAGCACTGAGCTTAATGCTAAGTGCTCCTTATGCATTTGCGGCCGCACCAAGTAATCTAGATCTCGCGACGACTCTTGGCTCATTAGTACTGGTGATTGGTGTGATCTTATTGCTGGCTTGGCTGCTTAAACGCATGCAAGTACCGACAATGGGACAGCAAAAAGGTTTGCGTATTGTCAGTCAATTGCCTGTGGGTACTAAAGAACGTATTGCGGTTGTCCAAGTGGGCGAGGAGCAGTTTTTGGTGGGGATTACCAGTCAATCTATCCAAACCCTAGCTAAGCTTGAAACGCCACTAAAAGAGGAAGCGTTAGCAAGCAGCGCTTTCGCCAGTCACTTTAGCCAACTGATAAAAAAACATGATCAAGGATAATTCGATCCGTCGGCTTTTCACCAGCTTGATACTGCTGGTAGGCATGCTGCTGTCATCTCTTTCGTTTGCTCAGGCAGAAGAACCGACGTTGCCTTCAAACTTGGCAGCAGGTGATAGTGTGACTGTACAGGCAATGCAGAGTGACAAAGGCGCAAGCCGTTCGATGTCTGTCAGCAATGGTAGTGGTATCCCAGCCTTTACCATGACCACCAATCCAGATGGCAGTGAAGATTATTCGGTGACGCTACAGATCTTAGCGTTAATGACCATGCTAGGTTTCTTGCCTGCGATGGTGATTTTGATGACTTCGTTCACGCGCATCGTCGTGGTGATGTCGATTTTACGTCAGGCGATGGGTCTGCAGCAAACGCCGTCAAATCAGGTGATCATTGGCATTGCACTTTTCTTGACTTTTTTCGTCATGTCACCGGTTCTAAACGAGATAAATGAGCAAGCGGTTGAGCCGTACTTAAATGAGCAAGTGACGGCACGCCAGGCTTTTGATGCAGCACAAGCGCCGATGAAAGCGTTCATGCTGAAACAAACGCGTATTAAAGATTTGGAAACCTTTGTCAATATGTCGGGCGAGCAGGTGAGCAACCCAGAAGATGTGTCGATGGCAGTGCTGATCCCGGCCTTTATTACTTCTGAGTTGAAAACCGCGTTTCAGATTGGCTTTATGCTATTTCTGCCATTTTTAATCATCGACTTAGTGGTCGCTTCAGTATTGATGGCAATGGGTATGATGATGCTGTCTCCGATGATCGTATCGCTACCATTTAAACTCATGCTGTTTGTACTAGTGGATGGTTGGAATCTAATATTGTCGACACTCGCCGGCAGTTTTGCCCTTTAGATGGCACAGAGAGAAGAGGGTAGGACATGACTCCTGAAATGTTTGTCGATCTTTTCCGTGAGGCACTGTGGATGGTGCTTATCATGGTTTGTGCCATTATTATCCCAAGTTTGCTTATTGGTCTTATTGTGGCCGTATTTCAAGCGGCGACCTCTATTAATGAACAAACGCTGAGCTTTTTACCGCGTTTGATCGTGACCTTACTCGCGTTGATGCTGTTTGGCCATATGATGACGCAAATGATGATGGACTACTTCTATGGCTTGATTGAGCGTCTGCCTCAAGTGCTGTACTAGGGGCGATAATGGAGTATCCAACCGGGGTTGTCTTAGACTGGATCGCCAACTATTTCTGGCCTTATGCGCGCATCTCCGCGATGTTGATGGTGATGACGGTAACCGGAGCGCGTTTTGTCTCGCCTCGAATTCGCCTCTATCTTGGTCTTGCGATCACGTTTGCCGTGATGCCTGCCATTCCTGCTGTTCCACAAGATATTGAATTGCTCTCGTTTCGTGGCTTTATGACCATCGCCGAGCAAATTATCATTGGTGTTGCCATGGGAATGGTGACGCAGTTCATGATCCAAACCTTTGTATTGCTAGGTCAAATCCTCGGTATGCAGTCAAGTATCGGTTTTGCGTCAATGGTTGATCCTGCGAATGGTCAAAGTACGCCGGTACTGGGCCAGTTGTTTATGTTCCTAGCCACCATGTTCTTCCTAGCGACCGATGGGCACCTTAAGATGCTGCAATTGGTGGTGTTCAGTTTTAAAACCCTACCAATAGGCTCTGGTTCGTTAAATTCGGTCGATTTTCGTGAAATGGCGGGGTGGTTAGGCATCATGTTTAAAACGGCATTGAGTATGTCGTTGTCGGGTATTATTGCGCTACTGACCATTAACTTGTCATTTGGTGTCATGACCCGTGCAGCTCCTCAGTTGAACATCTTTTCTCTCGGTTTTGCATTTGCTCTGATGGTGGGTTTATTACTTTGTTGGTACATTCTGGCTGGTTTATACAGTCATTATGAAATGTTTTGGTCAGTGGGTGAGGCGCAGATTTGCCGGCTCATTCGCTTAGATTGTTAGGAGGCTGGTTTGGCAGAGTCAGACGGTCAGGAACGCACCGAAGAAGCCACACCCAGACGGTTACAACAGGCAAGAGAGAAGGGGCAAGTTGCTCGCTCAAAAGAGCTCGCATCCGCATCAGTATTGATTGTAGGGGCTGTCGCGTTAATGTGGTTTGGCGAGTCACTAGCACGCGCGTTGTTCTCTATCATGAGCCGTCTATTTGATCTGCAAAGGGATGAGATATTCGATACCTATAAGCTGTTCGATATTGCTAGTGGCGCGTTGCTTGACTTGTTATTTCCGTTATTCTTAATTCTTGTCACTTTGTTTGTCGCTGCTATTGTTGGTGCGGCAGGGTTAGGTGGGATCAGCTTTTCAGTCGAAGCGGCGATGCCTAAATTGTCGAAGATGAATCCTCTCAGTGGATTAAAGCGTATGGTAGGCATGCAGAGTTGGGTTGAACTTGTAAAGTCAATTTTAAAAGTGGCACTGGTCACTGGTGTGGCCATTTACCTGATCCAAGCATCGCAGGCCGATTTATTTCAGCTTAGTATGGATGTGTACCCACAAAACATCTTTCACGCCCTCGATATTCTGCTTAACTTCATTTTGCTGATCAGCTGTTCGCTATTGATTGTCGTCGCGATCGATATTCCCTTTCAGATCTGGCAACACGCTGATCAGTTAAAAATGACCAAGCAAGAGATCAAAGATGAATACAAGGAAACCGAAGGTAAGCCGGAGGTGAAAGGTCGTATTCGTATGTTGCAAAGAGAAGCCGCTCAGCGTCGCATGATGGCCGACGTCCCGCAAGCCGATGTTATCGTCACCAACCCTGAGCACTTCTCAGTGGCGTTACGCTATAAACAGAAAACCGATCGCGCGCCCATCGTCATTGCCAAAGGGACCGACCATATGGCAATGAAGATTCGAGAGGTAGCACGGGAACATGACATCACGATTGTCCCTGCTCCTCCATTGGCTCGTGCGCTTTATTACACCACAGATCTCGAACAGCAAATTCCCGATGGGCTATTCACCGCCGTCGCGCAAGTATTAGCGTTTGTTTTTCAGCTTAAACAATATCGTAAACGGGGTGGTCAGCGACCAAAAATCCAGGACTATGAATTTCCCATTCCTCCTGAGCACCGTCACTAATGAACGCGACGACGATGACAGTGGTTCCGAGCGAAAAAAAATGTATAAGCTCATAGGGTTGAGGGGTATTTGAGTGATTAGTCATTATTTTGGCGTTGAATGTGGTACACAGATTGCTTAAACAACAGGAATCAATAACAATAGCTAAATTTGACTAAAGCCGTTGCGTAGTATTTATGCCAGCATGTAGAAAGATCATCAGCATGTTGAAAGACGCTTCCTGACCGATTGAGACACCCCGCAGTATGAAGTTAAGCCTGCCATTTGCAGATAAATTACCAAAAATTCCTCAGCGCTCCATGCCGGCGATTGGTGCGCCTGTTATGGTTTTGGCCACCCTTGCGATGGTGGTTCTGCCTATACCTGCATTTCTGCTCGATCTGTTTTTCACCTTCAACATCGCACTCGCCATGGTCGTGTTGTTGGTCACGGTTTACACTCGTCGTCCGCTCGACTTTGCGGCTTTCCCGACTGTCCTTCTGATCGCGACATTGTTGCGTCTGGCGCTAAACGTGGCGTCGACACGTGTGGTATTACTTCACGGTCATGAAGGGGGCAACGCTGCGGGTAACGTTATTGAAGCGTTTGGTAGCGTCGTTATTGGCGGTAACTACGCTGTCGGTCTGGTGGTGTTCCTTATCTTGATGATCATTAACTTCATGGTCGTTACCAAAGGTGCGGGTCGTATTTCTGAGGTAAGTGCTCGCTTTACCTTGGACGCCTTACCGGGTAAGCAGATGGCGATCGACGCGGATTTGAACGCTGGTTTGATCGACCAAGAGCAAGCGCGTTTACGTCGTTTTGAAGTGACTAAAGAAGCAGACTTTTACGGCTCCATGGATGGTGCGTCCAAATTCGTAAAAGGTGACGCTATCGCCGGTATCTTGATCCTGTTTATTAACATCATCGGTGGCTTGTCTATCGGTATGGTTCAATATGGTTTGGGTTTTTCTGAAGCGATGCAAATCTACACCTTGTTGACCATCGGTGACGGTTTGGTGGCACAAATCCCATCATTATTGCTCTCTATTGCTGCGGCAATGATGGTAACGCGCCAAAATACTGATGAAGACATGGGTGAACAGCTGATTTTCCAGATGTTCGACAACCCGAAAGCGCTAATGATCACCGCCATTATTCTTGGTGTAATGGGCATCGTACCGGGCATGCCACATTTTTCTTTCTTATCGCTCGCTGCCGTTGCGGGTGGCGCTGCTTATTGGTTAGACAAAAAACGGAAGCAGAGAGCAAAAGAGCCGGCACTGCCCGCTAAGGCAGAAGATGGCAGTGAGCCGATTTCTCAACGTGAACTCTCATGGGATGATGTTCAACCGGTTGATATTATCGGCCTAGAAGTGGGTTATCGTTTGATTCCTTTGGTGGATCGAGATCAAGGTGGCGAATTGCTTGAGCGCGTAAAAGGTGTGCGTAAAAAACTGTCGCAAGACTTTGGTTTCCTGATCCCAGCTGTTCATATTCGTGACAACCTAGAACTTACACCAAACAGTTATCGAATCACCTTGATGGGGGTGGCAGTGGGTGAGGCGGAAATCCGCCCAGACCAAGAGCTTGCGATTAACCCAGGCCAGGTGTACGGGATGATTGAAGGTGAGCCAACCATAGACCCTGCGTTTGGACTCGAAGCCGTTTGGATTCGTGAGGAGCAGCGTGAGCATGCGCAGGCACTGGGTTATACCGTCGTGGACTCTTCTACGGTATTGGCCACTCATTTGAGCCAGTTACTGACCAATAATGCTTCCCAATTACTAGGTCATGAAGAAGTACAAAATCTAATGGAAATGTTAGGCCGTAGTGCGCCAAAACTGGTGGAGAGCTTCATTCCTGATCAGTTGCCTCTTGGTGTGGTCGTTAAAGTACTACAGAATTTGCTTAACGAAGCGATCCCAATTCGCGATATTCGAACTATCGTGCAGACGTTGGCTGAATATTCAAGCAAGAGTCAAGAAGCTGACATTCTCACCGCTGCGGCGCGTATCAGTTTGAAACGCTTAATTGTTCAGGAAATCAATGGCATAGAGCCTGAGTTGCCAGTGATTACGCTTATCCCTGAGCTGGAACAAATATTGCATCAGACTATGCAGGCGTCAGGGGGGGAGTCCGCGGGGATTGAGCCGGGACTGGCAGAGCGACTTCAGTCCTCTCTGAGCCAAGCAACACAGGAACAAGAATTGAGAGGTGAACCTGCTGTTCTGCTAACCTCTGGTGTATTGCGTTCCACACTGGCGAAGTTTGTTAAGAACACAATACCTAACCTCCGCGTACTGTCTTATCAAGAAATACCGGACGAAAAACAGATCAGAATTGTGCAAGCCGTGGGCAATTAGCTCCGTGCATTATTAATGGATTAATAGTTTGAAAATAAAACGATTTTTTGCCAAAGACATGCGAGCCGCGTTACTTCAAGTGAAAGAAGAACTCGGCGCGGACGCAGTGATCATGTCGAACAAGAAGGTGGCAGGTGGAGTAGAGATCGTTGCCGCGATTGATGGCGAGTTGAATGCTTCTCCCTCTGCAAGCGCACCATTACTATCAAGCCGCACCACCGTTCAGCCGAATCGTTATAGTGAACATCGCCAGATGTCTTCATCCGTCGCCGACCGTTTCCAACATCGTCGTTTGGATGAAGACAAAATCAGCCTAAATGCAAACAATGAAAAATCAGGCTCGATGACGCAACGCTTCGCGAACATGCTCAAGCAATATAGCAGCGGCGCCTCAGACTCTGACGAGCATGTTGCTGAAAACGAAGATTCGCTATCGGCGCTGTTACAACGCCAAAACAAGCACCGTGAAAGTTATGACCAAGAAAAGCCTGCACCGTATCAGGCAGACTCTCCTTTGGCAAAACTGATTGCTCAAGACAGTCGTTTTGAACGCCCAACCCCAAAGTTGGATCCAACGCGATATGACCGTCGTCGACCTACGGAAGATCGCGATGAGGCGGCGAGTGAGCTTGAGAACATGCGTGAAGAGATGACCTCGATTCGTCGCCTTCTTGAGCACCAAGTGTCGGGTTTGATGTGGCAAGAAGTCGAACGCCGTGAACCGCTGAGAGCGATGTTGATCAAACGCCTAGAGAGAATGGGCGTGTCTCCTGAGCTTGCTGATCAAATGGCGTGTTACATTCCAGAAGACACCAAACCGGCGCGAGCGTGGAAGGCTCTACTTTCTCTCGTGGCGGATCAAATCAATATTCCAAAGCAAGATATCCTTAAGCGTGGCGGAGTGGTTGCACTGCTCGGCCCAACGGGAGTGGGCAAAACCACCACCGTCGCTAAGCTTGCTGCGCGTGCTGCGATGGAATACGGTGCCGACAATGTCGCTTTGGTGACAACGGACACTTATCGTATCGGTGCACATGAGCAGCTCTCCATTTACGGAAGAATTATGGGATGTCCTGTAAGAGTTGCTAAAGATTCTAACGAGTTAGCCGATGTTATATATCAGCTAAGGAATAGAAGACTAATTTTGGTTGATACAGCCGGCATGGGGCAGCGAGATGTCAGACTCTCTGAGCAACTCGATACCCTGATGCAAGAGAGTGGTGAAGTGATTCATAGCTACCTTGTATTACCCGCGACTGCTCAACGTCGAGTGTTGCAAGAAACTCTGGACCATTTCCGACGCATTCCATTGTCGGGCTGTATTTTGACTAAGCTCGATGAGTCATTGAGCTTAGGTGAATTCATCAGTGTAGTGATTCAGAATGCAATACCAGTTGCTTATATTGCCAATGGTCAACGCGTGCCAGAAGACATTGTGATAGCACAACCAAAATACATGATCGCGAAAGCAAATGAACTGTTAGAGAAGTCGACAGAGAACGAACCTCACTTTTGGAACAGTGACAATGAAGAACTCTAGGGCGGCGGACTACTATGACTGAGAATATGATATACGATCAAGCAAGCGGCCTCCGTCGCTTAACGCAGCCATCATTGACCCAAGTAATCGCGGTTACCGGCGGAAAAGGTGGTGTGGGTAAATCAAACGTGACATTGGGTTTGGCGATTTGTATGGCTCGTCAAGGCAAGAAGGTGATGGTTCTTGATGCTGACCTAGGTTTGGCTAATGTTGACGTTATGCTCGGAATTCGCTCAAAACGTAATCTTGGGCATGTCCTAGCAGGAGAATGCGAGCTAAAAGATGCGATTGTTGAAGGCCCTTATGGTATAAAGATTGTCCCTGCAACGTCGGGCACACAAAGCATGACGGAACTCTCACATGCTCAACATGCCGGACTGATTCGCGCATTTGGTAGCCTTGAAGATGAGATGGATGTACTGCTGATCGATACCGCTGCGGGTATTTCAGACATGGTCATCAGCTTTTCTCGTGCAGCTCAAGAAGTGGTGGTTGTGGTTTGTGATGAACCGACTTCCATCACCGATGCTTACGCTTTAATTAAGCTATTGAGTAAAGAACATCAGGTGCAACGCTTCAAAGTTGTTGCAAATATGGTCAGAAGCTACCGTGAAGGTCGAGAATTGTTTGCAAAGTTGACGCTAGTCACAGAGCGGTTCTTGAATGTTAGCCTTGAACTCGTAGCATGTATTCCATTGGATGATAAAGTACGCCAGGCTGTTAAAAGGCAGAAGATAGTGGTGGATGCATTCCCTCGCTCTCCTGCGGCTTTAGCGATCAGCTCATTGGCGAACAAAGCTCTTACGTGGCCAATACCTAAAACACCAAGTGGTCACCTTGAGTTTTTTGTTGAAAGATTACTAAATCGTACCGAATTCACAGAGGACCCTTTTGGTGAATAACGCGATAACCTATAACCAACATGGCAGATTTAATAGTCAGCAAGCGTTCATCGAGCGCTACTCAGTGTTGGTTAAGCGTATTGCTCACCACCTGTTAGGCCGCTTACCGCCGAGTGTTCAGGTAGAAGATTTAATTCAGGCTGGAATGATCGGTCTTATCGAAGCTCAGCAGAATTATGATGGTTCTAAAGGTGCGAGCTTTGAAACTTATGCTGGTATCCGTATTCGCGGAGCAATGTTAGATGACATTCGCAAAGGCGATTGGGTACCACGTTCTGTTCATAAAAATAATCGAGAGATTAACCAAGCGGTTGCAGAACTGGAAGGCATTCTAAACCGTGATCCTTCAGACTCAGAAGTGGCAGCGCATCTCGGTATGACACTAACTCAATATCATAGTGCGCTTACCGACATAAACTGTTCAAGGTTAGTGGGGATTGAGGACTTAGGTGTCTCTGATGATGTGATTTCTCCAGCGGATGAAACCGATGATAGCAACCCGTTCAAAGGTGTGGCTGATGAATCGTTTCGAAAAGCACTGGTTGAATCAATAAAACAGCTCCCAGAGCGTGAAGCTTTGGTTCTTTCGCTTTATTATGACGAAGAACTTAACTTGAAAGAGATTGGCGATGTGTTGGGCGTAAGCGAATCTCGCGTAAGCCAAATACTGAGTCAATCTATGCAACGTTTACGCACCAAGCTCAGTGCGTGGACACAAAATGACTAAACACACTGATTTTACGATTCAGTGGAGGCAATTTTGAATAAAAACATGAAGATCCTTATTGTTGATGATTTCTCAACAATGCGCCGTATTGTTAAAAACCTACTTCGTGACTTGGGTTTCAATAACACTCAAGAAGCGGATGATGGTTTAACTGCATTACCAATGCTGAAAAAAGGTGACTTCGACTTTGTTGTGACTGATTGGAATATGCCGGGAATGCAGGGCATTGATTTGCTTAAACACATCCGTTCAGATGCAGAATTAAAGCACCTTCCTGTTCTTATGATCACTGCAGAAGCAAAGCGTGAACAGATCATCGAAGCCGCTCAAGCAGGTGTAAACGGTTACATCGTGAAGCCATTTACCGCAGCAACACTAAAAGAAAAATTAGATAAAATTTTCGAACGTTTATAACCCTTACTTTCTCTTTGTTAACCGAGTCATTACTCCTAATACTAAAGGATGGCTCGTTTGACACTTAAAAAGTGATAAGAAAGAACGAAACGTAAAAGGGTCTATTCAGGATGATCTCACTAGAGCAGGCGAAGTCGCTCGTTCAGATGCTAGAAAATGGGGAACAAGACCAAGCGAATGAGCTTGTTGCCTCGATATATGAAGGTGATGGAAATCCGATGCTTCAAGAAATCGGAACATTAACCCGTGACCTTCATGATTCACTTAATCAGTTCAATCTCGAACAACGCATGACTGAAATCGCGAAAGCGGAAATCCCAGACGCTAGGGATCGCCTGCAATACGTGATTGATAAAACCGAACTAGCGGCAAACAAAACCATGGATGCGGTTGAATGCTGCTTGCCTATCGCTGATAACCTGCACGAGTGCCTTCAACAAGTTCGCCCTCAGTGGAACGAACTCATGCATGGCCGCATAGAATTAAGCGAATTTAAAACGCTTTGTTACCGCATTGATGAACTTTTAGTTCAAGTCGAGGGTGACAGCACCGAGCTGCGTGGTCAATTGACCGAGATTCTAATGGCACAAGATTTCCAGGACTTAACTGGCCAAATCATTCGTCGCGTGATTACGCTTTCCAATGAAGTGGAAGATCGCCTGGTTGAGATCTTGACCGTCTTTTCTGGTAGTAAAGCCGCAGAACCGACTCAAGTTTTTGCAAAACCGACAGATAAAAAGAATAAACCATCAAGTGAAGCAGAAGGCCCTATTCTTCATCCAGAGCTAAGGGAAGATGCGGTTTCATCGCAGGACGAAGTCGATGACTTATTGTCCAGTCTTGGATTTTAAAGGTAACGTATGAGCTACGATTTAGACGAAGATATTCTTCAGGACTTTCTCATTGAGGCTGGAGAAATCCTGGAACTGCTGTCTGAGCAGTTGGTAGAGCTGGAAAATAACCCAGAAGATAGGGACTTACTTAACGCGATTTTCCGCGGCTTCCACACGGTTAAAGGTGGTGCTGGCTTCTTGTCTTTAACTGAACTGGTGGACACTTGTCACGGTGCAGAGAACGTGTTCGACGTGTTGCGAAATGGCCAACGCTCAGTCACGCAAGGTCTAATGGATACCATGTTGAAAGCGTTGGATACAGTGAATACTCAGTTCCAAGCGGTTCAAGATCATGAGCCTTTAGACGCGGCAGATCCCGCATTGCTTGATGAACTTCACCGTCTTTGCAAACCAGAATCTGAAGACGAAATCGCGGCAGTGGTTGATGCGCCTATTGTAACGCCTGAGCCTGTTGTCGAGCAGCCAGTTGTACCCGCACAGTCAAACTCTGCGTCAGCAAGTGTTGGCTCTGTTGATGAAATCACTCAAGACGAGTTCGAAAGGCTGCTTGATGAGCTGCACGGTAAAGGTACGGCTCCGGGGGCATCCACGCAAACGCCAGATGTGCCAGAAGAGCAGCTTCAAGTGAATACCCCTGTGGCAGACAGTGGTGACATTACCGACGATGAGTTCGAGAGACTTCTAGATGAGCTGCATGGCATCGGTAAGAGCCCGTCTGCATCAGACGCTGTCTCAGTTGAGCCGCCAAAAGCGCAAGAGCCAGTTGCTCTAGCTGCATCTTCGTTTTCAAGTGATAGTGACCTGATGACAGATGAAGAGTTCGAAAAGCTGCTTGATGAATTGCATGGTGCAGGTAAAGGCCCATCAATTGAAGAGCTCGAGTTTGCAACAAAACCTGCATCGGAAAATGTTGTATCTGAAACGCCAAAAGCGAAATCAGCACCTCAGCCTGAACCTGTCACCGTGGTGCCCGAATCTAAGCCGGAAGTAAAACCGATTGCGATAAAAAAAGAAGCTAAAGCAGTAGCGCCTGCGGCTAAAAAACCGCAAACGGAAGCCACGGTTCGTGTTGATACTTCAACCTTAGACACCATCATGAATATGGTGGGGGAATTGGTGTTGGTTCGTAATCGTCTACTCAGTCTTGGCTTGAACAGCAACGATGAGGAAATGTCGAAAGCGGTATCCAACTTGGATGTTGTGACTGCCGATCTTCAAGGCGCAGTAATGAAAACCCGCATGCAGCCAATCAAAAAAGTATTTGGCCGTTTCCCTCGCGTGGTTCGCGACTTAGCGCGTAATCTGAATAAAGACATTGTGCTGGAAATACGCGGTGAAGAGACCGACCTAGATAAAAACCTAGTAGAAGCATTAGCGGATCCATTGATTCACTTGGTGCGTAACTCGGTTGACCACGGCATTGAGATGCCCGATGACCGCGTAAATGCGGGCAAATCACGCACTGGTAAAGTGATTCTTTCTGCATCTCAAGAAGGTGACCATATTGAACTGGCTATCGTCGATGATGGTGGCGGTATGGATCCAGATAAACTTCGTGGTATCGCAGTGAAACGTGGCATGATGGACGATGACGCAGCGGCTCGCCTTACCGATAAAGAATGCTTTAATCTGATCTTTGCACCAGGCTTCTCAAGTAAAGAAAAAATTTCTGATATCTCCGGTCGTGGCGTGGGCATGGATGTGGTTAAGACGGCAATCAATACCCTAAATGGCTCTATTGATATCGACTCTGAGCTTGGCAAAGGAACGAAGATTACTATCAAAGTACCATTAACACTGGCAATCTTGCCGACGTTGATGGTTGGCGTTGGAGGCCACCCGTTTGCGTTGCCGTTAGCGTCTGTGAATGAAATTTTCCATTTAGATCTTAGCCGTACCAATGTTGTCGATGGTCAATTAACCATTATTGTTCGCGATAAGTCTATTCCTTTGTTCTACCTACAGAATTGGCTAGCACCGAAGTCTCCTCGCATTCAAGAACGTACTGGGCATGGTCACGTGGTGATTGTTCAAATTGGCAGCCAGCGCGTAGGGTTTGTGGTTGATACTCTAATTGGCCAAGAAGAAGTGGTTATCAAGCCACTAGACAACTTATTGCAAGGTACGCCAGGAATGGCTGGTGCGACGATCACGAGTGATGGTCACATTGCATTGATTCTTGATGTACCAGATCTACTTAAGCAGTATGCTGCAGCTTCACGTATTTAAGTGAAGCTGAAGTTTATAAAAGGAATAAAATGGCGATTAAAGTACTAGTCGTTGATGATTCAAGTTTTTTCCGTCGTCGCGTAAGTGAAATCATCAACTCAGAATCGCGCCTAGAAGTGATAGACGTTGCTGTTAATGGTCGAGAAGCGGTAGAAAAAGCCAAATCACTGAAGCCAGATGTCATCACGATGGATATTGAAATGCCAGTCATGGACGGTATCACTGCCGTTCGTGAAATCATGGCTACGTCTCCTACGCCAATCCTGATGTTTTCATCCCTGACTCACGATGGGGCGAAAGCCACACTTGACGCACTAGATGCTGGTGCGCTGGATTTTTTACCGAAAAAATTCGAAGACATTGCACGTAATCGTGATGAAGCGGTGTCGCTACTTCAGCAGCGTGTGATTCAAATTGCTTCTAAGCGTGCCTTTCTGCGTCGCCCAATCGCAAAACCGGCTGCGATGCCTGCCAGTTCGATTAGTCGTCCATTGGCATCTCGTATGGCAGCGCCAACCGCATCGACGCTAAGTCGTCCATTGGCAGCAAAATTCCGCGCTTCGGGCAAAAAATATCAGTTAACCGCAATCGGTACTTCAACCGGTGGCCCTGTTGCACTGCAGAAGATACTGACCCGCCTGCCAGTCAATTTTCCGCACCCCATTGTGCTGATCCAACATATGCCAGCAACCTTTACCGCAGCGTTTGCTAGTCGCTTGAATACACTATGTAAGATTCAAGTTAAAGAGGCACAAGATGGTGATGTGTTACAGGCTGGCGTTGCTTACCTAGCACCAGGCGGCAAACAAATGATGGTGGATGGTCGCGCGGGTGCGGCTCGCCTTCGAATTATCGATGGTGGCGATCGTATGAACTACAAACCATGCGTTGATGTGACTTTTGGTTCGGCGGCGAAAGTATACGGCGACAAAGTACTGTCCATGGTGCTGACAGGCATGGGTGCAGATGGTCGTGAAGGTGCACGCATGTTGAAAACGGCAGGCTCAACCATTTGGGCGCAAGACGAAGAAAGTTGTGTCGTATATGGCATGCCGCAAGCCGTCGCGAAAGCGGGCATCTCTACTGAAGATTTACCTCTTGACCGTATCGCAGAGCGAATGTTGGTAGAAGTCGGTTTAGCGCAGGAAACATCATGATCGTTTGGAGTGTAGCGAACCAAAAAGGTGGAGTGGGTAAAACCACGTCGACGGTGACATTAGCGGGTCTGCTAAGTCAGAAGGGACATCGTGTGCTGATGGTCGATACCGATCCACATGCGTCGCTGACCACTTACCTTGGGTATGACTCAGACACCGTTGCTTCAAGTCTGTTTGACTTATTCCAGCTTAAGACGTTTTCGCGAGATACGGTAAAGCCGTTGATCTTGCAAACCGAGTTGGAAGGGATGGACATTATTCCTGCGCATATGTCATTGGCAACGTTGGATCGTGTTATGGGTAACCGCAGTGGTATGGGGTTAATCTTAAAACGAGCCCTTCAGGCGGTTGCTCAAGATTACGACTATGTGTTGATCGATTGTCCACCAATCTTAGGTGTGATGATGGTAAATGCACTGGCAGCGAGCGATCGAATTTTGATTCCCGTACAAACTGAGTTCTTAGCAATGAAGGGCCTAGAGCGAATGATTCGTACGTTAACTATCATGCAGAAATCGCGTCCTGATGGTTTCAAGGTTACCATTGTGCCAACCATGTACGATAAGCGCACGAAGGCGTCATTACAGACGTTAATGCAGCTGAAGAAAGATTACCCAAATCAAGTTTGGACGTCAGCAGTACCGATTGATACTAAGTTCCGAGATGCAAGTTTAAAGCATCTGCCAGTATCGCATTTTGCTTCTGGTAGCCGCGGCGTATTCGCATATAAGCAGTTATTGCTTTACTTGGAGAGGTTAATGTTCGATGAGTAGTCACGACATACTTTCCAGTGAACAAGCACTTGATGATTACTTTAGCGCGTTGCTTGGTGACGAGCCTGGTGCATCTGAGTTAGAAGATGAGTTTGACTTGCTGGCGAAGGAAGTATTGTCTACAGAGCCAGAGCCCAAATTACAACTGCAATACGCAGAACCGGAGTCGTATCAATACAGCGAAATGCATTCTCCAGAGTTAGAAGCGCCTAATTTGGAAGACGTTCAGCGATTGCTTAGCCAACTTGAGTCCACCAATGTGGTGGCAGAGTTGGACATCGACGACATTCTGGAGCAAAACACCATTGATATTGCAACTGAAGCAAAAGTCGTGGTGCCAGAAGTTGAAGTCAAAACAGCGTTGGAACCCGTTGAAGAAATTCAAGAGTGGGTGATCGACGAAGAGCCGATGCCGACTGTTGAGGTTGAACAACCTGAGCCAGTTTGGGAGCAACCAGAAATTGAAATGGTTGAACCGAATGTTGATGTTGAAGTGGAAATTGAACAACACACTGAGACAGAAACAGAACTGGAAACCGAAGCGGGTGCACAGTTACCCAATACTTGGAAAAGTACGCAGCGAAGCGCTGACTTTCAAGTGCTGTACTTTGATGTGAATGGCGTTACATTTGCCGTTCCATTGGATGAGTTGGGTGGTATTCACAATATTACAGAGCTGAACCACTTGATTGGTCGCCCTGCTTGGTACTTAGGTTTACAAACCAGTCGCGAGCAGCAGTTTGATGTTGTTGATACTGCAAAGTGGGTGATGGCTGATAAGCTTCGCAATGACGAATACAAAGATAAATATCAATATGTTGTTATGCTTGGCGATAGCATGTGGGGGCTAGCAAGTAACCAGTTAATGGGCACTGAAACTCTCAATGCTGATAAAGTCCGCTGGCGAGAACAGGCCGCCAAACGCCCGTGGCTCGCTGGAATGGTGAAAGAAAAAATGTGTGCTTTAATTCATGTCCAAGCACTTATAGGCATGCTAAACGACGGTTTAGATGTAAAATCAATGAATTAGATTTGGTCGGGAACGACATTAATGAGGATTAATTATGTCTCAAGCTTTTGAAGTTGAAGTGAAGAAAGATACATCGAATGACGAAGTTCTTCAGTGGGTGACGTTCCAATTAGAAGAAGAGACGTATGGCATCAACGTGATGCAAGTTCGTGAAGTCCTTCGCTATACAGAAATCGCTCCAGTCCCAGGCGCGCCAGATTACGTGTTAGGTATTATCAACCTACGTGGTAACGTTGTTACGGTTATTGATACACGCTCTCGTTTTGGCTTGATGGAAGGCGAAGTAACGGACAACACTCGCATAATCGTAATCGAGTCTGAACGTCAAGTGATCGGTATTCTTGTCGACAGTGTGGCGGAAGTGGTTTACTTACGTTCTTCTGAAATTGATACAACACCGTCTGTTGGTACCGATGAGAGTGCGAAGTTCATCCAAGGCGTAAGCAACCGTGACGGTAAACTGCTTATCCTTGTGGATTTGAACAAGTTACTTTCCGATGATGAATGGGATGAGATGGCTTACCTGTAACTGGTTGAAGAATCATGGCTGAAGAAACCTTTTTATCTTTGCCACTCTTAGTCGGTGGTGCGGCTTTTGTTATCCTAGCTTTGCTTTTGGTGCCGTTACGTATACGTGCAGGCTTAAGCAAGCAAATGGATCACCAGCGTGCGCAAGCTCGAAATGCCGAAAAAGAACGACAAAAGTTAAATAAGCAATTATTGGAAGTTCGCTCGGTGGTTGTTGGCTTAGGTCAGAAAGTCACTGAGCAAGAAGATGTTATTCGACATTTAAATGAGCGTGTTCGTGAGCTTGAACATGCTGATACAGACGGTCGCATGTACAGTCGCGCTTCAAAAATGGTTCAACTTGGTGCTGATATTAATGAGCTGATTGAAGAGTGTGAATTGCCAAAAGCTGAAGCGGAATTAATGCTTTCTTTGCAGAAAAAACTGGCTGGCAAAGAGAAGATCCCACCGTTGAGTAGTCAACCCTCTGATGAGCCGAGCTATCCACCGTTTGGAAGGCATCGATAAATGTATAAAAAAAGAAGCTACGGCTTCTTTTTTTATTTTTAAAATAAAAGCTTATAACCAAATATGATTAATTTCATTAAAGTGTGACTACAAGTTAACAAAAACTCACGAACTTACATACATCATCGCTTTCTTATCCTGTTTTGTCATATCTAAGCTGTGGTAATATAGCGACTCATTCATAATTTAGTTGAAGCTCTATGTTAGAAGTCTCTAACCTAACAGCGATCCGTGATGAGAGGATCCTGTTTGAAAACCTGCAGTTTGAAATTAAGCCTGGTGAATTAGTTCAAATAGAAGGGCGCAATGGTACAGGCAAAACGACATTGTTGCGTATTGTGACTGGGTTAGGCGACAGAGAAGAAGGTATCATCAAATGGAAAGGCGAGGTGATTGAGAAGTCTCGTGATCTTTTCCACCAAGATTTGCTTTTTTTAGGGCACCAAACTGGCGTGAAGAGAGAACTCACCGCGCTAGAGAACCTACGTTTTTATCAGTCTATTCATAATAATCGTTCCTCCGATGAAGAAATCTTTGCTGCTTTGACTCAAGTGGGCCTGGCTGGCAGAGAAGATGTGCCTGTAGCACAGCTTTCTGCGGGGCAGCAACGCCGAGTTGCGTTAGCAAGACTTTGGTTGAGTAACCAAATTTTATGGATTTTGGATGAGCCTCTAACAGCCATTGATAAACAAGGTATTAAAGTGCTTGAGTCACTGTTTGCGCGCCATACAGAGAATGGTGGCATTGTGATGTTAACCACACACCAAGATATGTTTGCAGATAGCACGAAACTTAGAAAAATTAAGTTGGGTGATTGAGATGATCTCTTCAATGACAACCATTATCCGTCGTGAGCTATTGATCGCATTTCGTCGTCAGGCCGATATTTTAAACCCACTGTGGTTCTTTATTATTGTAATCACTTTGTTCCCGTTGAGTATTGGACCTGAGCCAAATTTGTTAGCACGTATTGCTGCAGGCATTGTTTGGGTTGCTGCATTACTCTCTGCGTTATTATCATTGGAACGTCTATTTCGTGATGATTTTCAAGACGGTGCACTTGAGCAAATGATGCTAATGCCGATTCCTTTGCAACTTGTTGTTCTTTCAAAGGTGATGGCTCATTGGTTGTTAACGGGGTTACCTCTGATTTTGATCAGCCCACTGTTGGCCGTTTTGCTTTCTCTCGATTTTAACACCTGGTTGTCTGTGGTTCTGACACTGGTTATCGGTACGCCAGCGCTTAGCTTTATTGGTGCAATTGGCGTGGCATTAACCGTTGGGTTGCAAAAGGGTGGCGTACTTTTGAGTTTGCTGATTCTTCCGCTCTATATTCCAATTTTGATTTTTGCGACATCTGCAATTGATGCCGCTGCACTTGGTATGGCGTATAACGGTCAGTTGGCAATTTTAGGCGCGATGTTGATGGGGGCAATGACGTTAACCCCATTTGCGATAAGTGCGGCATTAAGAGTTAGTGTTAATTAACTCAATAAAGAGCGTCCTACTCGACGTTTGATCAAAGAATTATTTTTAAAGCACTGCTACGGTCTCGGCCCTCTGGATAGTGTCCCTGAAGTAAGAGCGAGAATTAAACATGTGGAAATGGCTCCATCCTTATGCCAAGCCAGAAACAGCTTATCATCTGAGTGGTAAGTTTCTCCCTTGGTTTTCTGTATTGGCCTTAGTCTGCTTATCGGTAGGTACGATTTGGGGGCTTGCGTTTGCTCCATCGGATTATCAACAAGGTGACAGTTTCCGAATTATTTATATTCACGTCCCTTCCGCCATTTGGTCGATGGGCGTTTATATGTCGATGGCGATTGCTGCATTTATTGGTCTAGTATGGCAGGTTCGGCTTTCTAACATGGCTGCTTTGGCAATGGCGCCGATTGGGGCGGTGTTTACCTTTATTGCCTTATTAACAGGAGCAGTCTGGGGAAAACCAATGTGGGGCACTTGGTGGGTGTGGGATGCACGCTTAACGTCTGAACTGATTCTTCTATTTTTATACCTGGGTGTGATTGCGCTTTACCACGCCTTTGATGATCAAAAAACAGCGGCAAAAGCGGCGGGTATTTTGGCGATCGTTGGTGTGGTTAATCTTCCTATTATTCACTTCTCTGTGGAGTGGTGGAACACGCTTCACCAAGGGGCAACGATTACAAAATTTGAAAAACCATCTATTTCGGCAAATATGCTTTGGCCGTTGCTATTGAATATTTTTGGCTTTGCGTTTTTCTTCGGTGCAGTGACGATGGTGCGTTTTAGAAACGAAATTATCAGCAAAGAGAGTCACCGACCTTGGGTGCGCAAGCTTGCTGCTGACAAAGCGCAGTGAGGGAATTGAATTATGCATTTTGAAACTCTAAGCGATTTATTTGCCATGGGTGGCTACGCGGCATACGTGTGGAGCGCATTTGGTATTACCTTTTTATCTATGATCATTTTGTTGGTTTCAAGTCTTCGTCGAGGGGATGCGTTATTGAAAGAAGTACAGGCAAAAATTGATCGTCAAACGCGCGTTGACGCGGCGAAAAATATGGAGAACACCTTATGAACCCGAGACGTAAAAAGAGGCTAGGCATTATTTTAGCCATTTTTATCGGTATCAGTGCCACGGTTGGTTTGATGCTTTATGCACTCAACCAAAACATGGATCTCTTCTATACGCCGACAGAGCTAGTTAACGGTAAGCCTGATGGCAGTAAGCCAGAGGTGGGTCAGCGTCTACGTATTGGCGGTATGGTTGTAGAGGGGTCTGTTCGTCGTGATCCTGAGTCTTTAAAAGTGAGTTTTGATCTGCACGATGTCGGCCCAAAAGTGACTATCGTTTACGAAGGTATTCTTCCGGACTTGTTCCGTGAAGGGCAGGGCATTGTTGCTCAAGGTATTCTAGAGAATGCAACAACAGTAAAAGCGTTCGAAGTTCTTGCGAAACACGACGAAGAGTACATGCCTCCAGAGATCGCGGAAGCCATGAAGAAAACGCATGAACCTTTGCAATATACTACCGAACAGAAACAAGGAAGCGGCCAATGATTGCTGAAATCGGTCACTTTGCTCTCATTCTATCGCTTGCGATGGCGGTGCTGTTAAGCATTCTGCCGTTATGGGGAGCATCAAACAACAACACTATGCTGATGAATACAGCACGACCGTTATCATGGTCGATGTTCATCATGCTGTTTTTCTCATTTATTATCTTGTGTTGGGGTTTTTATACTAACGACTTCACGCTGCAATATGTTGCGAGCAATTCAAACAGCCAACTTCCTTGGTACTACCGTTTAACTGCGGTTTGGGGCGCGCACGAAGGTTCACTATTGCTTTGGGTTCTGATTCAAGCAGCGTGGACGGTGGCGGTTGCAACC
Organism: Vibrio sp. PID17_43; assembly: GCF_002608565.1. GTDB lineage: Bacteria > Pseudomonadota > Gammaproteobacteria > Enterobacterales > Vibrionaceae > Vibrio. The sequence continues at coordinate 118,422 of NZ_LIXM01000014.1, forward strand.
TTCAGCCGTGGTATGCCACAAGAATCGGTTGCTCGTGTACTTGCTGTAATGGGTATGATCTCAGTGGGTTTCCTACTGTTCATTATTCTGACGTCAAACCCATTCCTACGTACGTTGCCATTCTTCCCGGTAGACGGTCGTGACTTGAACCCATTGCTGCAAGACCCGGGTTTGATCGTTCACCCACCAATGCTCTACATGGGTTATGTTGGCTTCTCGGTTGCTTTCTCGTTTGCGATTGCGTCTCTAATGACTGGCCGTCTTGATACGGCTTGGGCCCGTTGGTCTCGTCCTTGGACAACAGCAGCATGGGTATTCTTAACACTGGGTATCGCACTAGGTTCTTGGTGGGCTTACTACGAACTTGGCTGGGGTGGTTGGTGGTTCTGGGATCCAGTAGAAAACGCATCATTCATGCCTTGGCTAGCGGGTACGGCACTCATGCACTCCCTAGCAGTAACGGAAAAACGTGGCACGTTTAAAGCGTGGACAGTACTACTGGCGATCTCTGCATTCTCACTGAGCCTACTTGGTACTTTCTTGGTGCGCTCTGGTATTTTGGTATCAGTGCATGCGTTTGCGTCTGATCCATCCCGCGGTATGTTCATCCTAGGCTTTCTAGTGTTTGTCATCGGCGGTTCGCTATTACTGTTTGCTGTAAAAGGCGCTGCCGTCCGTGTTCGCGGCAACTTTGATTTGGTATCGCGTGAAAACGCACTACTATCAAATAACATCATTATTATAGCTGCGCTTGTGGTTGTGCTTGTCGGTACACTACTGCCATTGGTTCATAAGCAAATTGGCCTTGGTTCGGTTTCTATTGGTGCGCCATTCTTTGACATGTTGTTTGCTTGGCTGATGATGCCATTCTCGTTCTTGCTAGGCATTGGTCCTCTGATCCGTTGGAAGCGTGACAATTTATCTAAGCTTGTTAAGCCAATGATTATCTCTGGCATCTTGTCTTTCGGCCTAGCCGCTGTGTGTGTTTACTTGTTTGCAGATTTCTTCTCAGTCATGGCTTACATTGGTTGGGTAATGGCAATCTGGATCATCTCGATGCACGGTTTTGAGCTATATGAACGCGCAACGCACCGTCATAGCTTTGTTGAGGGCGTACGTAAACTACAACGCAGCCACTGGGCGATGATGCTAGGCCATATTGGCCTTGCTGTTACCATTATCGGTATTGCGATGGTGCAAAACTACAGCATCGAGCGTGATGTTCGCTTGGCCCCTGGTGAGCACTTCAAGATTTATGGTTACGATTTTTACTTCTCTGGTTTGCGTGATAAAGATGGTCCGAACTATGACGGCTACATCGCAGACTTTGAAATCACTAACGATGGTAAATATGTTAATACGCTGCATGCGGAGAAGCGTTTTTACCGTACTGCGAAGTCAATGATGACAGAAGCGGCAATCGACCGAGGCATCACTCGCGACTTATACATTGCGATGGGTGAGCGTTTAGATGACAACCGTTCTTGGGCTGTACGTATTTACTACAAACCATTCGTTCGTTGGATTTGGGCTGGTTCTTTGATCATGTCTTTAGGTGGTATGTTAGCGATCTCTGATAGACGTTACCGCTTTCGTAAAACAACGAAGAAAGACGGGCAATCCAAGCTAGCGGAGAAGGAGGCATAATATGAATAAGAAAGTCTTATTTATCCCGTTGATTGCTTTCATGATTTTAGCGGGTATCTTTGCCACTCAGTTGGTGCGTAACCAAGGTGGCGATGATCCAACCAAGCTTGAGTCTGTATTGGTTGGTAAACCAGTACCTAAGTTTGATTTAGAGGACTTGGCGGAACCAGGCAAGCAATACGACCAGTCGATTTTTAAGGGTGAACCTTTGCTACTCAATGTTTGGGCAACGTGGTGCCCAACTTGTTACGCAGAGCACAAATACCTGAACGAATTGGCGGGCAAGGGCGTTAAGATCATCGGTATGAACTATAAAGATGATCGTAATAAAGCCATTGGTTGGTTGAACGACCTTGGCAACCCTTACCTCATTAGTCTATTTGATGGTAGTGGCATGCTAGGGTTAGATCTTGGCGTATACGGTGCACCAGAAACGTTTATTATTGATGCAAATGGTGTGATTCGTTACCGCCACGTTGGTGATGTGAACCCACGAAACTGGGCAGATACGCTAGAGCCGCTGTACAACAAGTTAGTTGAGGAGGCGAAGCAATGAAAAAGTTTATCTTAGCCGCTTTCGCCGCAATGACATTTTCGATTGCCGCTCATGCTGCGATCGAGGTGTATGAGTTCGACAACCTACAGCAAGAGCAGCAGTTCAAAGAGCTTGGGCACACCTTGCGCTGTCCTAAATGCCAGAACAACACCATTTCAGACTCTAACGCTGAACTCGCGCAAGACTTACGTAATAAGGTTTATGAAATGACCAAAGAGGGTAAGTCTAAAGACGAGATTGTCGATTACATGATTGCTCGCTACGGCAACTTTGTGACTTACAATCCTCCGTTTACTATGGCGACTGCCATTTTGTGGCTTGGGCCATTTGTGGTTGTTTTAGGTGGCTTTGGCTTGATCGTACTGCGTAGCCGAAAGTCAAAAACGCAGGCTGCACAAGATAGTGAAGAAGAATGGGACGCAGAAAAAGAAGCACGCCTAAAATCACTACTTGAAGAAGAGAATAACGGAGATAAAAAGTAATGACTCTATTTTGGATTGCTACCGTTGTTCTTACACTTGTCGCATGTGCACTGATTGCATTCCCGATCCTCAAGCAAAAAGCCAACAACGATGAAGTATTGCGTGATGAGCTAAACAAAGCGTTTTATAAAGACCGTCTTTCAGAGCTTGAAGAAGAAACCGACGAAGGTTTGGTTGAGAGCCAAGAGGATCTTATTTCTGATCTAAAGCAATCGCTATTGGACGACATTCCGGGTGAGAGTTCGCATAAAGAGACAACAGTTTCTCCGATGGCGGTTTTGATACCATCCGTGATTCTTACCGTGGTGATGAGCTATGGTCTGTACTACAAGTTTGGTGCATCTCAGGATGTGGTGCAGTGGCAGGAGGTGACATCAAACTTACCAGAACTCTCTAAGAAGCTGATGTCTGCATCATCGGAACCACTTAGTGAAGATGAAATGGCGGATCTCACGCTTGCATTGCGCACACGCCTGCATTACCAGCCAGAAGATTCCACGGGGTGGTTATTGCTAGGTCGTATTGCACTCGCAAATCGTGATGTGACAACAGCCATTGATGCAATGGAAAAGTCCTACAAGTTAGAACCGAAAAATCCAGATGTTCAGCTTGGCTATGCACAAGCATTGATGCTATCTCAGGATGATATGGAGCAAGCAACAGCACGTTCACTTCTCGGCAAATTGATGCAACAAGATTACGTCGATCTACGTGTGTTTTCTTTGCTTGCATTTGATGCTTTTGAGCGCCAGGATTTCCCGGCAGCAATTAAATACTGGGGCATCATGCAGCAGATGATTGGTCCAGAAGACAGCCGTTATGAAATGCTTGATCGAAGTATTGAAAGTGCTCGTAAACAAATGGGCGAGGCCGTTTCACCAGATAAGAGCGTTGCGGTAACCATTAATGTTGCGCCAGAGGTTCAACTTGATCCGAATGCGGTAGTGATTGTTTCAATCCACCGTGCTGATGGCTCTCCAATGCCAGTAGCCGCTGCTCGTTACCCTCTGGGGACTTTCCCTCGCACGGTAGTTCTAGATGACGGTAATGCGATGATGGAAGGCCAAAAACTGTCTTCTCTAGAGAAGTTGATCGTTCGTGTTCGCATTGACTCTGATGGCAACGTCGCAACACGTGACCAAGACTGGCACGGTGAGAGTGAAGTAGTGACATTTGGTCAGCCAGTGGAAGTCCTTATTGATAAACAGTATCAATAATACACAAGCGCTTCTGATATATGATACTCTGTGATTATCAAGGCAGATTTGTGGTATGACTACAAATGTTCGAGTAGAATGACGGAGGCCAGCATTAGCTGGCCTTTATTTTAATCGTCGTAATGGAACGCAGAATGTATAACAAGGGTAAATCTATCTTCTTGTTGCTGTTTGCAGTTGGACTGGTTGGTTGTTCAACGGCACCTGAACACGCAGTCACTGAAGAAAATCAAACGAATCAAACGACTTCTGATGTTTACGATCCGTTAGAAGGTTTTAACCGCGCGATGTGGGAAATCAATTACGAATACCTTGATCCGTATTTGGTTCGCCCAATTTCTCTTGCATATGTAGACTATACTCCTGTCCCTATTCGTTCCGGGATCGCTAACTTTTTGGCCAACTTAGACGAGCCAGCAAGCGTGGTCAATAACCTGATTATGGGGAACGGCACCAAAGCGGTGGATCACTTTAACCGCTTTTGGATTAACTCTACCTTCGGTGTTTTAGGGGTGTTCGATATTGCTACCGCCGCCGGTATCACCAAGTACGACAACAAAGCATTTAGCGACGCGGTTGGTCATTATGGTGTAGGTAATGGCCCATACTTTATGGTTCCGGGCTATGGCCCTTATACCCTGCGCGAAGTGACGGATACCGTTGATGGTATGTATGTGCCTTTGTCATACCTTAACTTTTGGGCTGGCCTCGGTAAGTGGGCACTAGAAGGGATGGAAAAACGCGCTTTGGTCGTTCCACAAGAAGCCCAACTTGAAGCATCGCCAGATCCATATGTGTTAACCCGTGATGTTTACTTGCAGCGCCAAGATTTTAAAGCGGAAATCACTACCACCGATGAAGTGGACGAAGACGAAGAAGCGTACTTGGACGAGTATCTAGAAGAAGATTTCTGATTACACAAAAAACGAATAAACAAAGGCTTAGCGTCCGCTAAGCCTTTGTTTTTATCAGTGAAATGTTTAAAAGTTAGAACTTGTAGTTTGCTTGAACACCGATCAGCCATACGCTGCCCGTTGTTTCACCAACAAATTTACCACCAATATCTTCCGCTTTATCGTCAGACTCGTAACCGCGAGACTCGGTGATAGGCGCATCTTTCGCGATAATGTAAGTAAAGCCAGCATCTAAGCTGAAGTCTTTAGTCCAATCGTAAGTTGCACCAATGCTTAACCATGTACGGTCGGTTTCTGGAATAGTAATAGTACGGTTCTTGTCGCTCACTGCAGAAGTGTCATACGCAATACCTGTACGAAGGGCTAGCTTAGATTGAATTTGGTAGGTAGCACCTACAGCAAAACGGTAGTTATCTTCCCAGTTTTCAACTTTAACCATTTGAGTGCCAGCAGTTTCCATGTGAGCTTCCAGCTTTTCGAAAGAACTCCAATTTGTCCAGTTGATACTGGCATGTAGAGCAAGTTGTTCAGTTAGATTATGGAAACTTGCTAGTTCTGCGGTTGCTGGCAGGCTTAGGTTCATGTAACCGTTGTCTCGACCTATTAAACCAAAGCCGATACCTTCAGCGTAGCCTTCTAGTTTTAAATCCACTTCAGATTTGTAGGTGAAACCAAGACGGTTATTGTCATTGATTTGCCAAGCTGTACCCACTTGCCAACCCCACGCGGTGTCATCACCTTCCATGTATTTTAAAGTGGTGCCTTGAGGCAATTGTAGGGCATTTACTTTTGGAGCTGTCGCACCAAAGCTACCTTCACCAATAATATAGCGGATCCCACCACCAATGCTTAGCTGTTCATTCAGTTTGTACGCTGCATTTAGGTTTGCTTCCATCGTAGTAACGCTTGCTTCATTACCGAAGTGAGCTGCACCGAAATCTTTGCCTAAATCGGTAGCCATACCGTAGTTGGTGCCAAATGCGAGGCCAATTGCTAGCTTGTCATTGTACTGATGAGAAAGGTAAAAATTAGGAATGATGGCATCGTGTGCAAAGTCTTCAGAAGATGCAGGAAGATTATCGCCGTAAAAATTTACGCTACCATCCACATCAATATTTGGGTTTACATAGATAGCACCAACAGACACCTGTGTACCTTCTAGGTAAGTCAGCATTGCAGGGTTGCGCCACTGTGAACTTGCGTTATCTGCCATTGCTGCTTCACCTGCGTACGCGCGGCCTAGACCTGTAGCAGAATATTCTGCAAGTTGGAAACCCGCCGCATTGGCGATGCCAGAGGTACTAAGTAGGCTGAATGCCACTGCTGTTGATAGGAGAGTCTTGTTGGTTTTCATTGTAATGTTCGCTGAGTTATTGATAACGTGGGCCGAAAGTTTACGCCTAGAGTGTTTACTTTAAAAATGAGATTCCGTAAATGGTTGTTTTTCGAAATATAAAACCATAAAAACTTAATTAACTAAGATATAAAACCAATAGTGAAGGGCGTGTGAATAAATTTCAGCGAACAGTTGTGAGGCATAAAGGTGGTTTTTGATTACACCTGTACGCTTAAATTTAGTGAATGGAAAGTGATAGATATGAAAAAAAGGCTGGAATTCCAGCCTTTTATATAGAGAGTGCTAATATTAGCTATCAGCGCTGCGCTTAGAAACTGCGGCTGTATTGTAAGCCGAATAGAATTGCGTCAGCACGAGTAGTTGCGTCAATCGTACTACCTAGACTAGAAGTCTCGCTTACTTTTACGTCTTTACCTAGCAAGTATGTAAAGCCGATATCAACATTTGACGCATTGTCGATGTGGTAAGTTGCACCTGCTGAGAACCATTGGCGATCTGAGTCAGGTACGGATACCGATGTTTTCTTGTCTTGGGCGCTTGTGTCGTACATGTAGCCAGTACGTAGTGTCCAGTCTGAGTTCATGTAGTAAGTACCACCGATTGCGTAGTGCCAACCGTCTTGCCACTTATATGTGTTAAATGTGTAATCACCGCCATTAACAGTACCATCTAGAGTTTCGAATGCACTCCAGCCAATCCATTGAACGCTGTAGTGTAACGCAAATTTGGTATCTTCGATTTTATGGTAACCAGAGAATTCTGCCATATCTGGTAGCGGTAGATTTAATTTACCATCAGAGTCTTTTTGACCAGCAGGAAGATATGTGATGTCACCATCAGCTTCAATCTCTGGGCTGTAACGGTAAGAGAAACCAAAGCGGTTGTTTTCATCTAGTTCAAATACAGTACCTAGATTGAAGCCAACGCCAAAACCTGCTGCATCTGCATCAAGTAGCGTTGTTCCTTTTGGTATTGCTGGAATGCCTTCGTCTAATGATGGTACGCCAAAGCCTAAATTACGCTCAAGCTTACCAGTACCGTAGACTAGATCGATACCAGCACCGAAGCTCCATTGCTCGTTTAGACGGTACGAACCAGCGATACCTACGTTTACACTTTTAACGTCTGTTAGGCCGCCAAACTCAGACCATTTTAGGTCGTCAGAGAATTCTGTTCTTGTACCGAAGTTAGAGTAGGCGTTGATACCCCAAGCGAACTTTTCGTTTACAGGAACAATAAGGTGAATGTTTGGTGCAACAGAGGTACTGCCAATATCATCATAATCTGTGTTGTCTCTTACCAAACCACCTAGTGCTTTGTAATTAACATTTTTTGCTGAGATATCTGTAGTAATTGTTTCAAAACCTAGCGACAGTTCCATTTTATCAAATAGCGCCATTGCTGCAGGGTTACGTGCCATTACCGCTGCATTGTCTGCGATTACCGCATCACCGGCGAATGCACGACCGACACCAGTCGCTGATTGTGCGTTTAGCTGGAAACCAGCCGCCATTGCTTGACTTGATGCCATTGCAACCGTCACTGCTAGGAGAGTCTTTTTAAACAGACGCGTATTCTGAGTCATTTTTTATTCCTTATAAGTTTCGTCTCTTTGGACGATAAGTTGAGCTTTTGCTCAGTGGCGCAGATAGTAGTATTAAGAGTGGACCATACAAATCCGACCATTGGATAAATTTGAATAAAAATTGCAGAAATGATGTCTAAATGTCGGGAAATTGCACCTAAAGTTCATAATTTAGAGTTATAACTCTAGGCTTGAGCTGTGTTGTGAATAGCGAGGTGGTAACTAATAATCAAAATGCCGCTAAATTTGTTGATTTAGCGGCATTTGCATGGGTATTGGTGCTTTATCGTCGAAGTTACTATATAGGTTGGATCCGTGGGGCAAGTTGGTTGGCAATAGCCTCGATGTCTTCACCCTTTTCACCGACGAGTATCATGCTTGCTTTACCAACCGGTTTCACAACGCCACTCATACCATCTTGATTAAAGTCCGTTGACTGTTCACTAGCAATGCCAGTAACAAATAAGGTGACTTTGCCGATTGCACCTTGGAATACCATGTGTAACGCATTGGATTCACCAAAACCACAGTGATTTAAGTAGTAGACGTGGTATGGGAACCCATCAGTAAACTGATAGTCAAATGGAGACATTTTGGCGTTAATTTGTGAGTTCGGGACATTTTCATTCAAGTGACGTATGAATGCCTCTTCGTGAGCCACGTGTTTCATGGCTGTCTCGGCCAAACTTGCTTGCGCGGGGGGGGCAATGATGTTGCCCCAGTTGAGCTGACCAATCAATAAGCCCGCAGTAAACGCGACAGAGGCCGCTAATGCCAAGGCTTTGCGTGCTAAGGTAGGCCTTATAACATTTTCATTACCAAGTGCGGTTGACGTTTGGCTAAACAAAATTTTGTCAGCCAAATCTTCTGGCACGTTGACATTCATTGCCTGTTTAATTTTTAGGTCGAGATCCAAAACGTCATCAACAAACTTACTGTTAGCATCATTCCTAGCTAAAGTTTGCAGAATCTCTTCATCTTTGTGTTTTGGATCCGACAAAATACGACGACGGAATTCTAAATCATCCATTTTTTTGCCCTCTTTGAGTATCTTGAGAATCCAACATCTCTTTAAGTTGATTGCGTGCGCGGAACAGTCGAGTCATCACCGTGTTCTTGTTGAGTTCTAGGATGTCACCGATCTCTTCGCCGCTGAAGCCACCAACAACCTGAAGGAACAGGGGTTCCCGATACTCGACATCCAGCTTCATGATTTGAGCTTGTAACCATTCCTGCTGATGATGAGGCTCATCGCTGACTTTGGCATCGTTGCCGTAGTCGTCGATATTCACTAAATCAAACTGTTTGCGCTCAAAGCGGCGCGCATTCTCTCGTCTTAATATCGTTATGAGCCAAGATTTAGCTGCCTTTTCATCTTGAAGACTATCGAGTGACTTCCACGCACGCAAACAGGTTTCTTGAACCAAATCTTCTGCAATCGCCTTATCTCTGCACAACCAGTAAGCGTAGCGGTACAAGTCCCTGTGATAGCCCCGAACAAGAGCTTCGTATTTTCTTTGTCTGTCCATATCAGAGTTGACCGGACTGTCGGAATTTTTCTTCCGTAATATTTTAAAAAGTGCCACAGGAGCCTAATGCCAGTCAGTTAAGCTGACTGGCTTTCTTTTTATTGGGGTATTTCTTTGCCTTTGCTTTTATTGCTCTCGGATATATCCGATCTTCTCGTTTAATGGGCAAGA
>NZ_LIXM01000015.1 GCF_002608565.1 Vibrio sp. PID17_43
TGGATAGAGTACCTGGCTACGAACCAGGCGGTCGGAGGTTCGAATCCTCCAGGACGCGCCACTCTTTAGGGTTTGATTTGATACAAATCGAAATCCTGATATTGACCCTGTTGATCAACAGGTTTGATAACGAAAACTGCGCGTCCTTAGCTCAGCTGGATAGAGTACCTGGCTACGAACCAGGCGGTCGGAGGTTCGAATCCTCCAGGATGCGCCACTTCCAACAAAAGCCTCGCTTATGCGGGGCTTTTTTGTATCTCGAGATTTCGAGTTTTTCACACCATTCATCTTCTCTCTTATAAGTTTATGTTTTAAGACTGCTCAAGTTATTAAAGCCAACATATTGCGAAATAAAGAAATCTAGCCTAATCGTATATAACTACCATTAAGAAAGGATGCTTTGATGTTAGGGAAAACTTTGATGGGCGTAACCCTTGGGACATTATTTTTCGCGCATAGTGTGTGGGCGGCTGAAGGTGATGACATCCCACAGCGCGCTCAAACGGTAGGCGACGTCATAGACCGCCCAGGCGTGCTCACACCCAAAGGAAGTTGGTCATTCGACTCCTCACTTAACTACAGCCAAAACTCTTCAAATAAGGTATCTGTCGTTGGTTATACCGTGCTACCCACATTGATTGTTGGTCGAATCGAAGTCAGTGATGCGGACAGAACAACGATGACTTTAGGTTTAACGACACGCTACGGCTTGACGAATGCTACCGAATTGGAAATTCGCCTGCCTTATGTTTACAGAAATGATCAAGTGTCGGTGCGTCCGATCCAAGATGGGTCTCCATCAGTCATCAATACAACCATCGATGGTGGTGGTTTAGGAGATGTGGAGTTTGCAGTACGTCACCAGTTTAACTTTGAGAGCGCACCATATTGGATTGGTGGTTTGAGAGTAAAGTCTGATACAGGTCGCTCTCCCTACGAGGTCTCTATTGATGAAGGAAGTAATTCATTCAGTGATGTGCCTACAGGATCGGGGTTCTGGAGTTTTGAGCCAAGTGTCACGATGATTTATCCGACTGATCCTGCCGTGTTATTCGCTAACTTAAGTTACATCTACAACTTAGAGAAATCCGTAACGGTGGGGGATAATAATGCTGATGTTGACTTAGGTGATACCATTGCTTTGTCGGGGGGAATGGGTTTTGCTGTTAATCCAAACTTGTCATTTTCACTTGGTTTGAGTCACAAGACGATTTTGAAAAGTAAGGTCGATGGGCGTTCTGCTGACGATGCGAAATTGCTCCAGTTGGACTCTCTGACTTTTGGTATCAATTATGCGTTTAGCAGGCGGACTTCAATTAATGTTAGTGCTCAAGCAGGCTTAACCGAAGATACACCAGATTTCCAATTAACCATTCGTGTGCCATTTAATCTCTGATAGTGTCTATCTCACCAGCCACATGAAATGTGTAGCTGCAGCTATTGAAGGTGATTTAATAATGCGTCTTCTAATTGCTGATTGGCTCGGATTTGCTGCATGACGCCGCTAACTTGCGCGTCAATATCGACGAGAGTGTTGAGACCTATTACGCTGTTGTCTGTGGTATTCTGAATGATGTTGATAATACTGGAATTGATAAGCTCAGAACTCACGACGTTCGGTCTTTGAGTTGGTGCCATATTAGGAGAGTTTAGAGTGTTGTCATCGACAATATTGCCTTCACCAAATTGAACGATATTGACAATCCCTTGGTCAAATTGAGCATGCTCCGGATTATTGGCATCATTAATTGCGTTGATGTTGGTCAAATTGCCATTCTCTATTACTAAATTGGCGATCGTAGTGTTGAGGAGGTTCTCACCGTTAATTGTCGTAGTGATACTGAGGCCGATGTTGATGATGTAGTCGTCAGTGACTTGAAAGCCACCCCGGTATTGTGACAAAGATTCGTGAGTAAGTGGTTTTACTCCTTCAATGCTAATAACGTCTGCTCGAGCAAATAGCGACAAGGTACAAATGCAAACAACGAGAAAAAGCCGGCTAAAAAACATGATAGTTACCTTAGTTTAATTCTCACCATCGACAGGGAGGGTAATGCTAAATACCCCTAGTGAATCTCTAGGTACACCGCTTTCTAGTGGTGACGCTTGATAAATGGCAAACTGATCATCGGTAATAAAGCTTGTACGCCCCATTTCAGCTTCGTTACGGACCAATAAGATAATGCCCTGATAATACTTTTGAAACTCTTCGTATTTCATGATCATCGTGCCTCGTGAGGGATCACCTAAGATCACCGAGTCTTTGTTCATCCCCCGAATAACAACAAAGTGCATATAGCCATCAAAATTGACCAAGGTAATACCTGGTACGCCGACTTTGCGAATTTTCTCTAGTCCGATTTTGAAGCCGTCAGAGTTAAGGCCAATGGAAGCGAGGTGCATTTTCATATCAAGGAGAGAGAAGCCTTTCTCTTTAATTTTTTCCTTATCACCATTGCGATACATGTTCTCAAAAATGTCTTGTTCTGATGATGGCGTTTCATAATGATAAGTAAGTAATGATGCCAACGCGGCTGAACCACAGCTAAAATCATATTGTTGACGAAAGACATCGCCAAAGACTATCTCCTTATAGCTTTTTACTGGCACTGAGTAGTGAGCTCGATGTGGAAGAAATTCTAAAGAGTTGGCTGATGCTGACATTGCCAGCATCAGCCAAGTTATGTTTCGAACAATTCTCATATTATTTACTTGAGTGTCAGGTTAACGACGGTTGAGTTCTGAATAAGAACGTTATTACCAGTATTCTGAATCACGCTCGATATCCCTGAACTGTCTGCGAACGCACCTGGTGATAAAATGTTATTTCCGCTAACGGTGTTATTGGCTACGTTATCTGACGATACCCCATAAACATCTGATTCTGCATAGACAAGGTCAAGATCGATATCGATATGTTGACCACCTCTCGCTTCACTCATGGTTTCGAGGCTAGCACTTTCGTCAGACAACGTTATCTCATCAGCATTGACGGAAACGGCAATTATCATACCCAAGGTACACAGTGCCAAACGCATCGCTTTCTCCTAATAATGCTCATTAGTCGCCGGTAAAGACACTCGCGTTGGTCGCTACAGATTGTTGAATCAGTGCGTTACCGCCAGCGCTTTGTGCCACTGTGGTAATACCCGAGGCACCATCCATACCACCAAGGTTATTTACGTTATCAACTCGAACAGTAGAGTCTTTTTCCATTGTTGAGTAATTTACTGATGTAGCGCTAACGGAACCCATGACTTCAGATGTCGCTACAACCGTATCCGAATCCATCTGTAAGGTGTTGTAGCTATCAGCTGTATTAATACTGCTGTCGCTGTTGTCGTTATAGCTATTGTTAGTACTCGAATTACTCTGGTCACGATTGTCAGAGTTGTTGTCTGCATAGCTTCGGCTGTCACTGTTGTCGTTGTAACTGTCATTGGTGCTAGAGTTACTGTTGTCATTGTTGCTACGAGTCGTCGTTGTACTCGAATCACTTTGGTTGCGACTGTCACTGTTGTCGTTGTAGCTGTCGTTGGTACTTGAGTTGCTGTTGTCATTTGCATAACTTCTGCTGTCACTCATATCACGACTGTCTGACTGATCTCGTGAGTCTGCTTGGTTACGATTGTCACTGTTATTGTTGTAACTTGAGTTTGTACTCGCATTCGAGTTATCACTGTTGTTACTGTTGTCATTTGCATAACTTCTGCTGTCACTCATATCACGACTGTCTGACTGATCTCGTGAGTCTGCTTGGTTACGATTGTCACTGTTATTGTTGTAACTTGAGTTTGTACTCGCATTCGAGTTATCACTGCTGTTACTGTTGTCATTAGCCGCAGTAGCGCTATTGTCGTTGTAACTGCTTGCAGTGTTCATACTCGAATCAGAGTTGTCGTTAGCATTACTTGTGCTGTTATCATTCGCATTGCTAGTACTGTTGTCGTTGTAACTCGAGTTAGTACTCGCATTAGAGTTGTCGCTGCTATTGCTGTTGTCATTAGCATTGCTAGTACTGTTGTTGCTATTGTCATTATTGCTATCAGTAAGACCCAACGACTGTGTGTTGCTGTTGTCGCTGTTGTCGCTGCTATTACTGTTGTCACTATTGTTACTGTTGTCATTCATACTATCAGCGGTAGAAAGTGTGTTGGCACTGTCGTCCCACTGATTATTACTTTTGCCATCATCGATGCCATTATTAGCTAATGCGTTACCACTCAATAAAATCGCAGACATTGCGATAGCAAGCCCTGTCTTGTTAAGCGTCATAATTGATCACTCCATTACCTTTGTTCCTGTTAAAAAAATGACTGCACGTTAACTTCTTGCTGCCTCTTTTGGCTTGGAAGCGCTGGAAGTATAGGTAAGAGATCACGAGTAAGATTCTCAAGGGTGAGAAAATTGGTCTTAGTAATAAGCGAAGTCTTAGAAGGGGCGTTTTAAGTGAAATGAAAGCGTTTTATAACCATCAAGTTAGGTGATGTTGTATGCGAGAGAGTGTTTCAAGTATGAGATTTTAGGGTAAAAAAGATTGAAAAAGTATGCAGAAAGTTACTTGGAATATTGGCATTTCAGAAAGAAACATCGTTGTTCATGAGAGTTTTAAATAAGAACTTTACTTAAGAACAACCAGTTAAAATAGTAGGGTATGAAGTCACTCTGCTTCTCGCTGAAATTTGACTAATCTTTTGGTGTATGTGGGGCAACAGCTTGTTAGGCATAAAGTCCGACTGAACTGCTATATTCTTGCTATCGATATTTCAATTACTCGTAGTTCCACGTACATGGAATCAGCACAGGTAGGGAGTGGTAAAGGTGTCGTAAAATGGAGGATAAATGAGAATAAAACATCTTCTCTTGCTTGCAGAGAGCAATCTTCAAACCAGTTTAATAGAGAGTCAACTTTCAACAATTAGCCACGTGAAAGTCATGATCTGTTCGCCGCAAGAAGCAGTATTTCGCAGTCATACTGTTAATATTGATCTTGTGTTTATTGATTACGATTACTTGGTGCAACTTGAGTCTTTAGGGTTATTACCTGACTTTGATTTACTTGGTTGGCCGTTGATGGTTCATAACGTGCCAAACAGCCAAGTTGATAATGAGTTGCTACGTTGGAAGTTTCTGAAAGGCATTTTACTGCGTAGTGCAGCCGTGACCCACATTAGTAAAAGTGTCGATTATATCTTTAAAGGTGGACTCTGGTTGCCAAGAGGATACTTGGAAAAGCTTATCAGTAACTACCGTCATTCTAACGTTGTGATGGAGTGTGAGTATGATGAGTTGACCAGTCGTGAACGACAAGTCCTAGAGTTGCTTGCTTATGGCAATTCAAACCAACAGATTGCATCTCAGTTGTTTTTATCCGAAAGCACAGTAAAGAGCCACATCTACCGATTATATAAGAAACTCGATGTGCACTCTCGTCACGATGCCATAAAGATGGTGCGTATGAATGGAGGGTTGGCTGATTAATGATATAAAAGTAAGCGCGCGTGATCTGGAAGGTTCATCAGTGACTAAATAGTCATATCTTGTCATTTCCATGTTTAGTTTGTCTCTCATGTCTCGGAAATCAGACCAATTTAGACCACAGGTGCACTTGATAGCGATAGGATAGAGAAATGTATCTGTTCTGTTGGTGTTAATAATTTGTTTAAAGTTTGTTTTTTTTGGCTAGAAGTCTGTTTTGATTTTACTTTCCTTAACATACACATTCTTTGTTTTTAAATCCCAATCGCAGTTTTTCTGCCTCCTATGATTTATTCTGCTTATATGTTGAACACCTCATTAGTTGATGAGTCGTTTCTATCGTTTTGTGATCGGTTTGGTGAATAAATAGTCATTTATTGAGGTTTTTTAAAACCTATCTTAAACAAAATTGACAAAATTTAACCAATCGAGATAATCGAACGGTCGGGATTTGACGTGATAAGAGTCCTGCGCATTGTCAGGATGACAAAGAAAGGAAGCAACATGACGAATATAGGAAGCCTGCTAGTCGATGCGGCCACTCTGATGTTAACAGGGATGGCGGTCGTATTTATTTTCCTCACAATTTTAGTTTATCTCGTTCGGCTACTGTCCAAATTGGTACCAGAAGAAGTGCCAGAGCCGATCGCAGCACTAAAAATAAATACCAACGTTCAATCAACCTCTTCAGCTGTTAGTCCACAAGTCGTGGTGGCGATCTCAGCTGCGATTCATCAACATCGCACCTCTATCGCGAAGTAGCCGAAATATAGGATTAAAAAGGAGTTTAAGAGCATGTCGAAACCACTAGCTATCACGGATGTGGTCCTTCGTGACGCCCATCAATCATTGTTTGCTACACGCATGCGTATCGAAGATATGCTGCCTATTGCAGCAGAGTTAGATAAGGTAGGGTATTGGTCGCTAGAGACCTGGGGGGGCGCGACGTTTGACTCGTGCATTCGTTTCCTTGGGGAGGACCCATGGGAACGCTTGCGTGAGCTGAAAAAAGCGATGCCGAACACGCCAATGCAAATGCTACTTCGTGGTCAAAACCTTCTGGGATACCGCCATTACGCTGATGACGTTGTAGAGAAGTTTGTTGAGCGTGCGCACGCAAATGGTATGGATGTGTTCCGTATCTTTGATGCGATGAATGACGTACGTAATTTTCAAACTGCAGTGAAAGCCGCAGTTGATGTTGGCGCTCATGCGCAAGGTACGTTGTCTTACACTACCAGCCCGGTCCACAACGCAGATACTTGGGTAGATTTAGCAAAACGTTTGGAAGATCTAGGCTGTCACTCTTTATGTATTAAAGACATGTCGGGTCTGCTTAAGCCATATGAGGCGGAAGAACTGATCACTCGAATCAAAGCCTCGTGTGATGTCCCATTGGCGCTTCACTGTCATGCAACCACTGGCCTTTCAACGGCGACAGCGGTGAAAGCAGTAGAGGCAGGTATTGATATTCTTGATACTGCAATCTCTTCGATGAGTTGTACTTATGGCCATACGCCAACAGAAACCGTTGTGGCGATGCTGCAAGGCACTGAGCGCGACACTAACCTTAAGCTTGAACAAATCGAGCCGATTGCTGCTTACTTCCGTGAAGTGCGTAAGAAGTATGCAAAATGGGAAGGTCAGCTGAAAGGCGTCGATTCTCGCATTCTGATTGCACAAGTTCCGGGTGGTATGCTGACCAATATGGAAGGCCAGCTAAAAGAGCAAGGCGCAGCGGATCGTATTGATGAAGTATTAGAAGAGATCCCTCGCGTACGTGAAGATCTAGGTTTTATTCCTCTCGTTACACCGACTTCTCAGATCGTTGGTACTCAAGCAGTGATCAACGTATTAACGGGTGAACGCTACAAGAGCATCACGAAAGAAACCGCTGGTGTCCTAAAAGGTGAGTATGGTGTAGCTCCCGCACCAGTGAATTCCGAACTACAAGCGAAAGTGCTTGATGGCAAAGAGGCGATCACGTGTCGCCCCGCAGATTTGCTTAAAGCTGAAATGAAAGCTCTAACGGTTGATTTGATGGAAAAAGCGCAATCTGAAGGCATTAAGCTAGCGAGTGAGCGTGTCGATGACGTGCTGACTTACGCGCTATTCCCTCAAGTTGGACTTAAGTTCCTGAAAAACCGTGGCAACCCAGATGCATTTGAACCAGCTCCAACGCTAGAAGCAGCGAAACCTGCTGTTGCGCCTACAGCACAGCCTACCGCTGGTGGCGTTGAAACTTACAGTGTTCGTGTTGATGGTCAAGTGTATGAAGTTGAAGTTGGTGCTCAAGGTCAATTAACGTCAGTGACGCCAAATGCAGCGGCAGCACCTGCTCAAACTACAGCACCAAGTGCACCTGCGAATAGTACCGCAGAAGCGGTTCCGGCTCCTCTTGCAGGCAACATCTTCAAAGTGAATGTCCAACTGGGCGCTGAAGTGGCAGAAGGTGACGTTCTTTTGATCCTTGAAGCCATGAAGATGGAAACGGAAGTTCGCGCAGCACGTGGTGGCGTGGTGCAAGAATTGAACGTTAAGGAAGGGGATGCCGTTACGGTTGGTTCGCCACTTCTGAGTCTGGGGTAAGGGAGTATCATGGACGGATTGATGACCCTATGGTCAGAAACAGGGATCGCTAACTTTGAGTTTGGCCAAATCTGCATGATGCTGGTTGGCTGTACCTTGCTGTTTTTAGCGATTCGAAAAGGCTTTGAACCATTACTTTTATTACCCATTGGTTTTGGTGCTATTTTAGCGAATATTCCGAATGCGGGTTTCACCGAGCCGGGTGGTCTGTTGTACTACGTTTACTACATCGGGATCGAGTCGGGCGTGTTCCCGCTATTGATCTTTATGGGCGTAGGTGCAATGACCGACTTTGGTGCTTTGATCGCAAACCCAAAAACACTTTGGTTGGGCGCGGCAGCGCAGTTTGGTATTTTCGCCACGCTATTTGGGGCAATCTTGCTTAACTATGTGCCGGGTATGGAGTTCTCGATGGCCGATGCGTCGTCTATTGCGATCATCGGGGGAGCCGATGGCCCAACGGCGATTTTCTTAGCGAGTAAGCTGTCTCCAGATCTGCTCGGAGCCATTGCGGTTGCCGCATACAGCTACATGGCGTTGGTGCCGATCATCCAACCACCAATCATGAAAGCACTGACAACCAAAGAAGAGCGCCAAATCAAAATGGCTCAGCTTCGCCATGTGGGTAAGTGGGAAAAAGTACTCTTCCCACTTGCTGTGCTACTGATGACGATTCTGTTCTTACCATCAGCCACACCTCTGGTGGGTATGTTCTGTTTGGGTAACTTGATGCGTGAAGCGGGAGTGGTGGATCGTCTATCGAAAACAGCACAAAATGAATTGATCAATATCGTGACTATCTTCTTAGGTCTTGGTGTTGGTTCTAAGCTACAAGCTGAACAGTTCTTAAACATAGAAACACTAGGTATCTTGGGACTGGGGGCGGTGGCATTCAGTATTGGTACAGGGGCCGGTGTGCTGATGGCGAAGTTGCTGAACAAGTTTTCAAAAGAAGACATCAACCCACTTATTGGGGCGGCGGGTGTATCAGCAGTACCAATGGCAGCGCGAGTTGTTAACAAAGTTGGTTTAGAAGCAAACCCGCAAAACTTCTTATTGATGCATGCGATGGGGCCAAACGTTGCAGGCGTATTAGGTTCGGCAGTTGCCGCAGGTATTCTGCTTGCCCTAGTGGGGTAGTCGATGTGCCTAGAGATCTTGGTTGGTGATTTGTGATATAGAATTATCAACCAATTTACACATTGGCGATTAACTTCAGCAAACAAAATAGTTTATAGTCAAAGGGATGCCGAGGCATCCCTTTTGTTTTCTCTCAGGGAATGGGTTATGGAACACAAACAGATAGTGATTACCGAATTTGGCGAGGCAGACGTTCTCGCGGTCCAAAATGCATCAACACCATCACCTCAAACTGGTGAGGTTCTCATTAAAGTTGCCTATGCTGGCGTCAATCCCATTGACGTAAAAACGCGAGCAGGACTTGGCTGGGCAGCGGCACAAAACAAAGACAATCTACCTTGGGTTCCGGGCTACGATATCTCTGGTAAGGTGGTGTCATGCGGTGATAACACCTCACGTTTTAAGGTGGGTGATGAGGTGGCAGGTTTCATTGGCTTTCCAATTCGTGGTGGTGGCTACAGTCAATATGTTTGCGTGCCAGAGTCTGAGCTCTGCCATGTTCCAAGTACCGTGACGCTTGAAGCTGCGGCAGTACTGCCCCTGGCAGGGCAAACTGCAGTTCAAGCGCTCAGTAAAGCGAATGTTACTGAAGGCGATCGTGTATTGATTCTGGCGGGTGCTGGTGGTGTTGGGCATTTAGCGGTGCAGATAGCAGTGGCGACTAAAGCGGAAGTGTTTACCACTTGCAGTGAGCGGAACTTAGACTACCTCGCCACATTAGGGGCGCACGCAGTGAACTATCAATTTGCTCCAGTGTCTGAACGTGTTGAAGATGTGGATGTTTTGATTGATCTTGTCGGTGGCGATGCGGCATTAGATGCGCTCAAGTGTCTTACTGATAATGCAAGAGTCATTACCCTTCCAACCATCACCGCTGAGCTGATTTGTGAGAAAGCAAAGCTACTTGGTTTTGAAGCCAGTGGAATGTTGGTCGAACCTGATCGCGAGCAACTCGACACTTTACTTTATATGGTGGGCGTCGGGTTACTGAAAACTGAAGTTCAACAAGTCTATCCGATGAGTGAGGTTGTGGATGCCCACAGGCAAGTTGAATCCGGACGGACGCGAGGCAAGATATTGCTTGATATGACATGTTAGAGGCATTTAATGCTGCCTTTGAAAACTTAGCGTTATGGTTCTCTGATTCTGCATTATGGGTGTTGTTCATGACGGGATTTCTCAGTGCCACCTTGTTACCGGGTGGCTCAGAAGCAGGATTGATCGCCACTCTTTCATTAAATCAGTATTCCGTATCTTCTATCATTACCGTTGCCACAATTGGTAATACCCTCGGCGGTCTCACCAATTACTGGCTTGGGCTCTGGATCCCCAATAAAACCCAAGATGAAAAACATGGCCACACGGCATTGAAGTGGTTGGCAAAGTACGGTTACTGGGGATTGTTTTTTAGCTGGTTGCCAGTGATTGGCGACCCGCTATGTTTAGCTGCAGGGTGGTTAAGGATGAAATTTCTGCCGTGTATGGTTGTTATATTTTTAGGTAAAGCGGCAAGGTACAGTCTACTAGCCGCTATCTATTTCGGTTTATTTTAAGGAAAGCGCATGAGAATGTTTTGGGTTAGCACGTGTTCACTGCTGGTGATCACGGGCTGTGCATCAAACGCCCCGGTTTCACTGCCTGATGGAGTGACTTTCGTTGAGTCGTCGAAAACAGAAGCTGGCAAGGTCAAAATTCCATACCAGAAATATCAACTTGATAATGGTCTGACGGTGATCCTTGCTCCGGAAGATTCAGACCCACTGGTGCATGTTGATGTGACTTATCACGTTGGCTCAGCACGTGAAGATATCGGTAAATCTGGCTTTGCTCACTTCTTCGAGCACATGATGTTCCAAGGCTCAGAAAACGTGGGTGATCAACAGCACTTTAAAATCATCACCGAAGCGGGTGGTACGTTAAATGGTACAACTAACCGCGATCGCACGAACTATTTTGAAACTGTCCCGGCGAATCAACTCGAGAAAATGTTGTGGTTAGAATCCGATCGTATGGGCTTTTTATTGGATGCGGTGTCACAAGAGAAATTCGAAATTCAGCGTTCAACGGTAAAAAATGAGCGTGCTCAGCGTTATGACAACCGCCCTTATGGTTTGATCTGGGAACGTATGGCGGAAGCGCTATACCCTGAAGGTCACCCATATTCATGGCAAACGATCGGCTATGTGGAAGATTTAGACCGTGTTGATGTTAACGATCTGAAAGCCTTTTTCCTTCGCTGGTATGGCCCGAACAATGCGGTCATTACCATTGGTGGCGATATTGATGTTGAGCAAACCCTAGCGTGGGTTAACAAGTACTTTGGCTCAATTCCTCGTGGTCCAGAAGTCGATAACGCGCCGAAGCAACCTGCGAAGCTTGAAGAGAATAAATTCATTACATTGGAAGATCGTATTCAACAACCAATGGTCATGATCGCCTGGCCAACCACTTACAGTGGTGAAGCCAACCAAGCGTCACTCGATACTTTATCTAGTGTGCTAGGTAGCGGTACCAATAGCCTTCTTTACCAAGACTTGGTGAAGACTCAAAAAGCGGTGGATGCAGGCTCATTCCATGATTGTGCTGAGTTGTCGTGTAACTTCTATGTCTACGCGATGGGCGATTCTGGAGAGAAAGGCGACTTGTCTAAACTTTATGATGAACTGATGCAGTCACTGAATAAGTTCAGTAAAGAGGGCGTAACGAAAGATCGTCTTGACCAATTGAAAGGGCAAGCGGAAGCAGACGCGATCTTTGCCCTGGAAAGCGTGAAAGGCAAAGTGACTCAATTGGCTTCAAATCAAACCTTCTTCGGTCAGCCAGATTTGATTGAAAAACAGCTCGAGCAGATCCGTGCGGTGAGGCCAGAGTCAGTGGAAAAAGCGTACAGTGACTTTATCCAAGGCAAGAATAAAGTGACGTTGAGCGTGGTACCGAAAGGTAAAGTAGATCTTGCAGTGAAACCTGCAACGTTCGTCACGCCAAAACGCACGCTTCCAGAATATCAAAAGATAACTGATGATCAATTAGCTTACCGTCGTGCAACAGATAACTTTGAACGCTCGGTTCAGCCACCTGCGGGGGCTCCGGTTGAAGCAACCATGCCAAAATTGTACGGCATTCATTTCGACAACGGTTCTGAATTGTTAGGGACAGTGAGTACTGAAACGCCAACCGTGATGATGCAATTTAGTCTACCTGCGGGAACACGCTTCGTTGATAAAGGTAAAGAAGGTCTTGCGCAATTGACGGCTGCAATGTTGCAAGAAGGTACCACTAAGCGCAGCGTCGAAGATATTCAAGCTGAACTGGATAAGCTAGGTAGCATGATTTCGGTGGAAGCATCAGGCTACACGACCAACATCAGTGTTTCATCGTTAGCAAAAAATCTAGCGCCAACCTTAAAGATTGTTGAAGAGATGCTTTTATCTCCTGCTTTCAAAGAGGAAGACTTTGAGCGTGTGAAAGTGCAAGCGTTAGAGGGGTTGGTATATGAGCAACAAAACCCGAGCTGGATGGCGTCACAAGCAAGCCGGCAAGTACTTTATGGGGATTCCGTATTTGCCCGTCCGAAAGATGGCACGCAAGCAGGCTTGAATGCCCTAACATTGAACGATGTACGAGATTTCTATACCAAGCATTATACGCCGCAAAGTGCACAGATTGTGGTGGTTGGTGATATCTCCAAGCAAGATATCCAAAAGCAACTGGCGTTTTGGTCAAGCTGGGAAGATGAGGCCGCGCCGCTTTATGCTCCACAGAGCATCTTGCCGTTAGGTGAGCAAAAAATTCATCTCGTGGATAAGCCTGGAGCACCGCAAAGTGTGGTGATGTTGGTTCGTCAAGGCATGCCTTATGATGCGACGGGTGACTTCTATTTAAGCCAACTTGCGAACTTTAACTTATCAGGTAATTTCAATAGCCGCATTAACCAAAACTTACGTGAAGATAAAGGCTACACTTATGGGGCATTCGGTTACTTCTCAGGTAATGTAGAAACGGGCTCGGTTGTATTTACAGCACAAGTGCGTGCAGACTCGACGGTGGCATCTATCGTTGAAATGGAAAATGAGCTGAATGAATACTCTCAAGCCGGCATGACTGATGATGAGATGACATTTATGCGCCAAGCGGTCGGTCAAAAAGATGCACTGAAATATGAAACACCAACACAAAAAGGCAAACTCATCAGTGATATTTTGAAGTACAACTTAGACAAAGATTACTTACAACAACGTAATGCTATTGTTGATACCGTGGACAAACGAACACTCGATGCGTTAGCGCAAAAATGGTTTGATCCGAATGATTATCAAATCGTCGTCGTCGGGGATGCAAAATCCCTTCGTCCTCAACTAGAAAAGTTGGGGAAAGACGTGGAAGAGCTTGAAATCATTCGATAGAGTACACATTTAATAGCGGAGAGGAGACTCTCCGCTATTCGTTTCTAACTAGATAAATGACTTTTTGATGGGTTATTTATCTAGATGGATTATATATCAATAATTTAGCTTTCACTTACTCGTCTTGGTAAGTGACCTGCTCCCAATATAAGCGAACCTCATTTTGACTGATTTTGCTGCGCGACTAAAACAAGTTGCATCAAACCCAGAAGTATTTACGCAGTTTGGACGTGGTGTTGAGCGAGAAACTTTGCGTTATCGTCAGGATGGACGCCTTGCAACCACTCCTCACCCAGAGGGCTTGGGCTCAGCATTCACAAACAAGTGGATCACCACAGACTTTTCTGAATCTCTGTTGGAGTTTATTACTCCAGTTTCCCATGAGGTTTCTGAATTGATGGGGCAGTTGAAAGACATTCACCACTTTACACAAACCAAAATGGGTGAAGAGAAAATGTGGCCACTTTCAATGCCATGTTACGTAGGCAGTGAAGATGACATTCAATTGGCTCAGTATGGTTCATCCAATGCAGCAAAAATGAAAACGCTTTACCGTGAAGGCCTGAAGCGCCGTTACGGCAGTTTAATGCAGATTATTTCTGGCGTGCATTTTAATTTTTCATTCCCGGAATCATTCTGGGATGCGCTGTATGGCGAACAAGATGAGCAGGCGCGTCAAAACACCAAATCCGCGGCTTACTTTGCTCTGATCCGTAACTACTATCGCTTTGGTTGGATGATCCCTTATTTCTTTGGTGCTTCTCCTGCCTTATGTGGCTCTTTTATCCAAGGTCGTGAAACCGATCTGCCATTTGAGAAAATTGGTGGCACGTTATTCTTGCCAAAAGCGACATCGCTACGCCTAAGTGATCTCGGTTACACCAACAGCGCGCAAAGTGTACTTAAGATTGGCTTTAACAGCATTGAACAGTATCTTGATGGTTTGAGTGATGCGATTCGTCATCCATCAGAAGAGTTTGCTCAGATTGGCGTGAAGGTCGATGGCGAATATCGTCAGCTGAACTCGAATATTCTGCAGATTGAAAATGAACTTTATGCCCCAATTCGTCCTAAACGAGTGACGAAGAGCGGTGAGAAACCATCAGAAGCACTTAATCGTGCCGGTGTAGAGTACATTGAAGTTCGTTCGCTGGATGTAAACCCATTTAGCGCGGTAGGGGTAAGTGAAGAGCAAGTTCGCTTCCTCGACCTATTCCTCACTTGGGCGGCGCTTTCTGATTCTGAACCGATGGACAATTGCGAGCTTGCATGCTGGCGTGACAACTGGAACAAGGTGATTGTTTCTGGTCGTGAAAAAGGGCTGATGTTACAAATTGGCTGCCAAGGTGAGCGTTTATCTCTACAAGACTGGGCTCATCGTGTATTCGCTGAACTTCGTCAAATCGCGTTTGAAATGGACACGGTTGTGGGTGGCAATGCTTATCAAGCGGTATGTGATAAGTTAGAAGAATGGATTGATGATCCAGAGTTGACGATTTCAGGTCAGCTGCTTGAACTGACCAAAGAGCACGGTGGATTAGGCAAAGTGGGCTGTGCATTAGGCATGAAGTTCCGTGAAGAAAATCTTGCTCATCGTTACGAGCAGTACTCAGAAACTATTATGGAAACGGAAGTGACCACTTCAGTTGGGAAACAACAACAAGCAGAGCAAAGCGACACCTTGTCGTTTGATGACTTTTTAGAAGACTACTTTGCTTATCTAAAACAATAATACCAATGCTTATCTAAATAAGCATAAAGTAGTAAGGGCAGGGATTGAACATTAAGCCATTAGTGGTCTCGGTGTTCGGGAGTGTATTGTTAGCCGGTTGTGCGACTGCGCCCCCAAAGCAGCAAGATAACCTATGTGAAATTTTCCGAGAAAAATCTGGTTGGTATGAAGATGCCAAGGACATGGAAGAGGAATGGGGGACGCCAATCAATGTCGCGATGGCTATTATTAAGCAAGAAAGTAGTTTTCGTCATGATGCAAAGCCTCCGAAAAATTATATTCTAGGCTTTATTCCATGGGGACGAGTGAGCAGTGCTTACGGTTATGCTCAAGCCCAGGACCCTGCCTGGAAAGATTTTCAGAAAGCAACGGGACAAGGTGGGTCACGTACTAGCTTTGATGACTCAATGATGTTTGTTGGTTGGTACACTCATGAGACTCGTCGACAATTAGGCACCTCATTATGGGATCCATATAACCAATATCTTGCTTACCATGAGGGGCGTGGTGGTTATAAGCGAGGTACTTATAAGAGTAAGCCGAACTTGATTAAGGTCGCAAGACGCGTCGAGCAAACAGCTAAAACGTATGGCTGGCAGCTGAAGCAATGTCGTCAGGAACTGGAAGACAACAGCGGCTGGTTCTTTTAGTCCCCGAATGATTGTCTTTTTGGGGGAATAAATAGAAATCAATACCAATACCTTCGGTGTTGGTGGTTACAATCAGGAGAGATGTAATGCCTTTATTAGATAGCTTTACCGTTGATCACACTCGCATGCATGCGCCAGCGGTGCGCGTGGCAAAAACTATGCAGACCCCGAAAGGGGATACCATCACGGTATTCGACTTACGTTTTACTGCACCCAACAAAGATATTCTTTCTGAGCGAGGCATTCATACGCTTGAGCATCTATATGCGGGCTTTATGCGTAACCATCTCAATGGTGACAGTGTTGAAATCATCGATATCTCACCAATGGGTTGCCGCACTGGCTTCTACATGAGCTTGATTGGTACGCCTTCAGAGCAGCAAGTAGCAGACGCTTGGATTGCTTCTATGGAAGACGTATTGAAGGTGGAAAGCCAAAATAAGATCCCAGAGCTGAACGAATACCAATGTGGCACGGCAGCAATGCACTCACTAGGAGAAGCGCAGCAAATTGCGAAAAATATTCTCGATGCTGGTGTGTCTGTAAATAAGAATGATGAGTTGGCACTGCCAGAGTCCATGCTAAAAGAACTACGCATCGACTAACCATAAGCATTCTAATGAACAAGAGCCTGATGATATCAGGCTCTTTTTTTGTTCACAGGAATAGGAACATCAGCTGCTCTTTTTTAGCTTCGGGTACACTTTCACAAGTTTGATGCGATTCTCTTCAATGTTGACGATTTCCATCGGGTGCCCAGCAACTTGAACGCTGAGGTGACTTTCTGGGATGTCTTCTAAATGTTCAAGAATAAGGCCATTTAGCGTCCTTGGGCCATCGGTCGGTAATTTCCACTTCAAACCTTTATTGATATCTCGAATGTTGGTGCTGCCTTCAATTAGAAAACTGCCGTCACCTTGGGGGGTGATTTCATCCGATAAGCTAGGTGAAATAGAGGTCGTAAACTCGCCAATAATTTCTTCCAAGATATCTTCTAGCGTCACTAGACCGTTAATGTCGCCGTATTCATCGACAATTAAGCCAATACGTTGCTTGTTGCGTTGAAACTTCAACATTTGCACATTGAGCGGCGTGCCTTCTGGAATGTAGTACACCTCATCGGCTGCGCGTAGCAGGGTCTCTTTGTTGAATTCGTTCTTCTCCAGCATCAAGCGGTATGCTTCACGCAAACGCAGCATGCCAACGACTTCATCGATTTGATCGCGGTAGAGCACAATTCGGCCATGGGGCGAGTGAGTGAGTTGGCGAACAATGGACTTCCAGTCGTCATTGATGTCGATACCGGTAATTTCGTTACGCGGCACCATGATGTCATTAACCGTGACGTGTTCAAGATCGAGGATGGAGACCAGCATGTCTTGGTGACGGCGAGGGATTAGCCCTCCTGCTTCATTCACTACCGTGCGCAGCTCTTCTGAGCTGAGGTGATCTTCTGTCGAGTGGTCCGCTTTGACGCCAAGCAGGCGAATAAAGCCATTGGTAATAAAGTTGACTAACAATACCAACGGAGATAGAAGCTTCATTAAAATCGTCAGGAGAATACTGCTCGCGTACGATACGCGCTCTGGATACAGTGAGGCGATGGTTTTTGGTGTCACCTCTGCGAAGACGAGAATCACCATGGTGAGTGCACCAGTGGCAATCGCGACACCCAAATCACCATACATGCGCATACCAAGAATGGTGGCAATGGCAGACGCAAGAATATTGACGAGGTTATTGCCGATCAGAATAAGACCAATCAAGCGATCAGGGCGATCGAGCAGCCTTTCGACTCGCTTCGCTCCCTTATGCCCATTATTGGCTAAGTGTTTTAAGCGGTAACGGTTCAAAGACATCATCCCTGTTTCTGAACCGGAGAAGTAACCTGATATGACGATCAGACACGCGAGTAGCGCAAATAATATACCCGTAGATATGTCGTCCAAAACGTTGCTGTTCCTTGTCGATGTTTGGTGTATTTATGGCCAAGCATGGCCTTGAAATCAATCTACTAAGGGGTACTCTATTTTATTTATCTCGATAGATAAAGAATAAGGAACCATTGGTTCCTTATTTCATTGAATTAATTAAGAATGATCTCTTGAACAAATCGGCTGCCAAAGTAGGCCAGAGTCAAAAGAGTCGCACCTGCAACGGCAAACCAAGTGACTTTTTGGCCGCGCCAGCCTTTATGGTAGTGACCCCACAGTAGGACGGAGTAAATCACCCAAGCAATGAAAGAAAGAATGCCCTTATGCGCTTTTCCTTGTGCAAACATGTCATGCACAAAAGCAAAGCCAGTGATGAGCGTACCCGTTAACAATAAGTTACCAATTAAGATGATTTTGAACAGTTGACGTTCCACCATCATTAATGGTGGCAAATTGGGGTTAATCACTAATGCTTTCTTTGTTTTAAGCTTATGATCAAGCCAGGCGAGTTGCAGGGCGTACAAGGCGCCAATGGTCAATGTCGCATAAGAAAACAGTGCGAAAGAAATATGAATGAGTAGTTTAGGGTCGTTTTCTAAATGCTTGATGAAGGTGCTAGGCAAGAATGTGGCAGCAGATAAGTTGATCGCAGCAAAGCTGTACACGACGGGCAGTAAAAACCACAAACGATTCTTCAACATCGCCACACTCATGACTAAAGAGATAATAAAGCTAATAAGTGAGGCGACATTTAAAATGCTGAGGTTTTGCCCTGAGGCGTTGAAAATCAGATCGCTCAGTATCCAAGCATGGAAAACAAGTGCACAGGCTGCGCTGGCAAATACGGTTTTTGCTTTGATTCCTGACTGCTGAGAGAGTCCGGGTATGATAGTCGCAATCGCCAAAACATAAAGAATGGCTGCCGCGATGGCAATTAAGCTATCCATGAATTCTATAGGTTGTTGTGCAATTTGGTGAAAATTATACCTTGCATTGCGCTTTGGGGCTACGGTAGATACCTCAACAATCATGTGAGATGAGATGTTGAAATTCACAACGTTGTCCACGATATAGGAATAGAGAGGCAGTACGGGTATGACTGTGACGTTGGCTAAGGTATACTCACCCTAATTAATCGCCATTTTAGCGAAGAGACAAAAATGTTTGAGAATTTAACGGATCGATTATCCAAAACGCTGAAGAATATCAGTGGCAAAGGTCGTCTGACTGAAGACAACATTAAAGAAACCCTACGTGAAGTACGCATGGCGCTACTGGAAGCGGACGTTGCGCTTCCTGTAGTCCGTGAGTTTGTTAACCGTGTAAAAGAAAAAGCAGTCGGTGTAGAAGTTTCTAAATCACTGACCCCGGGTCAGGAGTTCATCAAGATCGTTCAAACTGAACTTGAATCGGTCATGGGTGAGTCTAACGAAGCTTTGAACCTAGCGGCACAACCGCCTGCTGTGCTTTTGATGGCGGGTCTACAAGGTGCGGGTAAAACCACGTCGGTAGGTAAACTGTCTAAGCTTTTAAAAGAGCGTGACAAGAAGAAAGTCTTGGTTGTTTCTGCCGACGTTTACCGCCCTGCGGCGATCAAACAGCTAGAAACGTTAGCATCAGACATTGGTGTCGACTTCTTCCCATCTTCAGCGGATCAAAAACCGATTGATATCGCGAACGCAGCGATTGACCATGCGAAGAAGAAATTCTACGACGTTCTGATTGTCGATACTGCAGGTCGTTTGGCGATTGATGAAGAGATGATGGGTGAGATCAAAGATCTCCACTCGGCTATCAACCCAGTTGAAACGTTATTCGTGGTTGATGCAATGACGGGTCAAGATGCGGCGAACACAGCGAAAGCTTTTGGTGATGCACTACCGCTAACAGGTGTTATCCTAACCAAGGTTGACGGTGATGCGCGTGGTGGTGCAGCATTATCGGTTCGTCACATCACAGGTAAACCAATTAAATTCTTGGGTGTCGGTGAGAAAACTGACGCGCTAGAGCCATTCCATCCAGATCGTGTAGCATCACGTATTCTTGGTATGGGTGACGTACTGTCGCTGATTGAAGACCTACAACGCAACGTTGACCAAGAAAAAGCAGAAAAGCTAGCCAAGAAGTTCAAAGAGAAAAAAGGCTTCGACTTAGAAGACTTCCGTGAACAGTTAGGTCAAATGACCAACATGGGCGGCATGATGGGCATACTAGATAAGCTTCCAGGCATGTCTCAATTGCCGTCAGATGTGAAAGATAAAGTTGATGATAAGATGTTCAAACAGATGGAAGCTATCATCAGCTCAATGACGATGAAAGAGCGTCAGCGTCCAGAAATCATTAAAGGTTCGCGTAAGAAGCGTATCGCTGCGGGGTCAGGTGTCCAGGTTCAAGACGTTAACCGTCTATTGAAGCAGTTCACCCAGATGCAGAAGATGATGAAGAAAATGCAAAAGGGCGGCATGAAAGGCATGATGCGCAACATGCAAGGCATGATGGGCGGCGGTATGGGTGGAGGCGGCGGCTTCAACCCATTTGGTCGTTAATCGATTGCCTACACTTTAGTTTCAGGGTGTTAGCTGCATCACAAACTTAAATTTTAATTTATGTTGGTGAAAAAGTAGCTAAACCCCTTGCATTGAACCGGGATAAGAGTAAAATTCCGGAGCTTTATTTTGGCACGAGACCCCAGGCTATTTAATTTATAAATGGTTTTTGGGGTTAATTTTATTTTTGAGAAAGCAAAGAGGACGACATGGTAACCATTCGTTTGGCACGTCACGGCGCTAAAAAGCGTCCATTTTATCAAATCGTAGTTGCGGATAGCCGTAACGCTGCAACTGGCCGTTTCATCGAGAAAGTTGGTTTCTTTAACCCAACTGCACAAGGTCAAGAAGAAGGTCTACGTCTAGACCTAGACCGCGTTAACCATTGGGTTGGTCAAGGCGCGTCTCTATCTGACCGCGTTGCTAAGCTAGTTAAAGACGCTCAAAAAGCGGCTTAATTCTTTTTAAGAAGTAGAAATTAGCTTATGTCGATGAAAGGTAAAGAAACGATGAGCGACAATAGAATTGTTGTAGGCAAGTTTGGTGCTACTTACGGCATTCGTGGTTGGCTCAAGGTTTTTTCCTACACAGACAATGCTGAAAGCATTTTTGATTACAGCCCTTGGTTTGTTAACCAAAAGGGTTCGTGGGTTGAGTACAAAGTAGAAAGCTGGAAGCGCCATGGTCAAGGCTATGTATGCAAGCTAGCAGGATTAGATGTTCGTGAAGACGCGCAACTGATGACGAACTTTGAAATTGCGATAGACCCTGCGGTACTGCCTGAATTGTCAGAAGATGAGTTCTACTGGCGTGAATTGTTTGGGATGCAAGTGGTAACCACGAAAGGTTACGATCTGGGTGTCGTTACTGACATTCTAGAAACTGGCTCAAACGATGTTCTAGTGGTTAAAGCAAATCTAAAAGATGCTTTTGGGCAGAAGGAACGATTAATTCCGTTCCTTGAAGAGCAAGTGATCATTAAAGTGGATCGCGAAGCTCAACGGATCGAAGTTGACTGGGATCCTGGATTCTAATCTCCAAAATTACAGAGCGAGAGAACACATGTGGGTTGGCATAATTAGCCTTTTTCCTGAAATGTTCCGTTCTGTTACTGATTTTGGGGTAACAGGTCAAGCGGTTAAAAAAGGTCTTTTGTCTATTGAGACTTGGAATCCTCGTGATTTCACTCATGACAAACATCGCACTGTCGATGACCGACCTTACGGTGGTGGTCCTGGTATGTTGATGATGGTACAGCCTTTGCGCGATGCCATTCATACCGCGAAAGCAGCCTCACCGGGTAAGACGAAAGTTATTTACCTTTCTCCTCAAGGTCGAAAACTCGACCAGAAAGGGGTTGAAGAACTGGCAACAAATGAGAATTTGCTTCTTATTTGTGGCCGTTACGAAGGGGTAGATGAGCGTATCATTCAATCTGAAGTTGACGAAGAATGGTCAATTGGGGATTTTGTGATGACGGGTGGTGAAATTCCAGCCATGACGTTAATTGATTCTGTCTCTCGGTTTATTCCGGGGGTGTTAGGGGATTTTGCGTCAGCAGAAGAAGATTCTTTTGCGAATGGTTTGTTAGATTGCCCTCACTATACGCGCCCTGAAATGTTGGATGACAAAGCAGTGCCTTCGGTACTGATGTCAGGCAACCATAAGGACATTCGTCGTTGGCGACTAAAACAGTCGCTTGGCCGTACCTGGATAAGAAGACCAGAGCTCCTGGAAAACCTAGCTCTGACTGACGAACAGGAACAATTACTTGCTGAGTTCATCACTGAACATAACGCAAAGTAACCTAATTTATTTAGTATCAGTTTATTCTAGGAATTTAGAAAATGAGTAACATCATCAAAGCTCTTGAAGAAGAGCAAATGAAGCAAGGCCTACCTAAATTTGCACCAGGTGACACTGTTGTTGTACAAGTTAAGGTAAAAGAAGGTGAACGTGAGCGTCTACAGGCTTTTGAAGGCGTTGTAATTGCAATCCGTAACCGTGGTCTTCACTCTGCTTTCACTGTACGTAAGATCTCTAACGGTGAAGGTGTTGAGCGTGTATTCCAAACTCACTCTCCAGTTGTTGATAGCATCGAAGTTAAACGCCGTGGTGCAGTACGTCGTGCCAAGCTGTACTACCTACGCGACCGTTCTGGTAAGTCTGCTCGTATCAAAGAGAAACTTGCTAAGAAATAATGCTATAACTAGCGTTCTCATAGTAAACGGAGTCCTTTTGGGCTCCGTTTTTTTATGTTTGCTTATAACTGGCTATTTCCCTTTCTACCGTTGTCATCGGTGCTCATTTACTGGCGTAAACTCCGCGCTTCTTTCTGGGTAGAATGAAAAATATCTGCGTTCTTAGCTAAATATATTGCTGATGTATGTGAAACATACAATTTACTTAACGATATGAAATAAAACCTAATTTTAAATGGGAATGCGCTCAAGCAGAGAGTGCTAGAAAAGCGAAAGAGAACGGTTTTCTGACGGGCAATAAAAAAGTTGACGCTTTCACGTCAACTTTCAAATTTTAGAACTGAGAACTGAGAACTGAGAACTGAGAACTGAGAACTTAGTATGGGTCTTCCGACCAACCATCACTGTCAGACATATCCGGCGCACCAGGGATAGTATTCTCTTCATCTGCCCATTCACCAAAGTCGATCATTTGGCACTTTTTGCTACAGAAAGGGCGGAAAGGACTCTGTTCGCCCCATTCAACATCGGTACCACATTGCGGGCATTGAACGATAGTAATTTTAGACATGGTTAAATAGTCCCACGGAGTTGAGGTTAAAAGAAGTATAAAAATAGTAGTGTGAGTTTGGTTTAGCTACAAACAGCGAGCTCAAACTCGACGTCTTGAGTGCATGCCTGTCCGCTTTCAAAGGCGATAAACTTAATGGCAAAACGGTTTTTATGCCCTGAAATCATAGGATATACACCGTATTCCATAGGAATGTGTAAGCGGAGAATATTCGCTTCTTCGGCATCACTTTGATAAAAGCCTGTACGTGCAATCTGATCCTTGAAGTGACCCGTTTCTCGAGTCAGTTTGAGCCAAAGGTTCAGGGCATCAGACAATGGCTTGAGGCTAGCTTGCCATTTGCCCGCGTCATGTTGCTTACGATCAATAGGCAAATGTAACCAGTAATGTAGTGCGGGTAAGTCAAAGCAACATGAGCCACCAGGAAGGTTAAAGCGTTGTCGAATAGAGCTTAAAAAACGGTCTTCCTTCAGTGATTGGCCAAAGCGCTCCGCCGCCATCAATTGGCTATGAATTACATCGATCTCTTTTAAGAGTTCGCTCAGCGCTTGTTGATCAACACCGTCGACATTGAACCAATTGCGATAAGCAAGGCGCTGTTTCTCAAGATCTTTCGCTAGCTCACTTTTTAGTTGGATCTGCTCGAAGATTTCAACCATATCGAACAGTGCTCGAAAGAAAAGCTGGTATTGGTGGTTGTCAGCAAAACCTGAGGCTAAGTGAGCCTGACGCAGCAACGATTCGACTCTCAAATAGATGCGAGTTTTTTCATTTAATGGATGTTCAAATTTGTGCGTGGTCATTAACATCAGCCTTGGTATGTATTAGGTCTATTTTCGCAGATTTTTCTTACACATGGCTAGGTACTTTTGGTGCAAATCTGTGATTTGAAGCAAAAGATCAGGGTCGTGAGGGTTATTTTTAACCACATCATCCGCCAAGGCGAGCCGCTGCTGCCTTGATGCTTGGGACGCCAAGATAGCCTTTGCTTGCTCTTCGCTAACGTTGTCGCGTTTCACTGTTCTGGAGATTTGTGTTTGAGGATCGACATCCACAACAAGAACACGATTACACAAGCTATCAAGTTTGTTTTCTATCAGCAAGGGGACAACCAAAAGGGCGTAATCGGAGGTGACTTGTTGTAAGTCTTCAATCATCTTTTCACGAATCATTGGATGCAATAATGCGTTAAGCCATGTTTTTTCTTCGGGGTAAGAGAAAATCTTTTCTCTTAATTTCGCTCTATCCAAGGTGTTATCTTCATGGACAATATCAGGACCAAAATGTGCAATGATGGCATTCAGTCCGGGCGTTCCCGGATCAACCACTTCACGGGCGACGATGTCAGCATCCACAATGTCAATTTGAAATTGCTGTTTGAATAGGTTTGCCACGGTGGTTTTGCCACTTGCAATACCACCAGTTAGGCCAATCACGAAAGCCATTTACACTCCTAGAATCGATGTGAAGTACCAGTTGAGAATTTGGTTGCCCCAAATAAGGCTCACCCAGCCCGCAATGGCTAAGTAAGGCCCAAACGGGAACGCTTTCTCGATGCCTTGTTTTTGTAAACGTAATTGAATAAGACCGAAAATAACACCAACGACGGATGATAGTAAAATAATCATCGGCAGCGATTGCCAACCGAGCCAAGCACCAAGTGCCGCGAGCAGTTTGAAGTCACCATAGCCCATGCCTTCTTTGCCAGTTAGGAGCTTAAACCCCCAGTAAACACTCCAAAGACATAAGTAACCAGCCATCGCCCCAATGACTGCATCTTGTAAACTCACGGGGCTGATGCCAGTAAGCGCAAGAGCAACACCTGCCCACATCAAGGGTAATGTGAGCTGATCAGGCAGAAGCATGGTATCGAGGTCGATGAATGTGGCGGCAATGAGTACAAAGGTAAAGAAAATCAGCGCCACAGTGAAGTCGCTAAAACCGAAGTGAACGGCGATAAAACCCGAACAAAAGGCGGTGAGTAACTCAATCAGTGGGTATCGAACGCTGATCGATGACTGACAATTGTGACATTTGCCTTTTAGCAGCAGCCAACTAAGCACAGGAATGTTATCTCGAATCCGAATAGGGGTACCACATTGCTGACAAGAAGAGCGCGGTACGCTCAGTGTTAGCACTTCTTTTGGCGGCTCAATATTGTACTCAGGGAAAGACTCTGCGCACTCACGCCGCCATTCTAGCTCCATGATCTTCGGTAATCGATAAATAACAACGTTGAGGAAACTACCGATGATTAAACCAAAAATCGTGGCAAACACGACGAATAGCCAAGGGTAGTACTGGAATACTTCCATATCTGTCTCTTGAGCGTAAATCAAATTAGCAAGGCGCTGTTTTGATGGGATTAATTTGCTTGGATTACATTCTATCCCAATACGCTCATTAAATTAAAGATCGGTAGGTACATTGCGGTGACCAAGCCACCCACGACCACGCCGAGAAAGACGATGATCAATGGCTCTAAAATTTTACTTAAATTGTCGACGGTGTTGTCGACCTCGAACTCATAAATTGTCGCGATTTTATTGAGCATCTCGTCTAGACGTCCGGATTCTTCACCAATCATCACCATTTGCAATACAAGTTCAGGAAAGACGTTGCAGTTTCGCAAAGCAATGTATATGGGCATGCCCGCAGCAGTATCACGGTATACCTCTTCAATAGCGAGTTGGTAATGCATGTTACCGGATGTCTTTGAAGTGGTTTTTAAACTGGTGAGAATTGGAATCCCCGAACTAAAGCTGGTGGCAAGTGTCCGACTGAACTTGGCGATGGCGGCCTTAGAAAGCACAGGGCCAAGAATGGGAAAGCACAAGCTGGCTCTGGCCATTATTAGGCGGAAGCGGTCAGAGCGTTTGGCCATAATACGCGATGAAATCAGTAAGAGTAGGGCCGTTAATCCAATGAAGAGGCCCCAATTTTGTGTCCATGCAGATAAGCTTAATACCATTTGGGTAAAGGCAGGTAAGTCGGTACCAAAGCCGGAAAACATTTTTTCAAATTCCGGAATTACCTTGGTGAGCATAAGGTAGGATACGCCTAACGCGACGAGCACGACCATTGCAGGGTAAATAAGTGCTTTGATCACTTTTGCTCGTAACTGCTCGCTTTTTTCGCGATAAGTCGCGAGGCGCTCAAACACCTGAGCCAAATTACCGGATTGCTCCCCTGTCGCAATCAAGTCGGTATACAGTGGATCAAAATGCACGCTGGCACTGCGTAGCGCTTTTGATAGCGGCGTCCCCGCTTCTACCGCACGAGTGACGTTCATTAAGATTGATTTCATTTCTGCTTTTCGATGGTTTTCTGATACCAACTTGAGCGCTTGGACGATGGGCACTCCAGTGACGAGCATGGTGGCAATTTGGCGCGTAAATACGGTAATGTCTTTGCCTTTAACACGGTGACTTAGCTTTGTTAGTAATGAGATGCTGCTTTTTTTGAGCTTCTTGATTTTGATGTGCTGCGCATCGAGACGCTCTCTGACTTCGAACTCTGTCATCGCAAGCACTTGTCCAGAGGCTTTTTTGCCAGAACTATTGATACCTTTCCAGCGGAAGTTTTTAAGTTGAGGTGCGGTGGTTTTCATAAAATCGATGACAGCCTAATAAAACAAAAAGAACTAAAAATAGAGCACGCGTTGAAGCTCACTAAAACTGGTGATGCCTTGTTTGAGCTTTTCGATGCCAGATGCTTTTAGGGTTTGCATACCATTTGCTATGGCGAGCTGTTCAAGCTCATGTACGGATGCGCCTTTGAGCAGAGCTTGAGACAGGGAGTCATCAAAACGCATCACTTCATAAATACCAGTTCGGCCTGAGTAACCATGGGTGCATTCGTTACAGCCGTCAGGATAGGCCTGAAAGAGATGATCAGTACTGACAATCCCAATGTATTCCAGTTGAGCGTTGGGCTCTTGAGGCTGTTTACAGTGAGGGCACAGCTTTCTCGCTAGACGCTGAGCGATGATCAAGCTAAGCGAAGAGGCGAGATTAAAACGTTCTACCCCCATATTAGAGAGACGAATGACGGTTTCTGCGGCTGAGTTTGTATGCAGAGTGGAAAGCACTAGGTGGCCGGTTTGCGAGGCTTTAATCGCGATCTCTGCGGTATCCAGATCACGTATCTCACCGACCATCACAATATCGGGATCTTGACGCAAGAAAGAGCGCAGCGCCTCTGTAAAACCTAAACCAAACTTGGGTTGCACTTGAACTTGATTGATACCAGGTAAGTTAATCTCAACTGGATCTTCAGCGGTAGAGATGTTGATCTCCGGCTTATTCAGAATGCTCAATCCTGTGTACAGGGAAACGGTCTTGCCGCTCCCCGTTGGGCCTGTCATAAGGATCATGCCTTGTGGACGGCGCAGCGCGTCTAAGTAAAGCTGTTTTTGTTGGTCGTTATAACCTAGCTTGTCGATATCCAGTGAAGCAGAACTGCTGTCAAGCAAACGCAATACAATCTTCTCACCAAACAGAGTCGGTAGTGTGGATACGCGCATATCAATCGCAGTGTCTTGGTTCAGTTTGAGCTTTATTCGCCCATCTTGCGGCAAGCGCCTTTCGGCAATGTCGAGTTTTGATAAAATTTTGATGCGAGCAGAGAGGCGACGGCTTAAATGCGTGGGTGGTTGCTGAATTTCAATTAAAATACCATCGCAGCGCAAGCGCACTCGGTACATGTTTTCGTAAGGCTCAAAGTGGATATCGGAGCCGCCTTTGCGTACTGCATCGAGCAATATTTGGTTGATGTAACGACTGACCGGTGATTCGTCTTGGCTAAGGTCTTCAATGTTATCTATTTCATCGTCACCAATTTCAACTAAGCTCGCCAGTTCATCTTGGTTGATCTCTTTTAAGCCGGATTGCTCTTGTCCAATGGTGCGCCCATACAAGCGCCGGATGGCAGCCGTTAGCTCACGAAAGTCAGCCAGTACCAACTCAACTTGCAATCCGGTCGCGAAACGAAAATCGTCCTCGGCTTGTAAATTGGTTGGGTCTGCGACTGCGAGAATCAATGTGGAAGAGCTACGGTTGAGTGGCAAGGCGTTGTATCGCGTGATCAGATCGCGCAGCCCCAGTTGTTGGCACAGGGAGACGTATTCATATTGATTGAGCGAGGTGCAAGACAAGCCAAAGATGGCACTTAAGTGCTCATTGAGTTCATGAGAATGAAATAACCCAGAACGGAGCAAAGCCTCCGGCATCGAAATGCCAGACGTTTTCACTTGCTCAATTAACGATGCTTCTTGGGCTAAGGTCAGTAACCCAGCTTGACGAAGCACCGTTGAGAGGTTGGTCAGCACTATTTTAGTCACAGATTTTAATGGTTTGTCCTGTAGTGTTATTACAAGACCAGCCTGAGGCACTTCGAGTATATGTGATGTTTGTATTATTGAGTGTTGCGTTAGTGCCAAAGTTAAATGCAACGCTTCCGGCCTCTGAGACGCTTCCATCTTGAGTTAATTCGATTTCACCAAGGGTGTTCATACCAGCTGAGGCTCCAAGATCTGCAAGGTTACCAGTCGCCGGAAATGAGCCATTTTCCTGAATGTACATATCAATATTAGTTAAAAGGGCACGTACTGTGCCCATTCCAGCAGCAGCTTCAGATTTTTTTACATAGTTTTTGTAAGCGGGGATTGCTACCGCTGACAAAACACCAATTACGGCCACCACAATCATCAGTTCAATTAACGTAAAGCCTTGCTGCTTCTTCTGTTTATTCGTTTTCATCATGTTCCCTTAACAATGATTCATACTAATTGAGTTGGAATAAGCGAAGAGTAGGGAGAGTTGAAAACGGAGGAAATGGACTGGGGACTGCCATTCGAGTGAGGTATAAATCTTTAATGTGACGTTGCACATTACATACAAGCTTTTGCGAGTGGGGTTGTTTTAAAAGGATAAAAATAAAGAGCCAAGCGGCTCTTTATTGGGCTTTGATGATATTAACTCTATGAGATTGCAAGAGTTAATTTTGTTGATTACTTGAAACGCATCGACAGGTCCATCGCCTTTAGGTGCTTAGTTAATGCCCCTACCGAGATGTAATCTACACCGGTTTCTGCGTATTCGGCGATGGTGTCTAGGGTGACGTTGCCAGAGTTTTCTAATGCAGCGCGACCAGCGTTCATTTCTACGGCTTCACGCATCATCTCGGTGTTGAAGTTGTCGAGCATGATGATGTCGGCACCCGCTTCGATCGCTTCTTTTAGCTCGTCCAAGCTTTCCGTTTCCACTTCAACCGGTTTACCAGGGTTGAGCTCTTTTGCCGTAGTGATCGCTTGAGTAATGCCACCACAGGCAATGATGTGATTCTCTTTAATCAGGTAGGCATCGAATACGCCGATGCGGTGGTTAAATCCGCCACCACAGGCCACGGCGTACTTTAATGCGCTGCGCAGACCTGGAATCGTTTTACGCGTATCTAATAGGCGACACTCTGTGTGAGCAATTTTTTCTGCGTACTGTGCTGTAATGGTCGCGCAACCCGAAAGGGTCTGGATAAAGTTCATTGCGTTGCGCTCACCCGTTAACAAGTCACGAGCAGGGCCGGTTAACGTACATAGTGTTTGGTTTGGCTCGACGTGATCGCCATCTTTTACATGCCACTCAATCGAGACTTTGCCGCCAAGCTGTTTGAAAACTTCATCCGCCCATGCTTGACCGCAGAACACGCCATGCTCACGAGTAATAATGGTTGCCGTATTGACAGCGTCAGCAGGAATGAGCGATGCGGTGATGTCTTTGTCCGCATCCAACGTGCCACCTAGGTCTTCTTTTAAGGTATCGGCAACGGCTCGAGTGATTTCAAGAGGGAGTTGTTGCTTAAGGTAGGCTAAGCGTTCTTGGCTGTTATGTGTGTTCTTCATCGCAAATCTTGTCTTGAAAGGGAGAGGGCAACGAATGATACTCTCCGGTGTTAATAATTTCAGCAGTTAATTTACAAACTAGTGAGGTTGATATGCATCTACAAATCGAGAATGGCTGGTTGACGAATGCAAAACACGTTCCATCGCCATTTTTTGATGCTCGCACAGATAAAGAAGATATCTCTTTACTGGTGGTGCATAACATTAGTTTACCGCCGGGTCAGTTTGGTGGCCCATATATAGAAGATTTTTTCATGGGGTGTCTTGACCCTAATGCGCATCCTTTTTTTGAAGTGATTCACAAAATGGGCGTTTCGGCACATTGCTTGATTAAGCGTGATGGAGAGATTGTTCAGTTTGTCTCTTTTCTTGATAGAGCGTGGCATGCGGGCCAATCAAGCTTTGCTGGCAGGGAGCGTTGTAATGACTATTCGATTGGTATTGAGTTAGAAGGAACGGAGTTTATCGCCTATACAGAAGAACAATATCAATCACTTACTTGCTTGGCCCACGCGGTGATGCAAACTTACCCTTTAATTACTCCAACAAGGATCACGGGACATCAGTTTATCGCGCCACTGAGAAAAAGTGATCCTGGTCTAAGCTTTGATTGGGTGAAGTTCAGGCATCAAGTCACTAGCAACTTGTAGCGAAAATGTAACTGATGGCCGCGATAATCGATAAGGCATACCGTTGGGTATGCCTTTTTTGGATGTAATAAAAACCATCGTTTGTAAAATAATAACGACACTTATTCTAATTTATGTCGGTTTTGAAGACAGGTTGTGCGGATGGTTTTGTCATTTTTTGTCTTTCTTGATCAAAATAAATAGCACAGATGCATTGTGACTGTTTTGTTTATGTAATTGGTCATACCAATTTTATTGCTGTTTTAATGGGCATTTGTTATCGCTGTGTTTAAAGTCGCCCTGTTCTATGATTTGGGTCAACTTTTGGCTGGACAGTGGCGTTTTAATTATGTTAATTTCTGCACCATCTTAAAATTGGTATGACCAATTACCAGGAAGAGTAGAAGAACAATAAATTATGGCTTATCAAAGGATTCGTCAGCCGAAACTCTCTGATGTTATTGAACAAGAGCTGGAAAGGTTGATAGTGGAAGGAACATTGTCTCCGGGGCAGCAGTTGCCAGCTGAGCGCGAACTGGCGAAACAGTTCGATGTGTCTCGTCCATCCATCCGTGAAGCTATTCAACGCTTAGAAGCAAAGCGTCTGCTGACTCGTCGTCAAGGCGGTGGCACATTCGTTAGCGAAAACATCTGGAAAAGTTTCTCTGATCCTTTGCTTAATTTGTTGTCCTCTCACTCAGAAACTCAGCTTGATTTGCTAGAGTCGCGCCATGCGATGGAAGGCATTTCAGCGTATTTCGCTGCATTGCGTGGTACCGAGGAAGATTTTGCACGAATTCAGGCTTGCCTGAAACAAATCAGTGAAGAGCAGAAGCGAGACAATGTTGAGGCTGAAGCGGCTGCAGTGATGCAGTTTCTTATCGCCTTGACTGAAGCGGCACACAACGTGGTGTTACTTCACATTGTGCGTAGTCTTGCTCCTTTGCTTGAGCAAAATGTTTTACAGAATCTAAAGCTCTTACATCGCCGCATTGAAGTGGTCGATAAAGTAAGTAAACACAGAGCTAATATCGTGGATGCGATTGTTTCTGGACAGCCAGAAAAGGCGCGTGAAATGTCCCATTCGCACTTAGCTTATATTGAAGAAATATTGTTGGATTTGACTCGAGAAGAGTCTCGACGAGAGCGTTCTCTGCGTCGAATTCAGCAAGGTAACGATTCTTAATAAAGAATCGCTTACTTAAATAATCAGATCCAACCAACAGAAGGATAGATCGCCATGTCTGACATGAAGCATGACGTAGACGTATTGGAAACTCAAGATTGGCTACAGGCCCTTGAATCCGTTGTTCGTGAAGAGGGTGTAGAGCGTGCACAGTTTTTACTAGAAACTGTTCTAGAAAAAGCACGCTTAGACGGCGTTGATATGCCAACGGGCATCAACACAAACTACATCAACACTATTCCAGCAGCACAAGAGCCAGCTTACCCTGGTGATGTGACGCTTGAGCGTCGTATTCGTTCGATTATTCGTTGGAACGCAATCATGATCGTATTGCGTGCTTCTAAGAAGGACCTAGACCTAGGTGGTCACATGGCTTCTTACCAGTCAGCCGCTGCGTTCTACGAAGTGTGTTTCAACCACTTCTTCCGCGCTCCAAACGAGACGGACGGTGGCGATTTGGTTTACTACCAAGGTCACATCTCTCCGGGTATTTACTCTCGTGCATTCGTTGAAGGCCGTCTAACAGAAGAGCAGCTAGACAATTTCCGTCAAGAAGTGGACGGTAAAGGTATCCCATCATACCCGCACCCTAAACTCATGCCTGAGTTCTGGCAGTTCCCGACCGTATCTATGGGTCTTGGCCCGATCTCTGCTATCTATCAAGCGCGTTTCCTTAAGTACCTAGAAGGTCGTGGCCTGAAAGATACTTCAGCTCAACGTGTGTACGCGTTCCTAGGCGACGGTGAGATGGATGAGCCAGAATCACGTGGTGCTATCTCTTTCGCTGCGCGTGAAAAGCTGGATAACCTATGTTTCCTAATCAACTGTAACCTACAGCGCCTAGACGGTCCTGTTATGGGTAACGGTAGCATCATTCAAGAACTAGAAGGCCTGTTTAAAGGTGCTGGTTGGAACGTTGTTAAGGTTATCTGGGGTAACAACTGGGATGCACTTCTAGCGAAAGATACGTCTGGTAAACTTCTTCAGCTTATGAATGAAACGATCGATGGTGACTACCAGACATTCAAATCTAAAGATGGCGCATACGTACGTGAGCACTTCTTTGGTAAGTATCCAGAAACTGCGGCACTTGTCGCCGATATGACGGATGATGAAATCTTTGCACTTAAGCGTGGTGGTCACGACTCATCTAAACTATTCGCTGCATTCAACAATGCGAAAGAGACAGGTGGCAAGCCAACCGTAATCCTAGCTAAGACGGTTAAAGGTTACGGCATGGGTGACGCAGCAGAAGGAAAGAACATTGCACACGGTGTGAAGAAAATGGACATGACTCATGTTCAGCACCTGCGTGATCGTCTGGGTCTACAAGACATTCTTTCAGATGAGAAGATTAAAGAACTTCCATACTTGAAACTGGAAGAAGGTACACCTGAGTACGAATACCTACATGCTCGTCGTAAAGCACTACATGGTTACACGCCAGCTCGCTTGCCTAAATTCACTCAAGAATTCAAAGTGCCTGAGCTAGATGCATTTGCACCACTACTCGGTGAGCAGAAGCGTGATATCTCAACGACAATGGCTTACGTACGTACGCTAAATATCCTACTGAAAGACAAGAACATCGGTAAGAACATTGTTCCTATCATCTGTGATGAAGCTCGTACATTCGGTATGGAAGGTCTATTCCGTCAGGTTGGTATCTACAACCCACACGGTCAAGAATACACACCTGAAGATAAAGGCATCGTTTCTTACTACAAAGAAGCGACATCTGGTCAGGTTCTTCAGGAAGGTATCAACGAACTCGGTTCAATGGCGTCTTGGGTTGCGGCTGCGACTTCTTACAGCACTAACGATCTTCCAATGATCCCGTTCTACATCTACTACTCAATGTTCGGTTTCCAACGTATTGGTGACATGGCATGGCTTGCAGGTGACCAACAAGCTCGTGGCTTCCTACTAGGTGCTACAGCAGGTCGTACAACACTGAACGGTGAAGGTCTACAGCACGAAGATGGTCACTCTCACATCCAAGCGAACACCATCCCTAACTGTATCTCTTACGATCCAACGTTTGCTTACGAGCTCGCGGTTATCATGCAAGACGGTATCCGTCGCATGTACGGCCCAGAGCAAGAGAACGTGTTCTACTACCTAACGGTAATGAACGAAAACTACGCAATGCCAGCCATGCCAGAAGGCGCTGAGGAAGGCATTCGTAAGGGTATCTACAAGCTTGAGTCTCACGCGGGTAGTAAGGGCAAAGTTCAGCTAATGAGCTCTGGTACTATCATGAATGAAGTGCGCAAAGCAGCGACGATCCTAAGTGAAGAGTACGGCGTAGCCTCTGATGTGTTCTCTGTGACGTCTTTCAATGAGCTAACTCGTGACGGCCAAGACGCTGAGCGTTACAACATGCTTCACCCTGAAGCGGAAGCGAAAGTACCTTACATCACAACGGTTCTTGGTAGTGAGCCTGCAATCGCAGCAACGGACTACATGAAGAA
Organism: Vibrio sp. PID17_43; assembly: GCF_002608565.1. Lineage (GTDB taxonomy): Bacteria > Pseudomonadota > Gammaproteobacteria > Enterobacterales > Vibrionaceae > Vibrio. The sequence continues at coordinate 34,432 of NZ_LIXM01000015.1, forward strand.
CTATGCTGAGCAAGTGCGTGCATTTATGCCGACTGAGTCTTACAAAGTTCTTGGTACGGATGGTTTCGGTCGTTCTGACAGCCGTGAAAACCTACGTCGCCACTTCGAAGTTAACGCTGGCTATGTAGTCGTTGCTGCGCTAACTGAATTGGCTAAACGTGGTGATGTTGAGAAGTCTGTTGTGGCTGAAGCTATTGCTAAGTTCAACATCGACACTGAAAAAACTAACCCGCTATACGCATAAGACAACGCTTAATTAAAAGGTAGATAAGCAATGGCAATCGAAATTATTGTACCGGATATTGGTGCTGATGAGGTTGAAGTAACTGAGATTCTTGTAAGCGTTGGCGACAAGGTTGAAGAAGAGCAGTCACTGATCACGGTTGAAGGCGATAAAGCGTCTATGGAAGTACCTGCGTCTCAAGCGGGTATCGTAAAAGAGATCAAAGTAGCGGAAGGTGATTCTGTTTCTACAGGTTCTCTAATCATGATTTTTGAAGCGGAAGGTGCAGTCGAAGCACCAGCTGCTCCAGCAGTTGAAGCGGCGCCAGTAGCGGCTCCTACTGCGGCTGAGCTTAAAGAAGTTCACGTTCCAGATATCGGTGGCGACGAAGTAGAAGTGACTGAAATCATGGTTGCAGTTGGCGATGCAGTAGAAGAAGAGCAATCTCTAATCACTGTTGAAGGCGACAAAGCTTCTATGGAAGTACCAGCACCATTCGCTGGTATCGTTAAAGAAATCAAAATCGCTACTGGTGACTCAGTTTCTACTGGCTCTCTAGTAATGGTATTTGAAGTCACAGGTTCAGGCGCAGCAGCGACTCCTGCAGCAGTAGAAGCACCTGCGGCAGCTCCAGCGGCATCAGCAGCGGCATCAGCAGCGAAAGAAGTCAACGTTCCAGATATCGGCGGTGACGAAGTTGAAGTTACTGAAGTAATGGTAGCGGTTGGCGACACAGTAGAAGAAGAGCAATCTCTAATCACTGTTGAAGGCGACAAAGCGTCTATGGAAGTACCAGCGCCATTCGCTGGTACTGTTAAAGAAATCAAGATTGCCGCTGGCGATAAAGTAACAACTGGCTCTCTGATTATGGTATTCGAAGTTGCAGGCGCAGCTCCTGTAGCGGCATCTGAACCTGCAGCGGCTCCAGCTCAAGCGGCGGCAGCAGCTCCGGCCGCATCGGCGGACCGTCCAAAAGCTGAAGCTTCAGCGGCAGCAGCAACTGGCGACTTCCAAGAGAACAATGACTACGCACACGCATCTCCAGTGGTTCGTCGTCTAGCTCGTGAGTTTGGCGTTAACCTATCTAAGGTTAAGGGTTCTGGTCGTAAGAGCCGTATCCTAAAAGAAGACGTTCAAAACTACGTTAAAGATGCGCTTAAGCGTCTTGAGTCTGGTGCAGCAGCATCTGGCAAAGGCGGTGACGGCTCAGCGCTTGGTCTACTACCTTGGCCAAAAGTTGACTTCAGCAAGTTTGGCGAAACTGAAGTTCAGAAGCTTTCTAAAATCAAGAAGATCTCTGGTGCAAACCTGCACCGTAACTGGGTGATGATCCCTCACGTTACACAGTGGGATAACGCAGACATTACTGAGCTAGAAGCATTCCGCAAAGAGCAGAATGCAATCGAAGCGAAGAAAGACACAGGCATGAAGATCACGCCACTTGTGTTCATCATGAAAGCAGTCGCTAAAGCGCTAGAAGCGTTCCCAGCGTTTAACTCTTCACTATCTGAAGATGGCGAAAGCATCATTCTTAAGAAGTACGTAAACGTAGGTATTGCTGTTGATACGCCAAACGGTCTAGTTGTTCCTGTGTTTAAAGATGTGAACAAGAAAGGCATCTACGAGCTATCTGAAGAGCTGATGGTGGTTTCTAAGAAAGCACGTGCTGGTAAGCTAACAGCGGCAGACATGCAGGGTGGCTGTTTCACTATCTCAAGCCTAGGTGGCATCGGTGGTACAGCATTTACGCCAATCGTAAACGCACCAGAAGTGGGTATCCTTGGTGTATCTAAGTCTGAGATGAAGCCAGTATGGAACGGTAAAGAATTTGAACCACGCCTACAGCTTCCACTATCTCTATCATACGACCACCGTGTGATCGATGGTGCTGAAGGTGCGCGCTTCATTACTTACCTAAATGAGTGCCTATCAGACATCCGTCGTCTTGTTCTTTAATTAAGATGAGATGATTGAGAGGCGGCACATTGCCGCCTCTGTTAATTGAATTACCGAACAATTGGAGAATGAAAAGAGGCTTTTCATTGTCGAATTGTTGTCTAGCTCACAGGCTAAATTGATTTACTTTTCACACCATTAACATCTCTGTAAACTGATGCCGGTCTGAAATAACGGTTTATAACGAACTGACTTTAAATATAAAGAATCAATACTCACTCAGCCTGTTAGGGATAATGACTACAAGAGGTCAAAATGAGCAAAGAAATTAAAGCCCAAGTTGTTGTACTTGGTTCTGGTCCTGCTGGTTACTCCGCGGCATTCCGTTGTGCGGATTTAGGTCTTGAAACCGTACTAATTGAGCGTTACAGCACCCTAGGTGGTGTATGTCTTAACGTAGGTTGTATCCCATCAAAAGCGCTTCTTCACGTTTCAAAAGTGATTGAAGAAGCGAAAGCGATGGCTGATCACGGTGTCGTTTTTGGTGAACCACAAACAGACATCAACAAGATCCGTATCTGGAAAGAGAAAGTTGTAAACCAACTGACTGGCGGCCTTAGCGGCATGGCTAAGATGCGTAACGTGACAGTGGTTAACGGCTACGGTAAGTTCACAGGCCCTAACGCTATCCTTGTAGAAGGCGAAGGCGAGTCAACAACAGTTAACTTCGATAACGCTATCATTGCAGCGGGCTCTCGCCCAATCAAACTTCCGTTTATCCCGCATGAAGACCCACGTATTTGGGATTCAACGGATGCGCTAGAACTGAAAGAAGTACCAGAAAAACTGCTTATCATGGGCGGTGGTATCATCGGTCTAGAAATGGGTACGGTTTACCACTCTCTAGGTTCTAAAGTCGACGTAGTAGAGATGTTTGACCAAGTTATCCCTGCCGCGGATAAAGACATCGTTAAAGTTTATACTAAGCGCATCAAAGACAAGTTCAAGCTAATGCTTGAGACGAAAGTAACAGCAGTTGAAGCGAAAGAAGACGGTATCTACGTTTCAATGGAAGGCAAAAAAGCGCCAGCTGAAGCTGAGCGTTACGATGCGGTTCTTGTTGCTATCGGTCGTGTGCCAAACGGTAAGCTATTCGATGGTGAAAAAGCAGGTCTTGAAATTGATGAGCGTGGCTTCATCAATGTTGATAAGCAAATGCGCACTAACGTACCGCACATCTTCGCTATCGGTGACATCGTTGGTCAACCAATGCTTGCTCACAAAGGTGTGCATGAAGGCCATGTAGCGGCGGAAGTTATCTCTGGTAAGAAACACTACTTCGACCCTAAAGTGATTCCTTCAATTGCTTACACTGAGCCAGAAGTGGCATGGGTTGGTAAGACTGAGAAAGAAGCGAAAGCGGAAGGCATCAACTACGAAGTGGCGACATTCCCATGGGCAGCATCAGGTCGTGCAATTGCATCTGACTGTGCAGACGGTATGACTAAGCTTATCTTTGATAAAGAGACTCACCGCGTAATTGGTGGTGCTATCGTTGGTACTAACGGTGGTGAACTATTGGGTGAAATCGGCCTTGCAATTGAAATGGGTTGTGATGCAGAAGACATCGCTCTAACCATCCACGCTCACCCAACGCTACACGAGTCTGTGGGCCTGGCTGCTGAAGTATTTGAAGGTTCAATCACTGATCTTCCAAACAAAAAAGCAGTGAAAAAGAAAAAATAATTTTTCTTGAAGATTAAATGATAAAAACCGCTGATTCGTCAGCGGTTTTTTTATATCAGACATGTCAATAATAGTAGGTATAAAAAGCCCACCAATCGAGGTGGACTTGTCACACTTATTTGGAAGTTGGGGAGCGAAACCTTAGTGCTCACGGTTGTAGATACAAAGCATATCTAGGTATGAGTTTACTAGGTTCGTGAGTCCTACTTCGGTTTTTGAACGATTAGCTTGAACAAATATTGAGTAACAAATGCCGTGGAATAGGTTAGCCAAATCTCCCGGTTCATGCTTATCGCACACTTCACCACGCTCAATGGCTTTGATGAACATGTTTTGCACCAACAGTTGGTTAGTATGGTTGGTGGTCACAAATAATGGCCATACCTCATCACGCGTTGATGCGCTCCATTCGAACCATACCTTTAGCCAGTGGCAATCTTGGCTGACAAGCTCAATCATTGCATTGGTGATATTGGCGATGTTTTCACGAGCGTGAAGATCTAAGTCAATGTTATCTGATAAGAAGTTAGAAAACTGACGTACCACATGATTCAACACTTCGTCAACCAAATCTTCACGAGTTGGGAAATAGTTAAAAACCGTCGCAACCGAAACTTGAGCAATGTCAGCGATATCAGCATGGCCACCACGGCCAATGCCACGACGAGCAAACACTTCTAACGCGATTTCCATTAGTTGTTGTTTACGTTTTATAGGTGAAAGCCTAGTACGAGGCCTCTTTGCAATAGAGTCCATATCCATTTTCCTTGCCATTGAGTTGATAATATTGGGGGTAATCCCCCTAATTGATTTTTTTAATTATTACTTTAAGCATTGATGAGTCTAATGGTGCATATGTGCAAGGTCAATATTTTATGGTTAATTTATAGACAGCAATGTCATTATTGATGCGATATGCTGCTGGAAATGTCTTAAAATTGAGGCGTGCACCAAACGGAGCGTGGATCAAGTATGCGACTTTTCACCCACTGATCGTGGTGATACACTACAGCCGCAAGACAGGGTGATCGTTTGCGTACGACTTACCTCAACCCACAAACAAATTGAGCACAGTATGAAACATACAATAGAAGTCATGATTTCTGAGCAAGACGTTCAGGAGCGAATTCGTGAATTAGGTAAACAAATTACAGAGCGTTACCAGAGCAGTGAAGATCTGGTGCTTGTAGGCTTGCTACGTGGTTCATTTGTATTTATGGCCGACTTGGCGCGTGCTATCGAACTGACTCACCAAGTCGATTTCATGACCGCTTCAAGTTACGGTAATACGATGGAAAGCTCGCGTGATGTTCGTATCCTAAAAGATCTTGACGATGATATTAAAGGCAAAGATGTATTGATCGTAGAAGACATCATCGATACGGGTAATACCCTAAATAAGATCCGCGAAATTCTGTCGCTACGTGAGCCAAAATCTATCGCAATTTGTACATTGCTAGACAAGCCATCACGACGTGAAGTTGACGTGCCAGTGGATTGGTTTGGCTTTGCGATTCCTGACGAATTCGTTGTGGGTGTTGGTATCGATTACGCTCAAAAATACCGCCATTTGCCATACATTGGTAAGGTTGTACCGCAAGAGTAATGATTGCGTAGGAACTTTGAAAATTAAAAAAAAAGCGCCCTTTGATCTCAAAGGGCGCTTTTTTTAAACTCATCGACAAAGCAATTTTTTGTCGTCATTTAAAATAGCGGAAAGGGCTTTTTGATAGGAAGCTTCTACGGTTTCTTGCGAATGAGAACGAACGCCTAAGTATTCTAATCGGCCATCTTCAATACCATAAACCACGCCATGAATTTCGACATCTTGACCGCGTTCCCACGCATTTTGCATGATGGTTGAGTTGCCCAGGTTATAGACTTGTTCAGCAACGTTGATCTCCCCAAGTTTATCAGCGCGATCTTCCTGAGGCATTTGATCGAGGTAGGTACGGTGTTTGAAGTAGATATCTCGGATGTGGAGCAGCCAGTTATTAATGAGGCCAAGTTGAGGGTTGTCGATAGCAGCATTAACGCCTCCGCAACCATAGTGTCCACAAACAATAATGTGCTTTACCTTAAGGACATCGACGGCGTATTGCACCACAGATAGGCAGTTCAGGTCGGTGTGGATGACCTGGTTAGCCACATTGCGGTGAACAAATAACTCGCCAGAGTAAAGTCCAGTTAATCGTTCTGCTGGTACGCGGCTGTCTGAACAGCCAATCCAAAGGAAATCTGGTTTCTGGCCCTGTGCGAGTTTTGCAAAATATTCAGGACGATCCGATTTGATTTCTTCTGACCACTTTGAATTATTTTCGAATAATTGTTTAATTTCCGGCATCTGACAATCTACTTCCCTAAAAATCAAAAAGACCAACCACTCTCCAGTGCTAATAAAGCGATCAGCGCTGTAACTATACACAATGTTACAATTACGATCCCGATAAATATTCATCAAAGATGACTCATCTGACTAGTTCTCGTCGTTAAAATCATAAAATATGCAGCCATCATTCATTAAGCGAATAAGCCTATGTACTTAGAGGTTTTTTTGCTTTTTTTCTTTATCAAAATATTTGGTAGATTGATATCATTTTGTATTTTTAATGCTGGGAGCAAATTCGATGTTCGGTCGTCGCTTTAAGGATATCAACCTGAAAGGGGATCTGTTTGGTGGTGTGACAACCGCCATTATTTCACTTCCTCTCGCCCTCGCCTTTGGTGTGGCTTCTGGAGCAGGTGCAGAAGCGGGCTTGTGGGGCGCAATTATGGTGGGGCTGTTTGCTTCACTATTTGGTGGTTCTAACACGCTTATTTCAGAGCCAACCGGCCCGATGACGGTGATCATGACGGCGGTATTAACCAGCATGATGGCCAAATATCCAGAAACTGGCTTGGCAATGACGTTTACTGTGGTCATGATGGCAGGGGCATTCCAGGTCGTGCTCGGTACGCTGAAGCTTGGTAAATACATCACATTAATGCCGTACAGCGTGATATCCGGTTTTATGTCTGGCATCGGTGTCATTCTTATCATCTTGCAATTATCTCCTCTGCTTGGACATGCCGCCCCTACTGGTGGCGTTATTGGCACATTATCGGCACTGCCAGATACCATCTCTAACCTTAAGTTCAGTGAGTTATTTTTAGGTCTCCTGACTTTAGGTATTTTGTTCTTCTTCCCGACGCAGTATCGTAAATATGTGCCAGCTCAGTTAGTGGCGCTTGTTGCGGTGACGTTGCTGTCGGTGATGTTGTTTGATGCTGAAGATATTCGCCGCATTGGTGAAATTCCAGGGGGATTGCCATCACTGGTTGTTCCGCATATTGACCCTGCGATGTTCACCGAAATGGTCATCGATGCATTGGTACTTGGAACATTGGGCTGTATTGATACCTTGCTAACGGCGGTGATTGGTGATTCCCTGACGCGTAAAGAGCATGACTCAGATAAAGAGTTGCGTGGTCAAGGCTTGGCGAACATGATCTCTGGCTTGTTTGGTGCGCTGCCCGGTGCGGGGGCAACCATGGGTACGGTAACCAACATTCAGGTGGGAGCGTGCTCGCCACTGTCCGGTGTGATTCGTGCGTTGATTCTGGCATTGGTGGTCTTGGTGGCAAGTGGCTTAACTGAGCCGATCCCAATGGCGGTGCTTGCAGGTATTGCGGTATATGTAGGTTTCAACATTCTCGACTGGAGTTTTATACAACGAGCGCATAAAGTCAGTTTTCCGGGTATGGTGATCATGTATGGCGTCATGCTATTGACCGTATTTGTGGATTTAATTGTTGCGGTAGGCCTTGGCGTATTTATTTCCAATATTATCATTATTGAGCGACTGAGCCGTGAGCAAGCCCGCCAAGTAAAAGCGATCAGTGATGCAGATGAAGACGATGTGCCACTAACGGACAGTGAACGTGGACTACTAGATAGTGCTAATGGCAAAGTCCTGTTCTTTTATCTGTCAGGCCCGATGATATTCAGTGTCTCTAAAGCGATTTCTCGTCAGCATACCAGCATTGCCGATTATGAAGTGATGATCCTCGATTTGACCGATGTGCCTATGATTGATGTGACCGTGGGACTCGCACTGGAGAATGCGATTAAGGACGCCCTAGATGCAAACTGTGAAGTGTATTTGTTGTGTCCCAACCTGCGCACGCGTGAGCAGTTAGAGAAGTTCCACGTGATTGACTTAGTGCCTGATGCGAATACCTACAAGTTCCGCTATGAGGCGCTAAATGCGGCAGTGAAGCATGTGGAACCCGACGAACACCGGATGCCAACCATGTAACTGAAGTCATTTATCTTTAAAGCGTTGTCAGAGCAATCTCGCGGCGCTTTTTTGTTAGAGCACTCATTATTTCCAATATTGCGGAAAGGTTTAATTGTAATCATCGTCATTCGACGATAGACTAATTCAACTTAAGTGCAATACCGTTGGTCGACGATTGCGTCAGCATGCGTTATTCCAATCGGCGTTGGCAATCACAATTCATGAACAGATGGCAATGAATACGCTATGTACGCATTAGAAATAGAACAGCTTCGCAAAACGTATGCGGGTGGCTTTGAGGCGTTGAAGGGAATTAGCCTTAAAGTAGAGAAAGGCGACTTTTACGCGCTTTTAGGGCCGAATGGGGCCGGTAAGTCGACTACGATCGGTATTATCGCTTCTTTAGTCAATAAAACCTCTGGCACCACAAAAGTGTTCGGATACGACATGGATACGCACCTTGAGCTTGCTAAACAGAATCTTGGGTTAGTGCCACAAGAATTCAACTTCAATCAGTTTGAGACGGTTGAGCAGATTGTAATACAGCAGGCAGGCTACTATGGCGTATCGAAAGTGCTGGCGAAAGAGCGGGCTGAAAAATACTTAACTAAGCTGGATTTGTGGGAAAAACGCAAAGAGCGTGCTCGTAACTTATCTGGTGGTATGAAGCGCCGTTTAATGATTGCACGAGCGTTGATGCATGAACCACAATTGTTGATTCTTGATGAGCCCACAGCGGGTGTGGATATCGAACTGCGTCGTTCAATGTGGGATTTCTTAAAAGAGATCAACCAAGAACAGGGCATTACGATCATTTTGACCACGCACTATCTCGAAGAGGCGGAAATGCTGTGCCGTAACATAGGCATCATCAACAAAGGTGAGCTGATCGAGAACACAACCATGAAGGCGCTCTTAGGCAAACTACGAGTAGAAACCTTCATCTTAGATGTGGAGTTCGATGGTGTCATGCCTACTCTGCAAGGTGTGAATAGCCAAACGATGCTTAATGGCTCATTGGAAATTGAGTTAGATAAGAGCCAAGGGCTGAACTCAGTGTTCAGTCAGTTATCTGAACATGGTGTCAAAGTGCTTTCTATGCGTAACAAAGCGAACCGTCTGGAAGAACTGTTTGTTAGCATCGTGCGTGGAGGTAACCAATAATGTACCTGTTATATTGGACCGCTTTTAGTAGTCTGCTAACCAAAGAAATCAATCGTTTCACACGTATTTGGGTGCAAACCTTAGTGCCACCGGCGATTACCATGACGTTGTACTTCATTATCTTCGGTAGCCTAATTGGCTCTCGTATTGGTGAAATGAATGGCTTCAGTTACATGGAATACATCGTGCCGGGTTTGATCATGATGTCAGTTATTACCAACTCTTATTCGAATGTCGCATCGTCGTTCTTCAGTTCTAAATTTCAGCGCAACATTGAAGAGCTGCTAGTGGCGCCAGTGCCAAACTACATTATCATCCTAGGCTTTGTGATGGGGGGGGTGGTCCGTGGTTTGTTAGTGGGCACCATTGTTACCTTCGTATCGCTGTTTTTTGTTGATCTGCAAGTGGATCACTGGGGCATTATTATTGCGACTGTCTTTATGACCTCTGTGGTATTTTCGCTGGGTGGACTGATTAATGCCGTATACGCAAAATCGTTTGATGATATTTCGATTATTCCTACGTTTGTATTAACGCCACTGACTTACCTTGGCGGGGTATTCTACTCGATTAGTTTGCTGCCTGATTTTTGGCAAGGGGTATCGAAGCTAAACCCCATCGTCTATATGGTGAATGCCTTCCGTTACGGTTTCCTTGGTGTTTCTGATGTGGGCATTGTGACCTCGTTCAGCGTACTGACTGTGTTCATCGTCGCGTTGTATGCCGTCGCACACTATTTGATCACTAAGGGCATTGGTTTGCGTTCATAGGCTGGGCGCTTCAAATTGATAAAAAAAGGTCGACCTAGCGTCGACCTTTTTTCATTTGAGCGTTCTGTTTACTCAGCGTTTGTTGAATTCGTTTCGTTTGACTCTGCTTCTTCTTTGCTTTCAACTGCTATATCAACGGTTTGGTTGTCAATTAGGCGTGCTTTTCCTAGGAAGGCCGACATTAAAATGACGGCTTGAGTCGTTTCTGCAGTGATCGATCGCAGTGTACGAGCGTCGCGAATGAAGATTTCATCTGGCAGCAGGCCGGCTGCACGTAGTTGGTCATTTGCATCTTCAACAATCGATGCATAGTCATCACGACCGCCACGCATTGCACTGCTGATCCAACGCATGGTGCGAGCCAATACCGGTGCGCGTTGTCGCTCATCGATCGTTAGCAGACCATTACGCGAGCTCATCGCAAGGCCGTCCATTTCACGTACAGTTGGTACGCCAATGATGTTGATATCCATCGCCAGATCTTCGACCATTTTGCGAATCACAGCAAGTTGTTGGAAGTCTTTCTCACCAAAACATGCAACGTCTGGTTGAACGATATTGAATAGCTTGTTGACAATGGTCGTTACGCCGCGGAAGTGGCCTGGACGAGACGCGCCTTCAAGAATGGTAGACAGCCCAGGGACATCGACAAAAGTTTGTTTATCAAGCCCTTCAGGGTAGATAATTTCTGGTGTTGGAGTGAATACCACCTCTACCCCTTCGCCGCTCAGCTTGTTGAGGTCTTCTTCAAGCGTACGAGGGTAGTTATTTAAATCGTCTGCACGTTCAAACTGCATCGGGTTAACAAAGATGCTTACGACAACGACATCAGCGTATTCGCGCGCTTTACGAACCAGTGTTAAGTGGCCTTCATGAAGGTTACCCATGGTTGGGACAAATGCCACTTTACGACCTTCACGTTTAAAGGTTTTAATTTGTTCACGAACGGCTGAAATTTCCGCAAAAGTTTGCATGCATTTATCCTCTAGGCAATAGTATGAGCGTCGTCAGGGAATTCACCGCTTTCGACGTCAGCAATGTATTTTGCCACAGCAGTGCGCATATCTCCGGCTTCAGCAAGGAAGTTTTTCGAGAACTTAGGCATGTAGTTCGCTGAAATACCGAACATATCATGCATCACCAAAATTTGACCGTCAGTCACGTTGCCTGCACCGATACCGATCACTGGCACATCAAGTACTTGTGTAATGCGAGCTGCCAGTTCGGCAGGTACACACTCGAGTAAAACGATTTGAGCGCCGGCTTCTTGTAGTGCAAGTGCATCTTTAACCATGCGATCGGCTTTTTCTTGATCACGGCCTTGGATTTTATAACCACCAAAAATATTAACAGATTGAGGGGTCAGTCCAAGGTGCGCGCACACTGGTACGGCGCGTTCAGTCAGCATTTTTACTGTATCGACTAACCAATCGCCGCCTTCGACTTTTACCATATTAGCACCAGCACGCATTAACGTTGCCGCGTTTTCACACGCTTGCTCTGGTGTTGCGTAGCTCATGAATGGCATATCTGCCATCAATAGACAGTTTGGGCTGCCTGCGCGTACACAGCGCGTATGGTAAGCGATGTCTTCAACCGTTACTGGTAATGTGTCATTTTTACCTTGCAGAACCATACCTAGAGAGTCTCCGACTAATAGGACTGGCATTTCTTGGCTTTCAAATAACTGGGCAAAGCTGGCATCGTATGCGGTTGAGCTAGCGAACTTACGACCTTCTTGTTTGCATTTAATCAGATCGTTAATGGTTATTTTTTTCATTGTTTTATCCTTACTAGGAGTTGGCTATGACTGCCAAATACGGAGGCCATTTCGGTCTACTCGTTCAAGTAGCGACGAGACCTCGGTCCCATCAGGGAGTTGTAAACTTGGTGCAATTTCCGCAAGAGGGTAGAGTACGAACTCGCGCTCTCTCATTCCATAGTGTGGAACTGTCAGTCTCTCGGAATTAATCACCTCATTGCCGTATAGAATAATGTCGAGGTCTAACGTTCTTGGCCCCCAACGTTCGTCTTTACGGACACGCCCTTGCTCTTGCTCAATTGCTTGGGTGCAATTAAGTAACTCAAGGGGCATCAAATTGGTATTGATTGCTACTACGGCATTGATGTAATCCGGCTGATTTTGCGGACCCATCGGTGTGCTGCTGTATAGCGAAGAAGCCTGAATAAACTCTGAATTGGGTAGAGTTTTGAGTGCCTCGATCGCGACGTTTGCTTGGCTGACGGGATCAGCCAAGTTACTGCCTACCGCAATGTATGCTGTGATCATGATTTAGGCTTACTTTTTTTCTTGCGATAGGTTTTACGGCGACGAGGGCCAGACTTTGGTGATTGGCCATCAAGGTCTGCTGCCATCGCTTGACGCATTTCACGCCCAGCATTTTGGAAAGTTTCCCACCATTTGGCAAGCTTCTGAGTGTCTCCACCTTCAATTTCACCGCGCATTTCAAGGAAATCAAAGCCAGCTCTAAATTTATTGAGCTCCATCAGACGAGATGCGCGCTTACCATTGCGTCGTGGAAGACGTAATTGTAGCTGCCAAATTTCTCGAATGGTGGCGGTATGACGACGTGGAATGGCAATCGTGCGAACTTGATCATCAAGGATGATGTTACTTGCTTCCATTATCGCATCGTAGTGGCATAGGTTATGTTGCTCCATTAGCTTGTCAGCGAGGGCACATAGCGGGTACCACAGCATCGCAGCAAACATAAATGCTGGATTGATGCGTTTACCTTCTTCGATACGAATGTCTGTTGAGTCCAATACCAAATCCAGCATTTGCTCTGTATGAGATTCGTAATCTTCAGTGAAGTGTTCAGAAATCGCAGGGAACAGCTGTTGGAATAAGTTGTATTCACGTAGCAGGTGGTAAGTCTCTAGGCCGTGACCTGCTTGAAGCAGCTTTAGTGACTCTTCGAATAGACGTGCTGACGGGATGTCACGCAGTAGTGGCGCCATCTCTTCGATTGGTGCTGCCGTGTCTTCTTCGATGTCGAAGTCGAGTTTTACGGCAAAGCGGACCGCACGCAACATGCGCACTGGATCTTCGCGGTAACGAGTTTCAGGATCACCGATCAGGCGAATAAGACGATCTTCTAAATCTTCAATCCCACGAGCGTAATCGTGAATTGAGTAATCTGCGATGTTGTAGTACATCGAGTTTATCGTGAAGTCGCGACGTTCGGCATCTTCATCAACGGTGCCGTAGACGTTATCTCTTAACAACATCCCTTCTTTTGATTGCTGAGAGATGTTTTTATTTTTTTGCTCTTGGTGGTGACCACGGAAGGTGGCGACTTCGATGATGTCTCGGCCAAACATAATGTGGGCAAGACGAAAACGTCGGCCAATCAAGCGGCAGTTTCTAAACAATTGCTTGATTTGCTCAGGTGTTGCGTTAGTCGCAATATCAAAGTCTTTGGGCTTTTGTCCTAGCAGTAAGTCTCGAACCCCGCCACCCACAAGAAAAGCATCGAAACCAGCACCATTTAGGCGATATAGTACCTTCAGTGCATTATCACTGATGTGCTTACGCGAAATGTTGTGCTCTTCACGAGTTATTACATTGAGAGCGAGCTCTGGGATAGTGGCAGGTTCGCTTGTTGTACAGTCGTTTGTATTCATGTGCATCTGGCAATTACTGGGTTTAATCCAATTTTGCTTTGGTTAGTTATCTAAGCCTCAAGGGCTGATTTTGCGGCTAATAATAGCCTACACGGTGCCATTTGAGAATCACGGCGTGATTTCTATCTCTAATGGAAGCTGTTCTAAGCGCCAATTTTCGCATCCCCAACGTAGAATGTCGTTGAGATTCGCGGACTTAATATGGCCTGGTAGATTAAAACCTAAAAACCTCATGGCATGCAGCAAAGTTGGTTTTGGGTCATTGATATCAATGGCTGTCGCATGATTCTGCTTTGACAGCTTATTACCGTTACTGTCCATCGCCAACGGCAAATGTAAGTAACGTACCTCAGGTTGTTCCAGAATTCGGTACAAGCTGATTTGGCGGCCGGTGGGCTCAATTAAGTCAGCGCCGCGAACGACCTCGGTGACGCCTTGATCAATGTCGTCTAATACTACCGCAAGATTATAAGCAAATAACCCATCGCGACGTTTAATAATGAAATCTTCATTCACTAAGGCTGCAGGAATCGCTATTCTACCGTGTTTCTGATCTAAGAAACTAGCGATGGGCTGGGTCATTTTTAGGCGGATTGCGCCTTCTTGCAAGCCTTTGTCGCGGCAAGTGCCTGGATAATAGCCACCATGTTCTTTAATTTGCTTACGCGTGCACTGGCAGTAATAGGCATCGCCGTTGGCTAGCCAAGCGTCAATTTGTGCTTGATAAAGGTCGTGTCGTTCACTTTGATACACGACGTCCCCATCCCAAAGCAAGTGGTAAGCTCGTAGTGCTTGTAAGATGGCTTCAGAAGCACCGGGCATTTCTCTAGGCGGGTCGAGATCTTCAATTCGGACTAACCAATCACCATGGTTTGCTTTCGCCTGGAAGTAACTACCCAGAGCAGCAACCAGTGAACCAAAATGTAATGGGCCTGAAGGGGATGGGGCGAATCGACCTACGTAGCGTGTCATGCGTGTGTATCTCAAGGTTATACCAAGCGTAGTATGTAGTGGTTTATTCTAGCTGATGAAAATGCTCGATAATGGCGTTAAAAATTTCGATATTAGAATAACTCGTTATCGAAAATTTTCGCCTTGTTCTCAAACATTTCCTCTACGCTATTGTTGAGCACTTGCTTACTGTGGTTGGTATTATTTGGGTATATAAATTAAACCAAAACAAAAAGGGAGCCTGAGCTCCCTTTTAGTAATCATAATGCTTGGTCGATTAACCTTGCATTTGCTTCTCTTTGATTTCTGCAAGTGTTTTACAGTCAATACAAAGATCTGCTGTTGGGCGCGCTTCAAGACGACGGACGCCAATCTCAACGCCACAAGACTCACAGAAGCCGAAATCGTCTTCGTTAATTTTGTCTAGCGTTTTCTCGATCTTCTTGATCAAGCGACGTTCACGGTCACGGTTACGCAGTTCTAAGCTGAACTCTTCCTCTTGAGAGGCACGGTCAACTGGATCTGGGAAGTTTGCGGCTTCGTCCTGCATATGGTGTACAGTGCGACCGACTTCTTCCCTGAGCTGATTACGCCAAGCTGTTAAGATTTTAGTAAAGTGTTCCACTTGCTCTGGTGACATATACTCTTCACCAGGCTTTTCCTGATATGGCTCCACACCAGCAATGGCTAGGATGCCTATCGTTTTTTTCTTTGATTCTGGCATACAGCATCTCCTACTTACACCTAGTCAACTGCTATGCAGTCAATTTAAGGCGGGTATCTATAGCAAAAAGAGACGAAGCAGGCAATCACTGAATTATAAACTTATCGTCATTGTGAAGATAACATCATTTTTTTCAATTAATTGATAAAATCAACAGCAGAAATTAGTTTGATTTCAGTATCGCTTAGTTCTGCTTTATAGCAGAGCACTTCTACTCCAGCGTTTTGTGCTTGTTTTAGTAACATTGAATATTTCGCGTCTATATGGTGTGCCGCGGATACTTTTTCAATGCCTGAATGTAAAACAGTGAATAAAAGTATGGCTCTACTTCCATTTTGTGCCATATCTGTGAGTTCTCTCAGGTGCTTTTGACCTCGTGTGGTGACGGCATCTGGGAAATAGCCTTGTCCTGATGGGGTTTCTTCATCAAGCAGAGTGACGCTTTTCACCTCTATATAGCACTTTGGTTTGTCGCTTGCGCTGAGCAAGATATCAATTCGGCTATTTTCATTGCCGTATTTCACCTCAGTTTGAAGTTGGTCATATCCAATGAGTTCTGAAATAACATCATTTTCAATGGCTTCGACGGCTAATTGGTTAGCGCGAGCGGTATTGACACAGATTCTGTGCCCTTGTGCGGTCTCACTAAGCTCCCAACTGTTTGGGTATTTTCGCTTAGGGTTATCCGAGGTGGAGTACCAAACTTTGTTGCCAGGTGTTGCACAACCTGTCATTGCACCAGTGTTAGCACAATGGATGGTACGAACTTCACCGTTATCTAATTCGATATCGGCAAGAAAGCGTTTGTAGCGTTTGAGCAGAGTTGCTGACTCTAGAGTAGGTTCGAAATGCATTTTGCTTATTTAGACGGGAAAGTTTTATGTACAATGTTGCCACCATTACAACACAGGGTATTTCCTTTGTCACAATTGCCGATTGAAGCCGTGATGCCGCAATTACTTACGGCGGTCAAAAATCAACATCAAGTGATCCTCAAAGCCGATCCAGGGGCTGGTAAGTCAACCTATTTCCCATTGCAACTTGTGAAAAATCAAATTGTGTCAGGCAAGATCGTGATGCTCGAACCTCGACGTTTGGCGGCGCGCAATATTGCTCGTTACCTAGCGCAGCAACTGGGTGAGCAAGTTGGGGAGCGAGTGGGCTATCGAGTTCGCGGTGAGACAAAGGTAAGCCAGCATACTCAGCTCGAAATTGTCACGGAAGGGATCATGACACGAATGATCCAAAATGACCCTGAGTTAGATGGCATCGATCTACTGATCTTTGATGAATTTCATGAGCGCAGTATTCATGCAGATACCGCTTTAGCGTTCAGCCTTGAAGTGCAAGAAGCACTACGTGATGATCTTAAGCTGGTGGTGATGTCGGCAACGCTCGATCAAGACGCATTGCAAACCTTGTTACCCGATGCGGCTTATATCGAATCCCAAGGCCGTAGCTTTGAGGTGGAAACGCGCTATTTTCCTTTAGGGACAAACGATCACTTGCCAACCTCAATGGCAAAAACGATCGAGAGTTTGATGCACAAAGAGCCTGGCTCTCTGCTTGCTTTCCTTCCTGGTGCCGCGGCGATTAAACAGGTGGAAGAACGTTTATCACACCTACCTGATAACATAGAAGTGTGCCCGCTTTATGGGCAACTCAGTTTCGCTGAGCAGCAAAAGGCCATCTCTCCAACGATTTCAGGCAAGCGTAAAGTTGTGCTAGCGACGAACATTGCCGAAACGTCGCTGACCATTGAAGGTATTCGCCTGGTAGTGGATTCAGGACTAGAACGCGTCGCGCGCTTTGACTTGAAAAATGGATTAACCCGCCTTGAGCAAGTTCGAATTGCACAGTCATCGGCGATACAGCGTGCAGGTCGCGCAGGACGTGTTGAAGAGGGTATCTGTGTTCGACTTTATTCTGAGGCCCAGTTTAAGCAGCAACCCCAAGTACCACAGCCAGAAATTCTCCACACCGATCTCGCTAGTTTGGTGATGGAATTAGCGTTTTGGGGGGCCGGCGATATCTCCGCACTCAAATGGTTGAATATCCCATCAGCAGCCTCTCTTGCACAGTCTAAGCAATTGTTAGCTTCTTTGCGATTGCTAACGGAGTCAGGGCAATTATCGTCGGATGGTAAAATCGCTCATGAGTTGGGCGTTGAGCCTCGCTCTGCGGCTATGCTCATACAAGCGCAACATCATAGTGAAAAGATGCTAAATACCGCGCTGGCAGCGGTCGCCCTTATTGAAGAGCCAGAGCGCAATGTGGCGAATATTGCTCATAGTTTGCATCGCTGGGTGAGCGGTATCCACCCGAAAAAGTCGATGATGCTAAAGCGAGCGCAAACCCTTGCTCATAAACTGGGTTCTACATTCAATTTGTCTGCGATAGATGAAGCGTTATTACCTTTAGTGTTGAGTTTGGCATTTCCTGATCGTATCGCGCAACAAAGAGCCAACCAGTACGGTCGTTTTACTTTAGCTAACGGACATGGTGCGGAGTGTCGACCAGAAGAAATGTTGGGTGGCTGCGAGTACTTAGTCGCGATAGATTTGATGCGCTCTCACTCTAATTCGAGCCAAATTCACTTGGCTTGCGAGCTAGATATCAATACCTTACAAGACGCTTTCGCTACGCTTTTTTCTTCAACCGAAATGGTTGATTGGGATAACGATAAAGGGCGATTGATTGCGGAGCAACAGCTCAAGCTCGGGCAGTTGGTCATTAAGCGCGAAACGTTGCCAAGCCCGGGTAAAGAAAAAATGACACAAGCTTTACTCACTTATGTCCGTCGTCACGGCTTACAGAGTTTAAACTGGACATCGGCCGCCGATAATTTATTAGAGCGTATTCGCTGTGCAGTGGAGTGGTTACCTGAGCAGGCTTGGCCGAGTTTTGATGAGACAAGTCTACTGGAGAGCTTAGAGGAATGGCTAGAGCCTTATATGGGTGCGGTATCATCGGTGAAAGATCTTGAGAAAGTGAACTTGAGTGAAGCGCTGAATGCGCGACTCGGTTGGCCTTTGAATCAAAACATCGATGAATGGTTACCACAAGATTACCGTTTACCAACTGGCTCAAAAAAGCGCATTCGTTACCAATTTGGCAGTGAGCCCGTATTGTCGGTGCGCATGCAAGAGGTGTTTGGCGAAAGCGCTTCACCGACCGTGGCATTGGGGCGCAAGCGATTGGTGCTTGAATTGCTTTCTCCAGCGCAGCGTCCACTTCAGGTGACGAAAGACTTAGCCGCATTTTGGGCGGGAAGTTATAAAGAAGTACAAAAAGAGATGAAAGGGCGTTACCCCAAACACGTATGGCCAGATGACCCTGCCACCCATGTAGCGACAACGAAAACAAAAAGACAATTAAATAATGACTGATACAAAAAAGCCGCACGAAAAAAAGGCGCCAGCGAAGAAAACCACCGCGACGAGAAGTCACGCATCAAGCAAAGGCACTGCTAAGCGTACTCGTCGTGCACCATCGAAAAAGCCAAATCGTAATAAACGCTCTTGGCTGAAGATGTTATGGTCATTTTGTTGGAAAGCGGGGATCGCATTAGCTGCGGTATTGGTGTTTGTTGGCATTTATTTAGATAGCGTGGTGAAAGATCGCTTTGATGGTCAGTTATTTGAGTTGCCTACGGTGGTCTATGCTCGCATTCTTAATTTAAGTCCGGGCGATAATCTGACCATTCAAGAGATGCGTAACGAACTGGATGTGTTGAATTACCGTAAAGTGAGCCAGCCTCGCTATCCGGGGGAGTATTCATCTTCATCGACGCGTATTGAATTAATCCGTCGCCCATTCGAGTTTGCCGATGGTCCTGAGCCAGATCGCCATGTCATGTTGCATTTTTCTAGCAGTGGTTTACAGCGTATTCAATCGTTGGAATCAAAAGGGGAGCTGGGTTATCTACGCATTGAACCTAAGATGCTGGGTATGTTGGAAAAAGATCAAAATGAACAGCGTTTGTTCTTACGTCGTGATCAATTCCCTGAGATTCTTGTTGATGCACTTCTTGCAACTGAAGACCGTGACTTCTACCAACACGATGGAGTATCTCCACTTGCGATCGGTCGCGCTTTGGTCGCCAACATCAAAGCAGGACGCACGGTACAAGGTGGCAGTACACTGACTCAACAGTTGGCAAAAAACTTATTTTTAACTCGTGATAAAACCTTATGGCGTAAGGTGCGTGAAGCGTACATTGCGCTGATTCTGGATTACCGCTACAGCAAGGACCGTATTCTTGAAGCGTACCTCAACGAGGTGTATTTGGGGCAAAGCGGTGGTGATGCGATCCATGGCTTTGGCTTGGCTTCACGCTACTATTTTGGTCAACCGATCCAAGAGTTGCGTATTGATCAGTTAGCGATGCTAGTCGGAATGGTGAAAGGGCCATCTTATTACAACCCGATTCGATACCCAGAGCGCACGAAAGAACGCCGTGATTTGGTATTGCGCCTGCTTATGCAGCAAAACATGCTGACCTCAGAGCAATACGAGCAAGCGGTAAATCGTCCGCTCGATACACAAAGCAAGCCGCGTATTGCGAGTCGCCAACCTGCGTATTTCCAACAGCTGAATATCGAACTGAAAGAGAAAGTTGGCGATCAATTTAAGGCTGAGACGGGCTTGCGTTTGTTTACATCACTTGATCCAGTCTCGCAAAGTAAGATGGAAAAAGCGATCGCCAAGAAAATTCCTGAACTTGAAAAGCGCGCAGGTAAAGAGTTAGAAGCGGCAGCGGTGGCGGTGGATCGTCACAGTGGCGAAATTCGTGCCATGGTGGGGGGGAAGCGAGTCGGTTATGAAGGTTTTAACCGCGCGTTGAATGCGAGCCGCCCGATAGGTTCGCTAGTGAAACCAGCTATTTATTTAACAGCATTGGAACAACCAGAGAAATACAACTTGGCAACCACATTACATGACACACCGCTCAGCCTGAAAGGCAGTAAAGGGTCAGTATGGTCGCCACGTAATTTTGATCGTAAGTTCCGTGGTGATGTGCCG
The DNA here is from genome assembly GCF_002608565.1 of Vibrio sp. PID17_43. Classification (GTDB taxonomy): domain Bacteria; phylum Pseudomonadota; class Gammaproteobacteria; order Enterobacterales; family Vibrionaceae; genus Vibrio. Next base: position 54,859 of record NZ_LIXM01000015.1, read on the forward strand.
CTGTATATGGCTCTTGCTAAGTCTCTCAACGTTCCAACGGTACGCCTTGGTATGCAACTTGGTATTCCAGAAGTGTCAGCAACTTTAGAACGTTTGGGTGTCAACAAAGATGAGATCCGCCCAGTGCCATCGATGTTTTTAGGTTCATTTTCGTTAACGCCTTTACAGGTCGCACAGATGTACCAGACAGTGACGAATTCAGGTAAACGCGCGAAGTTGAGCGCACTACGTTCAGTGATCGATATGAACGGCAATGTGTTGTATCAATCGTTGCCTCGTTCTGCGCCAGCGGTGGATGAGCAAGCCGCATGGTTGACAACTTATGCGATGAAGCAAGGTGTTACGCAAGGTACTGGCCGTTTCCTACAAAGTCAGTTTTCATGGGCGGCATTGGCGGGTAAAACAGGTACCAGTAATGATAGCCGTGATAGTTGGTTTGTTGGGGTAGATGGTCGTGAAGTCACCACGATTTGGCTTGGCCGCGATGATAACAAGTCCACCAAACTTACCGGTTCAAGCGGTGCGCTTCGTGTTTATGCGGAATACTTAACACAACGTATCCCTGAAAGGTTGGAGTTGCCGTGGCCAAAAGAGGTGACCACATTGGGCTTTAAGCCAACACCTAATGGTGCGCTAGAGATGAATTGTCGTAGTCAACATAAATTGCCAGTGTGGGATAAAACGGGGCAGATAAAACAGCAATGTGAGAAAAAGTCGAATTGGTTGAATAGTTTATTTGATTGGTAAGACCATCAAAAACACCATCTATGACTTGTTTCGCTGTTCAAATCTTAGTAAAAGTAAGGTGATTAATACTCAGTAAAGGAAGATGTGAATGTTCAAAAAGCTGCCCTCAAATTCATTGGCGCATCGTTTTGCGTTTTGGGTCTGCTTCTTGATTGCAGCCCCTTCTTTTGCTCAACCTCTCGAAGAAGATGCCGCTCGTCCGAAGGTTGCGGTGGTGCTTGCTGGTGGTGGAGCAAAAGGTGCCGCCCATATCGGTGTACTCAAAGCACTTGAAGATATGCACATTCCTGTCGATATCATTACAGGCACGAGCATGGGGGCGTATGTCGGGGGTCTGTATGCCTCTGGCATGAGTGCCGATGAAATTGAAAGCTTTATTTATAGTGTTGACTGGAATAGTGGTTACCGAGACCGCGTAGACCGTAGCCAACGCCGTGTTCGTGATAAAGAGTATGAAGACCGATACCAAATTAACACCGATTTAGGTGTGCGACTTGGTGAGATTAGAGCACCAACTGGGGTAGTACAAGGGCAAAATATGTTGCGTATTTTGCGAGAGACCACGGGTAACCTTGGTCGTTTTGACTCTTTCGATGATCTCGTTATTCCATATCGTTCCGTGGCGACAGACATCTTGGAACTAGAAGAGGTGGTTCTGGCTGATGGTTATTTAGTTGATGCCATGATGGCAAGTATGTCGGTGCCAGGTGCTCTCCCTCCTTATGAACTCAATGGCCATATGTTGGTCGATGGTGGTGTTGTCAATAACATGCCCGTCGACGTTGCACGTTCGATGGGGGCTGATATTGTGATTGCAGTCGATATCAGTACTGATTACAACACCAAAGAAGATTTTACTGGCCTGTTTGCGGTTGCTGATCAGCTATCCAACTATTTAGTACGCCGCAGTACTCAAGATCAAGCCGCAACGCTTAACGATGATGATGTTTACCTTCGTCCAGATGTTGGCCAAATGGAGACGGTTGAGTTTGATAAGATGCCAAGCGCATTTCAAGCTGGTTACCAAATCACGAAGAAGCAAAAATCAAAAATGAGTGCGTTAAGCCTTTCCAGCGCGGAATACCAAAAGTATATCGATCAGAAACAAGATATACGCCGAGATCTGGTGTATGGCGATGGACGTATCGTTGATCAAATCGTTATCGTAAATAACACCCATTATAGTGATGTGTTGTTGACCAATCGTTTGGAATTAGAAACAGGGCGCCCTATCGAGACGGCTGAAATTGAAGAGGCTGTGGACAGTCTGTATGCGTTGGATCGTTTCGAATTGATCACGTATCACTTTGAAGAGATTAACGGGGTAAACTTGCTGGTATTTGATGTCAATGAAAAATCTTGGGGACCCAACTACCTTAACTTTCGTTTTTTCCTTGAAGATGATTTCAAGACTGACAGTCAATACGGCATTGGAATGTCGGCAAACTTCACAGACTTAAACTCTCATGGTGCCGAGTTGGCATTTAACATTGATATGGGCACCGATAAGCTTATCGAGACGGAACTGTATTCCCCAGTACTTTCTAGCCAGGAGCTGTTTGTCTCCGGTAAGCTCAGTTATCGCTCTGAAAATCGCAATATCCCACTGAATGATTTTGAAAATCCAGATCTCGGTTCGGTCTATGACTTTTTCCCTGTCTCGTATACCGAATTTATGGGCGAGTTATCCGCGGGGGGGCAGCCAACATTGTGGCAAGAGTTTCGAGTGGGTGGGCGTTATTCGACAGGAACAATTGAATTATCGACGTTCGCTTCTGCAGGGGATATTGATTATGAGCGTTTAGGTGTTTTCGCCAACTACCGCTTAGATACACTGGATGATTTTGCTTTTCCCACTCGAGGAATATTGCTGGACTTAGACTACTTGGTTTCTCATGACAAGAGTCCTGAAGGGTTTAGCCAAATTAATACAAATGACAGCGTAGAAGACACCGTATATGAAATCGCTGCTCGATTTAAAGGCGCGGTAAGTCTTCAGCGTCATACTTTAGTCGGGCAAGCGGAATACAGCGTTGTTGAAAGCAAAAACTCGGCGATTCCACTCGATCCGAGAGAGATCGGCGGCTTCCTGAATTTATCGGGTATTCCTAGAAATAGCTTGATCGGACAAAACCTATTTTTTACGAGCTTAGTGTACCGATATCGATGGATGGACAATGATTTCGGGTTGTTTGAAGCGCCTGTTTACTTAGGCGCGTCGCTTGAACACGGTGGTGTTTGGTCGGATAACGATCTGAAGCTCAATGAAGCGCCACTGTATAATGCTGCATCGGTTTTCTTTGGGGTAGACTCTCCAATTGGGCCAGTCATGTTGGCATACGGTCGTACAGAGCAAGAGTTAGATGCTGTGTACTTGATCGTTGGCACATCATTTAAATAAAAAGGTAATGAGCCGCAAAATCTTTGCATATTTAGCTAATATATACCGGACTTTAGTCGTAAGTTGCTATGTTGGTCAAAGTGGGGAGATTTTAATTTAAAGTTAAATTTGCTATTCTGTCGCCCACAGTTTGGCCTCTACGACGCTGTTTCTCAATCAAGAATTGAATGAAAACAAGGGCAATGGAGAGCCAAGTTTCCAAGGATGTTCACTCCTTTACTTTAACAATAGTAATTAATAAAGGAGGAACCGCAATGAGAGGAAAAAGTCGTGCTTGAAGCCTACCGTAAACACGTCGAAGAGCGTGCTGCCGAAGGAGTTGTTCCTAAACCGCTAGACGCTGAACAAGTTGCTGGACTTGTTGAACTTCTGAAAAATCCCCCACAAGGTGAAGAAGCATTTATTCTTGACCTACTAGAAAACCGTATCCCACCGGGCGTAGATGAAGCTGCTTATGTAAAAGCGGGCTTCCTAACGGCGGTAGCAAAAGGTGAAGTGGCATCACCATTAGTAAGCCGTGAAAAAGCGGCTGAGCTACTAGGTACGATGCAAGGCGGTTACAACATCGCTCCACTAGTTGAATTGCTAGATGATGACCTACTAGCGGCAATCTCAGTTAAAGCGTTGTCTCACACATTGCTGATGTTCGATGCTTTTTACGATGTAGAAGAGAAAGCCAAAGCAGGCAATACATTCGCACAACAAGTCCTACAATCTTGGGCAGATGCGGAATGGTTCACCTCAAAAAAGAAAGTCGCAGAAAAGATCACCGTTAAAGTCTTTAAAGTAACGGGTGAAACCAACACAGATGATTTATCTCCAGCACCAGATGCTTGGTCTCGTCCAGACATTCCAGTACACGCGAAAGCGATGCTGAAGATGGAGCGTGATGGTATCAACCCAGATCAGCCTGGCAGCGTTGGTCCTATCAATCAAATTGAAGAGCTACAAAAAGACGGTATCCCGCTAGCCTACGTGGGTGATGTTGTTGGTACGGGCTCTTCACGTAAATCAGCAACAAACTCCGTGCTTTGGTTTATGGGTGAAGATATCCCATTTGTACCAAACAAGCGCACGGGCGGTATCTGTCTAGGTGGTAAAATTGCGCCTATCTTCTACAACACAATGGAAGACTCGGGCGCACTGCCGATTGAATTAGATGTACAAAACATGAACATGGGTGATGTAATTGACATCTATCCATACGAAGGTGTTGTGCGCAAAAACAGTGAAGAGATTTCTCGCTTTAAACTGAGTACAGTATTGCTTGACGAAGTTCGTGCTGGTGGTCGTATTCCTCTGATCATCGGTCGTGGTTTAACAAGCCGTGCTCGTGCATCTCTTGGCCTAGAAGAAACGGAGTTATTCGCTAAGCCAGTGGATCCTTCAGCGTCAGACAAAGGCTACACATTAGCTCAGAAGATGGTTGGTAAAGCATGTGGCGTAGAGGGGGTGCGTGCAGGTCAATACTGTGAGCCTAAGATGACAACGGTCGGTTCTCAGGATACAACCGGTCCAATGACGCGTGATGAGCTAAAAGATCTTGCGTGTCTTGGCTTCTCGGCGGATCTAGTGATGCAGTCATTCTGTCACACTTCAGCATATCCAAAGCCTGTTGACGTAAACACGCACCACACGCTACCTGATTTCATCATGAACCGTGGCGGTGTATCGCTTCGTCCAGGTGACGGCGTTATTCACTCATGGCTAAACCGTATGCTTCTACCTGATACTGTAGGTACAGGTGGTGACTCGCATACTCGTTTCCCTCTCGGTATTTCATTCCCTGCTGGCTCTGGTCTGGTTGCGTTCGCTGCGGCGACAGGCGTTATGCCACTGGATATGCCAGAGTCAATCTTGGTGCGCTTTAAAGGCGAAATGCAGCCGGGTATCACGCTACGTGATCTCGTTCATGCGATTCCTTACTACGCAATTCAACAAGGTCTACTGACGGTTGAGAAAGCAGGTAAAATCAACGAATTCTCTGGTCGTGTACTAGAAATCGAGGGTGTTGAGCACCTAACGGTTGAACAGGCATTCGAATTGTCTGATGCTTCTGCAGAGCGCAGTGCGGCTGGTTGTACGGTTAAGCTGTCTCAATCGTCGATCGAAGAATACCTAAATTCGAACATCACCATGCTTAAGTGGATGATCTCGGAAGGTTACGGCGACCGTCGTACAATCGAGCGTCGTATCACAGCGATGGAAGAGTGGTTGGCAAACCCAGAGCTGATGGAAGCGGATGCAGATGCCGAATACGCACACATCATTGAAATTGATCTAGCGGATATTCACGAACCAATCCTATGTGCACCAAACGATCCGGATGACGCCCGTCTTCTGTCTGAAGTGCAAGGCACACAAATTGATGAAGTGTTCATCGGTTCTTGTATGACTAACATTGGTCACTTCCGAGCAGCAGGTAAACTGCTAGAGCAATTCGGTGGTCAACTTAACACTCGTCTATGGGTGGCGCCACCAACGAAGATGGACCGTGACCAACTGACGGAAGAAGGTTACTACGGTATTTACGGCCGCGCTGGAGTTCGTATTGAAACCCCTGGGTGTTCACTATGTATGGGTAACCAAGCACGAGTAGCAGATAAAGCAACAGTCATGTCGACTTCAACGCGTAACTTCCCGAACCGTCTAGGTACAGGTGCGAATGTATACCTTTCTTCAGCAGAGCTTGCTGCAGTAGGCGCGATTCTAGGTAAGATCCCAACCAAGGAAGAGTACTTAGAATACGCGAAGCAAATCGATGCGACAGCAGCAGATACTTACCGTTACTTGAACTTCCATAAAATGGATGAGTACACTAAGAAAGCGGCAGAAGTGATCTTCCAAGAGCCAGCATAAGCTGAGTACACAAACACAAAGCACCTCATTGAGGTGCTTTTTTTATGGGCGCAATTCGTTATACTCCGCACCAAATTGATACGAAAAGGCAATCTCGATGGAATTTGAATTCATCCGTAATACTTTGATGGGCGAATACTATGTCAAATGCAGTATGGGGCATGAGATTGTAGGTCGATGGTTACAAGAAGAAATTGGAAAAGATCCGGCCAAAATTTCTCAAGTTGAAGCGTTAGTTGATCAGGCTTTTTCTTCACCTTCTCAAGAACATAAATTAGTGGGTTCAGAGATCAGTTTGATGATTCAAGGCGACGAGGTGTTAGTACAAGAAAATGCACTTTCGCATGAATATGAAGTAGAGATGGAAAGTGAGTTTGATTTCTACGATGCAGAGAGTACAGCGAACTGTGGTATAGAGGATTTCTGTGCCCTGATTGATCAGTGGAAAGACTTTTTGGGCATGTGATGCACAGTTTTGGGTGATCTAAATCATATTGCCTTATATTTGTGAAAAGGGCGCACCATCTCGGTGCGCCTTTTTTTGTTTTAACGTTATTGTTTTTGTTATTTTATTTATAATCAATGGCTTATAAAGTTGGCATGCAGATTGGATTATTAAAAGTGTATAAAGATGAAAGCTGCGGAGAAGATTCAATGAAAATCATAAATGCCATTATAAAACCTTTTAAGTTGGATGATGTACGTGAAGCATTGGCTGATGCTGGTATTGAAGGGATGACAGTATCAGAGGTTAAAGGCTTCGGTCGCCAAAAGGGCCATACGGAGTTGTACCGTGGCGCTGAGTATCAAGTCGATTTTCTACCAAAAGTAAAACTAGAAATCGCGACACATGCAGACAATGTAGAGCGCGTGGTAGAAGCGATCACCAAAGCGGCTCAAACAGGGAAAATTGGTGACGGCAAGATTTTTGTCTACGACCTAAGCCAAGCGGTGCGTATTCGTACGGGTGAAATGGACGCAGAAGCACTTTAAGAATTCAATGGATTGGAGAACTATCATGGAATTAACAACCACGGTTACTGAATTACGTTACGCACTCGACACCTTTTTCTTTCTCATTTCCGGTGCGTTAGTCATGTGGATGGCAGCGGGTTTTGCCATGCTGGAAGCGGGCTTGGTTCGCTCTAAAAATACGACAGAAATTCTAACGAAAAACATCTGTCTGTACGCAATTGCTTGTACCATGTTCCTATTGGTCGGCTACAACATTATGTATGTTGATAACAGCGAAGGTGGTTGGCTACCATCATTTGGCGCACTTATTGGTACTCAAGGTGAAGGTGCTGACCACTCACTGGAGTCGGACTTCTTCTTCCAGGTTGTATTTGTCGCAACCGCAATGTCAGTCGTCTCTGGTGCGGTTGCTGAGCGTATGAAGCTTTGGTCGTTCCTTATCTTCTCCGTAGTACTAACGGCATTCATCTACCCAATGGAAGGTTATTGGACATGGGGCGGCGGTTTCTTATCAGCAGCTGGCTTTAGTGATTTTGCTGGCTCAGGTATCGTACACATGGCGGGCGCATCAGCAGCGTTAGCTGGTGTATTGCTGCTTGGTGCGCGTAAGGGTAAGTACGGAAAAAACGGCGAAATTTACCCTATTCCAGGTTCAAACATGCCACTTGCGACACTGGGTACCTTTATTCTTTGGTTCGGCTGGTTCGGTTTCAACGGTGGTTCTCAGTTAATGGTGTCTGACTTTGAGAATGCAACGGCCGTAGGTCAAATCTTTTTGAACACCAATGCAGCAGCGGCTGCAGGTGCCATTGCCGCACTGTGCGTATGTAAGACAACATGGGGTAAAGCAGACCTGACTATGATTCTTAACGGTGCATTGGCAGGTCTGGTTGCGATTACCGCAGACCCGCTATCACCATCCCCACTATACTCCGTCGCTATCGGTGCGGTATCGGGTGCTCTAGTCGTATTTAGCATCATTGCTCTAGATAAGCTTAAGATTGATGATCCAGTTGGTGCTATCTCAGTTCACGGTGTGTGTGGTTTCTTTGGGCTAATGGTTGTGCCACTAAGTAACGGTGATGCAACGTTTGGTGCTCAGCTTCTTGGTGCGGCAGTGATTTTTGCTTGGGTATTCGGTGCGAGCCTAGTGGTATGGGCCATCCTAAAAGCAACGATTGGTATCCGCGTGTCAGAGGAAGAAGAGCTAGAAGGCATGGATATGCATGATTGTGGTGTTGGTGCTTACCCTGAGTTTGTTACCGTAAAATAAGGCTGAATGGCTTAATATAAAATTTGCGTCGCTATTAAAAAACCTGCCTAAACGCAGGTTTTTTTAATTTGAGTCATTGTTTTCAAATTGGACATGCATATAATAACGCAACTGATAAACGTTATCATTAGCATATTGAAGGATTGAACAATGAAAAAACTGCTAGCCCTTTCCGCGATGACATGCGCAACGTTGGCTCCAGCGGCAATGGCTGCTGAGGAAGTGAACGTCTACTCTTACCGTCAACCTTTCCTAGTTGAGCCTATGTTTAATGAGTTCACTAAAGATACTGGCATCAAAGTAAACGTTAAGTTTGCGAAACAAGGTCTAGCAGAGAAGTTGGCTCAAGAAGGCGAATACAGCCCAGCTGACGTAATCCTTACCACAGACATCAGCCGTCTAGCGGAACTGACTAACAAAGGTTTAGTTCAAAAGGTAGACAGTAAAATCATTGAAGAAAATGTACCAGCACAGTACCAAGATAAAGAAAACGAATGGTTTGCTCTAACGCTACGTACTCGTAACGTTTACTCTTCACGTGACCGTGTTGGTAAGCTAGGTAGCGACTTCAACTACGCAGATCTAGCAAAGCCAGAATTCAAAGGCAAAATCTGTACTCGTAGCGGTAAGCACCCTTACAACGTATCTCTCGTTTCTTCTATGATCGCACACCACGGTGAAGCGAAGACAAAAGAATGGCTAGAAGGCGTAAAAGCGAACCTAGCTCGTAAGCCGCAAGGTAACGACCGTGGTCAAGTTAAAGCGATCAAAGAAGGCCTCTGTGATGTTTCGCTAGGTAACAGCTACTACCTAGGTAAGATGATGAACGATAAAGAGCAGAAAGCTTGGGCTGATGCGGTATACATCAATTTCCCTAACCAAGACACTACGGGTACACACGTAAATATCTCTGGCATGGCGATGGCGAAATACTCTCCAAACCAAGAGAATGCGGTAAAATTAATGGAATTCCTTACGGGCGATAAAGCACAGCAAATGTACGCAGAAGTGAACTATGAGTATCCAGTAAAAGAGGGCGTAAAGCGTTCTGAGTTAGTGGAGTCGTGGGGTGATTTCTCTGCGGATAAGATTTCTCTAGACGAGATTGCTGCAAATCATGAAGCGGCAATTAAGCTTCTAGATGAAGTGAAATTTGACCTTTAATTCCTTGTGGGGGTATAACTATACTCCCATTTGATTAAAGGATATGAGATGTACTTGCACCTGCATTTATATTTCATATAGCCTTGAAGTATTTAGGCAATGAAAGATAAACGTTCTCTATGGAAAACCAGTAGCGGAGTGATAGCTCTGTTACTGGTTTTGCCGATCTTAGCGATCTTCTATACCGCCATTGGCGAAACGGATGACTTGTTCGCCCACTTAATGGCAACGGTTATGCCGACTTACATCTACAACACCGTCACACTGACGGCGGGTGTGATGATGCTTTCCCTTATTCTTGGCATTCCTAGCGCATGGTTCATGGCCATGTGTAAGCTGCCAACCGAGAAGTGGTTGCAATGGGCATTGGTGCTACCGCTCGCTATGCCGGGTTATATCATTGGTTACATTTTTACCGACTGGTTTGATTTTGCCGGTCCAATCCAGATTTTTTTACGTGATATAACGGGTTGGGGGCCAGGGGAGTATTGGTTCCCTGATATTCGCACCTTGTCTGGTGCCACTTTTGTGCTTTCTCTTGTGCTATATCCGTATGTGTATTTGCTGTGTCGCGCTGCATTTATGGAGCAAAATGTTTCCTTATTACAAAGTGCCCGCTTATTAAAGTGCTCTCCTTGGGAGAGTTTTTGGCGTATATCGATGCCTTTGGTTCGCCCCTCGATTGCCGTTGGTTTGTCGCTTGTAGCAATGGAAACCATCGGCGATTTTGGCACGGTTAGCTATTTCGCAGTCAATACGTTAACCACGGCCGTTTATGATACTTGGCTTGGTTACTCGAACCTTAATGCTGCCGCTAAGATATCTGCGTTGATGTTGATGGTTGTCGTGTTGTTATTGAGTGCTGAACGTTACAGTCGTCGTAAGCAAAAGCTTTTCCAAAGTCAATTTAATAGCCATGAGGAATTTCGCTATAAGCTAAGAGGATGGAAGAAGTGGGGCGCATTAATCTGGTGTTGGGGCCTAGTTGCCATTGCCTTTATTTTTCCATTGCTTCAGCTTGTTGATTACGCGATCACCTATTTTGCTCAAAGCTGGACGCCTGAGTTCCGTGAATACGCGTGGAATAGTTTCGTGGTGTCGATCATTGCGGCAATTATCGGCGTTGTGATTGCTTTGGTTGTTAATTTTAGTCAGCGAGTCAATGGTGGACGTACTAGCTTAGTTTTTATGCGTTTATCTTCAATGGGTTATGCTGTGCCTGGTACCGTGTTGGCCATTGGTGTGATGGTGGCGGTACTGTTTATGGATCACCGCGTTAACGATTTTGCTAAAGCGATGGAGTGGAGCAGACCGGGGCTGATTTTCTCTGGTTCAATGTTTGCGTTGATCTTCGCTATGGTGGTGCGTTTCTCTGCAGTCGCAATTGGCAGCGTGGAAAGCAACTTGAATAAGATTTCTCCATCATTAGACATGGCCTCTCGAACCATGGGCTGTACGCCGAATACCATGCTATGGCGAGTGCATTTTCCATTGGTAAAACGCGGTGCATTGATCGCCGGACTCTTAGTGTTTATTGAGTCGATGAAAGAGCTCAACGCAGCGTTGTTACTGCGCCCATTTAACTTTGAAACGCTGGCGACGTATGTGTATAACTTCGCCTCGGATGAACATTTAGAATTGGCTGCCCTTCCGGCGGTATTACTGGTTCTTGTTGGGTTGATCCCGCTTGTTGTTGTTAACCGTTCATTGGAGCAAAATCACTAATGAGTTGCGCACTATCAATTAGAAACTTAACTTGTCAGTATGACGCTCAAACTGTCCTTGAGTCCCTTTCTCTTGAGGTAGAGCAAGGGCAAATCGTATGTCTACTTGGTGCGAGTGGCTGCGGTAAAACAACGTTATTGAAAGCCATTGCTGGTTTGTTGCCACTAAGTTCAGGTCAAATGAGCTTAAACTGCCTTACTATTGATGATGGTGAAAACTGGTTGCCTCCAGAGCAGCGTAATATCGGGATGATTTTCCAAGACTATGCCTTGTTCCCCCACCTGACTGTGGCAGAGAACATCGCGTTTGGCTTGAAGAATGAAACGGCACAACAAAAGCTCCTTAAAGTAGAGGAAATGTTGGGTTTAGTGCATCTAAAAGGCTACGGTGATCGCTATCCTCATCAGCTTTCCGGTGGTCAGCAACAGCGCGTGGCGATTGCTCGATCGCTCGCTTACAAGCCAGACCTGCTACTGCTTGATGAACCGTTCTCGAACATCGATACCCAAGTTCGCCATGAGTTAATTGGTGAGATCCGCAAGATCTTTAAAGAGCAGGGTGTTACGGCGATTTTTGTGACTCACAGTCGTGAAGAAGCCTTTGCTTTTGCAGATAAGATGGCGGTAATGAACCATGGTGTCATAGAGCAGTATGGCACAGCGTCTGAGTTGTACTACCAACCTTCGAGCAAGTTTGTCGCGGATTTCTTAGGTGGTGGCAGTTATCTTGCGGCAAAACGTATTTCTGATAGCGAGTTTGAAACCCATTTAGGTCTGGTCGAAGCGAATGCTCAGCAAGCGATTCCAGTTGATGCTGAATGTGCGTTATTACTGCGCCCGCAGCATGTACAGATTGAAGCCAATGAAGAGAGTGCAGTGAAAGTACTGGAGCTGCACTTTATGGGCGATCATTGCCGTTATGTGATTGACGTGAATGGTGACCGTTTGTTGGCGACTTCATCCCAGGCGTTAAATGTGGGTGATAGCGTGACGGTAAAAGTGGAAACTCAAGGCGTGCTGGCTTTTGCTTAACACAAACAACCTGAGTTTAGGTAAAAACAAAAAGGCCCGGCGGTGATGCCGGGCAAGTGTTCTTCACCTATAGGATTGTGCTCGGACAGTGCACAAGGTCAGTTATAGAGACAAAAAGTCTTTAAACTGTTGAAGAACACGTTCCGCAGTGTCCTTATTTTGCATTTCTGCAAAAATTCGCAGTAGTGGCTCTGTACCTGAGAAGCGGGCAATGATCCAACCACCGTTCTTGAAGTACACTTTTGCCCCATCTTCGTAGTTGACTTTTTCGATTTCAAACTCAAACTCAGGCAACAGTTTTTCCACATAGATCTTGTTGAACAGTACTTCTTTTTGCGCTGGTTTGAATTTGCAATCGCCTTCCGCCATGTAGGCATAGCCGTACTTGCCGTAGATTTCATCGAGAAGTTCAGACAATTTCTTACCTGTCACGGAAATCATTTCCACCAACAAGCTTGAGGCGAATACGCCATCTTTACCTTTGATGTGGCCGCGAATGGTCAAGCCGCCAGAGCTCTCTCCACCAATAAGTGAGTCGTCGGCTTCCATTTGTGAGCTGATGTGTTTAAAGCCTACAGGCACCTCAAAGCACTTTTCGCCATGATCTTCCGCGATTTTGTCGAGCAGGTGTGTGGTCGCGATATTACGTACCACCGAACCTTTCCAACCCTTGTACTCAAGCAAGTAGTAGTAGAGCAGGAGCAACACTTCATTTGGATGAATAAAGTGGCCTTTTTCGTCGATAATGCCAAGGCGGTCAGCGTCACCATCCGTACCGATACCAATGTCGTAGCCTTCCTGTTCGACAAGGTGCATCAAACGGTATAGTGTTGCTGCACTTGGTGAAGGCATCAAGCCACCGAAGTCTGGGTTCTTACCATCGTTGATTACGTCTACTTCACAGCGGCCATTAATCAATACCGTTTGTAGCGCGTTTTTCGCGACACCAAACATCGGGTCGACTAATACGCGTAGGTTGGCTTTTTTGATTGCTTCGATGTCAATGAAATTGATGATCGAATCAACGAACGCGTTCATCGGGTTGATGATTTCAATCAGTTTGTCTTCGATAGCTTGGTCAAAATCGACAAACTTAACTTGGTCCAAGGTTAAGTGCGCAATTTGCTCTTCAATTTTCTGTGTGATCATCTCATCTGCATCACGGCCGCCTTCGATGAAGATTTTTACGCCGTTGTAATCCGCCGGATTGTGAGAGGCAGTAATACATGCCGAATAAGCGCAGTTCATTTCTTTCGCTTGAAACATCACGATAGGGGTTGGGACAAACTTGTCGATGAAGCTAACAACAATGCCATTGGCTGCGAGTACTTCTGCGAACCAACGTCCAGCCTTGTCAGAAAGGAAACGACGGTCATAGCCAATCACAAAACCACGGTCGGCAACTGACTCGGCATTGGTGATGTTTGCGACTGCTTGGGCAACTAAACGTACATTATCTTTGGTGAACTCCTCACCGATAAATGCACGCCAACCGCCTGTACCAAATTTGATCATGATTCGATCCTCGATAAGAGCGGCATCCCACCGCCTCTTAAATCTTTGTTAGCGAACCGATGCACTTATCAAATTCAAGCGCATCGGATCAATCAAAAGGGGAGAAGTTCTCCCCTAAAAGATGATTAACCTAGAGTAACGATAACTTCGTTTACAGAGCCTTCAGCTTGAACTGGCACTGATGCACCATTTACTTCTTCACCGTTCACGGTAATTGACTTAACGCCTTTGCTCACTGAATCTGGGTTGACCACTTTGATGTTGTACGTTGCACCTAGCCACTGACGAGTCACTTCGAAACCAGGCCAGTTGGTTGGGATACAAGGATCGATAGTTAGACCGTCGAAGCCTGTACGCACACCAAGGATAAAGTTGGTAACAGCGAAGTAAGCCCAGCCAGATGTACCCGTTAGCCAAGGGTGGTTTGCACGGCCGTGGTCTTGGTGGTCACGACCCATGATGAACTGCACGTATGAGTAAGGTTCTGCAATACGTTTTTCGATGATGTCGTTTTGATTGTATGGGTTCAGTGCATCGTAGAACTTCATTGCACGGTCTCCACGGCCCAATTTTGCCTCTGCTACCCAAGCCCATGGGTTTGGGTGCGAGAAGATAGCGCCGTTCTCTTTTACGCCTTGGTAAACGCGAGTCACGAAGCCGATGTCATCGTTTGGTGTTGCGAATGATGGTGAGTTTAGGTGCAGGCCGTATTCAGAGAATAGGTTCTCGTCGACAGCGTCCATCGCTTTCTCACCGCGCTCTTGAGATACCGCACCAGAAAGTACCGCTAGCGTGTTTGACTCAAGGTGTACTCGGCCTTCTGCTTGCTGCGCTGTACCGATCTTGTCGCCATTCTTCGTCAGACCACGGATGTACCAACCGCCTTCGTCGTCCCAAAGGTGTGTTTCACACGCTTCACGAACGTTGGCTGCCATTTCAGTGTATTTCTTAACGTCGGCGTCTTTGCCTAGGTATTTCGCTAGGTCAATGAACTCTTGCAGTGCCCAGAAATGCAGGAACGACACCATTGAAGACTCACCACCACCTAGGTTTAGACAGTCGTTCCAGTCTGCACGCAGACCTTTACAGATACCGGTTTGACCCACGTATTCAGCCGAGAAGTCTAGCGCTGCTTTCATGTGATCATAAACCGTTGCATCACCGCCGTCAGCGTAAGGGATCACTTCGTCGAAGAAGCTGTGCTCACCTGTTTCCATCACATACTTACAGATGGTTGGGACTAGCCATAGGTGGTCATCAGAACATGTATCTTCAATACCGTGGATCTTGTCTTCATCAGACGGAGTAGGAACAACGGTTGGGGATTTCGATGGTTTAACATCTGCTTTTTCTGGATCGAACCAATCTGGATCGAATAGGTGCAGACCGTAACCCGCTTTCACCTGACCACGTAGCAGGTCGACGATACGTTTACGCGTCATTGCTGGGTTAGCGTGAGGGACTGAAATCGCATCTTGCGCCGTATCGCGGTAACCAAGACCAGTACGACCACCCACTTCGATGAATGAAGCAAAACGAGACCACACCACACAAGTTTCTGCTTGGTATAGTGTCCAAGTGTTGATCATGGTGTCTAGACCTTTGTTTGGCGATTTCACTTGGAACTTGCCACAACGCTCATCCCAGTGTGCTTTGATACCCGCAAATGCATTGTCGACTTCTGCAAGATCTTGGTACTTAGCACGTAGACGGTCACCGTTGCCTTTACCGATACCTAGAATGTAAGCAAAACGAACTTCTTCACCTGGTTGGATAGTGAATTGCTTGTGCAGAGAGCCACAGTGGTTGTAACACGTTTGTGCGGTGTTGAAACACTTACCTTGTTCTACCGCTAGCGGGTTTGCTTCGTCACGGTATAGGCCTAGGAAGCTGTCACGCTGACCATCGTATGAATCTGGGTCAAACGTAGACGCTAGGTAGTAGAAGCCTTCGAAATCGTTAGTGTTGTAGTACAGGTCGTACTCAATCACACCTTCGTTGTATGATGTTCCGGCAGAGTACAGAGACATCTGATGGTTTTGGTTATCAGATTGAATGTGGCTGAATGAGAACTCAACAAATGAGAACGCACTGATTGTACGTGGTTTATCTGAAGTGTTCTTGATAACGACATCCCAAACTTCTGCGTCTTCGCCTTTTGGTACGAATAGCGTTTTCGTTGCCGTAATACCGCTGTATTCACATTTGAACTTAGAGTAAGACAAGCCATGACGAACTTCGTAGTTTGCTTCGTCTAAGCTCTTAGCAACGGGTTGCCACGAGATTGACCAGTAATCACCTGTCTCATCATCACGTAGGTAAACGTAGTGTCCTGGGCGATCGAATGTCGCGTTTGGACGGAATTTAGTAACACGGTTGTATTCTGGAGAGTTATAGAACGAGTAGCCCCCCGCGTTGTGCGAGATAACCGTACAGAATTTCTCAGTACCTAGGTAGTTTGTCCATGGTGCTGGTACGTCAGGTCGAGTGATGACGTATTCGCGATTCTCGTTATCGAAATAGCCGTATTTCATTTGTATCTTTCCTTTTTACTAAGCTGCGTCTGCAGCCAAAAATTTAAAAACTCTTTAAGCGCGATGCGTTGGCGTCTGGCTTGGTATTACTTCCACGGTTTACGGTAATTCACGCCCTGCAAATCAAGCAGAGGAAGGTGACCTTTCAAACGTGATAAATAGTCGGTCCAATCGCGGTGTTGTTTTTCAGTCCAACATGCTTCTGCCATGGCAGTTAGGCGAGGGAAAATCATGTAGTCCATGCGCGATGGGTTGTTTATGATTTCGCACCATAGAGCGGTTTGAATGCCCCAAATGCGTTTTCTGATCGGGTCGTCAGCAGGTACTTCTTCTAGCGGTTCGTAGTTGTAGGCTTTCTCTAATGGCAGTGGATTGGCCCAGTCTACGCCCGGCTCTTCGGGGGCGTAATCTTGGGCCATGTCCAGATAAGTGGTTTGCGCTGGTTGCAGTACCACATCAAAGCCTTGGCGAGCGCAGTTCAATGCGGCTTCTTCGCTTAGCCATGAATAGATCACTGTGTCTTTGCTGACCTTGTTGCCGTGTTGGGCTTCTTCCCAACCTAGCATCCGTTTGCCAAGTTTGCGCAGTTTGTCTTCTGCATGACGTAAGAAGTGACCTTGCAATTCTTTGTAATCGGTGTAATCCAACTGCTCCATAAATGCTTGGCAAGCAGGGCTTTTCGACCACACGCCATTAGGCACTTCGTCTGCGCCAATGTGGACGTAAGGGGCAGGGAATAGCGCAGCCACCTCTTCAAGCACCTTGTCGATAAACTCGTAGGTACCCGGTAAAGCCGGGTTGATGACGTTATCGTTGTAATGCTGAATACTGCGGTACTCAGTGGTGTCTTCTGCTTCAACCAATAGATGTGGCAGAGACTTGATGGCTGCGCGGCAATGGCCAGGTACATCAATCTCAGGAATGATGGTGATGCCACGCTGTGCTGCAAATGCGATAACGTCTTTGATCTCTTCTTGGGTGTAGAAGCCACCATAACGCTCTGATAAATGGGTGTACTGTGGCTCGATGGTTTCATCGATGCCACGCCACGCGCCAATGTCAGTCAGTTGTGGTAACGATTTGATTTCGATGCGCCAGCCTTCATCATCCGTTAAATGCCAGTGGAAAGTATTAAATTTGTAATGCGCCAACAAGTTGATCAGGCGTTTAACTTGATCCACCGAGTGGAAATGGCGAGCACAGTCCAACATCATGCCGCGGTAACGAAAGCGTGGGCTGTCTTTGATCGAACAGCACACGACTTCCATGGTATTGGTCGCTTCATCTCGTTTTAGTAGCTGCAATAAAGTTGCACAAGCATGGGTAAAGCCAGACGAAGAGCCTGCTTCAATCTTGATTGACTCTTCTGATACTTTGAGCTTATATGCCCCTTCATCCTGTGTTGGGTTGCTTTTGAAAATGATCTTGCCGCTGTTAGAAGAAGAAAGTGCAAATTGGTGAATACGCTGGAGCTCTTCTAGTAACCACGCTTTTGCTGAGTTCGCTAAGTCGGTGTAAATTGCAACGCCAGCTTGTTCATCAAACGTGAACGAGTGGTCGCTGACTTCAATATGGTTCGGTTTTGGCAATAACGGTTGAGCGTGGGTTAAGCTTGCTGGAATGTCGCTGCGTTCACGATAAGGTGAAGCTAAAACGATAGGTGTGACATCGACCTGTGCGCGTTGAGGTTGACCATCAACAACAAAATCGATCATCGCTTCATTAAAACCGTCTGAGTAGTAACGGAATGGATTAGAGCCAATGCTGAATTCGCAGTAATAGTGGTGGTTGGCGGCCAGCACCACACCTTCTGGTTTGAGAGTGCAAAAGCTACCAATCTGAGTTAGTTGACCATTTGAAACGCTATCTGGAAGGATGTAACGATCAAAAGCGAAAGTCAGGCTCCAGCTATTTAGAGCCTGATCACTCAAGTTATGAAAAGTCAGTCCCAAACGGCAGTTTTGTTTTTGCTCAGAAAGCACAACGAGATCAATACGATATTCCATGTTTACTCCTACTCAACACTCACCGAGTAAAGGTTATGTTCTGGCTTACCAGCAAACATAATGGCTCCTTCAATCGCATCAAACTGAGGTTCGACCACCCACTGTTGAACTGGTGGAGACAACCAGTTCAGAATTCGCTCTGCGATACTGCCCATCAAGCAAATGCGCGTTGCACCGCGTTTATTAAGCGCGACCAAGAACATTTCAATATCGTTAGCAGTTTGTTTGAGCATTTCTATCGCCAACGTATCGCCTTGTTCAGCGTGTTGAAAAATAGCCGGGGAAAACTGACCATAATCTCGAGGCAATGCTTGCTTAGACCATGCCACTACGTTGTCGATATCGTTTTGAAAAAATTCCATGATGTGCGTTGCTAATGGTGTTTTTTCTCGGATGCCATCCTCTGCAAGTAAGACTTGTTGGATGAGACGTAACCCCATTACCGCGCCACCACCTTGATCGGATATTGGGAACTCACGACCACCAACAACATGTTGCTCAAGACCTTTAAGGTAAATACCGCAAGAACCAGTCCCTGCAATCATGATCGCACCATCTTTACCATTGTGCGCACCGATACAAGCACCGTAAGCATCGGTATTGAGTGTCATACTGGCAAATGGGTGCTCTAAAGCCATGAATGCTTGCCAAGAGGTTTTATGTTCCGCACCTGCTAGAGCCAGCCCTACGTGCATAGAAGCGAAATCTTGTTGAGTTAGACCACCTTGTGCTGCCGCTGAAGCAATAGATTCAAGAATTGACGCCATCGCGATTTCTGCGCCCAGCATGATGTTTGCACTGCCGCTTTTGGCTTCACCAATGAAGTTGCCTTGTGCGTCTTTGATTCGAGCGCGGCATGACGTGCCGCCCCCATCAATGCCTACAAAATACATCCCCATGTTTATTGCTCCTTGAAGGCTTGAGAGTTCGCTAAAGTCGAGATGTGCTGAGCCTGACTCATCACCGCAAGTAGGTACCAAGCACCATGTGGGATCCATTGTTCACCCCAGCGCCAGTTCTGAAGCATGTCGTCTTTCTGTGCTGGTGGATTAAATGCAATGTCTTCTTCATCTTCGAAACCACCGGTAATGCCGTTACACACGCCACCTTTTGCATTGAAGAAGCCGTATTGAGGAAGATAGTCCGGATTGTTACGACCATGACCATCCAACATACACATGTCGTATGGGTTCAGGCCCACAATCCAGTTAATAGAATCTTGTGCGAGTTTAGAGAGCTGCTGTTTTAGCGCTTTTGACTCAATGAAGGGGAGTGCCCCATAAGCCATGGTTGCCAGTGAACCTAGACGAGCATTCTCACCTTGCCACCAGTAACCTGATTCGTTGTTGTGTGCCACAAAGAACGCATCACGTTTCGCTTCGTTAACGCCTTTTACATACTGGCGAGGGTAGCCAAATGGGTTCTTCACTTTGTTGGTGATAGAGACTTCAAATTCACACGCTTGAGTGATGATTTGTTTTGCTACCGTTGTGCGCTCAGAGTCGTCTTCGATGGTTAAGTATTCACACAGTGCGATGACAGGAAGTCCTGCTTCTGCGGCATGGAAGTAAGGTCGACTGCCATCTTGATTAGCACTCCAAAAGTGTTGAATGTTCTCATCACTTGTTTGGCGAGCGGAAAGACGTTTTGCCCATACGCGGCTTTCTTCTAGGTAACGTGCCTCTTTGGTGGTCTTGAATAGCTCTACAGCGGCAAGAAGCGCGCAGTATTCATCGATGATGTTCTCTTCACCATCGTTTAAGTATTGGGTGTTGTGTTCTTTTAGGTGCCAGTAACCGTTTTCTGCCGCATTACGGTATTTTTGTTGGTCGAACTCACCATGAACATCTAGGCGTGCTGCTGAAGCTAATGCTGCAATGCTGATGCCTGCACCTTGTCGATAGCCTGCTTGATAGTCATCGAACTTATGACCAAGTTGAGTTTCGTACGCGCAGATCTCGCGTTGCGCTGTATCTTTACTCCACTTGTCGAACACTGTCATGTAGAAGAAACCTTTTTCATTCTGCATACGAACAAGGAAGTCTGCGCCAAATAACGCTTCTTCAACAAGACGAGTGGCAGTGAACTTAGCCAGTTTATCGTTGCCTTCGAGCAGAGATAACCCTTTCAACATGTTCCAAACTACCATCGGTGTCTGTTGTGGATTTAGATAATTCGCGTAAGACAAATGACTCAGGTACTTACTGACGTCGCCTGACGCGTCATACCAACCACCGTGGACATCAGCGGTTTCGCTAGAGTTAAGTAGCGGTGCTTGGCGATCTTGTTGATCGAAAATGCCACCACAGCGTTGAGATTTAAAATAATGGATCACATCAGACAGCGTACGATCGAGAAGAACATGTTCTCCAATCTCAAAGTGAGATGAGCGCAAATGATCGAAGCGAAGGTAGTAGTTACCGGGAGTGTTAAATGAAGAAAAGTCGACAAGGTAAAAATGACCTTGATGCCAGTTTGCCACTTTGCCTTGTTTTTCTACTGTCAGTGTCGCAACAGTTTGGTGGCTGTCGGCACAAACCAATAAAGCAGTATAAGAAGACAGACGTGGTTGACTCGTCTGGATGATCGCTTTCTTAGGACCCTGACGCTCGTAACCAATATGGTTAGTCAGTAGCAGCATTCAATTTCTCCGGGAAACAATAAAATACAAAGGGAAAGGGGGGCAGATTGATACCTGCCCTGGCGATGATTAATTTTCAAATAGGTAACAACGAACAAAGTGGTTGTCAGATAGCTGAGTCACTCCAGGGAGTTGCTCACGACACTTATCCGTTGCGTGCACACAGCGGCCAGCAAATGGACAACCAACGGATTCTGGTGTCCAAAGAGGGATGTCGCCTTTGTTACCCTTCAACTTCTCGTGAATTGACTTCGATGGGTCTGGAACCGCAGAAACCAATAGTTGGGTGTATGGGTGTTGCGGATCATGGATGATTTCCTCTGTATCGCCCCATTCAACCATGTGACCAACGTACATTACGGCTAGATCTTCTGCGATGTAACGAGCCGTTGCGATATCATGGGTGATATAAAGCAGAGACATTTGTTTCTCAAACTTCATCTCTTCCATCAGGTTAAGAACACCGGCACGAATCGATACGTCAAGCATTGATGTTGGTTCATCTGCAAGTACCACTTCAGCCCCTACTGCGATATTACGCGCTAAGTTCACACGTTGACGCTGACCACCAGAAAGCTGATGCGGAAACTTTTGCGCCGTCTCTTTTGGTGGAATCAGACCAACTTGTTCCAGTAGGTCATACACACGCTCTTCCAGTTCCTTCTTGTTGCCCGGTGAAACCTTCTTGTGGATCAGCAGTGGGCGAGCAATATGGTGGAAAATATTGTGTGTTGGGTTTAGCGAGCCAAACGGGTCTTGCCATACCATTTGTACACCTTCACGGTAGGCCATTAGGTCGTTTCTTGATGTGATGTCTTGAATATCACGTCCTTTGTACTCAATGATACCGTCGGTTGGTGCGTACATCTTCGCTATCATTTTTGCTGTGGTCGATTTACCAGAACCTGATTCGCCAACCACTGACAAGCCGCGACTTTTGTACATCTTAAATGATACGTCGTTAATTGCGCGCATCTTAGACTGCTTGATTGAGTTACTGTTTAAAGGGAAGTCTTTAACGACATTTTTGCCTTCAATCAGCAGTTCGCCGAGTTGTTTGCTCATAATTCTCTCCAGATTAAATTTGTTCTTAGCTAATGTTGTTATTTTGTTTAAACCTTAGCTTGAGCAATTGTTTCGCCGTACAAATGGCAGTTCGACAAACGACCAGGTTCAATTTCGCGTAGCTGAGTTGGTAGCTTTGTACAAGCTTCGTGGACACGGTCACAGCGAGCTTGGAAGCGACAACCTTGTGGAACTTCAAGCAAGTTCAATGGATTGCCTGGAATGCCAGTCAGCTTAGTTTTTGGACCTGTTAATGGAGGGAAAGAGCTACCCAGGCCTTTGGTGTAAGGATGGTAAGGGCTTTCCAAAATTTGCTTAGAAGGTGCAACTTCAATCAATTCACCGGAATACATGATGCCGATACGGTCAGAGAACTCGACCATTAACGATAAGTCATGAGTGATGAACAGAATAGAAAAACCAAACTCTTCTTTCAGTGCATAAATCTTTTGTAAGATTTCGCGCTGCACCACTACATCAAGTGCAGTGGTTGGCTCATCCATGATGATCATTTTTGGATTAAGAGCTAGAGCAATCGCGATAACAAGGCGTTGACGCATACCACCAGAGAATTGGTGCGGGTAATCGTTAAGACGGCTAGGGTGGATATCAACGATTTCCAATAGGCCTTCAGCACGTTTCTTTGCTTGCTCTCTTGTCATATTGGTATGACGCATGATGACGTCGCAGAACTGTTCTTCCATGTTCAGAACAGGGTTCAGCGCATTCATTGCACTTTGGAATACCATTGACATTTCGCTCCAGCGGAACGCTTGCATGCGATCATCGCTGTATTTAAGGATATCTTCACCATTGAAGATAACCTCACCACCCGTAATAAACGCTGGCGGCTTATGAAGTCGCATTAGAGAGAAGGCGACGGTTGATTTGCCACAGCCCGACTCACCTGCAAGACCAAAGACTTCTCCTGGTGCAATATCGAAGCTGACATTGTTACAAGCGCGGACATCGCCCGCGTCAGTAATGTAGTCTACGCATAGGTTACGGATAGAAATTAGTGGTGCAGTCATGATTATTTATCTCCGCTCCATAGTGCATTTTGTGGTGCCAATTCTGGCTCACGTTCTTTCTTGTCTTGCTTTGCCATTTTCTTCCAACGCTTCATGCCTTTATGAGAGCGAAGCTGTGGGTTAGCAATTTCATCAACTGCAAAGTTAAGTAAAGCAAGCCCTGTCACTAACAAGGTTAGGGCTAAACATGGAGCTAACACTTCCCACCATGCGCCTATAAGCATTGCGGAAGAGGTTTGAACGTTGTAGAGCATAATGCCCCAACTGATCGTATTTGCATCACCTAGACCTAAGAACGAGATAACCGCTTCAGTGTTGATGGCAAGCATGACTGAACCGATGAAGCTAGCGCCTACAATTGGAACTAAGTTAGGTAGAATCTCAACGAAGATGATGCGGAATGAAGATTCACCTAACACTTCTGCGGCTTTAACAAATTCTTTTTCACGTAGGGCCATGGTTTGTGAGCGGACAACACGCGCACCCCATGCCCAAGAAGTTCCGGCAATGATTAATGCAATCGTTAATGGTCCCGCCTCACCAATAAAGGCTGCGAGTACAAACAACAGTGGATATTGTGGGATAACCAGCATGATGTTCATTGCGGCACTAAGAACGTCATCGACACGTCCGCCGAAGTAACCTGCAGAAATACCGATGACGGTTGCTAGGAAACAAACAATGATACCGGCACCAAAACCAACACCTAAAGATACACGAGCGCCGTAAGCCAGTTGAGACCAAATGTCACGACCCATACGAGAAGTGCCTAGTACGTGATCGGCTTTCTTAGACATAACCAGTGTGCGACGGTCATCGGCTAGGTTTGTAGCAACCCAGCCGTCAGGGTTGTTTTGTGCTTGTTTTACCACGAAACTTGGGTATTCGTGGGGGTTACCAGTGCGCTTATCGGGTGCATGTTTGGTGATCATTGGTGCGGCAACCGCAACAAAAATAAACAGACTGATGATAGCTAAGCCAATACGGGCGAATGCATTACTTAGAATTAGTTTAAATAGTTCTTTCATGATTATTTGCCTCCCTTACGTAGGCGAGGGTCGAGAATCATATACAGCATGTCAGCCATTAGGTTGAAGCACAGCATGAACATGGTCATGATAATTAACTGACCTTGAAGTACCTGGTAGTCACGTGCATGAATTGCATTTAGAAGAACAGTGCCTAGACCAGGGTAGTTAAAGATCATCTCGATGATGAGTTGACCGCCAATGGCCATGCCGAGAGACATTGAAAGCGCGGTAACACTAGGAAGTAATGCGTTACGAGCAGCGTAGTTAAATACCACGCGGTTCTCACTCAGACCCTTACCTTTTGCCATTGTAATGTAGTCTTCAGCCAACAGGTTGATCATGTTGTTACGCATGTTTACCAAGAAGCCGCCAACTTGAACGATGGTTGCACAGAACAGAGGTAACACAGCATGGTAACCAACGTTCTTCAGGAATTCCCAGCTTGTCCAATCAGGTACTAAACCGGGTGTGTAAGCGTAACCAGATGGGAACCATTTAAGACCGATAGCAAAGATAAATAGCGCTAGCATCGCGATAACCATTTGCGGAATCGCTTGGATAATGAGCGTGCCAGGCGTAACGAATGCATCGTATTTGCTGCCTCGTTTCCATGCTGCAAAGATACCTAGAATGGAAGCAATCGAGAATGAAAGTACAACTGCAGTACCGGCAAGGAATAGTGACCAACCGAATGCGTTACCTAATAGCGTGTTCACTGAAAGTGGGTAAAATTGGATAGAAGTGCCAAGCTCCCAGCTTAGAATGTTTTTAATGTATGCAAAATATTGTGCGATCCAACCGCCTTCGACAAAGCCTAACAGCTCTTTCATTGCTGCGATTCGTTCCGGCGTTACCTGTACTGATGCATTAGCAAACATCATGGTAACTGGGTCACCAGGCATTGCTCGCGGAATAATAAAGTTTAACGTCGCTGCAACTAAGAGCGCGACAAGATAGAACGACAAACGTCTTAAAAAATAACCCATAACTCACACCTTACTCACCCAGATTTTTTTCCTGTTGCTGGTTTCAGGTCGCTCCTAGCGAAATTTAGAGCGAAAAAACCCCTGACGACGAGCGCCATAATTTACTTTCGTAACAAGGGGTTTATAGGCGGCACACGGAATGTGTGCCGCGAGACATGAACTTCTACTTACTTAACTGGTTTTAGGTCCAGTACGTGTAATAGACGCTCTGGGATACCAGCCCAAATGTTTGGACGGCCCTTAGGATTTTCTTCGTTCCACCAACCAGTAAAGCGAGTTGTGTTGTATTGGTACATGTAAGCACCAGATAGCACAGGGATCGTTACTTGGTCAGCCGCGATGATTTGCTGGATACCGTGAGCGATTTCTAGCTGCTCTTGCTTATCAGCAGTCTTGTAGAAGCTGTTAAGTAGACCATCTAGCTTATCGTTCTTGTAGTAGTGCATCGCGAAACGTGGCATGCCTTCACCTGACTGTAGTGCTGAGTTGTAAGCACTGTTCCAGTATGTGTATGGGTCTGCACCGTGGAAGTAGTTGGTGTACGCAACATCGTAAGTACCTTCAAGCATCGCTTGGTTGTACACAGAGAAGTCTGGAGTACGAGCACGTGCTTTGATGCCAACCTCACCCAACTGTTCAACCGCTAGCTGTACCGTGTTGTTGAAGTCAGTCCAACCGTTTGGCGATTGAATAAGAAGCTCGAAAGACTTACCAGATGGTGTATCAACGAAACCGTCTTTGTTTACATCTTTGAAGCCAGCTTTCGCTAACAGTTTCTTAGCGCCTTCAACGTTGTAGCTGTTGTAGTCTTTGTACTTGTTGTGTGTTTTTTCGTCAGACCAAGCTTCGAATGCGTAGCCAAGGCCAGATGCGAAGTCGTTCACAGTACCGCCGCCGTAGAATGCGATATCAATGATGGTTTGACGATCAAGCGCCATAGAGAATGCGCGGCGGAAGTCTACGTTAGTTAGCGCTTCGTTCTTAGCGGCATCTGGGTTTTTGAAGTTCACAACGAACGCTTGAGTACCTGCTGGCGGGTACCAGTAGTGATGTTTAGGGCTCGCTGCTGCGTAAGTACGGTCGATGTCTGGAACGAATGAAGAAGTCCAGTCCATTTCACCGTTTACAACTTTACCTAGGAATTGGTCGTTGTTTGCAATTTGAGGTACACGTAGACAGTCAACGTCAAGGTTAGCAGCATCCCAGTAGTTCGGGTTTTCACACTGAATGTATAGTTGAGGAGTGAACGTATCGATCACCGTGAAAGGACCAGTACCTACTGGGTTTTCGTTGGTGAACGTTGCTGGATCTTTCACTTTGCTCCATACGTGCTGTGGTACGACTGGTACACGAGCAATTTCGTAAGGAACGTTTGAGTTCGCTTCTTTTAGGCGGAACTTCACTTGGTAATCGTTAAGTTTTTCTACGCCAGAAACCCAAGTGTTGATACCAGATTGGTCTAGTTCTGGTTTCTCTTTAACTAGGTTGAAAGAGTAAATAACGTCATCAGCATCAAATTTCTCGCCGTCAGACCATTTCACGCCCTTACGAATATCGAAAGTTACGCTCATTAGGTCATCAGACATTTTGAAGTTTTCTGCTAAACGGAATACAGGCGTGTTACCGTGCATTTCGTTGAAAACAACGAGTGGCTCGTAAATAAAGTCCGTCGTTGTGTGCAGGTTAGTTGCACCTAAGTATGGGTTAAAGTTACGAACAAAAGTTGTAAACTCTTTAGGGTGGATAGTTAGTTCACTGCGTTCAGCTGCAGTTGCTACTGATGCAAAACCTGTCGTAGCGGTTGCAATAATTGCTGTTGCTAGTGCTGTTTTTTTAATATTGGCAAGCATAGCTGTTCCTTACTATTTGCTTTTTGTTTCACTAATGGAATTGAATGTTATCAATTGGTAAACACTCTTCAAGGCCTACCTCTTCACTACACCTTGCATATGAGTAGCTGCTAGAGTGGCCTGTAGGCCTTAGTCAGGACAAGAAAACACCGTATCTACAAAATAAGCAAACCCGTTTCCCGTTAAAAACGTTAAAAGAACCCCTAACTACGTCATAAACGTCATTTTGTTTATTTTTAATCCGCATTTGTTTCATGTTTTAACATTGATGTGCATCGCAACTTACATTTAAAGAAAATGTATTGTGTTAGTGCTTGCTAACGCGGTGGGTCTTTATTTTTGTGTGGTTTTTATTCGTTTTAATCCTTTGTCGATCTAGCTCACACGTTAAAATTCCGTTAATTATTCAGCTAAAATTTAATCTGCCGTTCTGTTGTGATTGAGTTCGCAATCTTTATCAATTGTTCATCAAAATCTACGTTGCCAGTAAAAAAAGGTACATTTTGCCAGCAAATTTTAGGCGCTTATTGTGCTTGTTTTACGTTGGAAATGAAGTGTTTTTTTGCGGTTTTTATTGAGCATATAGGCATTCCAGTTGATCCAGGTTTTTGCCTTTAGCTTTGCTATAAAAGCGATACTAAAAACCATTGTCGAGTGCTTACCTATCAATCTAGTTCTGCTGTTGGGGATAGAGGAATAGTCGTCGTGAGGATGTTGATTCTGCATTGGGTCATTTTTAGACCATGGCTTTTCAGTGTAATAAAAAGCCCCGCTAAATAGGCGGGGCGATGTGAGCTTTCATTTTTTACTTTAGCTAGTGAGAAGCCGCTGTAACTTATCGCGCTGTGCTTCAATATGGGAGCGATCTGGACTCTGCTCTTTACAGTGCTCGAGAATAAACTCAATTGAGCTGAGAACGGTTCTCCAGCGAGGTGTTTTAGGCAGTGTCTCAATACGCATGTATTTATCTAAGGTTCGAGTTTGAAGCGTACTGCGGTCAAGATAGACGCGCCATAAGCCACTTTGCTCGGCAAAGGCAAACTTGCTCTCTCCAGTGACGGACTCCCAGTACTCTAGCGCATGGGTCATCACATCGACTAACACTTCACGCATTAAATCTTGTTTATCCTTTTTATTGCCCAGAGCCTTATCTGCAAGGCGAGTAAACTCTCCACCAAGCTCTTTTAGTTTCTGCAGTTGGTCCTTATCACCATCAAATGCGTAGCTTGAGAGTACTTCTACCGCCGTTTCTAGGTTATGAATACGCGCCGCATTTGCACCACCACCAACGTTAAAAATGTACATTACATCCAAACCAGAACCTTCAGGTAGCTTGAGAATGTCCGCTTCAATGTTTTGACGGATGTCCTCGATATAGATATCAATTTTTCCGCAGTAGTGTGGTTGGTCCACGGTGAGAAATTTCGGGGCAATAAGTTCGTCGGCCGAAGAACGCTTGAGCTGCTCTAAGCTACGCTTAAATAGTTTACACGCCGCCTCGTTAGCAAACCGAATACGTTGATCTTCTCGTAAACAAATAATGGCTTCTGGCGCAGACTCAAGTTGTTCTAGTAACCGACCTTGCGTTTCTAAAAGACTCGCTTCTACTTGTGCTCGTTGGCGGAGCTCTGATTCAAGCAGTTTATTTTCTACATGACGCATCTCCGCTTTACTTGCGGTTAAATGCGCTTGAATGCGCGCGGCGAGCTCTTGTTTATTAAAAGGCTTCGACAGGTAGTCATTTGCTCCGGATTCAAACCCTCGAACGCGATCTTCCGTTTGGTTTAATGCGGTAAGCATAATGATGGGTAGCTCTGCGTGATCGTAAGTATTACGAAGTTCACTACACACTTGGTAACCACTCATTCCTGGCATCATGATATCGAGAAGAAGAAGCTCTGGTTTTTCTTTCTTAATTAACGCAAGGGTATCTGGACCGTCAGAGATGGTACGTACTCGGTAGCCCTCTAAACGTAGGAAGCTTTCTAATACACGTAAGTTTACCGGTTCATCATCGGCCACGTACAACAGCGGGCCATTAGGGTTCTCTGGTAGAGATAGGTCGTCGTTGCTTTCCATATTGAGATCTGGAATTTGGAAGTGACCTCTAGCGGCTAGGGTTTGGCTTGCTTGAATCTCTTCTTCGCTTGCTAATGGTAAGGTGAAACTAAACGTTGTCCCCACCATTGGCTGGCTGCTGACGTAGAGTGATCCTCCCATTAGCTCGATCAATTGTCGGCTGATAGAGAGTCCAAGCCCAGCGCCTTGACGGTAGCGGCTTGAATCTTGTCCAGCTTGAATCAGTGGCTCAAAGATGTGCTCTAGTTGCTCAGCAGGAATGCCTTGACCGGTATCTACTACCTGCACGCGTACTTGTTCGTCCACCACTGTAGCAGAAATAACGATCTTACCTTCTGAGGTGTACTTGATCGCATTGCCAATCAAGTTGTACAGAACTTGCTCTAAGCGCTGTGGGTCGGCGGAGACGGCTTTCAAATCAACGGGTACTTGATTAATGATACGAATGGTCTTATTGCCCAACAAGTGTCCGGAGAGTTCAAGTACAAGCCGCGTAGCACTGGCGAGACTCACCGCCGATTTATGAATATCCATGCTGCCGTAGCGCATCTTGTGATAGTCCAATAAATCGTCAACTAAGTTCGCCAATCGCTGACCACTCTTGATGATGATGTCCAGTTGGTATTTCTGACTTGCAGGGATGGCCCCGTTTGCACCAGAGACTAGTGTTTCCGCGATTCCAACCATGCCATGCAGTGGTGTGCGTAACTCATGGGAAGTGGTCGCCAAGAATTCATCTTTAAGCTTATCAGCAAGCTGCAGTTCTTCGTTTTGCTTTTGAATCAGCTTGATATTGCTTTCCAGCTCTTCATTTTGCTGCTTAATCGTTTGGATTTTCTCACGAATGGAGCGTTGCATACGTGCGAAGCTAATTGCTAAGCGGCCTATCTCATCTTTTCGTGTTGTGTTGAATGTGGTTTCGTCTAGGTCACCAGCAGAAACTTTTTCGGCCGCCCAGGTTAATTTTAGTAGTGGCGACGTGATGAAGTTCGATAGGTAATGCGAAGCAATCACAACGAGAATAATCGCAATGAGCATCGCAATAACAAATATCTTTTCGAGTTGATGGACGCGAGAAAAGGCTTCTTTTTCAGGCAATTGGACGACAAGTGCCCAAGTTGTGCCATGCGTCTCAATCGGAGCAAAAGCCGCGATGAACTCTTCACCAAGTCCGTTACTGTATGTACCAACTCTGGTTTCACCGGCAAGCGCCTTATCGACCACTTCTAAGCTATTTTCGATGTCACCTTGTTTCGTGTTCATCGTGCGAGGTTGGTGGTTACTGCCAACCAATAGTGTATCTATGGATGTATCTTGGTTAATCTCGGCAACTAACTTGGTGATACCATTGTTTGGCAAGCGGAACATGGCGTAGCTGTGCAAGTAGCCTTGTTGAACAATTGGTGCCCCTAGCCACGCAACCTGTTTTCCCCCTTCTGACTCGAAATCAGAAATAATAACCGGGGTATAGTCTTCGTTTATCTTACGACGAGCGGAGACATCTTCGGATAAATGTTTGAATGTTCTGCCTAATGCTGTTTCTTTGTAGCGACCTGTTAATAGGTTGGTGCCGTAGTTTTCGTCTTTATTGATCGAGTAGGTGACGTTACCGTCGATATCGACCAACAAGATATCGTTAAAGTCTGAGCGTTTTAACAGTTCGAGGTATGCCCAGTGGTAGCGTTTATGCAGCAAGCGGTAACGCTCACTGCCTACGTAGTCAGAAGACTCCGGCAAAATCGATGTCTTGATTTGATCGCCACTGCCTCTGATGTAGCGTTGCTGTGCATTTTCTCTTGCTGTCTCAAGATCTTGGCCTAGCCGGCTGAACGCATTAACTAAACCATAAAACCGCCCCCCACTTGCGTACGCTAATTCTGAACGAACAAAGCCCATCACTTCAGTTTCCTGAGCAGCAAAATAATCGATGATCTGTTGTTGCTTGGTGTCGCGAACTGACAGTAGGTGTGACGTACTTTGCTCTTCAAGATCTTTACTGTGAGATTGCAGGAAGAAAATCGCAATGATCGTAAGAGGGGTGATGCTGAGAACCAAAAATGCGGCCATCAGTGTGCTTTGCAGGCGCTTAAATTTCTGCTTTTTGTAGAATTTAAACATGAATAAGATTACAACTCATAAAAGGGCAGCGACCAATGATTGGGGCTTGCCGAGGTTCTCGTTAAAAACGGATAAGGCGTTAGACGCAATAGAATTAACAAAATTAACGAGTTTTTTTTCTTTGACAAGAAAGTTGAGTGTAAAGCGTGGTGAAAGACGCAGTTTTTCGCTGAATTTGATGTATTTTAGGCAAAGCTTGCGCAGGATTTCGCCTGCGCAGCAAGAGCTTACGATTTTTTAGCGTAGTAGATAGAGAACTTGGTGGTCTTATTTAGTGTCTCGCAATTATTGAATGCTTGTTCAATAATTGGTGGGTATTTTAAGAAGTTGTTCGCAACAATGAGCATTTCACCATCATGAGTCATATAACGAGGAGCTTGACCTAATAGCGTTTCCGCCGCGCTGTAATTTGTGTCGAGACCGCTATGGAATGGTGGATTACTGATGATAAAACGATAGTCATTTGAAGCATCTGAATAAATGTCTGACGCAAATACACGCCCCGTTAATCCGTTAGCTTCTAGTGTGGCTTGGCTTGATGTGATCGCATAGGCGTTGATGTCACACATTTCAATCGCAATGTCTGGATTTGCTTTCGCCATAAATGCCCCTAGTACGCCCGCGCCGCAACCAAAGTCGAGAACTTTGCCAGACAACTTAGGCAGGGTTTCAAGCAGCAAATGACTGCCTAAATCAAATTCACCATGACTGAATACGCCAGGAAGGCTCTTAACTGTCAGTGATTGCTCACCGAGTGTGACGGTATAAGACTTAAACCAATCGGCTTGATTGAAAGGTTTTGGTTCGTTAAGGCAAGTGCCCCAGTAGAACGAACAGCGGCGTGCTGAATCATATTTGTTTACAGGGCCATACTCTTTGAACATCTTCTCGATGCTTTTTACACCAGAGCGGTTTTCACCAACTACGACGATCTCAGTGTTTACTCCCAACTTGGCCATCAGCATTGCCAATAGATATTCTGCTTCTGCTTTTGCTTTAGGCCAATACAGCAAAATCATATTTGCCTGAGTTTGTACGTCAAACTCTGAACCAAAATGGCTTTTGATTTTGTCAGAATTGCGAATTTGACGGTAATAGCTGTAGTTAGAAGTAAACACTTCTACAGACTCACAGTGATCCACTAATTCTAGTGGAAACAAGTCTTCAACTTCACCCGCGACGAGCACGTGTTTTCCGTTGAAATACTCTAACTGGCGCTGTGCTATTTGGCTTGGAGCGATATAAGCAGACATAAATTTGATTCATCAGAAATAATTTGGACCAGATTTTCGCATAATCTGGTCCAAGCTTGAAGTAGTTAACGTTACGTGTTGTCTTGCTGGTTGAGGAAGTCTTTAAACTCCTCTTCATAGATATTAAACAACACCATGGTGACGGCAAAGATTAATGGACCGTATATCAGACCAATCAAGCCAAATAGATGTATACCACCTAACAGTGAAAAGAAAATCATTAACGTATTCATACCTGCGCTGCCTTGCATTAGCAGTGGACGCAGTAGGTTGTCAATTGACCCGACAACCACCACACTCCACGCTGTCAAGAATACGGCCCAAGTCGTATCACCAGTAAGGAATAGATAGGCCGCTGCTGGAATCCAAATTAATGCAGTGCCGACAACCGGAATGAAGGATGCAAAGCCCATCATAGTGCCCCAGAATAAGCCAGGGAAACCCGCTAGCCACATACCAACACCACCTGCAATACCTTGTGCGATAGCGGTTAAGAAGGAGCCCATTACGGCGGACTTAGAGACTTGTTCGATCTCGGTCAAAATTCTATCTTCTTGACTACGAGACAGTGGCAGAATGTGACGAATCGCTGAAATGATTTTGTCGTGATCACGCAATAAGAAGAACAGTACGAACAACATCAAGAAGAAATCCATCAAGAAGTTGGTCGCATCACCTAAGATTTTGGCACTGATGGTCACAAGGTTGGAGCCTAAAGATGTGGCAAATTGGCCTATTTTTTCTGCGATTGATTGAGGCTCAATTTTGTCGAAAGGTAAGTACTCGTTGACGACGGCTAACCCTTTGACTACCCATGGGTGCTGGAAAACTTCTTGAATGCCACCATTGGAAACCCATTTGTAGGTGTTTTGTGAGAAGACTGAGCCTTGCTGAATGATGGCCGCAAACACAAACAATAATGGAATGACGATGATAAAGGTAAGAACCACACAAGAGAGTAATGAGGTCATGTTTCTATATTTTGGTAGTTTACTCTCGAACCATTCATGCAGCGGGAACATGAGCAGTGAAATGATAAACGCCATTACGATTGAGTTGATATATGGCTCAACCAGTAGGTAGCAAGCAAAAGCTGCGGCAAGTAAAGCGACAACGAGAACGCGATGACTCGAGGTGATTTTTACGTTATTTGGCATGAGATTAATCCAATTTTCGGATGAGTTATACTATTTCCAGTCTTAGACAACTCCATCATATGTATATTTCTGTATATCCTTAATTCTTTCAATGTTATGACATGCCAGAATTGGAGTACACATTGGGCCTAGTTATAATGGCCATTAATCAGGTGGTTATCAATCAAGAGATGGAAAAATGGGGTGCTGTAACAACGATAAGAAATGCCAAAGCGAGAAGAAATCGAGGCGTGTGCCTTGGTTTGCTATTGTTGTCGGAGTGTTAGCCATCTTAGTCGTTCTAAATTGGCGGTAAGTCGATAGGGAACAAAAAAGGACCGAGACGGCCCTTTTTAAGTCGAGAAGAATCGATTATTTTGCTTCGCTAGCAAGGATCGCGAAACAGCGGTCAGCCGCTTCAAGTGTTGCGTCGATTTCTTTAGAGCCATGAGCAAGAGAAGTAAAGCTTGCTTCAAATGCTGATGGTGCAAGGTATACACCGTGCTCTAGCATTAGGTGAAAGAAACGCTTGAAACGTTCAACATCACACTTAGTCACGTCTTCATAACAAGTTACGCTTTCTTGTTCGGTAAAGAAGAAACCAAACATACCGCCTACCTGGTTTACGACAAGAGGAACGCCGTGCTTGTCTGCAAGTGTTTTGAAGCCATTTGCAAGTTGCTTTGTTTTCGCCGCTAGGCGTTTTTCATTGCCTTCTTCTTTTAGCAAGTTCAAACATGCAAAACCTGCTGCCATTGCCACTGGGTTACCAGACAATGTCCCGGCTTGGTAAACAGGGCCTGTTGGGGCAATGTATTGCATTACGTCTTTACGGCCGCCGAAAGCGCCCACAGGCATACCACCACCGATAACTTTACCTAGCGTCGTTAGATCTGGTTTGATGTTGTAGTACGCTTGAGCACCGCCCAGTGCCACGCGGAAACCGGTCATGACTTCATCAAAAATCAGTAGTGCGCCTTCTTGATCACAGATTTCACGTAGACCTTCATGGAAGCCTTCTACAGGTGGAATACAGTTCATGTTGCCTGCTACTGGCTCAACGATGATACATGCTATCTCACCTTTGTTTGCCGCGAACAGCTCACGTACGGAGTTTAAGTCGTTGAATGTTGCGGTTAGGGTGTGTTTAGCAAAGTCTGCTGGTACACCTGGAGAGCTTGGTTGACCAAGCGTCAGTGCACCAGAACCTGCTTTAACTAGCAAGCTGTCTGCATGACCATGGTAGCAGCCTTCAAATTTCATGATTTTGTCACGGCCTGTGAAGCCGCGAGCAAGGCGAATTGCACTCATGGTTGCTTCAGTACCGGAGCTAACCATACGAAGTTGCTCCATTGATGGTACGAGTTCAGAAACCAGTTCTGCCATTGCGATTTCCATCTCGGTTGGTGCACCGAAGCTGAGACCGCGCTGCGCAGCATTGATCACAGATTCACGGATAACCGCGTGGTTGTGACCAAGAATCATTGGACCCCAAGAGCC
Organism: Vibrio sp. PID17_43; assembly: GCF_002608565.1. Lineage (GTDB taxonomy): Bacteria > Pseudomonadota > Gammaproteobacteria > Enterobacterales > Vibrionaceae > Vibrio. The sequence goes on from NZ_LIXM01000015.1 coordinate 89,779, forward strand.
GACGTAATCAATGTACGCTTTACCATCGGCATCAAAAATCAGGGCACCGTCCGCTCGTTCGATAAATAGTGGAGAACCGCCAACACCGTTGAATGCACGAACTGGTGAATTCACACCGCCAGGAATGGTTTGCTGAGCTTTTTGATACAGCTCTGATGATTTGGTCATGGGATTATCCTCTTTTGATTGCTCGGACCAAGAGGTGCGAATTGTACCTAGCTAATCTCAAGTTAGAAACATTTTGCGCAATTTATGTGGGCATAGGCAGTGTAAACTTGCTCTGATACAAAGAATCGTCGGTGAATACTTGAACGAGTTGGTCAGGTATTGGATAATCACTCTAATTAATACGAATTTGACGTCTCGCTTAAGGCTTGACGCATGACACGAGTGAGAGAGGTCTTCGTGAGCGAAGTAAACGTACCATTATCTTTTTCTGATGCAGCAGCATCTCGCGTTAAGGCGCTGATTGCAGAAGAAGAAAACCCAGCATTGAAATTGCGCGTATACATTACTGGTGGTGGCTGTAGTGGGTTTCAATACGGCTTTACTTTTGATGAAAACGTAAATGAAGGTGACACAACAATTGAGAACAGTGGTGTAACACTGGTTGTCGACCCTATGAGCCTGCAATACCTAATCGGTGGCGTGGTTGATTACACTGAAGGTTTGGAAGGAGCACGCTTCTTCGTCAATAACCCGAATGCAACAACAACTTGTGGTTGTGGGGCATCATTCAGCGTGTGATTAACACGACATCAGGCAGCCAGTTGGCTGCCTGTTTTTTTGCGTAGCAGGAAGACACGTAAACACTACTTTGCAGTGAAGAATAATTAAAAGGATTTTGAATGTCTGGAGTTTCCTTTAGACGACATATCGTCGGACGCCCGTGGCTGGTCTCTCTTACTCTTATCATTGTGCTTGCTGCGTGGCTCGCAATGGGGCAACTCAACGCGCAGGGTGATGAGGCCCACCCTTCTGATCATACTCTTGCTAAAAAAACGCCTGTAGCTAAGGTGATGTTCGATACCTTTATTGCACAACCAACCAGTAAAACAATTGAGTTATATGGCCGTACTGCACCAAATCGGCAAGCTCGTTTAGGTGCAGAGGTCGCGGGAAAAATCATACGACTTAACGTAGAAAAAGGACAAGCCGTTCAGCAAGGGCAAGTGATTGCTAATATAGATAAGCGTGATCTTGATATTCAACGTCAACGTGCCAAAGCAATGTTGAGTGTCAAAGAGAAAGAATTTAAAGCGGCGCAGTCGTTGAAAAATCGCGGCTTACAAGGTGAGGTCGCCTTTGCCACAGCCCAGGCGGCTTTAGTTGATGCACGGGCTAATCTTAGTAATGTTGAGACCGCGCTCAAAAATACGGAAGTTAAAGCGCCTTTTGATGGCATCTTGGATCACCGCTTTGTTGAACTAGGGGATTTTGTCGGTGTTGGTGACCCAATCGCAACGGTTATCGACTTAAAAAAATTGCTTATTGAAGCAGATGTCAGTGAGCGTCATATTCAATACCTCAAAGAAGGCCAGCAAGCGGACATTCGTACGATTGATAACCGCCATCATCAGGGCTTCATTCGCTATATTGGTCGTGTCTCTTCCACTTCCACCAATACATTTCCAATTGAAATAGAAATTGATAACACTGAAAACGCCATGCCTGCGGGGATCAGTGCAGAAGTCACCCTAGCGCTAAGTGAAGTGTCAGCGATTAAGGTGACTGCTGCCATGTTAGCGTTAGATGAGCAAGGAAATTTGGGGATAAAAACATTACGTGACCAGCATGTGCGTTTTATCCCGATCCAATTAGTCAAAGCGGAAAGCGATGGTGTTTGGCTATCGGGTTTAGGTGAACAAGTCGACATTATTGTTCTAGGCCAAGGCTTTGCCCGTGATGGTGATTTGGTCACAGCAACCAAAGTGGGTGACGTGAGTGATTCCACAACTAGGCAGTAGGGGGCAACATGTTCGCTTTAATTGATGCAGCCTTATCTCGCGCACGTACCATGTTGACGTTGTTAATGATGATCCTTATTGCTGGTGTCATTACCTATATTACGATCCCTAAAGAGTCGAGCCCGGATATCACGATTCCCATTATTTATGTGTCGGTGGGTCATCAAGGCATTTCACCGACGGATGCCGAACGATTACTTGTCCGTCCAATTGAGCAGGAACTGCGTTCGATTGAAGGGGTAAAAGAGATGACTTCGGTAGCATCAGAAGGGCATGCCTCGGTCACGTTAGAGTTCAGTGTTGGGGTGAATTTAGCCGAAGCGATGGCTGATGTTCGTGATGCGGTGGATTTGGCTAAGCCAAGATTACCAGCCGACAGCGATGAGCCAACGGTGAATGAAGTGACGTTTGCTTCCGAAGAGCCAGTGCTTACTGTGGTTCTATATGGGAGTGTCCCTGAACGAACGACCGTACAAATCGCGCGAGCACTACGTGACAAACTAGAAAGCTACCGCCAAGTACTTGAAGTCGATATTGCGGGGGATCGAGAAGACATTGTTGAGATCGTAGTCGATCCTTTATTGATGGAAAGTTACGGATTAGATCAAGCGGATATTTACAACTTAATTGCATTGAATAACCGCGTGGTTGCTGCGGGGTTTGTCGATACTGGTTATGGGCGATTTTCGGTCAAGGTTCCTTCGGTATTTGACTCTCTTAAAGATGTGTTAGAGCTGCCGATCAAGGTTAATGGCAAAGAAGTGATCACTTTTGGTGATGTGGCAAGCGTACGTCGAGCATTTCGTGACCCTGAAAGTTTTGCTCGTTTAGATGGTGAACCGGCAATTGTATTGGATGTAAAAAAGCGCGCGGGAGAGAACATCATTGATACGGTTGATTTGGTTAAGTTGGTCATCGCTGAGGCGCAAAAGCGGTCAGAGTGGCCTAATAATCTACAAGTCAAATACACTTGGGATCAGTCCGATGATGTGAAGTTGATGTTGAGTGATCTGCAAAATAACATTCTTTCGGCCATCATTCTCGTGGTTATCGTTATCATTGCTATTTTAGGGGTTCGAACCGCACTATTGGTTGGTATCTCGATACCGGGTTCTTTCTTAACCGGTCTTTTTGTTCTGTCTGTTTTTGGGTTGACGATCAATATTGTCGTGCTGTTCGCATTGATCATGGCGGTGGGCATGCTGGTGGATGGTGCCATTGTCGTGACGGAGTTTGCAGACAGGAGAATGCAAGAGGGCGTGCAAAGAAAGCAAGCGTATCGTGATGCGGCAAAGCGCATGGCTTGGCCGATTACTGCGTCGACAGCAACGACGCTGGCAGCATTTGCTCCATTATTGTTTTGGCCCGATATTACCGGTGAGTTCATGAAATACTTACCGCTGACGTTGATAGCAACATTAAGTGCTTCGTTGATGATGGCACTTCTGTTTGTTCCTGTTATTGGGGGGCTTATAGGAAAACCACAAGTTGTCAATGAGCAGCGAAAACAAGAGATGCTGGACTTACATAATGGTGAGTTTGACAAGGCAACAGGTATCACAAAACTTTATTATTTGACGCTTTCTATCGCCTTACGACACCCACTCAAAGTGTTGTTAAGCGCTATATTGCTTGCATCAGGGGTGAGCTATACCTACAGCAAGGCGGGGCTAGGGGTGGAATTTTTTCCTGAAGTCGATCCTGCATTCTTTACGGTTAAAGTACGATCCTATGGCGACCTTTCTATTAATGAGAAAGATGCGGTCATGCGTGAAATAGAACACGTGATGCTCGGACATGATGAGTTTGAAAGTGTTTATACTCGCACGGGATCTGAATCGAGCAGTGGTGATGAAATTGGGCAAATTCAAATAACCCCTGTCGATTGGCAATACCGTCGTCAAGTGAAAGTTATTATCGAAGACTTAAAGCAGGTGACCAATCGCTTTTCTGGTGTGGAGCTAGAATACAAGTTTCCAGATGCTGGTCCGCCTGTGGAGCATGATCTTGTTATTGAAATGTCGGCTCAAAATGCAAGTCTTGGAATGTTAGATAGCGCCGCTAAATTGGTGCGGCATTGGGCTGATACGAACCCAGCACTTACTAATTTAAGTGACACCACCAATAAAGAGGGTATTGATTGGCAGATTGATATCCGTCGAGACGATGCTTCTCGATTTGGCGCCGATGCCACGCTTGTCGGTAACACAGTACAGTTTGTGACTAACGGGCTTAAGATCGGGGATTACTTGCCTGATGATGCCGATGAAGAGGTCGATATTTTAGTTCGCTACCCTCAAGATAAGCGCGATATTGGTCGCTTTGATCAGCTCCGAGTCAAAACGGCAGCGGGCCTTGTGCCTATCACTAATTTTGCACAGATTCTTCCTGATCATAAACAAGACTCAATCCGACGAGTGGACGGTCGCAGGGTCATCAATATTAAAGCGGATATGGTCGAGGGTTATAACTTAGCGCTAGAGCTACCTAGAATTAGTGAGGAAATACAAAAACTTGATTTACCTGATGGTATCGAGTTTAAGATTCGTGGTCAAAATGAAGAGCAGGAGAACTCTTCCGCATTTCTACAAACGGCGTTCTTGATTGCACTAGGTGTTATGGCGCTCATCTTGATTACGCAATTTAATAGTTATTACCAAGCCTTTTTGATTCTGAGTGCCGTGTTATTTTCTACGGTTGGTGTGTTTGCTGGATTACTTGTGTTACAAAAACCCTTTGGCATCATTATGTCGGGGATAGGGGTCATCGCATTAGCTGGTATTGTGGTTAATAACAATATCGTATTGATCGATACGTATAATCAAATGCGCAGGCGTGGTTTAGATAAGAAAGACGCGATTTTGCGTACTGGAGTACAACGTTTACGCCCTGTATTACTGACCACGGTAACCACGATTTTGGGATTGTTACCTATGGTACTAGAAATGAACATCGACTTAATTAATCAAAAAGTTGAGTTTGGTGCACCAAGTACGCAGTGGTGGTCTCAATTGGCGAGTGCCGTTGCTGGTGGCTTGGCGTTTGCCACGGTACTAACGTTGGTTTTGACACCTTGTTTATTGATGCTAGGCCGTGAGCACAATATTGATGAACCTCAAGTAGAAACAAAAGAGGCAGCTTAGGCTGCCTCTTAGTTTTTGTTTGTGGGACGGTTATTTCATTGCGAGCAATTTGCTGTAACGATCCAGTTTTATCATGCTGATTTTGGCGTTTGCCATGAACGTTTGTTTCGCTTTGCCTGTCAGCGATTTTGACTGCGGTAATTTAACTGTTCTAGCATTTTTATGTACACCATTTACCAGGAACTCGTAATGTAAGTGAGGCCCTGTTACGCGTCCTGTACCGCCTAATGTACCTATAGTTTGACCTTGTTTTACTCGCTGCCCCGTTTTCACTGTACGTTTGGTTAAATGCAGGTACTTAGTGATGTAGGTATTACTGTGTTTTATAAACACGTAGTTACCGTTGAACTTGTTGTACGCCGATTTTTGTACAATACCATCACCCGCTGCCCAAATGGGCGTACCGACTGGTGCCGCATAATCTGTACCACGGTGAGCGCGAACTTTACCTGTTACAGGGTGGCGTCTGGTTGGGTTGAAGTTAGACGTGACACGACGGAAGTCTAATGGTGCGCGCAAGAAGGCCTTCTTCATTGCTCGGCCATTCTCATCGTAGTACTTACCACTTTTCTCATCTAAGATTGCCGTGAATGTGTCACCTTGGTTTTTAAACACAGCAGCAATGATCTTTCCACGACCAATGACTTCACCTTCAACGACTTCTTCTTGATACAACACCCGAAAGGTGTCATTTTTGCGAATGTCTAAAGCGAAGTCGATATCCCAACCAAAAATGCCAGCCAGTTCCATGATTTGGTTCGCATTTAAACCTGAACTTATCCCGGCATTCCAAAAGTTAGACTCAATGGTTGCTTCTGCGTAGTTGTATTGGTAGTTGACTTCTTTCTTATCGACTTCTGAAACGTATTCACCGTCTTTAAGTTTTATACGAAAAGTTTCAAAAGCACTTAATGTACGTTTGAGCTGAACGAAGTCATTATTTTCATCAAAACCAAAATGCAGCGTGTCCCCGGGTTGAAGGCGCGTTAGCTGCTGTTCAATCTCTTTATCTTGAGTAATCAATTCATGCAGAAGGCGAGGAGAGATCCCCACCCGATCGAAGAGAACCGCCGCACTTTCCCCATTACTAACTCGGTAGGTTTCCCAGCGTAAAACCGCAGGTAGGTTAGAAGAACTTTGCTCGGGAGATTCTAAAGAAAGTGGAACCGAGTAATATTGGCCGACCTGGAGTCGGCTTTGTTGCGGCTCGAGCTCTCGTGGATCGGGCAAAAAGAAAAGTGCAAAGATGATAAGAGCACTAAAAAGGCCGATCAGAACTTTGTGTAAGAGTGGAAGTCGGGCAAAAATCGAATGCATGAGTTACTTGACTGATAAATTAAACGTAAAAATTGACAACTACCTAGTCTAACGTGTTTCAAAATGCATCGCTATTCAAGTAAGATGTGCAGCTATTATATTTTGCCAAATCTGTGGGAGTGAACAAGAATGGCGAGCATTGAAGCTGCACTAGCCGAGATTAAGCGCGGTGTTGAAGAGCTGATTCCAGAAGAAGAACTGATCGCAAAACTAAAAGAAGGCCGTCCGCTACGTATTAAGTTAGGTGCCGATCCAACAGCACCTGACATTCACCTAGGCCATACGGTTATTTTCAATAAGCTTCGCTTGTTCCAAGAACTAGGTCATGAAGTGACGTTCCTAATCGGTGACTTCACTGCAATGGTTGGTGACCCAACAGGTAAGAACACAACCCGTCCACCGCTAAGTCGCGAAGATGTTCTGCGTAATGCTGAAACGTACAAAGAGCAAGTGTTTAAAATCCTAGATCCAGCTAAGACTAAAATTCAGTTCAACTCTGAATGGCTATCTGAGCTTGGCGCTGAAGGCATGATTCGCCTGGCTGCAAACCAAACGGTTGCTCGTATGCTAGAACGTGATGACTTTAAAAAGCGTTACACTGGCGGTCAGCCAATTGCTATTCACGAGTTCATGTACCCACTACTGCAAGGTTGGGACTCTGTAGCAATGGAAACGGATGTTGAGCTTGGTGGTACTGACCAGAAGTTTAACCTGCTAATGGGTCGTGAACTGCAAAAATCCCATGGTCAAAAACCACAAGTAGTACTAATGATGCCTCTTCTTGTTGGCCTAGACGGTGAGAAGAAGATGTCTAAATCTTCTGGTAACTACATTGGTATCAGCGAAGCACCAAGCGAAATGTTTGGTAAGATCATGTCTATCTCTGACGATCTAATGTGGAGCTACTACGAGCTGCTGTCTTTCCGTCCTCTGGAAGAAATTGCACAGTTTAAAGCGGATGTAGAAGCAGGCAAGAACCCACGCGATATCAAAGTACTGCTAGCGAAAGAGATCATCGCTCGCTTCCACAGTGAGGCAGATGCAGATGCAGCAGAGCAAGAGTTCGTTAACCGCTTCGCGAAGAACCAGATCCCTGACGAAATGCCAGAGTTTGACTTCGAAGTAGGTACACCAGTAGCCAATCTACTAAAAGAAGCGGGTCTATGTGCATCCACTTCAGAAGCAATGCGCATGGTTAAGCAAGGCGCAGCGAAGATGGAAGGCGAGAAAGTGGCAGATGCGAAGTTTGCTCCTGAAGCAGGTACTTACGTATTCCAAGTAGGTAAACGTAAGTTCGCACGTATTACTATTAAGTAATCAATAACTGTTCAAAATGAAAGCGCCCATTGGGCGCTTTTTTTGTATGAAAATTTGCTTAAAACAGATCAGATTAACTGTATAAGTTGATTAACTTTGCTACTATACGCGCGTTGCTAGACGGGCAACATTATTGGAGATTTACATGAACAATACCGACCATCCTCCCAGTTATTGGGTGAGTAAGATTAAGGGAGCGAAATAACCCGCTTCGGTATTGGCGATCTCCGCCTTACCTAAGTGGTGAGGCATCTTTTCTAATTTTTCTTCTGGTTATTTCCTTCATAAATTCTGAATAGACAATGCGATTGCGTTGATGTTTTCTCACGCCTAAGTTTCTAAAGGTAGAGGCGAGTGTGTTGATGGCTTTTTACGTGCGTTGTCGATGGTCGTTACCAATGCCAATCGGGAGATTCGCCATGACGGTAATGAACAACACTTTTATTGAAACTACACCCAACTTTTCTCAAGTAGAAATTGGTGCCGCACGTAATGCATTTTTAAAGTACGAGCAAGAACAACAACTGCATTTGCTGACCATTATGCCGATTGATGAGGCGGTGGGTATTTTGCAGCACTGCTCTGTAGGTTACGTGAACGGCCTTATTGCTCAACTGGAGCAAGCGGGACATGACAAACGCGCTCGACATTACGCACACCAATTAGGTTTGCACATGTCGGAAGTGGATACACCGGAAGGTTACCTTTCTACCAGTGTGATAGGGCATGTGAGGCAGCGTATTGGTTGGATCATTGCATTGGCACTGTTAGGTATTGTGTCGGGATTGATCATTGCGCAATACGAAGACACGCTCAGTCAGCTGGTTTTATTGGCCGTTTATATGCCAGTGATTGCGGCTGCGGGTGGTAATACGGGAACACAGGCAGCGACCTTGGTGATTCGTGCTCTCGCTACGGGAGAGTTAAAGAAGCGTCAGTGGTTAGAGGTGCTTTGGAAAGAAAGCCGCGTAGCCCTATTTATTGCGTTTGCTATCAGCATTGTGATGGTAGGGCGAATCATGCTGTTTAGTAGCGGCCAATCAACAGGCGGTTTTGCGCTTGAAGATATCGCGTTGGCTATTGCGGTTGCGCTGTTTATTCAGGTGACCATTTCTACGACGCTGGGTGGGTTACTTCCTATTATAGCGCGCGCTTGCAAGCTGGACCCAGCCGTATTGGTGAGTCCAGTTTTGGCGTCAATCGTAGATATCTCAGGAATGTGGATCTACTTTACGGTGGTGAATTACTTCTTAGGCATTGCCTGACTAAAACTCACAATATCTTGGTAAAACAGTTTTTCAAAACGCGTAATAGGGGCGACGACAGGTTTGTTATCGTCCCTTTTGTCTGGGAAATAGTCCGACACGAATTGGACAAATAAAGTGTTCGGCTTACCATTTTTATCTAGACCGTACCCAGCCATATTATAGGTTCCGTACAGTGAGCCACTTTTCGCAATCAATTGACCTTTAATTGGGGCTTTACGCATGCTTTGACGGTATTGAAGAGTTCCAGACTCGCCAGATCTTGGCATGATAGCAATTAAGTTAAGTTGATGATCCTGCTTCCAAATATAACGAAGAATATCGGCCATACTTGTCGCTGAAAGTCGATTATTTCTTGATAGTCCAGAGCCATCCTCTAAGCGCGCATTACGGATATCCACGCCAGTTTTGGAAAAAATGATTTGCTTGATCGCTTCTGTACCATTAGTAAAGCTACCAGGCTGAACAAAGAAGGTTGCGCCGAGTGTTTTGGTTAACGTATCGGCGATTAAGTTATCGGAACGCTTGAGCATCTCTTCTAGTAGCTTAGGTAACGGTTCTGATTTGTGTTGAGCAAAGAATTTGCGTGATATCTTAGGTGCTGTCCCGATGTGAATTGACCCTTTTAAATCAATACCCACTTGCGTTAGGAGCGTCTTTAGGTTTTGAACGGTGTATTGTTCCGGGTTTTGTACGGCAAATTTGAGAGGAAGCGGTTTGTCCCCTCGGTCGACTAAGCAGCCTGTTAGCTCGTATTGGTTGTCTGAATGTGCCATGAGTCCCAAATCACAATGACGGCTCTTTTGGACGCTTTTAGACACTGTCTTTACGCTGGTTTTAACCTTTATTGGTTGATGTTCAGGAACATAGACGCGAGTGGATCCATTTTTCTGAGTGTAAATGGATGCTTGAACGCAGTTTTCATTGAGTGTGATCGCAGAGGCGGGCGCACTGTAGCAAACGCCTAAAATATCCCACGGCCATCCAACCGCGCGGTCGTAGCCAGTAAAAGCACTGTTATCTAGCCATAGATCCCCATTTATACGTGTTAGACCATTTTGTTTTGCCTGCAATAACAGTGTTTTTAGATCTTGTGTGCTAAGGGTAGGATCTCCGGAGAATGTGATTACAGCATCGGAGTTTGATGCTTTGAGTGTGGTACGAAAGGTAAATTGGTCTCCAAGCTCTAGCTTAGCAGCTAACGCTGTGACAACTTTCAGTGTACTCGCTGGCGGAAAAAGTTCGCTATTAGTTTGAATGCCGTTGATTCTACTTTGACCATTAAGCTTTTCAGCAATCAAACTCACACGAGAGCCTGCCGGCAAGATCTCTTGATGAGGGTAGGCCTGTAGGGTAAGTGGCACGAAATAAAATAGGGCAGTGAGAAGCCAACGTAAATGCATAGTGAATACTGAATACTGATAAGGTTGGTTGTGCAATGAGTATATACTGAAAAGCATAAGAATTCTGGATATAAAAATGCCCGCAAGATGCGGGCATTTTATCTTCAAATCACAAGGTTGGATTAGAAGTCGTAACGTAGACCTAGTGCTAGCTCGTCTTCAGCATCAACCTTAGATGCAGTTGTGTTACCACCAACTTTACCTAGTTTATCGCCAGAGTCGATTAGGTTGAAATTGTACGATACGTAACCACGGAAGTTAGGCTTGAAGAAGTAAGATGCGTCAATTGCTAAGTTGTTTGCAGACGTTTCGTTGTTGGTTTCTGCATTGTTGTATGTAGATGTGAATACCGTTTGACCTAGAGCGTAAGCACCCGCCAGTTCGTAACCTGTGTAGTCGCCATTTTTCTTAGCTTTTTTACCGTCAGTGAATACACCTGCGAAGTATAGGTCGCCCATAGTGTAAGATGCAGCAAGCATGTATTCGTTAGCGTCAGCTTGATCTGCGTAACCAGCACCTAGGTCAAGACCAGTGTCGCCTAGCGTGTAGATCGCAGATAGAGAGTAACCGTCTTTACCGTTGTCTGTGTATTCAGTGCCCGCTGGGTTTACTTCACGGTCAGCAAAACGGTAGCTTGCTTTAACTGCTAGGTTCTCGAATTGACCTTTGTAAGACAGCATGTTGTCGGTACGGTCAGCCACTGCTAGTTTGTCAGCCGCAGTGTTGCCTGCGTAAGCCATGATATCAGTGAAGTCAGTGATAACGCCTAGTGCACCATCGTTTTTACCGTAAGTTATTTCACCGAATGCGCCACCAAGACCAGCGTATGCGTAACGAGTGTCCACGTTTTGATCGTTTTGGGTGGTAAATTCACCTTCCCAGAAACCAACGCCGTATAGGTTGTCATTGATTGCTTGAGTACCAAGAAGGTTTAGACGGATACGAGATTTGTCTGCTGCATCGCCATCTTTCATCGATAGACGAGCTTCAGCACGACCACCCATCTCTAGAGAAGTGCCGTCTTGGTTGTAAAGTTCCACTGCGTTAACACCCGTTGCCATAGCTGCTGCAGATACAGAAAGCGCAATTAAAGTCTTTTTCATTTTATTTGTCCTAGTTAGCTGTCCATAATTATTGTTTTATGGGGAGAGTTAGTCTCTCTCAAGTTATTGTTATATGCATAGTTTTATTTGGTGAAATCGACTCACTCGCTCAAAGCTATGCCGTAACAAGTTGCAGGACATGTTTTACTGCTAAAGTTTCCCTATGAGGTAGTAAAATGATATCAATCAAAATAATGAACAGTGTGCAATTAATGGTTTAATAGTGCTAAGTTATTGTTATTATATTCTTTTTATTTATATAACATTGGTCTGATATTGATTTGTTTTTATGTTTTTTGATTTTTCTAATGTAATAAGCCGCGTTGGTTTTCAATAAATTGCGATAATGGTCAGCTCTGAAAATCATCCAGAAGGTAATGTAATGAGAGATGCGAAGTTGCTTAATCAAATTAAAGTGATTTCACACCGGAGTTTGTTTAAACTAAGTGAATCAACTCTTTGAACGTACTACCCAGCCTAATGGTCGGGTAGGCTTTTTTTGTCCAAAGGCACCTTTGGCATTGAGGTTATATAATGGAAAAAGTTCCAATGACAATGCGTGGCGAGCAGCTGCTACGTACAGAACTCGAACGTCTACTAAAGCTTCGCCCACAAATTTCTGAAGCAATCGCTGAGGCTCGCGAGCTAGGCGACTTGAAAGAGAACGCTGAATATCACGCAGCACGTGAAGAGCAAGGGATCTGTGAAGCGCAAATTCGTGATATAGAATACAAGCTATCCGTAGCACAAGTGATCGATGTGACTAAGATGGACAACACCGGCAAAGTAATTTTTGGTTCAACCGTTACTTTGATTGACTGTGACACTGATGAAGAAAAAACCTACCAAATTGTGGGTGACGATGAAGCCGAAATTAAAGCTGGCCGTATTTCTATCAGTTCACCGATTGCGCGTGGTCTGATCGGTAAAATGGAAGGCGATGAGGTGGTGATTCAAACACCTGGTGGCGCAAAAGATTTCGAAATCGACCGTGTTGAATACATCTAATCAAGAATTTCGCATGGAATCGCAGATACAAAAAAGGTCGCCATTGGCGACCTTTTCTTCTTCCACTCAGTAAGTAGCAACTACTTGCGAGGGATTTCGATTTTACGCTCTTCAGACTGGCGGTATAGTACAAGTACCTTACCAATTGTCTGAACTTTTTCAGCGCCACTTTCACGTACGATAGCGTCGATGATTAGCTGTTTTGTCTCACGATCTTCTGATGCAACTTTCACTTTGATCAGTTCATGATGGTTTAGAGCGATTTCAATTTCTGCTAGCACGGCTTCTGTAAGTCCATTTGCGCCCATTAGCACAACAGGTTTTAAACTGTGAGCCAGGCCTTTAAGGTGCTGCTTTTGTTTGGTGCTTAGGTTCATTACGCCGCCAATTTTCTTTAAAATAAGGGTTGAAAAAAGCTATTTTAACGCCATCTATTGCTGAAGACTATAATTTATTGAGTAATAGGTTGGACCTATTAAAACAATAGCTCCTATTTGCGCCTTGTTGGGATTAAAATGAGTAGACAAAAACATTCAGCGAGCTCTGGTCGTTGGTTGAAAGAACACTTTGATGATAAATACGCAAATGAAGCCCGTAAAAAAGGCTATCGTTCACGTGCTTACTTCAAGATTGATGAGATCCAAGCGAAAGATAAATTGCTGAAACCTGGGATGACTGTGGTCGACTTAGGCGCCGCTCCCGGGGGATGGTCACAATATGCTGCTAAGATAATAGGTGATGAAGGTCAAATTATTGCTTGTGACTTACTGCCTATGGATCCAATTGCGGGCGTGAGCTTCTTACAAGGTGACTTTCGTGACGATGCAGTATTAGAAGCGTTGTTGGAAAGAATCCAACCATCTATGGTGGATGTAGTCATGTCTGACATGGCACCTAATATTGCAGGTAATAATTCAGTCGATCAGCCACGAGCTATGTATTTAGTTGAATTGGCTTTAGATATGTGTCGACAAGTTCTAGCACCTAATGGTAGCTTTGTCGTCAAGGTTTTCCAGGGTGAAGGCTTCGACGAGTACGTTAAAGAAGTCCGAAACATGTTTAAAGCCGTAAAAATCAGAAAACCCGACTCATCGAGAGCTCGCTCACGAGAAGTCTTTGTTGTAGCCACTGGTTACAAAGGTTAACTATTTCGCTTGTTTAGAACATGGTTAACACTATAGCTACAGCTAATAAACTGTAGTACCCTACCTTTAATTACAATTAGTTATCGAGAGGCTGACACCTTGAGTGACATGGCAAAAAATTTAATTCTGTGGCTTGTTATCGCTGTCGTGTTGATGTCGGTATTCCAGAGCTTTGGCCCTGGAGAGAGCAATGGCAGAACCGTGGATTACACCACGTTTGTACAGGAAGTTGGCCAAGGCCAGATTCAAGAAGCAACTTTTAAAGACGGTGAAATCAGTTTCGTTCGTCGCGGCGGTGGTGCCAAAATGGTCACTTACATGCCTGTGTATGATCAGAAGCTTCTAGATGACCTAATTAACCAAAATGTAAAAGTACAAGGTACGCCTCCTGAAGAGCAGAGCCTACTAGGTACTATCTTCATTTCTTGGTTCCCTATGATCTTACTGATTGGTGTGTGGATTTTCTTCATGCGTCAAATGCAAGGCGGCGGCGGTAAAGGCGCGATGTCTTTCGGTAAGAGCAAAGCTCGTATGATGAGCGAAGAGCAAATCAAGACGACTTTTGCGGATGTTGCAGGCTGTGACGAAGCAAAAGAAGACGTAAAAGAACTGGTAGATTACCTGCGTGATCCAAGCCGCTTCCAGAAACTGGGCGGTAAGATCCCTACGGGTGTTCTAATGGTCGGTCCTCCTGGTACGGGTAAAACGCTTCTTGCGAAAGCCATTGCGGGTGAGGCAAAAGTACCGTTCTTTACCATCTCAGGTTCTGACTTCGTAGAAATGTTCGTTGGTGTAGGTGCATCTCGTGTTCGTGATATGTTCGAACAAGCGAAGAAAGCGGCGCCTTGTATCATCTTCATCGATGAGATTGATGCGGTAGGTCGCCAACGTGGTGCTGGTGTGGGTGGTGGTCACGATGAGCGTGAACAAACACTAAACCAAATGCTGGTTGAGATGGATGGCTTTGAAGGCAATGAAGGTATTATCGTGATTGCTGCGACTAACCGTCCAGACGTACTTGACCCAGCGTTATTGCGCCCTGGTCGTTTTGACCGTCAAGTGGTCGTTGGATTACCAGACGTACGTGGTCGTGAGCAGATTCTTAAGGTTCACATGCGCAAAGTACCTCTAGCTAGCGATGTCGAGCCATCTCTTATCGCGCGTGGTACACCAGGCTTCTCAGGTGCCGATCTTGCTAACCTAGTAAACGAAGCGGCATTGTTTGCGGCTCGTGGTAATAAACATAACGTTTCTATGGTTGAGTTTGAGCTGGCGAAAGACAAGATTATGATGGGTGCGGAGCGCCGTTCAATGGTGATGTCGGAAGAAGTAAAAGAGTCAACGGCATACCACGAAGCCGGTCACGCAATTGTAGGCAGACTCGTGCCGGAACACGATCCAGTGTACAAGGTATCTATCATTCCTCGTGGACGTGCGTTAGGTGTGACGATGTACCTGCCTGAGCAAGATCGAGTGAGCATGTCTCGCCAACACCTAGAGTCGATGATTTCAAGTCTTTACGGTGGCCGTCTTGCTGAAGAATTGATTTACGGTGCTGAGAAAGTATCAACGGGTGCTTCTAACGACATTGAACGTGCAACAGAGATCGCACGTAAGATGGTGACGCAATGGGGCTTCTCAGAAAAACTTGGTCCACTGCTATACGCAGAAGATGAAGGCGAAGTATTCCTAGGTCGTAGTGTGACTCAGACTAAACACATGTCTGATGACACTGCGAAGCTTATTGATGATGAAGTTCGTAATATCATCGATCGCAACTACGACCGTGCGAAGCAGATCTTAGAAGAGAATATGGACATCATGCATGCGATGAAAGATGCGCTAATGAAGTATGAGACCATTGATGCCGGTCAGATTAATGACCTAATGGAGCGTAAAGAGGATATTCGCGAACCTGCTGGATGGGGCGACAAGCCGACAACACCACCAGAAGGTGATGACAAACCTCAAGCAAAACCTGAAGTAAAAGCGAAAGAGAATAGCGTCGATGCAACTAAGCCTGCAGAGCCGTCAACGACTCAAGAAGCAACTTCAAGCGAAGCTCCAGAAAAGAAAGACTCTGAATAACGCCTAGTGCTAATAATAAACCCCGAGTTCGCTCGGGGTTTTTGTGTTTATTATGATTATTAAAGCAAACAACAAATCCCTCGACCTTTCTCGTCCTCACGTGATGGCGATTCTTAATGTCACTCCTGACTCTTTTTCTGATGGCGGTAAATTCAACTCTGTTGATCTTGCACTCGCGCAAGTAGAGAAAATGATCGTTGCCGGGGTTAGTATTATTGACGTAGGCGGTGAATCCACTCGACCAGGTGCGCCAGACATTACCTTGGAAGAAGAGTTGCAGCGCGTAATTCCCGTGATTCAAGCCATTCGTAAAAAGTATGATGTATGGATCTCTGTTGATACCAGTAAAGCAGAGGTGATGCGACAAGCAGTAGATGCAGGAGCAGACTTAATTAACGATGTTCGTGCCCTGCAAGAACCTGGTGCATTGGAAGTGGCGGCAGAAGCAAAGTTGCCTATCTGTTTGATGCACATGAAAGGTCAGCCGAGAACGATGCAAACAGATCCTCAATATGATGATCTGATGGAAGATGTTACTGTATTTCTCCAAGAGCGTGTCAAGGCTTGTGAAGCGGTTGGGATCGATAAGTCGCAACTTATCCTCGACCCGGGGTTTGGTTTTGGCAAAACCTTAGAACACAATTATCATATGCTTGCTCATCTCGATAAGTTTCATGACTTTGGCTTGCCAATCTTGGCTGGTATGTCTCGTAAGTCAATGATTTTCAAATTACTGGATAAGCCTGCAGCGGAATGCGTCAATGCAAGCGTCGTTTGTGCAACTATCGCTGCAATGAAAGGTGCGCAAATCATTCGAGTTCATGACTTTGAAGAAACGATCGAAGCAATGAAAGTTGTTGAGATGATGAACAACAATATCTAAAAGAATTAAGGAAAGTTTTATGTCTGATAAAAGACGTTACTTTGGTACTGACGGTGTGCGCGGTAAAGTTGGACAATACCCAATCACGCCAGATTTTGTACTTAAGCTTGGCTGGGCGGCTGGTCGTGTACTCGCAAAACAAGGCACGAAGAAAGTTATTATCGGTAAAGACACACGTATCTCTGGCTACATGCTTGAGTCTGCGTTAGAAGCAGGTCTAGCGGCTGCAGGCCTAAAAGCGACGTTTACTGGCCCAATGCCGACACCAGCAGTAGCATACCTTACCCAAACCTTCCGTGCGGAAGCGGGCATCGTGATCTCCGCTTCTCACAATCCTTATTACGACAACGGTATCAAGTTCTTCTCTTCAGAGGGCACTAAATTGCCTGATGATATTGAGCTGGCTATTGAAGCTGAGCTTGATAAAGATATCGAATGTGTGGAGTCTGCAGATCTTGGTAAAGCAACGCGTCTAAATGATGCTGCAGGTCGTTACATTGAATTCTGTAAAAGTACTTTCCCATCCGAACTTAGCTTGGCGAATCTGAAGATTGTGGTGGATTGTGCGCATGGTGCAACGTACCACATCGCACCAAACGTGTTCACTGAACTCGGTGCAGATGTTATTGCCATGGGCGTTGAGCCAAACGGTACCAACATCAATGCTGAAGTGGGCGCGACAGATGTACGTGCGCTGCAAAAACGCGTGGTAGAAGAACAAGCTAACCTGGGGTTGGCTTTCGATGGTGATGGTGACCGCATCATAATGGTCGACCACTTAGGTAACAAGGTTGATGGCGACCAGATTGCGTACATTATTGCTCGAGATGCTCTGCGCCGTGGTGAGCTTAAAGGTGGGGTTGTTGGTACGCAAATGACTAACCTAGGCATGGAAAACGGTCTGAAGCAACTCGGGATCCCATTCGTACGTGCTGCAGTGGGTGATCGCTATGTGATGGAGCGTTTACTAGAAAAAGGCTGGAAAATTGGCGCTGAAAACTCAGGTCACGTTATTTTGCTAGATAAGGTGACAACAGGTGATGCGATTGTTGCCGCCCTGCAAGTTCTTGCGTCTGTGGTTGGTAGCGATATGTCTCTATACGATTTGACGCAAGGCATGATGCTTTACCCGCAAGTGCTTGAAAATGTGCGTTTTACTGGTGATAGCAATCCACTGGAAGCACAGTCGGTGCTAGATTCTGTTGCTGAAGTTGAAGCGGCACTAGGCGATAAAGGTCGTGTGTTGCTGCGTAAATCCGGGACTGAGCCACTTCTTCGTGTCATGGTGGAAGGGGAAGATGCTGACCTTGTTCAAGCATCCGCACTTAAGATTGCTGACGCTGTAAAAGCAAGTTGCTAATCATTGCTTTAGGATGATTAGCGAGAGAAAAGGGCTGTTTTTGCCCTTTTTTTGAGCGCTTAGTGCGTTAGTACTGATTTTTTTCTAATTTCCCCTTGTCAGCGTAACGGGGTTTCGCTAGTATTGCTCCGCCTCCCGTTAGGAGGTCGCTAGCCTTGTTCTTAGATAAATGAAATTGTTTTTGAACGGCGCTGGCTCAACAATTTGGAACATAGGTGGAAAAAATGTTTTCAGTTCTACTTGTGATTTACCTGTTGGCAGCGCTTGGTGTGATTGGCCTTGTGTTGATTCAACAAGGTAAAGGCGCAGATATGGGAGCCTCGTTCGGTGCAGGTGCTTCAAACACAGTGTTTGGCGCTAGCGGCTCAGGTAATTTCTTAACCCGAACAACTGCTATTTTAGCAACCGTATTTTTTATCATTAGCTTGTTACTTGGCCGTATGTCAACGCAAACGACTGAGTCACAATGGATAGACCCAACGTTAGGCCTACCAGTTGTAGAACAAGTTAACGATGCAGCGAGTGAAGTTCCAGAACCAGCTGGTGATGAAATTCCTCAATAAGCTGTAATGGTTTATGACGCCGAGATGGTGAAATTGGTAGACACGCTAGCATGAGGTGCTAGTGCCTTTGGTGTGAGGGTTCGAGTCCCTCTCTCGGCACCATGTATTTACAAACTTGTAAATCACTTGTTTGTGCGTATAATGCACAGCAAGTCGGACGCGGGGTGGAGCAGCTTGGTAGCTCGTCGGGCTCATAACCCGAAGGTCGTCGGTTCAAATCCGGCCCCCGCAACCAATCTTCGATATTCGTATAGTGAATATTATCTGATTGGCAAGTTTGTGCAGTGCTAACCATACTGCAAGTTAAGTGATTCGTATTCGATACGCTTAACGTATCAGGGTCCAGCAACAAAACCCCGACTTATTCGGGGTTTTTTGTTATCTGAGTTTTTAAACTTTACTCAGATCGTTGCTTGGTTTTTAGAATGGGCTCTGAGCCCTTTTTTTGTTTCTGGAGTGGTTCAAATGACTGGTTTAGAAAGACAACTTACTGAAATGCTTGAAGCGCCAGTAGAGGCATCGGGCTATGAGTTGGTTGGATTAGAATTCATTCGTGCAGGTGCACACTCAACATTGCGCATTTTTATTGATTCTGAAAATGGTATTAATGTCGATGACTGTGCAGAAGTTAGCCGTCAAGTGAGTGCTGTACTGGACGTTGAAGATCCAATCTCAGTTGCTTACAGCCTAGAGGTTTCTTCTCCAGGTTTAGAAAGACCACTTTTCAAAGCAGCACATTACGAGCAATTTATTGGTCACGAGGTCAACATCGTTCTGAAGATGGCTGTTGGTAACCGTCGAAAGTGGAAAGGTATCATCCATTCAGTTGATGGTGAAACCATTGCTGTTACTGTCGATGGGCAAGACGAAATGTTTGCACTAAGCAATATTTCTAAAGCAAACCTTATCCCTAAATTTTAGTTTCCTAAAAAATTTGAAGCTTAGAGGCTAAATACAATGAGTAAAGAAATTTTAGCGGTAGCAGAAGCGGTATCAAATGAGAAAGCCGTACCTCGTGAGCGTATCTTTGAAGCTCTAGAGATTGCTCTTGCAACTTCTACTAAGAAAAAATACGAAATCGAAATCGATGTGCGTGTTGCTATCGACCGTAAAACGGGTGAATTTGAAACATTCCGTCGTTGGTTGGTTGTCGACCACGTTGAGAATCCAACAAAAGAGATTTCACTAGAAGCAGCACAGTACGAAGATCCTGAAGTTCAATTGGGTGATTTTGTAGAAGATGATATTCCATCAGTGACGTTTGACCGTATTACGACTCAAACAGCGAAGCAAGTTATCGTGCAAAAAGTACGTGAAGCTGAGCGCGCACAAATCGTTGAGCAATTCATCGACAACGAAGGTGACCTAATCACCGGTGTTGTTAAAAAAGTAAACCGTGAAACAATCGTATTGGATCTAGGTAACAACGCAGAAGCCGTTATCCTACGTGATGACCAGCTACCTCGTGAAAACTTCCGTCCAGGTGACCGTGTACGTGGTCTTCTGTACAAAGTCGCTCCTGAAGCGCGCGGATTCCAATTGTTCATCACGCGTTCAAAACCAGAAATGCTAGCTGAGCTATTCCGAGTTGAAGTGCCTGAAATCGCTGAAGAAATCATCGAGCTGAAAGGTGCTGCTCGTGATCCAGGTTCTCGCGCTAAGATCGCGGTTAAGACTAACGACAAACGTATTGACCCAGTAGGTGCGTGTGTTGGCATGCGCGGTGCGCGTGTTCAAGCTGTTTCTGGCGAGCTTGGTGGTGAGCGAATCGATATCGTACTTTGGGACGATAACCCAGCTCAGTTTGTTATCAACGCAATGGCGCCAGCAGACGTAGCTTCAATCATTGTTGATGAAGATACGCACTCAATGGACATCGCTGTTGAAGCGGACAACCTAGCACAAGCGATTGGCCGTAATGGTCAAAACGTTCGTTTAGCGTCTCAACTAACAGGTTGGGAACTGAACGTAATGACAGTCGCTGATCTGCAGAAGAAACATGCTGAAGAGTCCCAAGCGTCAATCGAAAACTTCATGAAGTATCTAGACATTGAAGAAGATTTCGCTCAACTATTGGTTGAAGAAGGCTTCTCAACGCTTGAAGAAGTAGCATACGTTCCAGTAAACGAATTGCTTGAAGTTGACGGCCTGAACGAAGATCTCGTTGAAGAGCTACGTAGCCGTGCGAAAGATGCACTTACAACGATTGCTCTTGCACAAGAAGAATCTTTCGATGGTCTGGAGCCTGCTGAAGATCTATTAGGCCTTGAAGGGCTAGAGCGTGAAATGGCGTTTAAATTGGCAGCGAAAGGTGTAACAACACTGGAAGATCTCGCTGACCAAGGTATTGATGACTTGGATGGTATCGAAGGCCTGACTGAAGAACGTGCTGGTGAGCTAATCATGGCGGCACGTAACATCTGTTGGTTCGGCGAAGAATAATAATTTCAGCAAGGAGGAAGCGGCATGACACAATTAACAGTTAAAGCACTGAGTGAAGAGATTGGTACGCCAGTTGACCGCTTAATGGAGCAACTTGCTGATGCTGGCATGAAAAAGGCGAGCTCTGACAATGTGTCAGACGAGGAGAAGCAAAAGCTTCTTGCTCATCTTAAAAAAGAACACGGTGATAAATCAGGTGATTCAGAGCCGACTCGCCTAACGCTCCAGCGTAAGACTCGCAGCACATTGAGTGTTGCAGCAGGTGGTGGCAAGAGTAAAGATGTTCAAGTAGAAGTGCGTAAGAAGCGCACATATGTGAAGCGCAGCACTATCGAAGACGATGCAAAACGTGAGGCTGAGGAAGCAGCAAAGCGTGAAGCTGAAGAGCTTGCGAAGCGTGAGGCTGAAGAACAAGCCAAACGCGAGGCTGCAGAAAAAGCACAGCGCGAAGCCGATGAAAAAGCAAAACGTGAAGCGGATGCAAAACGTGACGCTGAAGAAAAGGCAAAACGCGCACAAGCTGATAAGGCTAAGAAAGACATGAATGCAAAAAATGCGGATGTTAATACGCAAGCAAAGAAAGAAGCTGACGAGTTAAAGCGTCGTCAGGAAGAAGAAGCCCAACGTAAAGCTGAGCAAGAAGCAGCAAAACTTGTAGAAGAAGCGCGTAAACTTGCAGAAGAAAACGAAGCTCGTTGGAATGAAGAAGAAAAGAAAAAGAAAGAGCTAGAAAACTCTGACTACCACGTGACGACATCAACGTATGCACGTGAAGCAGAAGACGCTGCAGATCGCAGCTCAGAAGCTGGTCGTCGTAAGAAGAAGAAAAAACCTTCTAACCGCAACGATGACAACGAGCGCGGTGGTCGTAACCAACGTGGTGGTAAAGGTGGTCGTAAAGGTAAACTAGCGAAACCAACATCAATGCAACACGGCTTCGATAAGTCGGCGATGGTTGCTAAACAAGATGTTGTGATTGGCGAAACCATCGTTCTATCAGAACTTGCTAACAAAATGTCGGTTAAAGCGACAGAAGTGATTAAAGTGATGATGAAGATGGGCGCGATGGCGACTATCAACCAAGTGATCGACCAAGAAACAGCAGCACTTGTTGCTGAAGAAATGGGTCACAAAGTGGTACTACGTAAAGAGAACGAGCTTGAAGAAGCGGTTCTATCTGATCGTGACAGTTCAGCAGAAGCCGTGCCACGCGCACCTGTTGTTACTATTATGGGTCACGTTGACCACGGTAAAACATCAACACTGGATTACATCCGTCGTACTCACGTTGCTTCAGGCGAAGCTGGTGGTATTACACAGCACATCGGTGCTTACCACGTTGAAACTGAAAACGGCATGATCACGTTCCTTGATACTCCTGGACACGCGGCATTTACTGCTATGCGTGCTCGTGGTGCTCAAGCGACAGATATCGTTGTTCTTGTAGTAGCAGCAGATGATGGCGTAATGCCACAAACCGTTGAAGCGATTCAGCACGCGAAAGCGGCAGGCGTTCCTCTGATTGTTGCTGTGAACAAGATCGATAAAGAAGACGCAAACCCAGACAACGTTAAGAATGAGCTAGCTCAATACGACGTAATCCCTGAGGAATGGGGCGGTGAGAACATGTTCGTTCACATCTCTGCTAAACAGGGTACAAACATCGATGGTCTTCTAGAAGCAATCCTTCTTCAGTCAGAAGTTCTTGAACTCACAGCTGTAGCCGAAGGCATGGCATCTGGCGTGGTTGTTGAATCTCGCCTAGATAAAGGTCGTGGTCCAGTAGCAACCGTATTGGTTCAATCAGGTACACTAAACAAAGGCGACATCGTTCTTTGTGGTCAAGAATACGGCCGTGTACGTGCAATGCGCGATGAGCTAGGTAAAGAAATTTCTCAAGCAGGTCCGTCTATCCCTGTTGAGATCCTAGGTCTTTCTGGTGTACCGTCTTCAGGTGACGAAGCAACAGTAGTACGTGATGAGCGCAAAGCGCGTGAAGTTGCAAACTACCGTGCAGGCAAATTCCGTGAAGTGAAACTTGCTCGTCAGCAGAAATCTAAACTAGAGAACATGTTCTCTAACATGACGGCTGGTGAAGTTGCAGAACTAAACGTAGTACTGAAAGCGGACGTACAAGGTTCTGTAGAAGCTATCGCAGACTCACTACTGAAACTGTCTACTGACGAAGTGAAAGTAAACATCGTTGGTTCTGGTGTAGGTGGTATTACGGAAACTGATGCTGTACTAGCAGAAGCTTCAAACGCTATCATCCTTGGTTTTAACGTACGTGCGGATGCATCTGCTCGTCGTGCGATTGAAGCCGCAAGTGTTGATCTACGTTACTACTCAATCATTTACCAATTGATTGATGAAGTTAAACAAGCAATGGGCGGTATGCTTGCTCCAGAATTCAAGCAAGAGATCATTGGTCTTGCTGAAGTACGTGACGTATTTAAGTCACCAAAACTGGGCGCAATCGCTGGTTGTATGGTGACTGAAGGTCTGATAAAGCGTAACAACCCAATTCGCGTTCTACGTGATAACGTTGTTATCTATGAAGGTGAACTAGAGTCACTACGCCGCTTTAAAGATGACGTTCAAGAAGTTAAGAATGGTTACGAGTGTGGTATCGGCGTTAAGAACTACAACGACGTTCGCGTAGGCGACCAGATCGAAGTATTTGAAATCGTTGAAATTAAACGTACTCTAGACTAATTGACTAAAATTACTAAACGTCTAAAAGACAAATAGTAATTGGTTGTTGAATACACCATGGGGGGCTGGCTTGACCATCCCCCCATTCTTTCTATTTAAGAGAATGAATATGTCAAAAGAATTTAGCCGCACGCAGCGCGTATCACAGCAGCTGCAAAAAGAACTAGCAATGATCCTTCAACGCGAAGTTCGCGATTCTCGCTTAGGGATGGTAACCATCTCTGACGTAGAAGTGTCTCGTGACCTCGCTTATGCAAAAGTATTCGTGACCTTCCTATGTGTGGGTGAGCAAACACCTGAGTCTTGCCTAGAAGCACTGCGTGAACATGAGATTCACATTCGCATGATGCTAGGTAAGCGTATTCGTCTTCGTTTGACGCCGGAAGTTCGTTTTCATTACGACAACACACTAGTAGAAGGTATGCGTATGTCTAACCTAGTGTCTGAAGTCGTAAGTGAAGATAAGCGCAAACAAAAAGATTCTGGTCGCGAAGATGAACAATCTCAGACTGGAGAAGATAGCTAATGGCTCGTCGTCGTAAAGGTCGTCCAATTAATGGCGTGGTGCTTTTAGATAAGCCGACAGGTATTTCGTCGAATGACGCACTACAGAAAGTAAAACGTATCTACTTCGCTGAGAAAGCAGGTCATACGGGTGCTTTAGACCCTCTAGCGACGGGTATGCTGCCAATCTGCCTAGGTGAAGCGACCAAATTCTCTCAGTTCCTATTAGATTCAGATAAACGTTACCGAGTGATTGCCAAGTTGGGTGAACGCACGGACACCTCTGATTCTGATGGTGAGGTGGTTGAGACACGTCCTGTTGATGTGTCTCTAGAGAAGTTGGAAGCTTGCATCGAGAAGTTTCGTGGTGAATCTGATCAGATCCCATCGATGTTCTCGGCTTTGAAATACCAAGGGAAGCCATTGTATGAGTACGCTCGACAAGGGATAGAAGTTCCTCGAGAGTCTCGTAAGATCACCGTCTACGAAATCATCCTGCATCGTTTTGAAGAAAATGAAGTAGAAATGGAAGTACATTGTTCAAAAGGCACGTACATCCGTACTATCGTTGATGATCTTGGTGAGATGCTAGGTTGTGGTGCTCACGTGACGATGCTGCGTCGCACAGGCGTTGCTAAGTACCCATACGAAAAGATGGTAACACTTGAGCAGCTTAATGAGTTGTTAGAGCAAGCGCATCGTGATGAGATCGCACCGAAAGAACTGCTTGATTCACTATTGCTACCAATGGATACCGCCGTTGAAGATTTACCAGAGGTAAACCTAAACGCAGAGCTAACCAATCTCGTACAGCATGGTATGCCAGTACAGGTATTTGGAGCCCCAGAAGGCACACCAATTCGCATGACTTCCGGTGAAGATAAGCTCTTTATTGGTGTCGCTGAAGTGAACGATGATGGAAAAGTTGCACCAAAACGCTTGGTGGTTTTCCGCGACGAAGAGTGACTTCGTAAAGCTTAAGAAATACCGGCAATTAGTGCCGGTATTTTTATATTGCGTGATTGAGGAAACTTCCTTATAATTTGCGCTCCTCGTGCCGGCTGAATCAGAGATTGGCTGGCACAAATATTAACCTACTCTTATTAGGAGAGAATTATGTCTCTGAATGCAGAAACTAAAGCAGCAATCGTTGCAGAATACGCACAAGGCGAAGGCGACACTGGTTCACCAGAAGTTCAAGTAGCTCTACTTACAGCTTCTATCAACCACCTACAAGGTCACTTCAAAGCACACAAAGGCGATCACCACAGCCGTCGTGGTCTTCTACGTATGGTTTCTCGCCGTCGTAAGCTTCTTGACTACTTGAAAGGTAAAAACCTTGCTCGTTACCAAGATCTAATCAAGCGTCTAGGCCTACGTCGCTAATCAGCGGCTGCATAGAACAGTTTGTTTAAAAAAGGGGCTTTATGCCCCTTTTTTATTGCCTAAATTTAGCAAATTAGGACTTATGCCGTTATAATACGCACGGCAAGTCTCATCGCGAGATTTCTCAGAAATACTCCTAGCATTACAGTCAACCAAGTCGACCAAGTGGTCGCGACTATTCAAAGTTGGCTTGCTTATCATCGAGTCTGCTTTCACTAGTCGCGATTCGTAGTGCTTTGAGTCTCACTCAATTTATCTAAGTTCTACTTAGAGCAAGGAATAACAATGTTCGAAAAACCAGTTGTTAAAACGTTCCAGTACGGTAACCACACGGTTACTTTAGAAACTGGCGTTATCGCTCGTCAAGCAACGGCAGCAGTGATGGTTACTATGGACGATACGGCTGTATTCGTTTCTGTAGTAGGTAAAAAAGAAGCGGTACCAGGTCAAGATTTCTTCCCGCTAACGGTTAACTACCAAGAGCGTACTTACGCTGCAGGTAAGATCCCTGGTGGTTTCTTCAAGCGTGAAGGTCGTCCTTCAGAAGGTGAAACACTGACTGCTCGTCTAATCGACCGTCCGATTCGCCCACTATTCCCAGACGCATTCAAAAACGAAGTTCAAGTGATCGCAACAGTGATGTCTGTGAACCCGAATGTTCAACCAGACATCGTGACAATGATCGGTACTTCTGCGGCACTAGCTATCTCTGGTATTCCGTTTAATGGTCCTATCGGTGCAGCACGTGTTGGCCACATCGACGGTCAACTTGTTCTTAACCCAAGCAACACTGAACTAGAAGCGTCTAAGCTTGACCTAGTGGTTGCGGGTACAGAATCTGCAGTGCTAATGGTTGAATCTGAAGCAGACAACCTAACTGAAGAAGAAATGCTAGCGGCAGTTGTATTTGGTCACGACCAACAACAAGTGGTTATTTCTGCTATCAATGAATTCAAAGCTGAAGTTGCAACACCAGCTTGGGAATGGGAAGCGCCAGCAGTAAACACTGAGCTTAAAGCGAAAATCGCAGATCTAGCAGAAACTCGCTTAACAGAAGCATACCAAATCACTGAAAAAATGGCTCGTTACGAGCAAGTCGGTGCTATCAAGTCTGACGTCGTTGCAGCAATTCTTGCTGAAGACGAAGAGCAAGACGAGATGGAAATCAAGAAGATGCTTGGTTCTCTAGAGAAGAATGTTGTACGTAGCCGCATCATTGCCGGTCACCCACGTATCGACGGTCGTGAGAAAGACATGGTTCGTGCACTAGACGTACGCACTGGCGTTCTTCCTCGTACACACGGTAGCGCGCTATTCACTCGTGGTGAAACGCAAGCAATCGTAACGGCGACGCTAGGTACTCAACGTGATGCTCAAATCATCGATGAATTAACTGGTGAGAAGAAAGATCACTTCCTACTACACTACAACTTCCCTCCATACTGTGTAGGTGAAACAGGTTTTGTCGGTTCTCCTAAGCGTCGTGAAATCGGCCACGGTAAGCTTGCGAAACGTGGTATCCAAGCAGTAATGCCTTCTGTAGATGAATTCCCATACACTGTTCGCGTTGTTTCAGAAATCACTGAGTCTAACGGTTCATCTTCAATGGCTTCGGTATGTGGTACTTCTCTGGCTCTTATGGATGCTGGTGTGCCAATCAAAGCTTCTGTTGCGGGTATCGCAATGGGTCTTGTTAAAGAAGGCGACGATTTCGTTGTTCTTTCTGATATCCTTGGTGACGAAGACCACCTAGGTGACATGGACTTTAAAGTAGCAGGTACTAACGACGGTATCACTGCACTTCAAATGGACATCAAAATTGAAGGTATCACGAAAGAGATCATGCAAATTGCACTTAACCAAGCGCAAGGTGCACGTAAGCACATCCTTTCTGTAATGGATGAAGCTATCTCGGGTGCTCGTGAAGAGATCTCTGAATTTGCTCCGCGTATCTACACAATGAAGATCAGCGCAGAGAAGATCAAAGACGTGATCGGTAAAGGTGGTGCAGTTATCCGCGCTCTAACTGAAGAGACAGGTACAACTATCGAAATCGAAGACGACGGTACAATCAAGATTGCTGCAACAGAAGGCACTGCTGCGAAAGAAGCAATCCGTCGTATCGAAGAAATCACAGCAGAAGTTGAAGTAGGCCGCATTTACACAGGTAAAGTAGCGCGTCTAGCAGACTTCGGTGCATTCGTAACGATTCTTCCAGGTAAAGACGGTCTCGTACACATTTCTCAAATCGCTGAAAAACGTGTTGAGAAAGTATCTGACTATCTAGCTGAAGGCCAAGAAGTTCAAGTTAAAGTGCTTGAAATCGACCGCCAAGGCCGTGTTCGTCTAAGCATGAAAGAAGCGGTAGAAACAGCTGCTGAAGAAGCAGCAGTTGAAGCTCCTGCTGCAAAAGACGAATAAACGAAATGATGACTTTAGGCCTTTTATTAGCTTAAGAGCCTGAAAGCATGTTATAAAAGGGGAGCATTATTGCTCCCTTTTTTTGGCCTGTCTCGAGGGATTCAGCCTCAAATGAGGTTATTTATTCTATAGTGCATTAAGAGAAACAGGCCCAAAGCGGTCCGAACAGGAGTACAAATTAGTGAAATGGTTTCAAA
This sequence comes from Vibrio sp. PID17_43, assembly GCF_002608565.1. Classification (GTDB taxonomy): domain Bacteria; phylum Pseudomonadota; class Gammaproteobacteria; order Enterobacterales; family Vibrionaceae; genus Vibrio. The sequence goes on from NZ_LIXM01000015.1 coordinate 118,006, forward strand.
CCGCAAGTTTATGTGTGTCTATTGCACTGACCGGTTGTGCTAATATCGCTCAGCAATCAGAAGAAAGGTGGATTTACCCACCGATGGCGGTTCCTCTGCAGCCAAGTGTCCAGCAAGAAGTTCAGATTGCACGTCTATCTCAGCTTTTACAGCGACCAGATCTCAGTGATGAAGTAAGAGCAAAGATGCACTTTGAGCGTGGCAATTATTATGACAGTGTCGGTTTGCGTGATCTTGCTCGTTTGGACTTCAATCAATCTTTGCAGTTGAATCCAGCTCAGCCTGATATTTTTAACCTACTCGGGGTGTATTTTACTCAAGTGGGAGAGTTTGATGCGGCTTATGAAGCGTTTGATTCGACGCTAGAGCTTGCTCCAGAAAACTCTTACGCAGAGCGTAACCGTGCGATCGCATTGTACTATGGTGGTCGTATAGGGTTAGCTTTGGAAGATATGACCAAGCATTACCAGGAGATGCCAAGCGATCCATTTCGTGCGTTGTGGCTATATATCATTGAAGCGGATCAGAACCCAGAGCAAGCGAAAGCTAATCTTCAGCAGCGTTACCAACGTGACCGCAGTGAAGAGTGGGGATGGGTGCTAGTTGCAATCATGTTACGTGATGTGTCAGACGATACTGCGCTGAAAGCGATTATGGATGGTACCAGAGAAAATTACCGTCTTGCAGAGCGTTTAACAGAAACCTATTTTTATTTAGGAAAACGCCATCAATTGGAAGGGAACGTAGCAAATGCGATCTCTTTGTATAAGCTCGCGATTTCGTTTAACGTCTACGAATATGTGGAGCACCGTTACTCTTTCCTAGAGCTGGGGCAGATTTACGAGCAGCTACAACAAGAAAAGTTGGCAAAGCTCAAAGCAGAGCAACAGCAGAAAGAACAACAGTAATCATGGAAAACCGCTCAAACGAGCGGTTTTTTTGTGCTTGAAGATTTTTAGTGGCTTGACTAAAATAGTTAGCCTTGCTAACTAAATGAGTCAGTAGAATGGCATTAGAAAAAAGCCTGATCGATTTAGAGCGCTTCTGTGCTAAAGCATGGCGAGTGTATGCGAAAGAAGATCCGCTTTCTTGTTTAAGTTTTAACGAGTTTGATTATTTACGAGTTATTCAGCGTTACCCTGAAGGTGTGCGCATCACTGATCTTGCTGCGGAGCTTCAAGTAACTAAGCCTTCGGCCTCTAACATGGTGGTTCGTCTAGAAAAAAAAGGCTTGGTTAAGCGCATAGCATGCAGTGAAGATGCCCGCTCTAAACGCGCGGTATTGACGGAAGAAGTCGTGAAAGAGATGTCGTTAGAGCAAGTTGTCTACAAAGATATTTCTGAGCAGATGATGAGAAACTTAAATGATCAGGAAGTACAACAACTACAAGCGTTACTGACTAAAGCGTTGAGTAACAAATAACAAAGTCTATTATTTTAACTATTTAGTTAGCCTTGCTAACTATTGGTGGTTGTCATGCAAAACGCTATTTATAAACAGTTTTGGAAATACACAATTCCAACCGTTTCCGCTATGCTGGTTAACGGTTTGTATCAAGTCGTGGATGGTATCTTTATCGGTCGCTACGTTGGTGCTGACGGACTCGCGGGGATTAACGTCGCTTGGCCGATCATTGGCTCTATTCTGGGTATCGGTATGATGGTAGGAGTCGGTACCGGTGCGCTAGCCTCGATCAAACAAGGTGAAAAAGATGCTGAGGGTGCGAAGCGCATTCTTTCCACTGGTCTACTGTTGCTAGTCGCATTGATGCCGGTGGTCGCGACGATCTTGTTCTTTTTTGCAGACGATTTCATTCACTGGCAGGGGGCAGAAGGACGAGTCTATGAGCTGAGCTTGCAATATTTGCATATTCTCATTGTCGCTTGTGTGTTTTCTCTTGGCTCTATTGCGGTGCCTTTTTTACTTCGTAATGATGATAGTCCAAATCTAGCGACCATTTTGATGGTGATAGGTGCGGTCGTTAATATCGTATTGGATTACATCTTTATTGCTTGGTTAAACTGGGAGTTAACGGGGGCTGCGATTGCGACGGCGCTAGCACAGATGATCGTAACGATTCTGGGCGTAGCTTATTTCTTTACGTCGAAAGCAAAACTACGCCTAACCATTAGCGATTTGAAGGTGCAGTTTGATGTTGTACCCAAAATTGTCACCATCGGTACATCGAGTTTCTTTATGTATGCTTATACCTCGATGATGGTTGCGCTGCACAACAACCTATTTGCTCAGTACGGCAGTACTTTGCTGATAGGCGCTTATGCGATCTTGGGCTACATCGTGACGGTTTACTATTTGATTGCTGAGGGTATCGCGAATGGTATGCAGCCTTTGGTGAGTTACAATCATGGTGCACGCAATCAAGACAATATTCGCAAGCTGTTGAAGATCGCGATGGGTACTTCTGTACTCGGTGGTGTCGCGTTCGTCATCTTAATGAACCTCTTTCCTTACGAGTTTGTTTCTGTGTTCAACAACGCTGATCAACATCTGATTGATGCGACGGTCGTTGGTATTCGTCTGCACATGTTTGCGCTGTTCTTGGATGGTTTCTTGGTGGTAGCAGCAGCATACTATCAGTCGGTGAACAAAGGCAGCAAAGCGATGTTTGTCACCATTGGTAATATGGTTATTCAGTTGCCATTCTTATTTATTTTGCCGAAGCTCCTAGGCGTAACCGGTATCTGGATTGCGTTCCCACTCTCCAATATTGCATTAAGCCTGGTGGTGATGAGTATGCTGTGGCGTGATGTTAAGAAATTAATGAATGAGAGCACTGCTGAGCCGAGCATTCAAACGTCTTAAAGAAAAAGACAAATTAAAAAGCGAGGGTAGTGCCTAATGCCGATCAGTTAAGAGATAAATGATCGGTTGAACGATCCTACAGATGGCTTATAAAGGCTCTAAGTTCCCAAAACTTAGAGCCTTTTATTTTGCAATTAACCAC